>QCSA01000005.1 GCA_003211695.1 Pelagibacteraceae bacterium AG-464-P07 | reverse complement strand
GGAAGCAGAGCTAAAATTTGTGTAAATGCTAAAGACACTTCCCTAGATCCAGTCGGGGCATGTGTTGGTATGAGAGGAAGTAGAGTTCAGGCTGTTGTAAATGAATTGCAAGGTGAAAAAATAGATATAGTACATTGGTCAGAGGATCCAGCTGTATTAGTAGTTAATGCATTATCACCTGCGGAAGTACAAAAAGTTATAATAGATAACAATTATAGAAAGCTTGATGTAATTTTAAATGAAGAAAATTTAAGTAAAGCAATAGGACGTAGAGGACAAAACGTAAGATTAGCATCAAAACTCATGGATTATGAAATAAATATTTTAACTGAAAAAGAAGATTCAGAACGTAGACAAATAGAATTTAAAGAAAAAACAGATAATTTAGTAAAAAATTTAGAGCTTGATGAAACTTTGGGACAATTACTTGTTGCTGAAGGATATTCTTCAATAGAAGATTTAGAGCAATCCACAATTGAAAACATTACCAAGATTGAAGGAATAGATGAAAAAACAGCAGAAGAGCTAATTGATAGATCCGCAGAATATTTAAAAAAAGATGCTGAAGAAATATCAAAAAAAATTAAAGAATTAGGTGTGGCTGAAGATTTAGTTAATCTTAAAGGTTTGACGCAAGGCATGCTAGTAACTCTAGGTGAGCAAAAAATATTAAATTTAAAAGATTTTGCTGAATTGGCCTCAGATGAACTTATTGGTGCTTATGATATCATTAGGGGAGAAAAAATTAAAATTAAAGGTTACCTGGAAGATTTTGCTCTAACCAAAAAAGAAGCAGATGATTTAATAATGAGTGCAAGAAATATAGTTTATTAAGTAATTTTTATGGAAAAGAAAAATTTTAAGAAAAAATTAACTTTATCAGTATCAAGTTCAACTAAAAAAAAATCTGATCCAATTAGATATGCAAAAAATCAGAATAAAAGCTCAGTAATAATAGAAAAAAAAATTTTTAAATCAGGATTTAGAAAAACAAATAAACAGTTTAGTAGAGATCAGATTAAATCAGGTTTTAAATCAGATAAAGTTTTCAACAAAGATTTAAACTTAATCAATAAGGATTCAGAAAAAAGAAAACTTGCCGAGCAAAGAGCCACAAGGAGAGTTAAGGGACAAATTGTTGAAGAAAAAGTAATTAAGAGTAAACCGACTATTAAAAAAAGAGAGTATAAAATAACTCTTTCAAGAGCTTTGGACGAAGATAACCTTGGATTCAAATCTAGAAGTATAGCATCTATTAAGAGGGCAAAAAGAAAAGAAAATAACGCAACCTCTAAAGATGCATTATTGGAAAATGACAAACCTATAGTCAGAAATGTCAACATACCAAAAGTAATAACGATACGAGAATTAGCTAATAGAATGGCTGAACAAACTGGCGGTCTCATTAAACATCTTTTAGGTATGGGTGTAACAGCAACATTAAATCACTCTATTGATGCAGATACGGCTGAATACTTGGTAAAAGAATTTGGACACAATCCTATAAGAGAAGAAAAAATTGATATAAAAATTGATAAAACTTCTTCATCACCTGGAGCTGATTTAAAAAAAAGAGCCCCAATTGTAACAGTGATGGGTCATGTAGATCATGGAAAAACATCTTTATTAGACTCAATTAGAGATACAGATGTTGTTTCTGGAGAACATGGTGGTATTACCCAACACATAGGTGCATATCAAGTAAATATGAACAATGAAAAAATTACATTTATTGATACTCCTGGTCATGCTGCATTTACTGAAATGAGAGCAAGAGGATCAAAATTAACTGATATTGTAGTTTTAGTTGTTGCCGCAGATGATGGAGTTAAGCCTCAAACTATAGAAGCAATAAAACATGCAAAAGCAGCAAAGGTGCCAATCGTAGTTGCAATAAGTAAATGTGATTTACATGAAGCAAATCCACAGAATGTAAAAAATCAATTATTAGAGCATGAATTAATAGCTGAAGAACTTAGTGGAGATACTTTGTTTTCAGAAGTTTCTTCAAAAACTAAAAAAAATTTAGATAAAATTAAAGAAAATATTTTACTTCAAGCAGAATTACTTGATTTAAAAGCAGATCATAAGGGTAAAGCTTCTGGTGTAATATTGGAGTCAAAAATTGATGTAGGTAGAGGTTGTATTTCGACAGTGATTGTAATTAATGGGGCTTTAAAAAAAGGTGATTATTTTGTTAGTGGATCAACCTGGGGAAAAATTAGAGCTTTAATAAACGATAAAGGTGCCACAATTGAACAAGCGATACCCTCTACTCCAGTAGAAATTTTGGGAATGAATGGTCCTGCTAAAGTGGGAGATGATTTTGTTGTTGTAGAAAATGAAAGTAAAGCAAAAGAGATAAACGCATATAGAAAAGAGAATTTGCACTCGGAAAAAAACTCATTAGTTTTTGCTACGCAAGATTCTGCTTTTAAAGATAATAAAATTAAAGAATTAAATATTATCATTAAATCAGATGTTCAAGGATCAAACGAAGCAATTAAAACTGCTATTTTAAATATTAAGAGTGAAGAAGTTTTACCAAAAATAATTCACTCTGATATAGGACTAATAACTGAAACCGATGTTTCATTAGCAAGGGCATCAAATGCTGTTTTAATTGCATTTAATGTAAAACCAAGCAAAGAAGCAAAAAAAATGGCAGAACATAATAAAATAGAGATAAAATGTTTTAATATAATTTATGAAGTTTTAGATTTTATAAAATTAAATTTATCAGACAAGCTGGAGCCTAGTGTTGAGGAACAAATAATTGGCTCAGCAGAGGTTATGGAAATATTTAAGGTTTCAAAATTTGGGAAAGTTGCCGGATCTAAAGTTATGGAAGGAGAAATAAACCAAAATTCAAATGCCAGACTAATTAGAGATGGTAATATAGTGTACACTGGAAAAATTAGCAGTATTTATAGAGAAAAAAATGCAGCAAAACAGGTTAGTGCAGGATTGGATTGTGGAATTATTTTAAAAGATTTTGCAGATTATAAAGAAAAAGACATTATTGAAGCTTATAGTGTAACCACAACCGAGAGAAGAATATAATGAAAAGATATGATAATAACCAATTTTCTCAAAGACAGTTAAGAGTTGGGGAAATGATTAAACAATCTTTAGGTCAAATATTTTTAAAAGGAGAAGCTAAGGTGCCAACTTTAGAAACAAATAATATTACTGTTACAGAAGTAAGAATGAGTCCAGATTTAAAAAATGCCAGAGCATATATTATACCATTAGGTGGAAAAGACTCAGACAAGACAGTAAATTTGTTAACCGATTTCTCGCACCTTGTTAGAAAAGCTTTAGCAAAAAAAATTTATATGAAATTTTTACCTAAAATTTCATTTATAAGTGACAAATCTTTTGATTATGCAGAAAAGATAGAAAAATTAATAAAGGAAACACATGGATATAAATATGGAAAATAGTAAGAAAAGTGTGATTAAATCACTAGCAATGAATGAAAAAGACACAGGATCATCAGAAATCCAAATTGGATTATTAACGCAAAAAATAGATAAGCTTTCAAAGCATTTTAAAAAATCTAAAAAAGATAAACATTCATCTCTTGGATTACTAAAAGCTGTAAATAGAAGAAAAATATTACTTAAATATTTGAAGGATCACAACATTGAGTCTTATAACGATATATTGAGCAAATTAAATTTAAGAAAATAAATGTTTAAAATTCACAAAGAAGAAATTGAATTAGACGGTAAAAAAATTATACTAGAAACAGGCAAGATAGCGCGCCAAGCTAACGGAGCTATAATTGCTACTTGTGGCGAAACTGTTGTTATTTCAACAGTAGTTGGTGCAGAAAAGGTTAATCCTGACATAGACTATTTTCCACTGCAGGTTAATTATCAAGAAAAATACTATGCAGCCGGAAAAATACCAGGAGGTTATTTTAAAAGAGAAGCAAGGCCAACCGAATCTGAAACTTTAATTTCAAGATTAATTGATAGACCTATTCGTCCATTATTTCCAGAAGGTTTTAGAAATGAAGTACAAATTTTACCAACAGTACTGTCATATGATAATGAAAATGAAATGGACATATTATCGATAATAGCATCATCAGCTGCTTTAGCGATATCAGGTTTGCCCTTTCAAGGACCTATAGCCGCATCAAGAGTAGGCTATATAAAAGATGAATATGTTTTGAACCCATCAAAAGATCAATTAAAAGAATCAAAATTAGACCTAGTTGTGGCAGGAACAAAAGATGCTGTTTTGATGGTTGAATCTGAAACCTCTGGCCTAACGGAGAAACAAATGTTAGATGCAGTTAAATTTGGTCATGAAAAATTTATTCCAGTAATAAAAGCAATAGAATCGCTTGCTAAAAAATGTGCAAAAGAAGCGTGGATAGTAGAAAAAAAAGATTACATTGATTTACAAGGTAAGATTTCAAAAGAATTAACAAAAGATTTAGAAAAAGCTTTTTCTGAAAAAGATAAGAAAAAAAGATCTAAACTTATTAATTTAGCAACTGAAAAATGCAAATCTTTATTTAAAGGAGATGAAACTTATTCAGAATTAGAAATATCCTTGCAGTTAAAAAATTTAGAAAAAAACATAGTAAGGGGGAAAATACTTAAAACCAAAAAAAGAATTGATGGTAGAGGTTTGTCCGATGTTAGGCCTATAAAATGTGAAGTTGGCGTTTTGCCAAGAACTCATGGATCCGCTTTATTTACTAGAGGAGAAACGCAAGCGTTAGTTACTACAACTTTAGGAACGTCAGAAGATGAACAAAGAATAGAAAGTCTTGAAGGACAAAAAAGAGTAAGTTTTATGTTACACTATAATTTTCCACCTTTTTCAGTTGGTGAAACAGGTAGAATAGGAACGGGAAGAAGAGAAGTGGGGCATGGAAAACTAGCTTGGAGAGCCTTAAAATCTTCATTACCCGAGAAAGAAAAGTTTCCCTACACTATAAGAGTAGTATCAGAAATTACTGAATCAAATGGATCTTCATCAATGGCAACGGTTTGCGGATCTTCTTTAGCTCTCATGGATGCTGCCGTTCCTATAGCTGAGCCAGTTGCTGGAATAGCAATGGGTTTAATAAAAGAAAAAGATCAATTTTTAGTGTTATCGGATATTTTAGGAGACGAGGATCATTTAGGTGATATGGATTTTAAAGTTGCAGGCACAAAAGATGGCATTACCTCGCTACAAATGGATATAAAAATTACTGGAATTACTTTTGAAATTATGGAGCAAGCATTAAATCAAGCAAAAGAAGGTAGAGCACATATTTTGCAAGAGATGAATAAAACTATTAAATCATCAAGGAAAGAAGTTTCTCAATATACTCCAAAAATCGAAACTATTATGGTTGACAAAAAAGATATAGCTGCCGTTATAGGTAAAGGTGGGTCTACAATTAGAGAAATTGTTGAACTATCTGGTGCTAAAGTAGATGTTAAGGATACAGGTGAAGTTACAATTGCTGCACCTGATGGAGAATCAAGAAATAAAGCAATGAAAATGGTAAAAAACATAGTTGCAAAACCTGAGATGGGTAAAGTTTATAAAGGCAAAGTTATAAAAATTATGGAATTTGGAGCTTTTGTTAATTTTTTGGGAAAACAAGATGGTCTAGTACATATCTCTCAACTAGCGTCTAAACGAGTTAAAGAAGTAAGGGATGTAGTGAAAGAAGGTGATGAAGTTTCAGTCAAAGTTATTGGATTTGATAGAGGAAAAGTTAAACTTTCAATGAAAGAAGCCGTCTAGAATTAAGTCATATTTTGTGGGTTAGGCATTCCAACTTTATTGTATCCGGCATCAACGTAGTGGATTTCACCAGTAACTGCAGCAGCCAAGTCGCTCAATAAATACAAGGCTGAACCGCCAACATCATTAATATCTACGTTTCTTTTCAACAGAGAGTGATCTTCATTCCATTTATATAAAAATTTAGCATCACCTATCGCCGATGCAGCCAAAGTTTTTATTGGTCCAGCACTTATTGCATTTATTCTTATTCCTTTTGATCCAAGATCTCTTGCAAGATATTTTACGCTACTTTCTAATGCTGCCTTACAAACTCCCATAACATTGTAGTTTGGAATTACCTTAGAAGACTCATATGTTAAAGTTAACATGCTTGAACCTTTACTCATAATTTTCGAAGCTTCTTTTGCCACTTCTGTAAATGAAAAACACGAAATTAACATGCTCTTTAGAAAATTTTCTCTAGATGTATTTAAATATTCTCCAGAAAGTTCTGATCTTTCAGAGAAAGCAATTGCATGAACAACAAAATCCAAATTTTCCCATTTATTTTTAATATCATTAAAAGTTCTTATTATATCTTCCTTTTTTTCTACATCACAACTTAGTACAAAACTAGATTTTAAAGATTCTGCCAATGGAACTACTCTTTTTTTTAAGGCATCACCCAAGTAAGTAAATGCAAGATTAGCACCATGCTCTGATAATTTTTTTGCTATTCCCCAAGCAATAGATCGATCATTTGCTACACCCATTATCAGTCCTTTTTTTTTTTTCAATAATGACATTATATTTTTTTAATCTAATTTAATTTTTCAAAAACTAATGTTGCATTGGTTCCGCCAAAACCAAAGCTATTAGACATGACACAATTTAGTTCATTATCTTTTTCAATCTTTGTTACAATTGGAAAATTTATTGCTTTTTCATCCATATTTTCAATATTTGCGGATGCAGATATAAATTTATTTTTTATCATAAGCAAACAATATATTGCTTCTTGAACCGAAGTTGCACCCAAAGAATGACCAGTTAAAGATTTTGTAGAACTAATTTTTGGAATATTTCCTTTAAAAGTTTCCTGGATAGCTTCAAGTTCTTTTGTATCTCCAATAGGCGTTGAAGTGCCATGAGAATTAATATAATCAACTTTATTTCTGGTAGTTTTTAAAGCCATGTTCATACATCTAATAGCTCCTTCACCTGAAGGCTGAACCATGTCGTATCCATCAGAAGTAGCTCCATAACCTGTTAATTCAGCATATATTTTGGCTCCTCTTGCTTTTGCGTGTTCATATTCTTCTAAAACAATAGCACCACCACCACCCGCAATTACAAAACCATCTCTATTTGCATCATAAGGTCTTGATGCTTTTTCTGGGGTGCTATTAAATTTTGATGATAAAGCAGGCATTGCATCAAACATGGATGAAAGAGCCCAATCTAATTCTTCACCACCACCCGCAAATACTATGTCCTGTTTTCCTAACTGAATAAGTTCCATTCCGTTTCCAATACAATGTCCACTTGTAGCACAAGCAGAGCTTATCGAATAATTTACCCCTTTGATTTTAAGCGGGACAGCAAGTGTTGCTGAACATGTGCTAGCCATTGTTCTCGGAACTATGTAGGGACCCATTCTTTTTGGAGCAGACTTTCTTACAGTATCAACAGCAAATACAACATTTTTAATTGAAGGACCACCCGAACCCATAATAATTCCTGTTTTTTCATTACTGATATCTTTTTCCTCTAAACCAGATTCTTTTATTGCTTCTTTTAATGCAATAAAATTATAGGCAGAGCCTCCACCCATAAATCTCTTTTGTTTTCTATCAATATGTTCATCTAAATTTAAATTTTTTATAGTTCCAATAACTTGGCTTCTAAAATTATATTTTTTGTGCTCCTCAGAGAATACTATCCCTGATTTTGTATTAAGCAAAGAATCTAACACTTCAACTTTATTATTGCCAATACAAGAAACTATACCTAAACCAGTGATAACTACCCTTCTCATAATTATTTAAATAATCCAACTTTTAAATTTTCTGCTTCATATATTTTTTTATTATCAACAAACAAGCTTCCATTTGCTAAACCAACTGTTGTTTCTTTTTTTTTTAAAATTCTTTTCATATTAATTTCGTAAACTGCTTTTTTAGCTTGTTGCAAAATTTCACCTGTAAACTTAACATGATTCACACCTAAAGCTCTTCCTTTACCAGGTTCTCCTAACCATCCAAGAAAAAAACCTACCAACTGCCACATTGCATCTAGTCCCAGGCATCCAGGCATGACAGGATCCTCTTTAAAGTGGCAACCAAAAAACCAGAGATCTTTTTTAATATCAAGTTCTGCCTCTATAAATCCTTTGTTAAAAGCACCTTTATCATCATTAATTTTTGTTATTCTATCAAACATTAGCATTGGCGGTAACGGTAACTTTGCATTTCCCTCTCCAAAAAGTTTACCATTTCCACAATTAATTAATTCTTGATAATTATAGTTATTTTTTTTTATCATTTTGAATAAACTAATACTTGATTAACATATGTTATTACATATATTTAATTTAGAACGATTATAAATTAATAATTATAATTTTAAAGCAAGATTTATATGAGTGAGCAATCAAAATGTCCATTTACAGGTGCGGGAACACCTCCAAAGTTTCCAACTGGCAAAGGTACATCCAATAGAGACTGGTGGCCAAATAGTTTAAACCTGAAAATTTTAAGTCAGCATTCTTCTTTAGTTGACCCTATGGACAAGAAATTTAATTATGCAAAAGAATTCAAAAAACTTAACCTTAAAGCATTAAAAAAAGATTTACATAAGTTAATGACAGATTCGCAAGATTGGTGGCCTGCTGACTATGGTCATTATGGACCTTTGTTTATACGATTGGCATGGCATGCTGCAGGAACATACAGAACTGGCGACGGACGTGGTGGTGCTGGGACCGGTAATCAACGTTTCGCTCCACTAAATAGCTGGCCAGATAATGTTAATCTCGACAAAGCAAGATTATTACTTTGGCCTATTAAGAAAAAATACGGTAAAAAAATTTCATGGGCTGATCTCTTCATCCTAGTTGGAAACGTATCTTTGGAGTCAATGGGATTTAAAACTTTTGGATTTGGAGGAGGTCGAGAGGATATTTGGGAGCCTGAGGATGATATTTATTGGGGATCGGAAAAAGAATGGCTTGGTGTCAACCGTTACAGCGGTAAGCGAGATCTTGAAAATCCTTTAGGCGCAACTCATATGGGTTTGATTTACGTAAATCCACAAGGCCCTGATGCCAATCCAGACCCTATTTTAGCTGCTCACGATATTCGTGAAACCTTTGGTCGTATGGCGATGAATGACTATGAAACAGTCGCCCTTATTGCTGGCGGGCATACTTTTGGAAAATCTCATGGCGCTGCCCCTGAATCACACAAAGGTCCAGAGCCAGAGGGTTCAAGAATTCAAGATCAAGTTACTGGTTGGAATAGTAATTATAAAAGTGGTAAGGGAGTTGATACTATCAGTAGTGGACTCGAAGGAGCTTGGACCATTAACCCAATAAAGTGGGATAATGGTTATTTTGATTTATTATTTGAACATGATTGGGAACTGACAAAGAGTCCTGCAGGAGCACATCAATGGAAACCAAAAAAAAATGGTGCTGATATAAATGCTGTTCCTGATGCGCATGATCCTTCTAAAAAACATCCTCCCATGATGCTAACTACAGATCTTTCTTTAAGAATGGATTCTAAATATGGCCCAATTTCTAAAAATTTTCATGAAAATTCAGATGAGTTTGCAGATGCATTTGCAAGAGCTTGGTTTAAGCTTACGCACCGTGATATGGGGCCTCGTGCTTGTTATTTGGGCATAGAAGTTCCAAAAGAAGAACTAATTTGGCAAGATCCTATACCAAAAGTTAAATACAAACTTAAAAATAAAGATATTAATACTCTTAAAGCAAAAATATTAAAATCAGGACTTTCTATCTCCCAGCTAGTCTCTACAGCTTGGGCATCGGCATCAACTTTTCGGGGTTCAGATAAGAGAGGTGGAGCTAACGGTGCACGAATTCGACTTGCGCCACAAAAAGACTGGGAAGTTAATAATCCATCTGAATTATCTAAGGTTCTTAAAACTTTAGAAAAGATACAAAAAGGTTTTAATACTAAAAGCAAGACAGTTTCACTAGCTGACTTGATTGTTTTAGGTGGTTGTGTAGCAATTGAAAATGCAGCTAAGAAAGCTGGTCACAAGGTAACAATCCCATTTGCACCGGGTCGTGGGGATGCATCACAAGATCAAACAGATGCACATTCTTTTGGTTTACTAGAACCAAAAGCAGATGGATTTAGAAACTATATTATAAAAACATCTAATGGATCGGGAAATAAATCAACTGTATCAGCTGAGGAAATGCTAGTTGATCGAGCGCAGCTAATGAAACTTACTGCGCCTGAAATGACAGTTCTAGTTGGTGGTATGCGTGTATTAAACACAAACTTCGATAAATCTAAACACGGAGTATTCACAAAAAAATTAGAAAAACTTTCAAATGATTTCTTCGTTAACTTGCTTGATATGAACACAATATGGAAAGAAGTTTCTAAAAAAGAAGATTTATTTGAGGGACGAGATCGTAAAACAAATAAAGTTAAATGGACTGGTACTCGTGTCGATCTTATATTTGGATCAAATTCTCAGCTAAGAGCAATAGCAGAAGTTTATGCTTGTGAAGATTCTAAACCTAAGTTTCTTGCTGATTTTATATCTGCGTGGACAAAAGTGATGAATCTAGACCGTTTTGATCTAAAGTAAAATTTAAAAAATATAAAATTTGACGTGTCTAGATTAAGAAGAAACTTAGATGGAATATTAAAGATTTTATTTAATTTTTCCCCATAAAGAATTTTTAAAAATCCAGCCCCCATAACCACTGGAAGTAACTTTACACCATTCATCTCTACATTTTTTTATGATTACCATTTTACCTTTTTCTAATCTAACTAAAGGTTGTGAATAAATATTTGGTTTTTTAAAGACAATAGATAAATTAGAAATATTTATAGCAGATTTTTTCTTTGTGAATTGAGAAACATGAATCCAACCATCATTATTTTTTAGATCGATTATTTTTTTAAAGTTATCTTTGCTATCAATAATTTTTACAGGTAAATATTTTTTTTTATAAATAAATTTAACTGGATATTCAAAAGAAGGTCCTTGTCTTACTTTTACTTGATTATATTTTAAAGTTAAAAAATAATCTTTTTCATTGCCCAATATACTATTAACTAATAAAAAGTTAAAACAAAAAATTAAAATTAAAATTTTTATTTTTTTATTTATCACAAATACAATTTTTTTTCTTTGCTATTTTTGCTTTTCTAAAATTTAGTTCGAGGGAATTAATAATTAACATGTAACCACATAAAGAATTTCCAATATTTAATATTTCCTTAACAATCTCATTTGCTTGGATGCTCCCAACAATTCCAGCCAATGTACCCAGGATTCCATCAATTTCGCAATTTAGTAATTGATCTGATGGATATGTTTGAAAAAAACATCTTAAGCATGGAGATTTTTTATTGTTGTGAAAATTAAATGTAAATATTTGTCCATCAAATTTGTTAATAGCACCAGTAATTAATATTTTTTTGCTTTTAACCGCATAGTCATTAATTAAAAATTTTGTTTTAAAATTGTCACTTCCATCGACTAATACTGGATATTTTTTGGCAATCTTATCGATATTACCGTGATCCAATTTTTTTTGATAATATGAAACATTAATATCTGAGTTAATCTTTTTAATCTTTTGACTTGCAAGTTTTGCTTTTTGTTTTTTTAAATCATTTGTTTCAAATAATATTTGTCTATGAAGATTTGATAAATCTACTTTATCATGGTCTATTATGCCGATATTACCAATTCCTAATGCGGCAAGATAAATTAAAATAGGTGAGCCAAGACCACCAGCACCTACTACTAAAACCTTTGAATTTAAAAGTTTTTTTTGACCAATGGGACCTATTTTTTTTAATACCATTTGCCTAGAATATCTTTGAATTTGTTTTCCAGTTAATCTCATTATCAATTTAAATTATTTATTTGTTGAACCAAAACCTCCTTCTCCTCTAACGGTTTCAGGTAAACTTTCTACTTCTTTAAGTTCAACTTTAATGATTGGACAGACAATCATTTGAGCAATTCTATCGTTTTTATTTATTTGAAAAATATCTTTTCCAAGATTAATTAATATTACTTTGATTTCACCTCTATAATCCGAATCAATTGTACCAGGTGTGTTTAGGACACTAATTCCATTTTTTGCAGCTAATCCAGACCTAGGTCTTATTTGTATTTCATATTGTTCAGGAATAGCTACCATTATACCGGTAGAAATTAATTTTTTTTCACCTGGCAATATTTTAACTGTTTGTTCAACATTAGCCATAAGATCCATTCCTGATGAACCATCAGTTTTATATTCAGGTAAAATGATATTTTTGTGAAGTTTTTTAATCAGCAATTTAACCATAAATGGTTAGGTATTGAAGTTTGCGAGTATTCTTTTGGTTATCTCTTCAGCTATTTCAGATTTATTTCTTTTTGAAATTAACTCGTTTTTTTTATTTTTATCTTTATAAATTATTGAAACTTCATTGAAGTCTGAATCGAATCCAATCTCAGATTTTGATACGTCATTTGCAATTATCCAATCACAATGTTTTTTTGAAATCTTTGCTTCAGCATTTTCAATAATATTGTTTGTTTCAGCTGCAAAACCAATGACTAGGTTAGGTCTCAAAAAGTTGTGAGTAGATAAAAAGTTCAATATATCCCTATTTTTTTCCAGTTCTAGGTTAATTTTGTCCTGTTTCTTAATTTTTTTTTTTTGAAATTTCGATATTTTAAAATCACCTACAGCAGCAGCACATACAGCTATATCTACTGGAAGATTTTTTTTTGTTTCTTCATACATCTCCTCCCCGGTTTGAACTTTTATCAATTTTAAATTTCTTGGATCTGGTAAGTTTGTTGGTCCAGAAATAAGAGTAGTTTCTATTCCATTTTTGATTAGCGATTTAGCAATTTCATAGCCCTGTTTTCCACTTGAATTATTGGAAATATATCTTATTGGATCAATATATTCTTTTGTAGGACCGGAAGTAACAATTGCTTTAAGTTTCTTTTTTGAAATTGTTTTTTGTTCAGAAAAAAAATTATTTAAAAATTCAATAATTTTTGTTGGCTCTGACATCTTGCCTTTACCATATTCTCCACACGCCATTTCTCCAATCTCAGGTCCTACGCAAAGATAGCCATAATTTAATAATTTGGAGACATTTTCTTGTGTTGCCTGATGCATCCACATTCTTACATTCATTGCAGGTACTAAAATTACTTTTTTATCTGAAGCTAAAACTAGAGTTGATGCCAAATCCTCGGCATTTCCGTAGGAGAATTTTGAAATTGAGTTTGCTGTTGCGGGAGATACTAATATTACATCACACCATCTGGAGAGTGTAATATGGTCCATTTCAGCTTCGCTATTAGAATCAAATAATTCTTCATATACTTTATTTTGAGTTAAAGATGTGATCGATAATGGTGTTACAAATTCCTTTCCACTCTTAGTTAAAACTGTTTTTATTTCGGATCCTTTATTTTTTAATAAACGAATTAGCTCGAGACTTTTGTACGCTGCAATACCACCAGTTATTATCAATAATATTTTTTTGTCTTTTAAGTAGTTCATTTTTGTTTATTTGAATACCAATAATAGAAAAATTACAAGAATTAAAAAGGCAAATATCAAGTTATTTCTAAACAATTTAATTTTTAATTCTTCTTCCTTTAAGGAATAATATGAAGCTGAGTTAGGAGGCAGTTTGCCTTCTGCAATGATTGTTAATGCTTCATTGGCTTTATCCATAATTTTTGGCAATTCTGGAAGTCTTTTTAATACCTCAGATGCATTTTCTATTTTTTCACTTATTTTATTAAGTGGATCTTTCGTTTCTTTTAGCCAGGTTTCCAATATTGGTTTTGATACATTCCAAATATTAGTATTAGGGTCTAATCTTCGTGCTACACCCTCTACAACAACCATAGTTTTTTGAAGAAGTAAAAGTTGAGGTTGCGTTTGCATATCAAATTTTTCTGTATTATCGAATAATTGTTTTAATAGTTTACCACCAGATATGTCTTTTATTGATTGACCAAAAATTGGTTCACCAATAGACCTTAGTGATTGGGCAAATTCCTCAATCGAAAATTTTTTTGATATCAAACCAGCTATAAAATGAACTTCTGCAACCTTTTTATAATCTCTATTGATAAAACCGTATAAAATTTCAGCTAAATATCTACGGTTTAGTTTATCTAATCTGCCCATAATTCCAAAATCTACTGTAACTATGTCACCATTCTTATTTATAAAAATATTACCTTGATGCATGTCCGCATGAAAAAAACCATCTCTAACAGCTTGTCTTAAAAAATGTTGTATTAAATTTTTTGATATTTTTTTTGTATCAATTCCACTTTTTGTAAGTTTTTCAGTTTCTCTAATTGGAATACCTTCAATTTTATCTAGTGTAAGTATTTTTTGAGTAGTAAAGTTCCAGTAAATTTTAGGCACAATAAATCCAATATCACTTTTTGTATTTTCATATAATTCGTTGGCAGCGGCAGCCTCAAATCGCAAATCCATTTCTATGTTTGTAATTTCTTTAAGTAGGTAAACAACTTCAATTAATTTAAGCCTTTTTGTTTTTTTTACTGTATTTTCAATAATATAAGCTAATAACATGAGAGCATCTAATTCTTCATTGAAAATTTTTTGAATCGAAGGTCGCAATATTTTTATTGCAACTTCTTTTTCAATTCCATTGTTTTTTATTTTTGCAAAATGTACTTGCGCTATAGAGGCAGCAGCAATAGGTTCACTAAATTCATGGATGTTTTGAAAAGTTTTTTCTCCCAATTCCTTTTTTAAAATTAAGGTAGCTTCAGTTTTGCTGAAAGGAGGAAGTTTATCTTGGAGTTTTTCTAAATCTTTTGCTAATTTTTCTCCAATGATATCAGGTCTTGTAGCCAAAAACTGACCAAGTTTAATAAATGTTGTACCCATTTCCTGTAGCGAGGAACTTATTTTTTGACCCGAACTTTCATTTTTTTTTTGTTCTTCGTTTTTTAGGCTAAAACCTAATATAAAAAAAAAAATTTTAATTAATATCGGTGGATTATATATTGCTGAAATTGAGTTAATTGCACCAGATTTAGCCAATTTTCTTCCAATCTTAAATAATAAAAAAGTTTTTTTGAACATAACTATATTTTCCAGCCAGAATGGATTGCAACAATTCCACAACTAAGATTTCTATATTCACATTTATAAAAATTATTCTTTTTCATTAAATCAATTAATTCTCCCTGATTATAAAAATTTTTTATACTTTTAACTAAGTATTCGTAAGGCTGGTCATCTCCAACCACAATATTTCCAATTCTTGGAATACTTTTTGAGTAAAAATCATATAATTTTTTAAAATTATAATTTTTAATTTTCGAAAATTCCAGACATATAAATCTTCCTCCTGGCCTTAATACTCGGTATGCTTCTCGCAATACATGGTTTATATTATTTGTATTTCTTAATCCGAAGCTAATAGAATAATAATCAAAATAGTTATCTTTAAAACTTAGTTTTTCGGCAGTACCCAAATACCATTTTATATTTTTATATTTACCAAGTTTTCTCTTGGCAATTTCCAACATTTTTGAATTTGGATCAACCGCATATACTGTTCCTTTATTTTTTATATGTTTAAGAAATAATTTAGCAATATCTCCGGTTCCCGATGACATATCTAGTAAAACGGTATTTTTATTTGGAGAAAGCCAGCTAATCATTTGTTTTTTCCACAACCTATGTGAACCTAAAGACATAATGTCATTCATTAAGTCATATTTATCAAAAACTTTATCGAATACCTTTTGAACTAACATTTTTTTTTCAGCGATATTAGATTTCATGGTTAATTTTATTTTATTAATTAAAATATTTTTTTATAAATATTATATAATATTTTCATGCCAGAATTACCAGAAGTTGAGGTTTTAAAGCGATCCCTTCAAAAAAAAATAAGATTTAGCAAGATTACAAGAATTAGGATCTATAATAGAAATTTAAGATACAAAGTTCCTTATTCGATTAAGAGAAATCTCAAAAATCATGTCGTTAATAATATTTCCAGAATATCAAAATATTTAATTTTTCACATCAATTTTTCAAAAAAATTATTGGTTCATTTGGGAATGTCAGGATCAATTCATTTGATTGAAAAAAATAATAAAATCAATACTAATGCCAGTTTTTATCATTCATCATATTTACCCACAAAACATAACCATATTGAAATAAGTTTCAATAATGATATTAAAATGATCTACAATGACCCCAGAAGATTTGGTTATTTTAAATTATTAAAAAAAAATTATTTATCAAAAAAACCAATCATTAATCTGGGTCCTGATCCTTTTAGTTATAAGTTTAATTTTGAATACATTAAAAATTTTATTTACAAAAAAAAAATAAACATAAAAAATTTATTAATGAATCAAAAATTTGTTGGTGGAATTGGTAATATTTATGCTAATGAAATTCTTTATTACTGTAGATTAAAACCTACAAAAACTGTTAATCAATTATCAAAAAAGAATATTTTAAATATTATTTTGCAAGCTAGAAAAGTACTAAATAAAGCAATCATATTTGGAGGGTCTTCAATTAGAGATTTTAAAAAAACAGATGGGGTTCCTGGAAATTTTCAGCAAAATTTTAAAGTTTATGGAAAAAATAACGCTCAATGTCCCAGACATGGTTGTAATGGATATATTCAAAAGATTTTAACATCCAACAGATCAGCCTTTTATTGTCCAAAATGCCAGATCTAATAATAATAAATATTTATTGACCAAAACACAAGTAAGAGTTATATAACTTTTCTTTTTATGCCTAATACAAAATCTGCCATTCGAAGAGTTAGAAGAGTTAATAAACAGACTTCTGTGAATAGAATTAGAAAAAGCAAGTATAAATCTATTATCAAGGGAATTAGTTTATTAATAACTGCAAAGAAGAAAAATGAAGCAATTAAATTATTACCAAAATTAAATTCCCAATTAATGAAAATAGCTAAAGTGGGTGTTATAAAAAAGCAAACTGCGTCAAGAAAAATATCAAGACTTACAAAAAAAATTAATAAACTTTAGAAAACTTCAATTCCGAGTTGATCAACTTTCAAGATTAATATTTATTTTATAAATAAGTCTAAAATAAATTTTATCTAAATAAATTAATTTTTTTTTAAATTAATCTACATGTAGTAACTCACAAGTCTCATAACTAATTTGTAAATTTAGAAAGATAAAAAATAATTCTATTAAAAATTTAAAACACTTCCAAGTTTAATTTTCTATCCTAGATTTTATTTTTTATTAGTTAAAAAAAATTTTTAGTTGCTTTAATTCTTTAACAAGACTAAAGAAATTGAAATTCAAATTTTTAATTCATGAAAAAAAATATTTCTACACAGGAAGCTACAATTTCTTCCAATTTACAATCTTTGGACTGGCTAACTATTTGCAAAGAAATAGAGGTCAAGCTGGGAAAAGATATTTATGAAAGTTGGATAAAAAAACTTAAGTTAGTTGAAGAATTTCAGCACTATTTGGTGCTTTCATCTCCAACTAGATTTATTAGAGATTGGGTAGTTTCAAGATATATTGATAAGATATTAAAAGTTGTAAAGTTATATAAAAAAACTGTAAGCAGAATTGATTTTATTATTGAATCGGAATTAGACGTAAATAACAACAATGTTTCAGATCAAAGTCTAAAAATTGCAAAAGGATCTAAAACAACTAATGTTAGTTTTATTAAAGACTCTCTAATTAATTATACTCGTTTAGATCCAAACAAAAGTTTTGAAAATTTTGTTATAGGAAAAAGCAATAATCTTGCCTATCAGGCATCACAAAAAGTTTGTGAACAAATTGCCCACTACAATCCGTTGTTTATTTATGGAGAAATAGGTATGGGAAAAACTCATTTATTAAATGCAATTGGTTTAAAAATGAGGGAAAATAATAAAGTTATGTTTATCTCTGCTGAGAGATTTATGTATCATTTTATTAAATCTATTCGAAGTAATGAAATGGTAAAATTTAAGGATTCTTTTAGAACATCAGACCTATTCATTATAGATGATATACAATTTGTAATTGGCAAAGAGGCAATGCAAGAAGAATTTTTTCATACTTTTAATGCTTTAGTTGAAAAAGGATCTCAAATAGTTATTTCATCAGATAGAGCTCCAATAAAATTAACTAAAATTCAAGAGAGAATAAAATCTCGTTTCTCCGGTGGGTTAGTGGTTGACATTCAACAATCAGATTTTGATTTAAGATTAAGTATTTTAAAAAATAAAGTAAATGAAATAAGAAAATCTTTTTCCGATATGATTGAGCCAGACGAAAATTTATTAAATTTTATTGCTTCCGAAATGAGAATTAATATCCGAGAAACAATAGGTGCGTTAAACAGAATAATATCTTTTAGTAGGATATATAATAAATCTCCATCAATTTCAGAAAGTAAAATAATCTTAAAAGATTTGATAAATTTTTCAGAAAATTATGTCACAATTGACAATATTAAACAAACTGTTTGTGATTATTTTAAAATAAGTGTTAGAGAAATGCTTTCACAAAGAAGATCAAGATATTTGGTTAGACCGAGACAAATTGCAATGTATTTAACAAAAAATTTAACATCAAAGTCTTTACCTGATATTGGAACAGAGTTTTCTGGTCGAGACCATACAACGGTTATTCACTCTGTTAAAACTATTGATAAATTAAAAGATAGCGATGAAGAAATAAGTAAAGCAATAGAAAAACTTAAAAATAAGATACTATATAAAAATTACGATGAAGTTTAGTATAAGCAGGAATCAACTTTTAAAATCTTTAAATTATTGTCAAGGTGTTATAGAAAAAAGAAGCACACTACCAATACTGTCCAATGTATTGATTGAAGCTAAAAATTCATCTATAAAAATTACCGCGACTGATCTTGATTTAATTTTTACCAATTTAACAAACAACATTAAAATATATACTGAAGGGAGCACAACAACCTCTGCTTCAGTAATTTATGATATTGTTAGAAAATTATCATCTGGTAGTGAAATTAATTTTAATTTAGTAAATGAAAACAAACTTCAATTAGAATCAGAAAAATCAAAATTTAATTTATTATGTTTAAGTCCAAGCGATTTTCCCCTTATTAATGAAAATTTTAATGATAATGAATTTACAATTGATTCTAAATCAATACTAAAATTGCTCAACAAATCAAAGTTTTCAATTTCAAATGATGAAACAAGACATTATCTAAGTGGCATTTTTTTACATCAAACGGAGCATGACAAAAATTATTTCCTTACTGCAGCCGCAACTGATGGTCATAGAATGTCTGTTTCAAAAGTAAAGTTAAACTCAAAAATAAATTTTGAGTCTATAATTCTTCCAAAGAAAACGATATACCAATTAATTACATTGTTGGAAGATCATGAAGCAACAATAAAAATCTGTAATATAAAATCAAAAATAAAATTTGAATTTAATAATAGTATATTAATTTCTAAATTAATTGATGGAAAATTTCCCAATTATATTCAGGTGATACCAACAACTAATGAAAAAAAATTAGAAATAAATGTAAATAATTTTTTAAGTTCTGTGGATAGAGTAGCCTCTGTCTCGACGGATAAAAAAGAGGGTGTCAAATTTCAATTATTAAAAAATATATTAGAATTATCAGTTAATAATCCCAATAGTGGAGATGGAAGCGAAACTTTAGAAGTAAAATTTGATCATGAATTAAATATTAGCTTTAACTCTAAGTATCTTATTGATGTTGCTTCACAGATTAATGGTGAAAAAATTATATTTTACTTAAATGAAATAGGCTCCCCAGCTTTAATTAAAGATCCAGTGGATAAGGACAGCATATTTGTCATTATGCCCATGAAAGCATAACATGAGATAAAATATTTTTTTATTTTTTACACAAATTATTTTGTTGTATCCATTTCGTCATAAATTTTTTTTTCTAATAATTTTAAAAAAGTTTCCCTTTCTATTCCTGGTTCAATTGGTTGTAAAAAAGATACTGTTATTTTACCTGGATATTTTATAAATCCGATTTTTGGCCAAACTTTTCCTGAGTTTAAAGATACAGGAACGCAAGAAATATTGAGGGCCTCGTATATTCTTCCAGCTCCCTTTTTAAAAGGTACTCGTTCTTCAAATTTTACTCTTGTTCCTTGAGGGAATATTAAAAGTGGCCTATTTTCGTTTTTAATTATGTTTGCAATTTTGTTAAAAAAATTAAGATTATCTTTTGTAGTTGTGTCTCTAATAATTTCTATCGATTTAATTTTTTTTAAATAAAGTCCAAACAATGGTATTTTTAAAAGTTCTTTTTTTATTATAAATACCGGGTAGTCAAGTACACTTTGAAGTGCAAAAGTTTCAAACATTGATTGGTGTGCCGATGCTACAAAATATTTCACTGTCTTTGGAATATTTTCTATTCCCTTAAATTCCACTTTTGTATTCAAAAAAAATCTTACAATAAAAACTACGTAATGCCCTAAAAATTTTCCAAAAAATAAAGTAAATTTAGAAGGCATTAATAGCGTTGGAATAGCTATTAAAAATACAAGAACTATTCCTGTATATAAAAAAAAATTAAATATTAATGATCTTATTAGTGACATTTAATTTAAGCTGTATATTAGTTTTTGACTAAATTTTCTAAACTTTGCCTTTTT
This sequence comes from Pelagibacteraceae bacterium AG-464-P07, assembly GCA_003211695.1. GTDB lineage: Bacteria > Pseudomonadota > Alphaproteobacteria > Pelagibacterales > Pelagibacteraceae > AAA240-E13. Next base: position 56,505 of record QCSA01000005.1, on the reverse strand, counting down.
CTAATTAGCTTATGATTTGATCCAGTAACCATAACTTCAGCTATTGTTGGTCTTATATTGTAATTTGAAGATAAAGACATTCCATAGGCACCAACGTGAGTGAAACTTACGTAATCTCCTTCTTTAATTTTTACAAACACTTTTTGGTTTAAAAATTTATCAGAACTTTCACAAACTGGTCCCACAAATTCAATATTTCCAGTAAATTTTTTATTTGTTTTTTTAAGAGGTATTATTTGATGTTTTGCATTATATAAAGCTGGTCTCATTAGGTCATTCATGCCTGCATCTAAAATAATAAATTTTTTGTTGGCGCTTTCTTTAATATAAAGAATTTTTGAAATTAATACACCCGCATCTCCAACGATTACTCTACCCGGTTCAAAAATTATTTTAGCATCTTTATTTTTCATAAATTTTTCTACTAATTGTGAATATTTCTTCAAATTTAGTTTTTTTTCTTTATTTGAATAAGAGATACCCATGCCTCCACCTAAATCTATAAATTTAAAATTTATTTTTAATCTTTCGATTAGTTTATCTAATGTAGACAACATATTTTTAAATGGTTTAATGTCTGTTATTTGACTGCCAATATGTACGCTTAACCCTTCCAATTTTACATTTTTCATTTTTTGAATTTTTTTACAAAGATTTACACAATCACTATAAAGCAAGCCAAATTTTTCACCTTTATTGCCTGTCGAAATTTTTTTATGTGTATTTCCACTTATATTGGGATTGAACCTTATTCCAATAGAAGTTTTTTTGGATAGTTTTTTTGAAATCTTATTAATTAGAATAACTTCGCTTTCTGATTCCACATTAATTAGAAGTATTCTTTTTTTTATTGCTTTATTTATTTCTTCCTCGGTTTTTCCAACTCCAGAAAAAACAATTTTTTTAGAATGAATACCTGCTTTTATCGCTTTTAGTAACTCTCCAATAGATACAACGTCAGCACCAGATCCAATTTTTCTTAACTCTCTTAACAAGGTTAGATTTGAGTTAGATTTTACCGAAAAACATATAATTGGTTTAATATTTTTAAATACATTATTAAACCTTAAAAAATTATTTCTTAATTGTGCAAGTGAATAACAATAAAAAGGGGTTCGATACTTTTTTGTAAGCCTAAAAGCAGATATATTTTCAATGCAAAGGCCATTACTCCTAAGTTGAATAAAATTCATTATTTATTAAATTATTTGTATCGTATTATTTTTATAATCAAATGATTTATACTCTGGATCATCTTTTTTTCCACACGATAAACAAATTACAGCAATTGTTATTATTACAAAGAATATTCTCATTATTTAAATTCCTTCTTCAATTTTGATACCATCTTTTTTATATTTTTTATAGAAGTTCCGCCATACGATGTTTTCAAATTTACTGAATTTTTGACATTAAAAACTTTCATTACATCTCTATTTAAATCATTTTTTACCTTTTTTATCTCATCTATGCTCAGTTCATCTAGTTTTTTATTGTTCTTTTCAGCGTAGTTTACAATCTTTGCAGAAATTTTATAAGCTTCTCTAAAAGAAAGATTTTTTTTCTGGACAAGATAATCAGCAAAATCAGTTGCAGTAGTATAACCTTTATTTGCAAGGTATAACATTCTTTGTTTATTTGAGTTTAAATTTTTAATTAATTCATTGGTAATTAAAATGGACTCCATTAACACATCATAACTATCAAAAACTAAATTTTTATCTTCTTGCATATCTTTATAGTATGAGAGAGGTAAACCTTTCATAGTTGTTAGCATTGCTTGTAAATTTCCAAAGTTTTTACCAGCTCTACCCCTAATTAATTCAGCGGGGTCAGGATTTTTTTTTTGGGGCATTATTGAGGAACCAGTTAATATCTTATCATTAAATTTAATTAATCTAAATATATCTGAATTCCAAATAATTAAATCTTCGGCAAGTCTAGATATGTGCGTAGCACAAATGGCAGCTGAGGATAAAAAATCTAAAACGAAATCTCTATCGGATACAGTATCAATTGAATTTGAAGTTGGTTTTTTAAAACCTAATTTTCTTGATGTAAAATTTCTATCTATGTTATATGAGGTGCCAGCCAAAGCAGCCACTCCTAAAGGACACTCGTTTAAGTCTACAATATTATTGGAAAATCTTTTTTTATCTCTTTTAAAGATTTCAACATAAGCTAACAAATAATGTGCAAAAGAAATTGGTTGAGCATTTTTAAGATGTGTAAAACCAGGCATTATTGTTTGAATATTGCTTTCCGATTTATTTAAAAAACTTTTAATCAAATTATTTAAATTTTTAACAACATTAATTGATGATTTTTTTAACCATAATTTCAAGTCTGTAATTACCTGATCATTTCTTGATCTTGCAATATGTAAATAACCAGCATCTTTTCCAATAATTGAAAAAAGTCTTTTTTCAATATTTAAATGAATATCTTCATATTTTTTATTAAAAGAAAATTTACCTTTTTTAATTTCAATTTTAATTCTTCTTAGACCATAAATTATTTTTTTGCCTCTTTTTTTGTTAATTATTTTTTGTTTAACCAACATTTGAGTGTGTACAATTGATCCTAAAATATCTTCTTCAAATAATCTTTTATCAATGTTAATTGATGCTCCAATTTGTTCAAAAATTTTTGAAGTAGAACTTTTAAATCTTGTACTCCAGATTATCCTATTTTTATTTTTCATATGTTTTTTACTTTTCATATGCTAAGTATTTGTTTTTTATGTCAAAAATGATTAAAGCTATAAAATTTACAATTTTTTGCTGTCTTTTTTTTAATATTGCTTCATCAATATCACAAACAAATGAAAATGTTCCATTTAATAATATAGCTCTACATGTAACTCCAAAGCTAGTCTCTCCTATAGTATTTGAAGATTTTTCAGCTAACAAGGTTAATTTGAGAGATTATTTGGGAAAGCTTGTAATGCTTAACTTTTGGGCAACTTGGTGCAAACCTTGCAAAGAGGAAATACCCTCTTTGGAAAGCCTTTCTCAAAATGAAGATTTTAAAAATTTGGTAATATTTCCTGTTAATGTAGAAAATATTAATTATGAAAAAACAAAAAAATTTTTTTCTAATTTAAATGTCAAAAAATTAGAAATTTTTTTTGATCCAAATTTAAATTTTGTAAAAGAATTAAAACTTATAGGTGTGCCAACAACAGTTATAATAAATAAAAAAGGAAAAGAATTTGCAAGAATTACTGGATCAATTGATTTTAAAGATAAAAAATTTTTGAAATGGTTATCAGATTATGACTAAATATATTTTTGATGTAACATCTTTTTCATCACTTTCGAAAAATGAGCCAAAGCAAATGATTATTTTGTGCCACGGTTATGGTGGAGATGGTCAAGATATAAGTGTTCTTGCTAATAGTTGGAGAAGATTTTTACCAGACGCTGTATTTTTATGTCCCAATGCTCCAGAAATTTGCACCATAAATCCACTCGGCTATCAGTGGTTTGATATGACTATAGAAAATGATGAAGCGATTCTTGAAAAATCCTTAATAGCTGAAAAAAAACTCAATACTTTTTTGGATCAAGTTCTTGATAATTTTCAACTAGATATAAAAAATCTTGCATTGGTTGGTTTTAGCCAAGGTTCTATGATGATTATTCAGACTGCACTTAAAAAAAAAGAGCAGATTAATTGTTTAGTTTGTTATTCTGGAAAAATAATTAATAAACAGCACTTATCAGACAATATTGTTTCAAGACCTAGAATATTTTTGATGCATGGAGATAGAGATACTATTGTATCACCCAGTCATTTATTAGAGAGCAAAGAGTTTTTAGTGCAACAGAATTTAAAAATTAGAACTAAACTTTTTAAAAATTGTGAACATAAAATATCCGTTGAAGGTTCAAGCCTGGGATTAGAGTTTTTAAGAAAAAATCTTTTATAACCGAAACAATATTGTTAAAAAACTATCCCTTGAAATATTTCTTAGTATCGGCTAACTTATTTGCATGATAATAACAGCCTCAGAGACAGTTCCGTTGGAGAAATGTCCAGCATTGGTTTTAAATGCTGATTTTAGACCTTTAAGCTATTACCCTCTATCATTGTGGTGTTGGCAGGATACCGTTAAGTCTGTTTTTCTTCAGAAAGTAAGTATTGTTTCCAGCTATAAGAGAAAAGTAAGAAGTCCTTCATTTGAAATGAATTTACCAAGTGTAATTGCTTTAAAAAGTTTTATCAAACCTTCAGAGTATCCAAATTTTACCAGATTTAATGTATTTCTTAGAGATAAATTCACTTGTCAGTATTGCGGAGATAAAAATGATTTAACTTTTGATCACTTATTGCCAAAATCTAAAGGAGGATTTACTGACTGGGAGAATGTTGTTACAGCTTGTTCAGTTTGTAATGTTAAAAAAGGAGGTAGACTGCATTCTACTTCTGGAATGAAATTATCTAGAAGGCCTTTCAGACCAACAGTAGATGATTTACACCAAAATGGTAGAAATTTCCCACCAAATTTTTTACATGAAAGTTGGATGGATTATTTGTATTGGGATGTTGAACTGGAGCCATAATTAAAAAATAATTTCAAAAAAATAATACTCAATACAACAGATAAAATAGTATTAATAGCAGCAAGCGATAGCCCCAAAATCCTGAATGTTACGTCTTTACAGCTTACAACGTTTTGATTTAGTTCTTTAAGAAGCTGTTCTTTTGATAGAATTTGTACCTGATTGTCCACATTACAAACAAAAGATTCACTAAAAAAACCTTGTTCAATTCCAAAGTGATAAAATGCAAGCAATGAACTAGATATAAATACAAAAAATAATATAAACAAAGTGATTTTTTCGTATTTCTTAAAGAAGAATATTTTAATCATTAATAGAGCGGAAAGAAAATAGGGAATTCGTTCATAAAGACAAAGACCACATGGTTTATGACCTAGAACATATTCAATTGTTAACGCAGAAATAAGTGAGAGTAAAATTATGAAAAAAATAATAATTAAAATTATATTGTTTTTTTTATTTAACATTATTTATTCATTATTAAAAAATAAACTATTGCGCATAATAAAATTACTACCCCAGCAATTATAAATGTCCATTTACCGGCTTTTTTTTCCATAAAGGAACTTATCTTTGAACCAAATTTATTTGTTAGAAATGCGACTAAGAAAAACCTTAAACCTCTGGTAACCGCACAAGTTAAAATAAAAACGAATATGTTATAATGTATAAATCCACTAGTGATTGTTAATATTTTGAATGGTAAAGGAGTAAACCCGGCAACAAATAAAAGCCCAAACCAAGAAAACATGCCTTGTTTACTTGAGAACATTTCTTTTAATATGTTCACATTTTCATAGCCGTAAAATTGAAAAATTTTAAAACCAATTTCATTAAAAAAAACATAACCTATCAAATATCCAAACAGACCACCTAAGACAGAAAATATAGTTGCGATCAAAGCTATTTTAATAAAATATTGTTTTTTTGCGATAACCATAGGAATAATCATCACATCAGGGGGTATTGGAAAAAAAGAGCTTTCTATAAAAGAAACAATAGCTAGGGCAGAATTTGCATATTTTCGACCAGCCCAATCCACACATTTATCAAATAATTTTTTGATCATTTCTATATTTTAAATTAGTTTAATTGATTTGATGAATAATATCATGACATTTGAAGAAAAAATTAATGAAATAATCCAAAATTATAATTTGGGTAACTTTTTAAAAGCAGAAAGTCTAGCTAAAAATTTACTTACAAGAACCGCAAAAGATTATCAATTATGTAATATTTATGGATTAATTTTATTTGAACTAAATAAAATAGAAGGGGCAATGAGTTATTTTCAAAAATCTATAAATATCAAAGAAGATTTTTTTGATGCACATTTTAATTTATTTCGGTTACTTTATAATTTAAAAAAATATGATGAAGCAATTATACAGTCAAAGGAGTGTTTAAAACTTAATTCAAAATCAAAAGCTACATTACTGTTACTCGGAAATTTATATAACAATTTAAATCAAGAAAAAAAATCCGAAAAAAATTTTCGCGGAATACTGAAAATTAATTTGGAGGATAGTGATGCACACTATAGTCTGGGTAATTTGTATAAAAAAAAGACAGATTATGAAAAAGCAATTGATAGTTACAAACTTGCAATTAAATTTAATAAAAATTATTTTGCTGCCTACAATAATTTGGGAACTTTGTACCAAGAAATTGGGAAATTTGACCTAGCTATATTAAACTTTCAATCTGTAATCAAAATAAATCCTAACTTTTCCGAAGCATATCAAAATTATTTATTTTGTTTAAATTTTAGTAAATATTTTGATTCAAATCTTTATTTTGAATTAGCACAACAATTCAAACAAAATTTATCCAAGATTGATTTAGACAAAATAAATCAATTTCCAAGAATAAAAAAGAAAAACAAAAAAATTAGAATTGGATTTGTATCAGGTGATTATGGGAAACATCCTATAAGTTATTATCTATTAAATACAATAAATCATATTAGTGAAGATAAATTTGAATTAATAGCTTATTCAAACTCAAATAGAATGGATGAAATAACTTTAGAATTAAAAAAACGATTTTACATTTGGAGAAAAATTAATCATTTAAGTGATACAGAAGTCATTAATTTAGTTAACAAAGACTCAATAGATATTTTATTTGATCTTTCTGGTCATACTGCAAAAAATAGATTATCAATTTTTGTAAATAAGGCTGCACCTGTTCAAGTAACTTGGTTGGGTTATAATGCGTCTACAGGTCTTAAAGAAATAGATTATATTATAGTAGATCCATATGTTGTACCATTGAGCGATCAAAAATATTTTACTGAGAAAATTTTTCAGTTACCCAATACCTTTCAATGTATTTCAATAAAAGATGACATTAACATTGACCACAGTAGATTTCAAAATATAAGAAATATTACTTTTGGGAGTTTTAATAATTTATCTAAAATAAATGACAATGTAATAGCTTTATGGTCGGAAATACTAAAGAAAGCAAAAAATTCAAAACTTTTTTTAAAAGCAAAGCAATTGGATAATTTAGTAATTGTGAACAATATAAAAAAAAAATTTCAAAAAAATGGAATAAATATTAAAAGAATAATTACCGAAGGACTATCTAAAACAAGAGAAGAAATGTTGAAAAAATATAATCAAATTGATATTGCATTAGACCCATTTCCTTATTCAGGAATTACTACAAGTTTAGAAGCGAATTGGATGGGGGTTCCATTGCTTACAAAAAAAGGAAATAATTTTTATTCCAGAATTGGAACAAGCATAAATAAAAATTTGGATATGGAAGATTGGATAGCTAATGATGAAAAAGATTATGTTTTAAAAGCTGTTTCTAAAGCTTCAGATTTGGAAAAATTGTTTCAAACTAAAAAGGAATTGAGAAATAAATTTTTAAAGTCTCCATTAAGTGATACAAAACAGTATGCTAAACACTTTGAAAATTGTTTAAATTTAATGTGGAAAACATATTTAGAGAGAAAAAAATAGAAATGTTTATTTAATTAGACTAACTTATTAATCTGCTCTATCCATTTTTTCTTTTTATCTTCGCTCAAAAAAGATGATCTAAATGAATTTATAATCAGTTTTTTAATATCCCCTTTAGTAAGATTCAAAGCCATTTGGCATTTGATCAAATTTGTGTTGAGGTATCCCCCAAAATAAGCAGGATCATCGGAATTAACCGTAGTTATTAATCCTTTATCCAGCAACATTTTTAGGTTGTGATCTTTAAGTTTTTTAAAAATACGGAGTTTGACGTTTGAAAGAGGACAAACTGTTAAAGGGATTTGGTCATCACGCAGTCTTTGAACAAGCTTTTCATCCTCTAAGCATCGGACACCATGATCAATTCTCTTTACTTTAAGAAGCTCCAATGCCTGCCAAATATATTCAGAAGGTCCTTCTTCTCCTGCATGGGCTACGGTCAAAAAACCTTCTTCCATTGCCTTATTAAACACGCGCTCAAATTTACTTGGAGGATAACCAACTTCTGAAGAGTCAAGACCTACCCCAATAATTTTATCTTTATGTGTTAAGGCTTGATCTAATGTTTTAAAAGCTGACTGTTCATCAAGATGTCTTAAGAAACACATGATAATTTTTGAACTTATTCCTAGTTCTTTTTTAGCTTTCAGAATAGCCCTGTGAATGCCATTGATAACTAGGTCAAATTTAATTCCTCTATCTGTGTGAGATTGGGGATCAAAGAAAATTTCTGTGTGAACAACATTATCTTCTTTGGACTTTAGCAGGTAGGCCCAAGTAAGATCGAAAAAGTCCTGCTCACTAATAAGAACCTTAGCTCCTTGATAATAAATATCTAAAAAGGATTGAAGATTGTGGAAATTATAAGCGATCTTGATTTCATCAACACTTCCAAAAGGGATTTTTATCTTATTTCTTTTGGCCAGCTTAAACATGAGCTCTGGTTCCAGAGAACCTTCGATATGTAAATGCAATTCAGCTTTTGGTACTCTTTTTATTAATTTGATAATTTCACTCACTTGGTAACTCCCGGTTTTTGTATTAATTAAGCAGATATTGCTATTATATATGAAAATAAGCAATTATCATTATCAATGTATGAGAAAAATAATTAACTTTGCACTTTATGATTTTGCAAATTCATCCTTTACGACAATTATCATTACTTTTATTTTTGCAACTTATTTTGCACAACAAATTGTAAAGGACCCTATATTGGGACAATCTTATTGGGGCTGGGCCATTGGAGTTTCAGGTTTTGCTGTTGCAGTAATTGGACCATTTCTAGGCGCTATTTCTGACAAAAAAAATTTAACAGTTACTTTTCTAAGAATATTTTCACTATTGTGCATTATTTTAACCACCTCACTCTGGTTTGCAAAACCTTCAAAAGACTATATTTTTTTCACTTTAATAATTGTAGTAATTGCAAATTTTTTTTATGAACTAAGTTTATTATTTTACAATGCTTTGCTCAAAACTGTTTCGTCAGAAAAAAATCTTGGAAAATCCTCTGGAGCAAGTTTTGCGTTAGGGTACCTAGGTGGCATATTAGTTTTACTTTTGGCAATAAAATTATTTATAGATACCGAAAATCCTATATTTGGTCTAAAGAAAGAAAATTATGAAAATGTTAGAGCAATTTCATTTTTTGTAAGCTTGTGGTTTTTAATATTTTCAATACCGTTATTAATAAGTGCAAAAAAAACTTTAATACAAACTAAAAGTGAAATTGGTCTATTTTCTCAAATCCAAAAAATTGTTTGGGATAGAGGGTTAAAAAAAATTGGAATTTTTTTAATCGCTAGAATGCTCTATGCAGATGGACTTAATGCCATTATTGTCATGGGTGGAATATTTGCTGTTGGAGTATTTCAATTATCGATAAAGGAACTACTTCAATTATCAATTTTAATGAATGTTTCTGCTGTGATTGGCGCAATAATTGGTGGATACTTTAATGATCTTTTGGGTTCAAAAAAAATAATCGTCTTATCATTGTTAGGAATAATTATTTCTTCTATTTTAATTTTATTTTCCTTTTCTAAAATGCATTTTTTTGTTTTTGCTACCATAAATGGTTTATTCATAGGTCCAATTCAATCAGCGAGCAGAGTTGTTATTTCAAAAATGCTAATTAATGAAGATCAAAGCAAAGGTTTTGGTCTGTTTGCAACTTCAGGGAAATTAACCTCATTTCTTGGTCCAGTATTGGTTAGTACACTTACTTTTGTGAGTGGAAGCCAAAGAATTGGATTTTCTGCTGCTATTTTTTTACTGATTATTGGACTACTATTACTTTTTAAAATTAAAAATCTTGATTAATTTAATGAATTTCATCTAATATTATTTTGAAAATGACATTATCGCATTTTGATATCCAACTTATAAGACCGCCGGCAGTTGAGTCTTTTAGATTTGCTACAACTTCAATAAGTTTACCGATTGGTTTGGCCTACATATCTTCTTCTCTTAAAGAACATGGATTTAAAGTTGAGGTCTTAGATGCTGTAGGAGAAGCGCCTAAAAATAGAACTGGCTACTATAAAGGATATTTAGTTGGTTTAGGTCTAAAAGAAATAGTTAAAAAAATTAATCCCAACACCAAGTGTGTTGGGATATCAGTAATATTTACTCATGAATGGCCCGCTGTAGTTAAGCTTATATCATTAATAAAGGAGAAATTTCCAAATATGCCTGTCATTTTAGGAGGAGAACATATTTCAGCAATGCCTGAGTTTTCTCTGATCACTTCTAATGCGGACTATATTGTGATGGGAGAAGGTGAAGAAACTATAATTGCATTAGTAAAGGCAATAAAAAATAAAGTAACTTTTCAAAAAATTGAAGGCATAGGTTACAGGATAAATAATCAAGTTGTTATTAATAATAGAAGAAACAGACGACAAAGTATCGACAAGATCTCATATCCTGATTGGGATTCTTTTAATATCAAAGGATATCATGAGAGCAGATTTGTTGGAGGTATGTATTCGAATAAATTGACTATTCCTATACTTGCTACTCGAGGTTGCCCATATCAATGTACTTATTGTTCGGCTCCTAACATGTGGTTGCCTCTATGGATACCTCGAGATCCTATACTCGTTGTTGATGAAATAGAATATTATGTAAAAAAATTTGGAGCGGGCAACTTTCCTTTCCAAGATCTAACCGCGATAATAAAAAGAGATTGGATAAAAATATTTTGTGAGGAATTAATAAAAAGAGAGCTAAATATCACCTGGCAGCTCCCTACAGGAACTCGTTCTGAAGCTATAGATAGCGAAATTGCTTTTCTTATAAAAAAATCTGGTATGACTAGTATGGCATATGCACCTGAGTCTGGATCGGAAGAAACAAGGAAGTACATAAAGAAAAAAATGAAAACAGACCGACTTTTTGACAGTGTAGATGCAGCAGCTCAAGCAGATCTGAATGTAGCAGTTTTTCTCGTTATAGGCTTTCCCCATGACCTTCCTAAGCATCTTAATGAAAATAGAAATTTTGTTGAGCGATTAGCAAAACATGGTGTAACCGATCTTTCGGTAGGTTTTTATATGGCTTTGCCAGGAACAGAGTTATTTAATAGCTTGTATGACTCAAATAAAATTAAATTAGATATTGAGTATTTCAAACATATTCTTGATAGTTTAGCTCTGTTTCCTTCACAGAAGTATTGTCCTGGTATATCACGCGTGGGTCTATTCCTTTGGAAATTAAAGTTTTATCTAAGATTTTATAAATCTAATAAATCAACAAATAGTAAATCTAGTCTGCTTAGTTCAGTTAAAATTATTCTTAAAGGTTTATTTTCAAACGAAGGACATGATTCTAAACTTCAGACAGCTTTTCATAATGCATGTACCAGTCTAATTGATACTATGAAAAGTAAAAGAAAACGTTGGATTTCCAAAAAAGAAGAATTGAATTTATTTAAGGAATGGGACAATATTTATCGAATAATTAGAAGAGAAAAATTATCAAAAGGTATTGTCAAAGTTAGTCCAGCAGATACTCGTGATTTACACAAGAGCAATGTTATAAATCAAGTCCAAAAAGAACATAAAACAGTCAAAAGTATGCCAGTTACTTCCTATTAATTAATTATTAAAAACATTAACAAGATTTTAACTTAGGGAATAAAAATAAATTTTAGTTGAGTCTTTTGTACAACACAGAGTAAGATATCTTATAAACATTAACTAATAAGGTGAGAGGGCGAATGGCGGAACTGGTAGACGCGTTGGACTCAAAATCCAATGGTAGCAATGCTGTGAGAGTTCGAGTCTCTCTTCGCCCACCAAATTAACTATGAGTCGCAATAATAATAATTCTTAAATTATAAGTTGTAGAAAAATACAACCAAAAAACAACTCCTACACGTCTCATACACGTTGGTATAAACTCGGTTTACGTTTTGTGTATGAATTTTAAATAAAATGAAAAAACTGTCTACTTACCTGTTTTTAATTCTCTTCAGCTTCTCGGCACCCTCTTTTGGTGATGATATATCTGACTTTCAAAGTGAAGGGATGAGTATAGGAGATAGTGCACTGGATTTTTTTTCTGAAGAAGAAATAAAAAAAGAATTATTTTCTTTTCCTGATGATAAAGATAAAACGTTTATTCATGCAGAGTTTTATAAACTTCCATTCTTTAAAGTTTATGATTCAATTCAAATTGCAATGAAAACTAATGACACAAAATATATAATACATGCAGTGCGTAGTGGAATATTTTATGACAATAATATTGATAGTTGTTACAAAAAAATGGATGAAATTGCAGAAGAATTATCCGAGGTCTTCAAAAATGGAGAGAAGGAAATACAAAAAAAAAGAAAACATAGTCTTGATGAATCTGGTAAAAGCACCACCGAAGGAGTTGCTTTCTTTTTAAAATCAGGAAATGCAAGTGTTAGATGTTATGATTGGTCGAAAGAAATGTCATATACTGACAATCTGAATGTAACTATAAAAACAAAAGAATATAATGAATGGTTAAAATAGAATTAGTAAAAAAAATGGAAATGACTCATACACGTCTCATACACGCAATTTTGTATGTAAATTAATAAGGAGGGGTGGGAATATTGACAGACGAAGAAAACTCAAAATCCAATGGTAGCAATACTGTGAGAGTTCGAGTCTCTCTTCGCCCACCAAAATTCTATGAATTTAAATGAATTTAACAGCCTAACAGATTTATTTTTTTATCAGGCCGAAAAACAAATTCCTGAAAGTATTTTTTTAGAGTGGCTTAATCCAAAAAATAAAAAAATATTTACATGGTCAGAAACATCATCAAATATTTATAAATTTGCTAAAATTTTAAAGGAATATGTAAGAGAAGATGACAGGTGTCTTTTAGTTTCGGAAAATAGGCCAGAGTGGCTTATTTCAGATATTGCAATTATGCTAGCAAATGCAATTACAGTTCCTGCTTACACTACATATACTGAAAATGACTATAAGTATCTGATCGAAGACTGTGAACCCTCAATTATTGTTGTTTCTAATAACGAGATGCATAAAAAATTACAAAAAATTATTGAAGAAAAAAATTTTATAAAAAAAGTAATCACTTTTGAAAAAATAGATGGAGTTGACTATGAAAATAAATATATAGATTTTAATTCTATAATTAAAACTGAACTTGTAGAAAATGATAAAATCAAAAATTTGAATTTAAAAAGAACGTCACCCGCTTGTATAATATATACTTCGGGAACAGGAGGAAATCCAAAAGGAGTTATTTTAAGCCATGGAGGAATATTAAATAATTGTGAAGGAGCATGTGAAATTTTAAAACCATTAATTGATAAAAGGCCTGTTTTTTTGACTTGGCTTCCCTTATCCCATTCTTATGAACATACTGTTCAATTTGTACAAATTTCCGTTGGGGCAAAAGTTTTTTATGCAGAAAAAATAGAAAAACTTTTGGACAATATTTCAGAAGCTAAACCTTCACTTATGACTGCCGTCCCTCGGTTTTATCAAAATCTTTATAGTAAAATAAACATGAATATGAAAAAACAAACTGGCTTAAAAGCCAAGTTAATTAGATCTACAATCTCTTTGGGTAAAAAAAAGTTACTCAACCAAAAAATGAGTTTAAACGAAAAATTAATAAATTGTATTTGTAGTTCTCTAGTAAGAAAAAAAGTGAAGAAGCAATTTGGTGGTAATTTAAGAGCTTTTGTTTCAGGAGGAGGTGCATTAGATAAAGAAATAGGTGAATTTTTAAATGCTATAGGACTTCCCACTCTTCAAGGATATGGTTTAACAGAAACTTCCCCGGTAGTCAGTTGCAATCCTATTCATAAAATTAAGGTTGAAAGTGTAGGGCCTCCATTTAAAGGCAACCAAGTAAAAATTGCTGAAGATGGAGAGATATTGGTTAAGGGAGAAAATGTAATGCTAGGTTATTGGAACAAAAAAGAAGAAACCAAAAAAGTGATTAGAGATGGATGGTTATATACTGGAGATATTGGAGAGTTAGACTCTCAAGATGGTTATTTAAAAATCACAGATAGAAAAAAAGATATAATTGTTAACGCAGGAGGAGATAATATTTCACCAGCTAAAATTGAAAATCAATTATCAAATTCTCCAGCAATAGATCAGTGCATGGTGTATGGAGATGGAAAAAATTATTTAGTTGCGCTAATCGTTCCTAGCAAAGAATTTAAAGAAAACAAAGAAAAAATTAATGAAATAGTAAATGAAATTAACAAAAATTTAACTTTAATTGAAAAAATAAAAAAATTTAATTTAATTAATGAAAATTTTTCAATTGAAAATGGTTTGTTAACACCAACTATGAAAGTAAAAAGAAATAAAGTTATTGCAAAGTATAAAAATGTTTTAGAAAATTTTTATAAAAATTAATTATTTCAATTTTAAATTTAATTTATTTTATTGTTTAAAAAAGTATTGTTATTGCTTGTTTATTTTACAACTTATTCTTCTTTATTTTTACAACTTATTAAAGAATTAATTTTTTTTTTAGTTTTAATTTTTTTTAATTTTTTTTCATATAATTTATGTTTGACATAAGTAAAAAAAAACATAAAAGTAGAAAGATGAACCGAATCACTTAGATTCGTTCAAAAAAAAAAGGGAGTTAAAGATGGCTAAAAGAAGAAAAGGTGGAAAAAAGAAAAAGAAAGCTAAAAAAAAGAAGAAGAAGATAGTAGAGTTTTCTTTAAATACGCTCCTTATTACAAAATTTGTAAGGAGCGTATTTTTTATTCAGCTGGCTGTTCTCTTTTAAGAACTTTATCAAGTTTTTTTTGAGTTAGCTCGTGGGAAATTTCAAGTACAATTTGAAATTCATTTAGAATTCTATCGTAAGCTTTTTCAAACAATTGCCTTTCACTATAAGATTGGTCCACAAGAATATCATTTCCTTTATTTAAGTCTCTTACTACCTCCGCTAAATCATAGATTTTTCCTGAAACAATCTTTTGTTCATATTCCTGAGCTCTTCTACTCCACATTGTTCTTTTTATTTTAGGTTTTCCTTTTAAAATACTAATTGCTTTATTTATCTGATTTATACTTGATAAATGTCTTAAATGAGATTGTTTGTTTATTGGAAGTAATCCAACTGCCTTATCTTTTTCAAATTTAATTTCATAACATTGTACTTCTATCCCACCAATAATTTTAGAGCCAGCCGACAAGATTTGTCCTACTCCATGCTTGGGATAAACTATATAATCTTTCATTTTATAAATTCTCTTTTCTGTAGCTTGTTTCTTAATTTTTACTATTTCAATTTTTTGTTCATAATTTTTTGGAATTCGTAAAATATTTTCTTTTTCAAGATTATTTTTTTTTATGTGACTAGCTGTTACTTTTTTTCTATAAACCTTTTTTTTTAATTTTTTTTTTTTATATTTTTTAACTTTTTTTTTTTTTATTTTTTTTTTTGGCATATTTAAATTCTTAATCTCCTTTTCCTGGTTTTTCACTGAAATGTTTAAATTTATCTTTAACCCCACGCCATTTTTCTTGATCTTGCGGAACATCCTCTGCTCTTTTTTTAGTAATATTTGGCCATAGATCACTGTATTTTGTATTATGCTCAACCCAATCAGTTGCTCCGTCTTCGGTATCGGGCTTGATTGCATCTACGGGACACTCCGGTTCACAAACTCCACAATCTATACATTCGTCAGGTTTAATCGCAAGCATATTTTCACCTTCGTAAAAACAGTCTACTGGGCATACTTCCATGCAATCCATTAATTTACATTTGATACAATTGTCATTAACAATATAAGTCATGTTGTTTTATTTTTAATAATTGATTGTTTTATATCCCCAGTTTCTTTATCACTTACATAAAGTAATCCACTAAGTTTTCTCATTAAACTGGATTCATACATATCTGAAATACCATCTGAATATATGATTTTCCATAATACTTCAAGAATTTTGAGTCTAAAATTTTTTTCCGATCTTTTTATCTCTTTAGTAAATTCCAAAATTTGATTGGACTGATCTTCTTTTTTCTCAGCTTCTTCAAGAATGATTTTAAGATCACTTTCCTTTTCATCAGATATTTCTGATAAAGCTTTTAGAATAATAGATTTTTCTTTATCAGTATAATTTTCATCCATTTTTGCGGCATGAACAAACAATGCACCAATAAGAACAAGTTTTTTTTCACTTTTTACATCTTTATTTTTTTTTTGGAAAATATTTAACACCATCAGCTTTAATTATAATTTACATTAGTTAAAATGCTAAACGGATTATCATCCTTCTTGTTTTTATTAAATGATTTTTTTTTGTTAATAGTCTTTTTTGGCATATATCTGAAATGTATTTCATTTTCTTTTTTTATTTTTTCTGTTTTATAATTCATTAACTCAAGTAATTTTATGAAATTGTCTTTATTACAACCAAGAAGGTTAATCATATCAGAGTTTAATTTTATTCTATTTTCTTTATTATTTTCTATAATTTTAATAAATAATCGTTCCAAGATGTCAATTCTAACAAAAAAATTTTCAAATTTTTCGAAACCACAAATTAACATAAATTTTTGATCTATGGTTTTTTTTAAATCTAAAAAATTTAGACCAAACTTTGGAGGATTTAGTTTTAAATTGTTTTGAAAAAAGTTTTTCCACAAAAGTACTCTTATAGTTACTGCACTTGGTTTAAATATTCTGTGCAAGTAGACATGATACCTTCCAATTTTCACACCCTTACTTCTTAATATTCTTCTGTCTTCTTGGTTAAGTTTTTTTATAAATTTATTAACAGAATCTCTTATTAATACTCCATTATTTTCAAATAATTGATAACACAAAGCTCGGACTGAACTATTTTTTTGTTCAAATTTATTTAAATTTACCAAGTCCTTCAATCCAGTATTTATAAGATTTTTTATCCAATTATTGAGGAATTCTATTAATTTGTTTTTTGAATCTAAATTCAATATATCATCGGTGATTAAATCTATATCTGGTTCTAAATAATTTTTTCCTGGTATAATCTTAGCGATAGGATTATCTAACCAATATATTCTAAAATCTTCATTTAATTTTAAAATTCCACTGGAAATAATAAGATTCACTCTTTTCGTCAATTCCGGGCTAATTCCTTGTCGAGCTGCCTTTTTTAGTGATTTAATATCTGTATCAAGAGCTCCAGTTCTAAAATATAAATTTAATTTCAGTCCTTTTAGTTCTCCGATATAATGTCCATCAATAATAACATCTTTATCATTTTTTATTTCTGTTTTCAAAACTATATCTTGTTTAAGACCTCTAGCTAGTATACTTGCCCTTCTATCAAGAAAGCTTTTTGTTAATTCCTCATGGAATCTGTCTGATAATTTATCTTCCATAGTTTTTGTTCTTTCAATCCAATAATCTTGATTTTGTACCCAATTCTTTTTATTAGAAACATAAGCCCAAGTTCTGACATTTGATATTCTATTTGCTAAAGTATCTACATTTCCATCTAATTTATCCAAATTTTTTATTTGCTCTCTCATATATGAATTCGGCACTCTTTCTTTATCCGAGGTTAAAAAATTAAAAACTTTACTAACTACTTCTAAGTGATGACCATAAGTATGTTTAACAAAATCAGGTATTTGACAACAGTCCCATAAGATTTTTAGAACATTTTTTTCATTAGAGATTATAAATTTTGAATTACTTTTTAAAAAATATTTTAAGATTTTTTCATCTTCACAGTCATTTATTCTTCTCAAAAATAATTTATCAGGTTTTTTTTCTAAAGAATTGATTAAAGTTTCAGAATTTTTAAAATCTAAATTAGAATTTCTCCAATAAATTTTTTGAAGAGATTCTAGCTTGTGATTTTCAATTAATTCAATTTCTTCGGAGGTTAAATTTTCACATTGTCCAGTAATACCAAAATTTCCGTCACTTACATGACGTCCTGCTCTTCCAGCTATTTGAGATATTTCTGATAGATTTAGCCTTCTTAGTTTTTTACCATCAAATTTCTTTAAATTGGTAAAATAAACATTATCTATATCCATATTGATTCCCATTCCAATGGCATCAGTGGCTACCAAATAATCTACATCACCTGATTGATATAATTCTACTTGAGAATTTCGCGTTTTTGGACTTAATGAACCCATTACTATTGCAGAGCCACCTTTTTGCCTTCTTACTAATTCTGCAATTGCATATACTTCTTCAACTGAAAAAGCAATAATCGCAGTTTTTCTATTTAATCTAGATATTTTTTTTTGACCACTGTAAGCAAGTTTTGAAAATCTTTCCTTACTTATAAAATGTACATCTTCTCCAAGAGACTCAATAATGTTTCTCATAGTATGAGAACCTAAAAACATTGTTATTTTTTCAGCTCTTAAATTTAAAAGACGATCTGTAAATATATGTCCTCTTTCATGATCTGCGCACATTTGAATTTCATCCACGCCAATAAATTCTACTGATTTATCTATAGGCATTGATTCTGTTGTGCACAAAAAATATCTTGCATTTGCAGGAATAATTTTTTCTTCACCAGTGATTAAAGCAACTTTTAAAGGATCAACTCTCTTTAAAACCTTTTCGTAAACTTCTCTTGCTAACAATCTTAATGGAAATCCCAAAATTCCACTTTCAAAACCCAACATTGTTTCAATTGCCATATAAGTTTTTCCTGTATTGGTTGGCCCAAGAACTGCAGTAACTTGTTTTTTATTTAAATCCATGTTTTGTGTTTTAGTTTTGAATGAGCACTAGATCTAGTTTAGCTTTTAGAACAAAAGAAGTCTAAAACATGACCGAATCATTAGTTAAAAAGTTCTCATATTAAGTTATTATTTTCCGAACATTAACATAATAAGCATAATTTCCATATTGTTTTTTTTTAACTATTTTATCTAAATATTATAAATATTAAATGACCAAATTTTTTTGGAAATGTTCTGATGAAAAATTAAAAAAATCAAATTTATTTAAATTTGAAGATTTTTTAAAAAAAAAATACGGATTGAACTATAAAAATAATTACGAAAAATTGTGGAAATGGTCAGTTGGTAATTCGGGAGAATTTTGGAAATCAATTTGGAAATTTTCAAATGTCAAAGGTCAATTAGGAAATAGGCTTACACATTTTTCTAAAATATTTTATAAAAATGAATTTTTACCAGACTCAAAATTAAATTTTACAGAAAATTTGTTGTCAAAAAATGATAACTCATTATCAGTAACCTTTATTAGTGAAAATGGATATAAAGAAAATAAAACTTGGAGAGAGCTTAATACAGATATCATTAAAATATCAAAATTTTTAAAAGAAATTGGAATAAAAGAAAATGACAGAGTTGCTGCTTACTTACCAAATTGTATAGAAACGATCGAGGCTTTTTTAGCATCAGCAGCAATAGGAGCTATTTGGTCTTCGTGTTCGCCTGATTTTGGCATCAAAGGTGTAGTGGAACGATTTTCTCAAATAAATCCAAAAGTTTTATTTATTGCTGATAAGTATTATTATAATGGAAAAAAAATAGAAGTACTAAGTAGGTCAAAAGAAATATTAAAAAGCATTCCATCAATTAAACATTTAATTATTGTTCCTTATCCAGGCTCAGATATTTCAAAAAAAAATTAAATTTTAAAGAAATAAACGTCTTAGAATGGAAAAATATATTAAATTGCGATGATATTAATATGAATTTTGAATTATTTAAATTTAATCACCCACTAGCAATTCTTTATTCTAGCGGAACTACTGGCAAACCCAAATGTATTTGCCATAGAACAGGAGGGGTTCTTTTGCAACATATTAAAGAACTGTATTTGCATTGTGATATAAATCCAAATGATAAAATTTTTTATTTTACGACATGCGGTTGGATGATGTGGAATTGGTTGGTTAGTTCACTAGCTCTTAAAGCATCAATTTTACTATTTGACGGTTTCCCAATGTATAAAAAGGATGATCTTTTAATTGAAATTGCAAATGCCGAAAATATAACCTTATTTGGTATTAGTGCAAAATATATAGATGCGTTAAGAAAAAGTAAAATCACAACGATAAATAAATTTAATTTATCCAATTTAAAAACTATCTGTTCTACCGGATCTCCTCTATCTAAAGATGGATTTAATTATGTTTATCAAAATATAAAAAAAGATGTTCATCTAGCTTCTATATCTGGAGGCACTGACATAGTTTCTTGCTTTGTACTTGGAAATCTTTATCAACCAGTAATTTCAGGAGAAATACAAAATAAAGGGCTTGGTATGGATGTAGACATTTTTGATGAAAAAGGTAAAGCGATAAAAAATAAAAAAGGAGAACTTGTTTGTAAAAAACCTTTTCCTTCGATGCCTTTAAAGTTTTGGAATGATGAAGGAGATAAAGAATATAAAAATTCATATTTTGCAAAATACAATAATATTTGGCACCATGGTGATTATGCTGAAGTAAAGGATAGCGGAGGGTTTGTAATTTATGGAAGGTCCGATACGACACTCAATCCCGGGGGTGTGAGACTGGGAACAGCGGAAATATATTCTGAAGTAGAAAAATTTGATGAGATTAGGGAAGCTCTAGTTGTTGGACAATCTTGGGATAACGATATTAGAATTATTTTATTTGTAGTATTAGATAGTCAATCTAATCTTACTGAAGAATTAATTATGAAGATAAAAAAACAAATTAAAAACAATGCTTCTCCAAGGCACGTGCCTTACAAAATCTTTCCAATAAAAGATATTCCAAAGACAAAAAATGGTAAAATAGTTGAACTTGCCGTTAAACAAACAATAGAAGGTGATCAGGTTAAAAATATCGAGGCTCTTGTAAATCCCGATTCTCTAAATCAATTCAAAAATATTAAAGAATTATATGAATAAAATGATTAAAGACATAGTCAAAAAACTTAAGCCATCAGCTACTTTACAAATTAATGAAGAGACCAAACGGCTTCAGGACCAAGGGAAAAAAGTTTACAAATTTGGTTTCGGACAATCTCCTTTTCCAGTACCAGAAATTGTAAGGAATGAATTAATAAATAATGTACATCAGAACAAATATTTACCAATGCAGGGTTTGATAGAGCTTCGTGAAGCAGTTGCAGTATATTTAAATAAAAAAAGTAAAAAAAAATTTAGAGCTGACAACATAATCATTGGTCCTGGAACCAAAGAATTAATGTTTCTATTACACATATTATTTGAGGGTGATATATTATTACCAGTTCCAAGTTGGGTTTCGTATGGTCCCCAGGCTATTTTGGGAAGAAATAAAGTCCACTGGATTGAAACTACAAGTTCAAATAATTGGTTTCCAACTGCTCAACAAATTGAAAATATAGTTCAATTAAATAAAAATAAAAATCATTTATTGTTCTTAAATTCACCAAATAATCCATCCGGCACAATATGTAAAAATTTAAATGATTTAGGGAATGTTGCTAAAAAATATAATATTTTAATATTATCAGATGAAATTTACTCTGAACTTTCATTCAGTGATGAATGTGATTCAATTTCGAACTACAATCCTGAAGGAACGATAATTAGTACTGGATTAAGCAAGTGGTGTGGAGCTGGTGGTTGGCGCTTAGGTTTTTTTGCCATTCCTGATAGTTTAAAGAATATAAAAAATTCTTTAAAAATACTAGCTAGCGAGTCTTTTACTTCTGTAAACTCTCCAATTCAGTATGCATCTATTTCAGCCTTCACCAAAGATCATAGCAATTATGTTAAAAGGACAAAAAAAATTCTTAAAGAAATAGGCATGTATGTATACGAAAATCTAAAATCAAATAAAATTTTGATTAACAAGCCTGAAGGTGGATTTTATTTAATGCCAGAATTTATTAATAACAAATTTCAAACCTCTTCGGAAATGTGTAAAAGTATAATAAATGAAACCGGAGTTGCTTTGTTGCCCGGCAGTGAGTTTGGATTTTCTGAGAACAAAATGCTAGCAAGATTGAGTTTTACCGATTTTGATGGAGAAAAATTTTTAAATAATACTTCAGGTTGTAAAGAAATAAATCAAGATATTCTTTCTAAATTTGCTCCAAATGTTCTTGAAGGTGTTTCAAAGTTAAAAAACTGGGCAGAAAATATCTGAGACTCATTCTAAATTTATTGTTAGGATATTTTATAAAAAAACATTAAAGGAGGGGAAAATATGAAAAAGTTAATTTCATCTTTAGCAAGTTCTCTACTGTTTTTTGTTGCATCGTTTTCTCTAATTAGTGCTGCAAAATCAGCTGAGTATTTTTCTATCGGTACGGGTGGACCGACAGGAGTCTATTTTCAAGTAGGTAATGCTGTTTGTAAAATGGTTGCAAAAATTCAATCCGCTGAACATGGAAGAAAAAAAGGAACTGACAAAGCTTTAAGATGCTCAGCTCCTTCTACAGGAGGATCTACTTATAACATAGGTCAAATTATGGAGGGTGAACTACAATTTGGTGTAGCGCAGTCTGACTGGCAATATCATGCATACAATGGTTCAAAACCGGATAAAGTTAAACCTTTCAAAGGTTTAAGAGCTGTATTTTCTGCTCATCCAGAGCCATTTCAAATTATAGTTGGAAAAAAATCTAAAATTAAAGATTGGAACTCTATGAAAGGCAAGAAAGTCAACATAGGAAATCCAGGTTCAGGGCAAAGAGGAACTTTCGAAGTTTTAATGGAAGCTCACGGAGTAGACACAGGTTTTTTTGGTGGAACATCTGAGCTAACTTCATCAGAACAATCAGGTGCCCTTTGTGACGGCAAAATAGATGCATTTGGATATACAGTTGGTGTACCAAACGCAGGTGTTGCACAATCAACCGATGGATGTGGAGCAAAAATAATTGATTTACAGACAGATGCTGTAAAAAAATTAGTTGCTGACAATCCATTTTATGCATGGGCAACAATTCCAAAGGGAACTTATAAAACATCTAAAAAAGATGTAACAACTTTTGGTGTTATGGCTTCATTTGTAACAAGCGCCAAGGTATCAGACGACCTAGTTTATGCAGTTGTTAAAGCCGTTTTTGAAAATCTAGACGATTTCAGAAAACAACATCCAGCATTTGCTAATCTTGATCCAAAGAGAATGATCGTAGATGGTTTATCTGCACCATTACATCCTGGAGCAATAAAATACTATAAAGAAGCAGGCTTAATGTAAGTCTTTAAAATTTAAAGGCCCAGTTGATTAACTGGGCCTTTTTTTTTATTCTCGCGTAATGAGCGTTAATCAAGATATTGATAATAAATCAGTTAACCTAGATAAATTTGACGAAGACGGCGGCACTAAAAGAAATCTTCAGGGTTGGAACTTAAAGCTAGTAGCTATTGTTGCGATATCTTGGTCTTTATTTCAACTATGGTACGCTTCGCCTTTACCCTACATTTTAAACTTTGGTAAAATTATTGATGTTCCTGCTAGATCATTACATTTAGCTTTTGGACTGGTTTTATGTTTTTTGGTTTATCCCACTATAAAATCAAAAAGAAAATCAAAAATAGCAACTTCAAATTTTATCTTGGCTTTTATATCGCTTTTAGTGACCTTATACATTTTTTTCGATTACGAAGGTTTGGTTTATCGTCAAGGAATTTTAGCAAAAATTGAATTTGGATCATTTGTTATACCCTATGAATTAATTATTGGAACACTCGGAATTATTTTATTATTAGAGGCCACTCGTAGAGCAATAGGAATTCCCTTGGTAGCAATAGCGCTCATTTTCATACTTTTTTCAATCTTTGGTCAATCAATGCCATATTTAATTTCGCATCAAGGTTTATCGATCACAAGATTAGTTGGGTATCATTGGTTTGGTGGAGAAGCAATTTTCGGAATTCCAATAAGTGTTTCGGTTAGCTTCATTTTTTTATTCGTTTTATTTGGTGCAATTTTAGATGCGGCTGGTGGAGGCAAATATTTTATAAATTTAGCTTTTGCTTTAGTAGGAAAAATGAGAGGGGGACCAGCTAAAGCAGCTATTCTTGCCTCGGGACTAACAGGATTAATTTCAGGCTCATCGGTTGCTAATACAGTTACTACAGGGACTTTTACAATTCCCATTATGAAAAAATCTGGATTTCCTGCAGTTAAAGCTGGCGCTGTAGAAGTTGCAGCTTCTGTAAATGGTCAAATAATGCCACCCATTATGGGAGCAGCAGCTTTCGTTATGGCAGAACTTTTAGGTATTTCTTATTTTACAGTCATTACTCATGCATTCTTGCCGGCTGTTATATCTTACATTGCACTTTTTTATATTTCACATCTTGAATCTGTAAAATTAAATATTCGAGGATTACCTGAAAGTGAAATTCCACCACTTGGAAAAACTTTTTTAAGTGGAATTCATTATTTAATTCCAATATTTATTTTGGTTTATCTTCTTTTAATAGAAAGATGGACAGCCGCATCGGCTGTATTTTACTCCATTCTTTCTTTAATGGTTATTATTCTTGTTAGAGAGATATTAGCAGCAAAAAAAAATAATCTTAGCCGATTTAATGGATTAAAACTTGGTATCAATGAAATAATTGCAGGTTTAGAAAAAGGAGCAATTAATATGATTAGTGTTGCAATTGCCATTGCAACAGCTGGAATCATTGTTGGAGCGGTAGCTTCCACTGGATTAAGCAATAATTTAATTATAATTGTTGAGGCAATTTCTGGTGGTAATGTAATAATACTATTAGCTCTAACTGCTGTTCTTTGTATTATTTTGGGAATGGGATTGCCAACTACGGCAAATTATCTTGTCGTTGCAGCGTTGATGGCACATGTTGTTGTTGAGGTTGGTGCTGCATCAGGTTATGTCTTTCCTTTAATAGCTGTACATTTATATGTTTTCTATTTTGGCTTAATGGCTGATGTTACACCACCTGTAGGTTTAGCATCTTATGCAGCTGCAGCAATATCAAGAGCAGACCCTATCAAGACAGGTATTCAAGCTTTTTGGTACAGTCTAAGAACAGGAATACTTCCCATAGTCTTTATTTTTAACAGTGAACTTTTGCTTATCGGAATCAAAAGTATTTGGCACGGTCTGATGGTAATAACAACATCATTGATTGCTATACTGGTTTTTTCAGCAGCGACACAGGGTTGGTTTATAAATAAATTACGATGGTATGAAATAATAATTTTTATTTTAATATCATTATCATTATTTAGGCCAGACTACGTGCTTGATAAATTTTATCCAAACTATGAATATGCGCAATTACAAATAAATAATTTACAATTTATTAATTTAAAACCAGATAGAGATGTTCATATAAAGGTAACAAGACGAACAGAATATGGAGATAGGTATAAGCTTTTTGTAATCAACAAAGATAGCTTCAAGGAAAATTACTCATTAGAAGACTATGGTGTTAATCTTGTCGACAAAGAAGGAAGAATGACCATAGACACACTTAAATGGAATGGTCTTGCAAAAAAATCAGGAGTTGAAACTGGTGATGTAATTAGTGAATTTAAAACTGAAGTTTTAGATAGACCAAATCAAGCAATTATTTATCCTTTTTCTTTATTGTTTTTGTTTGGTTTTGGTTATTTAAATTATAAAAGAGATAAAAAAATATAATCAATGACTAAAGAGTTTACAGATAAAAATATTATAAAAGGCAGGTGGTATAATATTAATAAAAAAATAAAAAAAAGAATAATTGCTAAGTATCATAGGATCAAAGATTGGAAAATGGACCCAAAAGGATATTTTTTGATTGCCGTCGATAAAAAAAATAAAATTATAAGGGTAGGATATTGTATATTCACAAAGTTAGGTAATTCACCTGTTAATGACATGATAGCAGAAATTAAAGGTAAAACTGCAATAGAAATTGTAAATACTTTAATAAGAAAAAAATTTATTTCAACACTACAGCATGCCGCTGATATGGGAATTGAACTTCACAAAGCAGAGTTATCTTTAAAATATGATTTTAAATATATTCAGGATAGGGACCTAGAAATTAAAATATAAAAATAATCTATTATTTGATTATTTTCCAAACTCCAGAAGCAGTTGCTGCAATTTTATTATCGGCTCTTAATTCACAAGTCAAAAAAACTAATGATTTAGTTTTTTTTTGAACTTTAACCAATCCTATTAATTCTTGGCCTAATTTAACTTGAGAAATGAATTTTAATTCTAAAGAAATAGTTACGCACATGTTTTCACCCGTTGCTCTGTGGGCAGCTGTACCAACTCCAGCATCTGTCAAAGCTGCAATAAAACCGCCATGAGTAATCTTTGCTGCATTTAGATGATTTTCATTAATTTTAGTTTTAAATTCATATTCATTTTCAGAAATAGTTCTGAACAGAATACCTCCGTTGTGTTTCATAAAGCCACTTGAGGTACTAATTTGTTTAAATTCTTCGCTCATAATCTAATTTAAAAAATAAACGCTAAAAATAAAAGAATAAGAAATATAAGAATAAAAAAATAAATAACAGCTTTTTGTAAAGGAATATGTGTTAGCCATTTAAAATTCATATTTTAAAGCCTTTATTTTTGGTGCGCCTGCTAGGAGTCGAACCCAGAACCTCCTGGTCCGTAGCCAAGCGCTCTATCCAGTTGAGCTACAGGCGCTCAGTGTTTTTCTATCAAAGAATATGTCTTATTTAAAGCGTCTTTGTGCATAATTTCTTTGTAATGTTTATGTAGTATGTTGTTATTGATCAGATTTATTTTATTATTTAACTAAGTAAATTAAATTATGAAATTAAACAAAAAAAAAATAGTAATTACTTCAGCGGTAAGAACTGCAATTGGAACATTTGGTGGTTCTCTTAAGAAGATGCAAGGACAAGATCTTGGATCTATTGTTGTCAAAGAGGCTATAAGAAAATCAAAATTAAAACCAAACGATGTTGATGAATTAATTATGGGTCAAGTGTTGACAGGGGCTGCAGGGCAAAATCCTGCACGGCAAGCAGCCATTCAGGCTGGTCTTCCTATTAGCAAAACAGCGTATGTTATTAATCAAGTTTGTGGTTCAGGATTAAGATCAGTAGCAGCTGGATATCAAGCAATTATGTCTGATGATTCGCAAATTGTGATTGCGGGGGGTCAAGAGAGTATGTCGAATGCACCCCATGCAATTAATTTTCGCAACGGAAATAAATTAATGAAATCAAAACTTGTAGATACAATGATCAAGGACGGACTTTGGGATGCCTTTAACGGTTATCACATGGGAATTACCGCTGAGAATGTCGCTAACAAATGGAAAATTACCAGAAAAGATCAAGATAATTTTGCTTTATTATCTCAAACTAAAACTGCAAAAGCACAAAAAGATGGAAAATTTAAAAATGAAATAGTTCCAGTAGTTTTAAAATCTAAAAGGGGCAATACCATATTTAAAGTTGATGAACATCCTAGAGAAAAAATGACATTGGAAACTCTTAGAAGACTAAATCCAGTATTTAAAAAAAACGGAACTGTAACAGCAGGAAATGCTTCAGGCATTAATGATGGTGCTGCAGCAGTTGTTTTAATGAGTCAAAATGAGGCCAATAAAAGAAATGTAGAGTCCTTAGCTAGAATTGTTTCATGGGCAACTTGTGGGGTAGATCCATCTTTAATGGGTTCAGGGCCAATTCCAGCATCAAAAAAGGCTTTAAAAAAAGCTGGATGGAAAACAAGTGATTTGGATTTAATAGAATCAAATGAAGCATTTGCAGCTCAAAGTTTAGCAGTCATTAAGGATCTAGAAATACCTAAAGAAAAAGTCAATGTTAACGGAGGAGCTATTGCTCTTGGTCATCCTATCGGAGCTTCCGGAACTAGAATACTCGTGACACTTTTGCACGAAATGATTAAAAGAAATTCTAAAAAAGGTTTAGCCACTCTATGTATTGGTGGTGGCATGGGAATTGCGATGTGTTTAGAGCGCAATTCTTAGATTCTTTTTTAGCAAATATTTTTTTAAAATTAGTTTTTGAACCCAAATTCTTGAATCTAAACTTTGATATTTAGGTTCAAATAATTTTGATATATTTTCTAAAATTAAACTCATAACTGAACTATCAATATTTACATGGCTAAAAAAAGATGAAATTGTGTTATAATTAAAACAATAAACTATGACTACAGAAATATCCGTTCCTGATATTGGTGATTTCGAAAGTGTTGAAATCATAGAAATTTTAGTTAAGCCAGGCGATACAATCAACAAAAATGATCCAGTTGTTACACTAGAAAGTGACAAATCTAGCGTAGAGGTGCCATCACCATTTGCAGGAAAAATTTCTGCATTAAAAGTTAATATAGGAGACAAAGTTTCAAAAGGAAGTGTTTTGGCTTTAATAGATGTTGAGGAGATAAAAGCTGAGCAACAATCTTCAGAACAAGAAAAAGAAAAAACTAAACCCTTGGTGTTAAAAGAAGATGATCTTTTGCCAGAGACAGAAAAAATTATTAAAGAGGCAGAATCAACAATAATTCAAATACCAAAAGAAAAATTACCACAAAAAGTTTACGCACGTCCAAATGGTTCTGATATCGATCCAACGGAAACACAAGAATGGCTAGATTCTCTAACGGCAGTGGTTGCAAAAGACGGTACAGACCGTGCTCATTATTTACTTAAGAAATTAATTGATGAAGCTTATAAAGAAGGTTCTAATCGACCTTTAACTAGGATTACCCCTTATATTAATACCATACCCACTGAATCAGAAGTGAAGTCTCCGGGTGATCAAAATATAGAAAGAAGGATACGATCTTTAATTAGATGGAATGCAGCAGCTATGGTTGTAAAAGCAAACAAAAAAAATCCTGAACTTGGTGGACATATTGGCACATTTGCTTCTGCAGCTACACTTTATGATGTTGGAATGAACCATTTTTGGAGAGCTAAAAATAATAAATTTGGAGGTGATCTTATTTATTTTCAAGGCCATAGTGCACCTGGGATGTATGCACGAGCTTTCCTAGAAGGAAGACTTGCTGCAAAACAATTAAGTAATTTTAGACAAGAAGTTGGTGGAGGAGGACTTTCATCTTATCCTCATCCATGGTTAATGCCTAAATTTTGGCAGTTTCCAATAGTATCAATGGGCCTGGGTTCTATAATGTCAATATATCAAGCAAGGTTTACAAAATATTTAATTAATAGAGGTTTATTAAAAGAAGAAAATAGAAAAATTTGGACATTTTTAGGCGATGGGGAAATGGACGAACCAGAATCTTTAGGAGCAATTGGATTAGCATCAAGAGAAAAATTAGACAATCTTATATTTGTGATCAACTGTAATTTACAGAGATTGGATGGTCCAGTTAGAGGAAACGGAAAAATTATCCAAGAACTAGAAGGTATTTTTAGAGGAGCTGGATGGAATGTAATAAAAGTTATTTGGGGATCGTATTGGGATCCTTTACTTGCTAAGGATAAAAGTGGTTTGCTTATCAAAAGAATGGACGAATGTGTTGATGGAGAATATCAAGCGTTTAAAGCTAAAGGTGGAGCTTATGTTAGAGAAAAATTTTTTGGAAAATATCCTAAATTAAAAGACCTAGTTTCAACAATGACTGACAATGATGTATGGAGACTCAACAGAGGAGGGCATGATCCTCATAAAGTTTATGCCGCTTATGATGCGGCAATGAAAACCAAAGGTCAACCAACTGTTATTCTTGCAAAAACTATTAAAGGATATGGTATGGGAAAATCTGGTGAAAGTACCAACATAACCCATCAGCATAAAAAATTGGGTGAAGAAGACTTAATTTATTACAGAGATCGCTTTGATATTCCACTGACAGATAAACAAGTGAAAAATATTGAATTTTATAAACCTAACGAAAAGTCTGAGGAAATAAAATATATAAAAGAAAGAAGAATGAAGCTTGGAGGGAATTTACCTGAACGAACTTCTTATGCAAAACCAATTGAGAAACCTTCAAGAGATATTTTTGAAAATATGCTGAAATCTTCAGGAAATCGTGAAATGTCAACTACTATGGCATTGGTCAGAATGTTAACAAATTTATTGAGAGACAAAAACATTGCGCCAAGGTTAGTTCCTATTATTCCTGATGAAGCCAGAACCTTTGGAATGGAAGGGTTTTTCCAAAAAATTGGAATTTATGCTCATGAGGGACAAAAGTACGAACCAGAAGATTCTGAACAGCTCAGTTCCTATAAAGAAGATAAAAAAGGTCAAGTCTTGGAAGAAGGAATAACTGAAGCAGGAGCTATGTCTTCTTGGATTGCAGCAGGGACGGCATATACAAATCATGATTTAGAAATGATACCAATATACCTTTTTTACTCTATGTTTGGTTTTCAAAGAGTAATGGATTTTGCTTGGGCAGCAGGAGACGCGCAAACAAGGGGATTTCTTATTGGAGCTACATCAGGTAGAACCACTCTTGCAGGCGAGGGATTACAACATCAAGATGGTCATAGTCATTTATTAGCTTCAACTATTCCCAATTGTGTAAGTTACGATCCAACCTTCTCTTATGAATTGGCAATTATTTTAAGAGAAGGACTAAAGCGAATGCATGATAATCAGGAAAATATTTATTATTACATTACGGTTATGAATGAAAACTATAAACATCCAAAAATGCCATACGATTGTCAAAAAGGCATACTTAAGGGAATGTACTTATTCAAAGAATTTAAAAATAAAGGAAAAATAAAAATTCAGTTGTTAGGATGTGGAACAATTTTAAGAGAGATGATAGCCGCTGCAGAAATTTTAAGCAAAGATTACAATATTGATAGTGACGTTTGGAGCGCAACAAGTTTCAATGAGTTAAGAAAAGATGGTATAGAGATAGAAAGAAAAAATCTTCTTAATCCAACAGAAAAATCAGAAAAATCATATGTAGAAAAGTGTTTGGGCAAAAGAGAAGGAATAATTATTGCTGCTTCTGATTATATTAGAAGTTATTCGGATCAAATAAGACCTTATATTACAAAACCGTTTTATTCTTTTGGAACCGATGGATACGGCAGAAGCGATAGTAGAAAAAAATTAAGAGAATTTTTCGAAGTTGATAAAGAACATATTGTAGCTTATGCATTGAGCGCTTTAGCTAAAGAACAACTTATGCCATCAAAAGATGCAGTTAGAGCGATGAAAAAATATAAAATAGATAAAAACAAGCCTATACCAACGGTATTGTAAAATGTTAGAAAAAAAATCTTCAATAATTAGTGCCAGCCCCAAAGTAAGAAAATTTGCTCGTGAGTTAGGTGCGAATATAGAAAAAATAAGAGGTTCCCAAAGAGCAGGTAGAGTTTCAGAAGATGATGTTAAATCTTTTATTAAAGAATCTTTTGCCAAAGTAATTTCCAAGAAGGAACCAGAAATTACTTCAGAAAAAGAGATTAAAGAAATTCAAAAATATGATCTTTCTGAATTTGGAGAAGTTGATATTCAACCAATTCCTAGAATAAAAAAAATTGCACGTCCACATTTGGTAAAATCTTGGACTGAAATTCCACATGTTACGCAACATGATGAGGTAGACATAACTGAAATGGAACAATTTAGAAATTCTCTAAGAGATATTCATACTGGTGAAATAGTTAAAACTACACCCTTATCATTTATTATAAGAGCCTTGGTTAAAGCACTAATTGATTCTCCAATTTTTAATTCATCTTTAGATATTGCTAATGAAAAAATGATTTTAAAAAAATATTTTCATATTGGTATAGCAGTAGATACTCCCCATGGCCTCATGGTTCCAAAAATTAGAGATGCAGATAAAAAAGATATAAATACTATCAGCTCAGATTTAAAAAGAATGAGTGAAGCTTGTAGAAATCTAAAAATTGATAAAAAAGAATTTTTCGGAGGATCTATGACTATTTCAAGTTTAGGAGGAATCGGAGGTAGTTTTTTTACACCAATAATAAATCAGCCTGAAGTTGCTATTCTTGGGGTTGGTAGATCAGAAGTTAAACAAGTTTTTATTGGTGGTAAATTTGAAACACGTACAATGCTTCCTTTATCTTTATCCTATGATCACAGAATAATAGATGGCGCTGACGGAGCTAGATTTTGTAAGCATTTACGAGAAAGTCTAGGAAAAGATTTCGCATATAAATTAGCAATATAATACCCTCCTATGCAAAAGATAATATCGTTTATCTGTTTGGTTATTTGCACATTAATTTGGGGTACAACATTTATTGCTCAAGATACGGGTATGGATAATATAGGTCCATTCACTTTTAACTCTGTTAGATTTTTTGTGGGTTTTTTAGCTGTCGCTCCTTTTGTTTTATTGTTTGAAAAAAAAAAAATACCTACACAAATAAAAGCTGAACCAAGTCAATTTATTAAGCTTATGATACCCGTTGGGGTATTTTTATTTTTAGCAACTGTATTTCAACAAGTTTCATTGCTTTATACAAATGTAGCTAATTCTGCTTTTTTTACAATTTTTTACGTACCAATGGTACCAATAATTATTTATTTTTTGTTTTCTGAAAAATTACACTGGTCTATATGGCCTTCCGTTTTTGCGTGTGTTATTGGAGGCTATTTTTTAAGTGATATTACCGAAGCTTCCACTCGATTTGGTGATGGTTTGGTGTTAATTGGTGCTATATTTTGGGCGTTGCACATTATTTACATAGGAAAACTGGTAAGAAAATTTGATCTACCTTTTTTTATTGCTTTTATACAAAATCTTTTGGTATCAATATTATCTTTCTTACTAGTGATTTTATTTGAAGAATTTGATTTTTCTAAAATCAAATTAGAAACATTAGAGATTTTGTATGCTGGAATTTTATCAGGAGGAGCAGCATTCGTTTTACAACTTTTTGGTCAAAGACATATTTCAGCAGCACCTGCCGCTATTGTAATGTCACTCGAAGGAGTTTTTGCAGCAATCTCGGCATGGATAATTCTCAATCAGATTTTAGGTTTAAATAATATTATAGGCTGCACATTGATACTTGGAGGTGTTTTGTTGTCTCAACTTGCACCAATTGTTGAAAAAGATAAGTTATAAATAAACTACAGCTAATATAAATAAAGACAGTAATATTCTGTAAATTATAAATATGTTTAAACTAAATTTTTTAATAAAATTTAGAAAAATCGAAATTGTAAAATAAGAAAAAATAAAAGAAAATATAACAGCAATGATTGATAAGAAGTTTAGCTCAGTACTACCTTCTTTATAAATATTGTAAATTCCTAAAAAACTCGCTGCACCTAAAGTAGGTATTGATAGGAAAAATGAGATTTTAGCCGAGTCAAATCTACTAAAACCCAAGAGTCTTCCTGATGTAATAGTAATACCCGATCTACTAACTCCGGGTATTAAAGCTAGAACTTGAAATAAGCCAATGATGATCGCTGAGCTGTTAGTAAATTCAGTATCAATTTTTTTTGTGATTTTGAACTTATCACTAATATATAATAAGATACCAAATATTAAACTCATCCAACCAATGACTTCTAAACTTCTTAAATGATTAATTAATCCAGTTTGGTAAAGAATGTAACCAACAGGAATTATTGGAATAGTACCTAATACAATTTTGATTAAGAAACTTTTATTTCGAACGAAATCAAATAAATCTTTTCTAAAATAAAATATAATCGCAATTAAAGATCCAAGATGTAAACTAATATCTATTAATAAGTTTTGATTGCTAAATTCGTAATACTTGGAAAATAATACAAGATGAGCAGCAGAACTAACTGGCAAAAATTCTGAAATACCTTGAATTGCTCCTAGAATTAATATTTCAACTGAAGAAAGCATTAAAAATAGTATTGCATAGCAGATATGCAAAATAAATCACTTATTTACTGGGTTTTTCAAAATATAGGTCAGTTTTTATGTCCTAAAAATCCTTTTAGCCTTATTTTTATTGGTATAAAAGTAGAAGTTTATAAGGAAAATATTATGCCAGATAAAATGCTTAAATTTGTAAACGTTGGCATGCAAATGCCAACCAAAAGAACTAGTGGTGCAAGAACTAAAGATTTTAAAGAAATCTATGATGCATTCATTCACGAGAAAGCAAAAGAACAATCCAGCAGATGTTCACAATGTGGGGTTCCTTTTTGCCAAGTTCATTGTCCTTTACACAACAATATTCCTGATTGGTTGAAGCTGACTGCCGAAGATAGGCTTCAAGAAGCTCATGAAATAGTTCACAGCACAAATAATATGCCAGAGATTTGCGGAAGTATTTGCCCCCAAGATCGTTTGTGTGAAGGTAATTGCGTAATTGAAAGAGCAGGACATGGAACCGTTACAATCGGATCTGTTGAAAAATACATAACAGATACTGCGTGGGAAAAGGGGTGGATTAAACCAATTAAAGTTTTGAAAGAAATAGATCAATCCGTTGGTATCATAGGAGCAGGACCAGCTGGACTAGCTTGTGCGGAAGAGCTAAGAAAATTAGGATATAAAATAGCTATTTACGATCGATACGATCGACCAGGTGGACTTTTGATTTACGGAATACCAAACTTTAAACTAGAAAAATTTACTGTTGAAAGAAGAACCAATCTTTTAAAGGAGAGTGGAATAAAGTTCAAACAAGATTTTGAGGTTGGAAAAAATATATCTCTTGATGAATTAAGAAAAAAACATGATGCAATACTTATAGCAACTGGCGTTTATAAACCACGAGAAATTAATTTACCTGGCTCTGATTTAAAAAATATTTTCCCAGCCATGGAATTTTTAACGGCATCCAATCGGAAAGGCCTGGGGGATAGAGTAGAAAATTTTGATAACGGAATACTCAATGCTGAAAATAAAGACATTATTATAATTGGTGGAGGTGATACCGGAATGGATTGCGTTAGAACTGCAGTAAGACAAGGCGCAAAATCAGTAAAGTGTTTATATAGAAGAGATAAAGAAAATATGCCCGGTTCTGCGAGAGAAGTACATAATGCAGAAGAAGAAGGGGTTGAGTTTATCTGGTTATCAAATCCAAAAAAATTTATTGGTACATTGCAAATTTCTTCAGTGTTATTAGAGAGGATGAAACTTGGTGAGGCTGATTCATCTGGAAGAAAAAAACCTGAGTCTGTCCCAAATTCTGAATTTGAAATGAAAGCGGATATGGCAATTAATGCCTTGGGTTTTGATCCTGAAGATTTACCAAAATTATTTAACTCCCCAGAACTATCTATCTCTAAATGGGGGACTATAAAGATCAATTTAAAAACTATGGAAACAAATCTTTCTGGTGTTTTTGCCGCAGGAGATATAGTCAGAGGAGCGTCCTTAGTTGTTTGGGCAATTAGAGATGGTAGAGACGCAACAGTATCAATTCGAAAATATTTAGAGCAAAAGCTAAACAAAAGTGAAAAAGCAGCATAACTATGAATCTTTATAAAAAAAATTTAAAAAAATTAACCGAGGCTAACGCATACTATCCAAGCCTCGAGCATGATGCTTGTGGAGTTGGGCTTGTGGCTTCAATAGAAGGAAAAAAATCGAGAAAAATAGTAGAGTTTGGCATACAAGCATTAAAAGCCGTTTGGCATCGTGGAGCAGTAGATGCTGACGGTAAGACAGGAGATGGAGCCGGAATTCATGTTGAAATACCAACAGATTTTTTTAAAGAAAAGATTGAGAACTATGGTCGCCAATATCATGGTGGAGCGATTTGCATCGGAATGATTTTTTTACCCCGCAATGATTATAGCTCTCAAGAAAAATGTAAAACATTGGTCGAAACAGAACTTTTAAGAAAAAATTATTATATTTATAGATGGAGACAGGTTCCAATTAATACTAGTGTTCTTGGAATTAAAGCTGAGAGTAATCGTCCTGAGATTACACAAGTAATTTTTAAGTCAAACAACAAAAATTTAATAGAGGATAAACTTGAAAGAGATTTATTTGCAATCAGGAAAAAAATTGAAAAACAATCTAATACATTGCAACTGAAAGATTTTTATATTTGTTCCTTTAGTTCACGTTCGGTTATTTACAAGGGAATGTTTTTAGCAGAGGCGTTATCCGAATTTTATCCTGATTTGATGGATAAAAGATTTATTTCAAGATTTGCAATTTTTCACCAAAGGTATTCAACCAATACTTTTCCAAGCTGGGATTTGGCTCAGCCATTTAGAACTTTGGCTCATAATGGTGAAATTAATACTCTTAAAGGAAATATAAATTGGATGAAAATTCATGAGCAAGATATGAAAAGCGAATTTTTTGATGATATTGAATCATTGAAACCGATTATTACGCCTGGTAATTCAGACTCGGCAGCTCTAGATAATGTTTTTGAATTACTAGTTAGGTCAGGAAAATCCATTCCATTAGTAAAACTTATGCTTATTCCAGATGCTTGGTCAAAGAGAAGAAAAACAATTCCGAAAGCCCATCAAAATCTATTTAATTTTTTAAATAGTACAATTGAGCCTTGGGATGGACCTGCGGCTATTGCAGCAACGGATGGAAAATGGGCCATTGTAGCTACAGATAGGAATGGACTTCGTCCGTTACGTTATACAGTATCTACGGATAAGCTTTTATTTGCAGGATCTGAAACCGGCATGATACCAATTGCAAATGACAAAGTAGTTTCTAAAGGAAGACTTGGACCTGGACAAATTATTGCCGTTAATTTAGACAAAGGAAAATTTTTTAATAGCAAAGATATTAAAGATTATATCTCAAAAGATTATAAGAAATATAATAAACAAATCATTGATCTTGATAAAAAATTTAGCATTTCAAAAGAAAAATTTACTTACTCTGGTGATGAATTAAGGCGCAGACAATATTTAGCTGGGATGAATATTGAAGACATGGAACTCATTTTGCATCCAATGGTGGAGGAAGCTAAAGAAGCGGTAGGATCTATGGGTGATGATACACCTACAGCAGTGTTATCGAATAGATACAGACCTATATCACATTTCTTCAGACAAAACTTTAGTCAGGTAACTAATCCTCCAATTGATTCACTAAGAGAAAATGAGGTGATGAGTTTAAAAACTCGTTTCGGTAATCTTGGTAATATTCTTGATTTTGAAAATTTAACTAAAGACAATATTTATGTATTGGAAAGTCCAATTTTATCTAACTCTCAATACGAAAAATTTGTAAATTTTTTTAGAGATACTATAAAAGTATTAGATTGCACATTTGACGTTCAAAATAATTTAAAAAAAAGCTTAGATCAGTTGTGTTCTGAAGCAGAAATTGCAGTACGAGAAGGCTATAAACACCTAATTTTAAGCGACAAAAAAATTTCTAAAAATAGAGCAGTCATTCCAATGATTCTTGCTTTTGGGGCTATCAATTCAAAGTTAGTAAATTTAGGAATTCGAGGTTTTGCTTCAATTAATGTACAAACAGGTGAAGCTCTAGATACACATTCTTTCGCAGTTTTGTTAGGGATTGGAGCAACAACCATTAATCCTTATTTGGCCTTTGATTCAATTCACCAACGATGTGAAAAAAAACTATTTGGTAAATTTAGTTATGAGGATTGTGTTCGACGATATATCAAATCTGTAGATAATGGTTTGTTAAAAATTATGTCTAAAATGGGCATTTCTGTTTTAAGTGCCTATCGCGGTGGATGCAATTTTGAGACTGTTGGACTAAGCAGAGCAGTTATAGCTGAATATTTTCCAGGTATGATTTCTCGAATATCTGGCATAGGTATTTTTGGAATTGAAAAAAAAATAAAAGAGCTTCACAAAAAAGCTTTTCAAAAAAATGTATCAATTCTTCCAATCGGAGGTATTTATAAATATAGAAAAAACGGAGAAAATCACCAATATCAAGGCCAGTCGATTCACATGCTACAACATGCTGTAGCTGTTAATTCTTATGAGACTTATAAAAAATATGCTCAGGGCATTTACAATTTGCCCATAATTAATTTACGGGATCTATTGGCTTTTAAAAGTTTAGGAAAACCAATTGATATCAATAAGGTTGAGTCCGTAACCAACTTAAGAAAAAGATTTGGAAGCGGAAGCATGTCTCATGGAGCTTTATCAGCTGAAGCTCACGAAACTTTAGCAATTGCAATGAATAGAATTGGTGCTGCTTCCTGCAGTGGAGAGGGAGGCGAAGATTCAAAAAGATTTATTAAAATGAAAAATGGCGACAGTGCCAATTCAAGAGTAAAACAAATAGCTTCCGCAAGATTTGGAGTAACCGTTGAGTATTTAAACAATTGTAACGAAATTGAGATTAAAATTGCTCAAGGTGCTAAACCTGGAGAAGGAGGTCAATTACCTGGTTTTAAAGTTTCAAAAGAAATTGCAAAATTAAGATATTCGACGCCAGGAGTTACTTTAATATCACCTCCGCCACATCATGATATTTATTCTATAGAAGATTTGGCTCAGCTTATTTATGATCTCAAACAAACTAATCCTAACGCAAGAGTGGGCGTTAAGTTAGTAGCATCAACTGGTGTTGGAACAATTGCCGCTGGTGTAGCAAAGGCAAAAGCTGATGTAATTTTAATTTCAGGACATTCAGGAGGTACAGGTGCTAGTCCTCAGACAAGTATAAAACATGTCGGAATTCCTTGGGAAATGGGACTTACAGAAGCAAACCAAATTTTAACCTTAAATGGTCTAAGACAACAAGTAACTTTAAGAACTGATGGAGGTATAAAAACTGGTAGGGATGTTGTGACCGCAGCAATGATGGGAGCAGAAGAATTTGGAATTGGCACCACTTCTCTTGTGGCAATGGGTTGCATTATGGTACGTCAATGTCATTCAAATACTTGTCCTGTAGGTGTTTGTACTCAAGATTTAGATTTAAGAAGAAAATTTACCGGAACACCTGAAAAAGTTGTCAATTTATTTACTTTTATTGCTCAAGAGGTTAGAGAAATTTTAGCTGAGCTAGGATTTAAAAATTTGAACGAAATTATTGGAAGAACTGACCTTTTAAAACAAGTAAGCTTAGGTACATCAAATTTGGATGATTTAGATCTTAATCCATTACTAGTTCAAGCAGATCCCGGAAAAAACAAAAGATATTGCACTCCCAATTTAATAAACAAAGTTCCCCCTACTTTGGATGAAAAAATTTATGATGATATAAAAAATTCCATTACTGAAAAAAATAAAGTTAGATCAAATTATAAAATTAAAAACACTCACAGAGCTGTAGGAACACGGCTATCACATTACATCTTTAAGAAATTCGGAAAGAAAGGTATTAAAGAAAATACTATTGAAATTAATTTAACAGGGACAGCAGGTCAGTCACTAGGAGCTTTTGGAACAAAAGGTTTAAAGCTAAATGTTGATGGTGATGCAAACGATTACGTTGGAAAGGGGCTGTCGGGAGCAACAATTATTATCAAACCTCCCTCAGATAGCAATTTAACTAGCGAAAAAAATACAATCATTGGTAACACTGTACTTTATGGAGCTACTTCAGGAAAACTTTTTGCAGCAGGTCAGTCAGGAGAGAGGTTTGCAGTTAGAAATTCAGGAGCCGAAGCAGTCGTTGAAGGTTGTGATTCTAATGGATGTGAATATATGACCGGTGGAACCGTAGTTATTTTAGGTAAAGTGGGTGATAATTTTGGAGCTGGAATGACTGGAGGAATGGCTTTCGTTTATGATCCTACTGATGAATTTGAAAAATATGTTAATCCTGAATTGATAATTTGGCAGAAAATCGAAAGCAAATATTGGACATCATATTTAAATGACATGATTGTTAAACATTATGAAGAAACAAATTCTTCTCTTGCTAAGAGAATTTTAGACAATTTTGAATTAGAAAAAAACAGTTTTAAACAAATCTGTCCAACCGAAATGCTGGATAAACTTAAACATCCAATAACTACTAAATTTTCAGTTAAAACAGCCGTATAATACAATCTAATTCTTCGCAAATTTTTTTTAAATCATTTCTTTTTGATAAACTATGATTTCCGTTTTTGATTTTAATCAATTTTTTTTTTGCTTTCGGAAATATTTTTAAAATTTTTTTTGAAAACATCAATGGAACGACTTCATCTTTTAAACCGTGAAATAAAGTTATTGGAATATTTAAATTAATTTTTTTATTCAAAACTCTATTTTTTCTTCCACTCATTATCAGCTGTTTAGTAATAGGGTAAGTATATTCACTCTCCTCAAGATGATAAATTTTGTTAGTCATAATAATTTTTTTAATTTTTTTAGTAAATTTTTTCCACATTAATTTTTCTAAAAACTCGGGAGCAGAAGATATTCCTATAAAACCTTTAATCTGTTTTTTAAAAACCGAAAACAAATTGAGAGCTATCCAACTTCCCATGCTTGATCCAATAAATATTAATTTTTTCTTACCTTTTATTTTTGCTTTGATGATTTGTTTAGCGTCGTTGGACCATTTTGATATATTTCCTTTAATAAATTTTCCTGATGATTTTCCATGTCCAGAATACTCAAATGTCAAAAATCCAATTTTTTTCTTTCTACAATATTTTCGAAATGTTGATGGTTTTTCTCCAGTAATATCTGACATAAAACCATGAAAAAATATAATGAATAAATCTTTTTCTTGGTTAAGAAGCTGATATCTTATTTTTTTCTTATTAGAAGTGATGAAAAATTTAAATCTTTTGCTTGTCATTTAACATAAATATATAATTTAATTTTTATGAATTCCAAAATGAAAATTTTGCAAGTGATTCCAAAACTTGGTTACGGTGGTGCTGAAACGGGATGTTATGATTTGGCACACTATTTGCAGGAAAACAATTGTCAATCTTATCTAATTACGAGCGGAGGTCCCCTTTTAAAATATATTAGAAAAGATAAAGTAAAATTATTCAGACTTCCTGTACATTCAAAGAATCCATTATTAATGATATTGAATTTTATTTTTATTACCTTCATTATTTTATTTTTTAATATTTCAATTGTTCATGCAAGAAGTAGGGCGCCTGCTTGGTCTTGTTTATTAGCAACAAGACTTACACGTAGAAAATTTGTAACAACCTTTCACGGCACTTATAATTTTAACAACTCATTTAAAAAGTTTTATAACTCTGCAATGGTAAGATCAGATCTTGTGATTGCTGGTTCAAATTTCATCTTTTCACATATTTGTGAGAACTATGAAAAATATCTTAAAAACAAAAATAGAAAACTTTTGGTTATTTTTAGAGGAATAAATTCAGAATATTTTGCACAAAACAATGTCTCAAATACAAAATTACAAAAACAAATTAAAGAATGGCAGATTGACAAAAATAAATTTATTATTCTATTACCGGGCAGATTAACAAATTGGAAAGGGCAAGTTATTTTTATTGAAGCTTTAAATATATTAAATCAACAAATGGATCTTAAACCTTTTTCGGCAATCATTTTGGGAAGTGATCAGGATAGAAAAGTTTATTATAAAAAGCTTTTATCTTTAGTTGAAAAATATAGATTGAATCAAAAAATAAAATTTATTCC
Organism: Pelagibacteraceae bacterium AG-464-P07; assembly: GCA_003211695.1. Taxonomy (GTDB): domain Bacteria; phylum Pseudomonadota; class Alphaproteobacteria; order Pelagibacterales; family Pelagibacteraceae; genus AAA240-E13. The sequence continues at coordinate 15,039 of QCSA01000005.1, read as the reverse complement.
TTTCTGTAAAGAAATGCCATTAGCTTATAAATTAGCCGATGTTGTGGTGTCAGCGTCAATTGAACCGGAAGCATTTGGTCGAGTATCTGTCGAGGCACAATCTATGGAAAAACCAATTATAGCAAGTGATATTGGAGGATCAAAGGAAACTATATTGAAGAATAAAAGTGGATTGTTTTTTAAATCTGAAGATCCGATTTCTTTAGTTGAGAAATTAAAAGAAATATTAAGCTTAGATGATCATACATTGAAATTAATGGGAATAGAAGGTAGGAAAAACGTTTTAAAAAAATTTGATATTGAAAAAATGTGCAATTCTACTATTGCTGAATATAAAAAATTAATAAATTAATATTTAAAATGTTAGATATAAAATTATCCGATGGAAAAATAATTCAATTCAAAAATCATGTGAATGGATTTAAGTTAGTTGAAAAAATTGGCAAATCACTTGCCAAAGAAGCATGTGTTATGAGCGTGGATGGCAAACTAAAAGATTTGAGTTACGAGATAAAAAAAAATTCAACTGTTAGAATCATTACATCTAAAGACAAAGAGGGTTTAGAAGTATTAAGACATGATACCGCTCATATTTTAGCAATGGCTGTACAAGAATTGTTTTCTGGAACACAGGTATCCATTGGTCCTGTTATTGAAGATGGATTTTATTATGACTTCTCAAGACAAGAACCTTTTACTGAGGATGATCTTAAAAAAATAGAAAATAGAATGAAAGAAATAATCGATCGAGATGAAAAAACAACTCGTGAAGTATGGAAAAGAAATGATGCAATTAGTCATTTTAAAAAGATTGGTGAGCACTACAAATCAGAAATAATTAAAGATATTCCAAAAGAAGAGGAAGTATCGATTTACTATCATGGCAAATGGCACGATCTTTGCAGGGGACCGCATCTACCTTCAACTGGAAAAATAGGAAAGGCGTTTAAACTCACCAAGGTATCGGGAGCATATTGGCGTGGAGACTCAAACAATGAAATGCTTCAGAGAATTTATGGAACTTGTTGGGCTAGTCAAAAGGATTTAGACAATTATTTGAAAAGATTGGAAGAAGCTGAAAAAAGAGATCATAGAAAACTCGGAAAAGAAATGGATCTTTTTCATTTTAGAGAAGAGAGTCCGGGAGCAGTCTTTTGGCATAGTAAGGGATGGAATCTATTCCTAAAACTAATTGAATATATGAGAGCTAAACAAAAAAAAGATGGGTATCAAGAAATTAATACTCCAGAATTACTTGATAAATCTCTTTGGGAAAAATCTGGTCATTGGGAAAAATTTGGTGAACACATGTTTACCTCAACTACTCCAGATGAAAAAATATTTGCTATTAAGCCTATGAATTGTCCAGGCTGCGTGCAAATTTTTAATCAAGGCTTGAAAAGTTATAGAGATTTACCATTAAAAATGTCTGAATTTGGAAAGGTTCATAGATACGAACCATCGGGAGCTTTGCATGGCTTGTTAAGAGTAAGAGCATTTACCCAAGATGATGCACATATATTTTGCACAGAAGAACAAATTACTCAACAATGCTTAAGTGTTACAAATTTAATTTTGGAAATCTATAGGGATTTAGGATTTGAAAATATAATTTTAAAATTTTCTGACAGACCAAAAATAAGAGTGGGAGAAGATAAAATTTGGGATAAGTCTGAAGCTGCATTGTTAGAAGCTATTAAGACATCGAAATTAGAATATAGTGTTAGCAACGGAGAAGGAGCGTTTTATGGTCCAAAAATTGATTTTATATTAAGAGATGCGATTGAAAGAGATTGGCAGTGCGGTACACTTCAAGTAGATCTTAATTTACCTGGTCGACTAGGAGCAACTTTTGTCGATAAAGATGGATCAAAAAAAGTTCCAGTGATGCTGCATAGGGCTTTATTTGGTTCCTTAGAGAGATTTATTGGAATATTAATTGAACACTACGCTGGCAAACTTCCTTTATGGCTATCCCCTGTTCAAGCAGTTATATTGCCTATATCTCAAGACTTTAATGATTATGCCAAAAAGGTGTTTGAACAATTCATGAAAGCAGGTATAAATTGTGAAGTGGATTTAAAAAATCATAAGATAAACTATAAAATTAGAGAACATTCTCTTGCTAAAATACCTATACTTTTAATTTGTGGAAAAAAAGAATTAGATACAAACACTATTACGATTAGAAGATTAGGCTCCGAAAAACAGGAAACAATGAATCTTGATAAATCTGTTCAGTATATTTCTTCTCAAAATAAAGTTCCTCTAAACTAAGTGGCAGTATTTAAACAAAACTATTTTCAAAGGAGGACGAGACCAAGAGGTCCTAAAGCAAATAACAATATTAATTCGCTCAAAGTACAAGTTATTAGTAGCGAGGGACAAAATCTAGGAATTTTATCTACTAAAGAAGCATTGTATTTAGCTAAACAAGAAGGATTAGATTTAATTGAAATTGCTCCCAAAGCAAATCCTCCAGTCTGTAAAATAATCGATATGGGTAAATATAAATATGAATTACAAAAAAAAGCAAACAAAGCAAAGAAAAAACAAAAGATATCAGAATTAAAAGAAATTAAACTTAGACCAGTTATAGAAATTCATGATTATAATTTTAAAATAAAAAATGCACAAAAGTTTCTTTCAAAAGGAGATAAAGTAAAATTTACAGTTAAGTTTAGAGGAAGAGAAATGCAACATCATTATCTCGGAAAGGAATTATTGAAAAGAGTTGAAGAGGATGTAAAAGAAGTTGGCAAATTAGAGCTTAGTCCAAAATTTGAGGGTAGACAGATGACTATGGTAATTCAACCACTTTAGTGTCAAATATTAGTCATTGTAAATTAATTATATTGTTTGTATAAACTGCCAATTATTTTATGCCCAAACTAAAAACTAAAAGTTCAGCAAAGAAAAGATTTAAAATAACTGGTAAAGGAAAAGTGATAATGCCTCAAGCAGGTAAAAGACATGGCATGATCAAAAGAACGAATTCACAAATTAGAAAGCAAAGAGGTACAACCATTATGTCCAAGCAAGATGAAAAAATTGTGAAATCATACATGCCTTATAATTTAAGAGGTTAAAATGGCAAGAATTAAAAGAGGCGTCACAAGTCATGCTAAACACAAAAAAGTATTAAAGGCTGTAAAGGGCCAATGGGGTAGAAGAAAAAATACTATTCGGGCTGCTAAACAGGCAATGGAAAAAGCTCTTCAATATGCTTACAGGGATCGAAGGACTAAAAAAAGAGAATTCAGATCGCTATGGATTCAAAGAATAAATGCAGGTGTTAGATCTGAGGGGATCACTTATTCAAAATTTATCAATGGATTAAATAAATCTGGAATTAAATTAGATAGAAAAATTCTAGCAGATTTAGCCTATAACAATCCAGAAGCCTTTAAAACTATAGTAAAAAAAGTACAATCCTCCCTTAACTAATAAGGGCATTTCTATTATCTTCATTATAGTAAAGAATCACTAAAAAGATTTTATTATGGAAAATTTTGATCAAATTGAATCTGATATTCTAAATAAAATAAAAAACGTAAGTAATCGAAACTCCCTCGATTCAGTTAAAACTGAAATTTTTGGTAAAAAGGGGATTATTACGGAGCTTTTTAAAAAAATTGGAAGCTTGGATCAAAGTCAGAGAAAAGAATATGCTTCAAAACTTAATGATCTTAAAGCAAAAATAACAGAGATTCTGAAAAAACAAGTTGTTAATTTAGGTCAATCAGAAATTAATAATAAACTTAAAAATGAAAAAATAGATATAACTTTACCAGGGCGAACCTACTTTGCTGGAAGAATTCACCCAGTTTCACAAGTTATAGATGAGGTTACTTCTATTTTTGCTGAAATAGGTTTTTCTGTTGAGGAAGGACCTGATGTAGAGAGCGAATATTATAATTTTTCTGCACTTAATACACCTGAAAATCATCCAGCTAGAGATATGCAAGACACTTTTTATCTTGATCGTTCTAAAGATTTACTTTTAAGAACACATACTTCTCCAGTTCAAATTAGAACAATGTTAAAAAGCAAACCACCATTTAAAATAATTGCTCCCGGAAGAACTTATAGATGTGATAGTGATCAAACACATTCACCCATGTTTCATCAATTGGAAGGTTTACACATAGATAAAAATATTAATATGGGTCATCTTAAGGGTTGTTTATACTATTTTGTTAAAAAATTTTTTGAAGTTGAAAAGGTAAAAATAAGATTCAGACCTAGTCACTTTCCCTTTACGGAACCATCAGCTGAAGTAGATATTGGATATAAAATTCAAGATGGTCAAATTAAAATTGGAGAAGGTTACAAGTGGTTAGAAATTCTTGGTTGTGGAATGGTGCATCCTAATGTTCTTATAAATGTAAAAGTAAATCCAAAACAATATCAAGGTTATGCATTTGGCGTTGGAATAGATCGTTTGGCTATGTTGAAATATGGAATCAATGATCTTAGAGCTTTTTTTGAAAGTGATATTAGATGGTTAGAATTTTATGGGTTCGATCCACTTGATGTTCCAACAAATTATAGAGGTTTAAGCAGATGATAACTTCCTTATCATGGTTGAAAAATCATTTAGCAACCAAGGCAAACTTGAATCAAATAGTAGAACGTTTAACTGAAATTGGCTTGGAAGTAGAAAATATAAAGTTATCAAATGATAATTTAGATAATTTTATTATTTGTAAAATTATTAAATCTCAAAAACATCCGAATGCAGATAAGTTAAAACTTTGTGATGTTGATGTTGGAACCGGAAACTTAGTCAAGGTTGTTTGTGGTGCTCAAAATGCTAGAAACGGACTATTTGCTGTTTACGCTCCCCCAGGAACTTTTATTCCAAAAACTAAAATGAAACTTAAAGTAGCAAAAATAAGAGGAATCGAATCCATTGGAATGTTGTGTTCCGGGTATGAACTTGATCAATCTTCAGATAAAGAAGGAATTATTGAATTAAATAAAAAAGAAAAAAATATTGGTGATAAATATTTCAAAAGCGGTGGCAAAAAAACTATGGATATTACTATTACTCCTAATAGACCGGACTGTTTAGGAGTTAGAGGTATTGCAAGAGATTTAGCTTCGTCAGGCCTAGGACAATTAAAAAAGCAGTCACCAATTAAAATAAACCAAAAATTTAAACAACCCATTAAAGTGTCAATAGGAAAAGAAAAAGATCAAGGCTGCGCAATTTTTGGAAGCGTATATATTAGAAATGTTCAAAACAAAGAAAGTCCCAATTGGCTAAAAAATAAAATTATATCTTTAGGTTTAAAACCTATTTCTGCAATTGTGGATACTACAAATTATGTGATGTTTGATTTAAATCGACCCCTGCACGCATATGACGCTGATAAAATTAATAAAGAAATAATTGTACGAAATTCCAAAAAGGGTGAGTCTTTTGAAGCTTTAGATAATAAAAAATATACACTTCAAAATAACATGTGCGCGATTACCGATAAATTTGGAGTTTTGGGTCTTGGAGGTATCATTGGAGGAACTAGATCTGGCACAGAATTTTCAACTAAAAATATTTTATTGGAATCGGCTTATTTTTATCCTTCATCAGTTCGAAAAACTGCAAAGATTTTAAATATTGATACTGATGCTAAGTATAGATTTGAGAGAGGCATAGATCCAAACTCTATACAATCAGGACTAGAACTAGGAATGCGTATGATTTTAGATTTATGCGGAGGTGAAGGTAGCAAGCTTTCAATTGTTGGTAAATTAAAAAATGAAGTAAAAATAATTGATTTAGATGCAGAAAAATTTCCAAAAGTTATTGGATTTTCGATCACAATTTCAGAAATTAAAAAAATCTTATCTTCATTAGGATGTTCTCTAAAAATGGGTAAAAAAAAAATTAAGGTTTTACCCCCTTCATGGAGACCAGATCTTAAGGAAGATATTGATCTTATAGAGGAGCTAGCAAGGATAAAAGGCTATGACAAAATACCTATAATAAACCCAGAAAAGGAAAATGTTAAGGATACATTAAATTATAAACAAAAACTTTTTCATTTTTCTCAACGATCAGTAGCTTCAAAGGGTTTTACGGAAGCTGTTACATGGTCATTTACAGATTCAAAAATAGATAATTTATTTTCAGAATTAAAAACTGAAATTAAACTATCTAACCCAATATCTGGTGATTTGGATGTTTTGAGGTCATCCCTTTATTCTAATTTAATGATAGCCGCGAAAAAAAATATCCATAGAAATTTTGAAGATTTAATGTTGTTTGAGGTAGGTCCCGTCTTTAAAGGCAGTAAACCTGGAGAGCAATCAACAATGATTAGTGCAATTAAAACTGGAAAATATTCTAGAAAAAATTGGATTGAAAAAGAAAGAAGCTTTGATGTTTTTGATATTAAAAATGATGCTTTAAGAACTTTAAATGAAATTGGTTTTGATAACCTCAAGGTAGTGGTTAGCAATAGAACAAAAAAATGGTACCACCCAGGAAGATCTGGTTTGTTATCATTAGGATCTACAAAAGGTCCTGAACTAGCGTACTTTGGTGAAATTCATCCATCAATTATTAAAAGACTAGATTTGAGAACTGATAACGTATTAGGTTTTGAAATTTTCTTAGATAATATACCTGAATCAAGAAAAAAAATTAGAGAAACTAAACCTCAATTTATCGTTTCTGACTATCAAAAAGTAGTTAGAGATTTTGCCTTTGTCATTGAAGAAAAATATAGTTCTGGTGAAATTATAAGTTTAGTTCAAAAAATTGATAAGGAATTAATTAAAGTTGTAAAAATTTTTGATGTTTATCAAGGAGATAATATTGATAGTGGCAAAAAGTCTATTGCTTTTAATGTAATTCTGGAACCTAAAAACAAAACTTTAAGTGATAATGATATTGATCAAATAAGCAAAAAAATTATATCAGTAGTTCAAGAAACAACAGGCGCAACGTTAAGATCTTAATGTCTAATAATGAAGCTATACGCAATTTTTCTATAATTGCGCATATCGATCATGGCAAATCTACCTTAGCAGATAGACTAATCCAAAAATGTGGAGGATTAAGTGATAGAGAAATGAAAGATCAAGTTCTTGATACTATGGATATTGAAAGAGAAAGAGGAATTACTATAAAAGCTCAAACAGTTCGTTTAAATTATAAAGCGAAAGATGGCAAAAATTATATTTTTAATATTATCGACACTCCTGGACACGTAGATTTTAGCTACGAAGTAAGTCGATCTTTATCAGCTTGCGAAGGTTCTATTTTAATTGTTGATAGTTCGCAAGGAGTTGAAGCTCAAACCTTGGCCAATGTGTACCAAGCTCTCGATAACAATCATGAAATTATACCTGTCCTCAATAAAATTGATTTACCATCCTCAGATACAGAGAAGGTTAAAAAACAAATAGAAGATGTAATTGGGATAGATACCAGTCACTCCATTAATTGTTCAGGAAAAACAGGTGAAGGAATTGATGAAATATTAGAGTCTATAGTTAAAATTTTACCTTCACCTAAAGGCAATACAAAGAAACCGTTAATATGTTTATTGGTAGATAGTTGGTACGACAGTTATTTAGGAGTTGTTATTTTAGTAAGAGTGATCGATGGAAATTTAAAAAAAGGTATGGAAATTAAAATGATGTCTAATAACAGCAAACATGTAATTGAAAAAGTTGGTGTATTTACACCAAAGCCTAAAGATATGGATGAAATTTCATCTGGAGAGATTGGTTTTATAATTACTGGAATAAAGAATTTGTCTGACACCAAAGTCGGTGACACAATATGTGATTCATCAAATCCTGTCGAAAAAGCTTTACCAGGATTTAAACCAAGTAAACCAGTTGTATTTTGTGGTTTATTTCCAGTTGATAATTCAGAATATCAAAAGTTAAAAGATAGTTTAGCAAAATTAAAACTTAACGACTCAAGTTTTTCTTATGAAACAGAATCCTCTAGTGCATTGGGATTAGGTTTTAGATGTGGTTTTTTAGGATTGCTTCATTTAGAAATTGTGACTCAAAGGTTAGAAAGAGAATTTGATATTAATCTTATAACCACAACACCTGGAGTAATATATAAAATTAACAAAAAAAATGGTACGATTCAGGAACTACAAAACCCAACAGATATGCCGGATCCAACTCAAATTCTATCAATAGAGGAACCTTGGATCAAAGCTACAATAATTACTCCAGACCAATACTTAGGATCAGTGATAAAAATTTGCCAGGATAAAAGAGGAGTTCAGAGCAATTTAACCTATTCAGGAAACCGTGCTGTGTTAAGTTATGAACTGCCATTAAATGAAGTGGTTTTTGATTTTTATGATCGTATCAAATCAATTTCTAGCGGATATGCAAGTTTTGATTATGAAATTACAGATTATAAAGAAGGCAATTTAGTTAAGATGGGAATATTAGTTAACACTGAACCCGTTGATGCTCTCTCAATGATTATCAACAAGGATTTTGCTCAATCACAAGGAAGGCTGGTATGTGAAAAACTTAAAGCATTAATTCCAAGACATAATTTTCTAATTCCTATTCAAGCAGTCATAGGTGGAAAGATCATTGCTAGAGAAACCATAAAAGGATTTAAAAAAGATGTTTTAACCAAAATACATGGTGGTGGAGCCAGAGATAGAAAAAGAAAACTTTTGGATAAACAAAAAAAAGGAAAAACAAGAGCAAAACAATTTGGTCAAGTTGAAATTCCAAAGGAAGCATTTATTGGGGTATTAAAAATAAACAAAGTATAATTTTATGAAACAAGTGAAGTGGGGAATTATAGGTTTAGGAAATATTGCCTTAAAATTTGCTGAAGGATTTCAATATATAAAGAATGCTAAATTATTTGCTATATCAAGTAGAAGTGAAAATAAACTTCAGACATTCAAAAATAAGTTTCAAATTGGTGATGATTGTTGTTTTACGAATTATAATAGCTTATTGGAATGTAAAGATTTAGATATAATTTATATAGCTTTACCTCATTCTCTTCATCACGAATGGGTAATCAAAACTATTGAAAAGGGAAAAAATATCTTGGTGGAAAAACCTGCCACTGTAGATTTTTCACAGATGGAAAATATAAAAAATAATTTAAAAGGCAAAAATATTTTATTTTCAGAGGCATTTATGTACAGATACCATCCCCAAATAGAAAAAGTTGTAGATTTATTAAAAAATAAAGTGATAGGAAATTTAGTTTCGATGGAATCATTTTTTGGTTTTGATGCATTAGGTAGAAAAAAAATATTTGGTATTAAATTAAAAAAGAAACCAAATAGAAATTACAGATTATATAATAAAGAATTGGGTGGAGGAGCAATACTTGACGTAGGATGTTATCCTGTCTCTTTTAGTATTCTTATTGCTTCATTAATTTCTAATTTTGATTTTAATAAAACAAAGGTCTTAAATAAAAAAAAAGAAATTGGACCAACCGGAGTCGATATGAATTCATTTGCAGAACTAAATTTTGAAAATAATTTTAAATCTACTGTTGGTGCTTCACTGACACAAAATTTGGGAAAAAAAACAAAGATCATTGGAACCAAAGGTGAATTAGTTTTAGAGAATACCTGGACTCCATCAGATATTTCGTCAATACAAATTAATGGTGAAAATAAGGAAATAATTAAGATTAGAAGTCATAATAATATTTACACTTACGAGATAGATATCTTAAGCAAGTGCATATTAGAAAATAAAAAAGAACCTAATTTTCCTGGCATGACCATCAATGAAACTCTCGAAAATATGAGAATTTTGGATAAATGGTTAAATTAAAAGTAAAAAGAACATTGTTAATGTCAACTTGGTCTAGTAGCTACCCAACTTTTTCTTTCTTTTTTAAACTGTTGATTATTACAGTCATCCCAAGCTTTATCTCTAATACTTTCTAATTCAGCTGGTGAAACAGCGGTATTAATTAGGTTTGCTTTTGTCCATTGAAATTTATCTGGGTTATAATTTTTTGGTAGGTGACCTTTTTTTATACAATAATCAAATATTGGCGTACCCGGCACTGGCATTACTAAAAAGAAATTTGAATGATCTAAACCATTTTGTTTCATTTTATGAGCAAAGTTTAATGTTGTTTCTATTTCCTTCCTTGTTTCATCCGGGAAACCTATCATGTAGTTTGTTCCTACATTTATTTTGTATTTTTTGATGGTTTTAATTAAATCGCTTGGGCTAAATCGATCTAAAGCTAGTTTATTAGAACACCATTTTTTTATTATTCTTAGATTTGCAGATTCAAATGGTAAAACTATATATTTAAACCCAACTTCAGCTAGCAATTCAATGACCTCTTCATCCGGAACCATCCAATTTGGTTTATTACTTTTTTTGACTAAATGTATCATGTTAATTCCATTGACATCCATTAAATCCAATCCAAAACCAATTATACTTTTTAAAAGTCGAATGGCTCTTTTCTTCTTGCCAAATATTGAATCATCTTCAATAAAAACTTGTTTTACACCTATCTCATCTTTTAAGATTTGTAATTCGTTTCTAACTCTATCATCAGACTTTATTCGGAACCTACCTATAGCACCTGATTTTGAATTTACAGTTTCATTAGCTATATGGCAATACGAACACGCAAAAGGACAACCTCTTGAAGTCATTATGGAAGCGTATCTTAAAGTACTATCAGAAGCAATTTGACCTCCGTGTGGTCTACCAATTTTCCAATATCTTTCATTGGGTAATAAATTCCAAGCAGGAATTGGCAGTTTATCTAAATCCCAAACAATATCACCAAAATGAGAATTATCGATTATTTTTCCATATTTGTTTTTAAAATATATTTTTCCCACAGAACTGAAATCTCTACTACCTTTTTGTAAAATTTTTGCTATTTGTTGTATGGTAATTTCTGATTCAGAAGTAAAAATAATATCAAATCCAGCAGCAAAGAAAATAGAAGGTCTTGATTTAGCATTAACACCGCCAGAAAAAAGTAATTTATTCGGATAATTTTTTTTTATTAATTTTGCACAATCCAATACTTGAGTTTCTTGCTGGGAAAATATTGATGTTATACCTACAGCATCATAGTAACTTACTACTTCTAATATCCTATCGTTACTAACACCAGTCCTTAACATGCCACTAGGAAGCTGTGTAGAATTTTTAAAAAAATTTTCTAGGTTATCATTATTATTACCTACGCAAGCATCATATATATAAGTTTCAATACCAATATCTCTCAAAGACCCACCTAAATATGGATAAGCTAAAGATCCGTTAGGTTTAACTATGCAACCTGGCCACTGTTGTTCAGGTGGATATAATAATAATATTTTGATTTGATTCACTTTAAAAATTTCGTTTAAATATTTATTTATTTTTCATTATTTATCACAGTATTAAATTAATTTTACAAGCTATTACTCAAATTTTTTATAAATTTTCAAAGTATTTCCTGCGCATTTTCCAAGTAAAATTTGAAACAAATAAAAAAATTATTTGTCAAATTAACTTAGCTTCTTCTGAATGTAATATTTTGATTTTTTTCATTTTATGATTTTGCTATAGTTTTACCATTTATAACATTGAATAAAATAAGATTTTAATGCAATCTTAGTATAATTTGGAGATTAGAAAAAGTGCAGAGGTTGAACCAGTGATTAAAATTTATGATTGTATAACTTTTTTTGATGAAAATTTACAAGCAAATTTAAGATTTAATACTTTAAATAAATATATAGAAAAATTTATAGTTTGTGAATCAAAATTTGATCACAAAGGCAATTATAAAGGACTTAACTTCAATTTGGAAAGTCATAAAAAATTCATAGATAAAATAATTTATTTAGTTATTGATAAACAGTTTCCAGATATCTCTAATCCATGGAAAACACAGGCTTTTCAAAGAGAATTTATTTTTAATGGTTTAAATAATGCAAAGCCAGAAGACTATATTATGTTTTCAGACCCAGATGAAATACCACGACCAGAAATACTGACAAATCTAAAGTTAAATAAAAAATTTGGAATCTTTCTTCAAAAAATGTTTTGCTATAAACTTAATGTTTATAATCCTCACGAGAGTCCTTGGGAAGGGTCAAGGATTTGTCTTAAAAAAAATTTAAAATCAATCGACTTTCTTAGGCAAAAAGTAAGAAAAAAAAATACTCGTTATCCATTTTGGAGGATTGATAAAGAAAAAAGTATACAATTAATTGAAAATGGAGGCTGGCATTTTAATTATTTATCTGAACCTGAAAAAATATCAAAGAAATTAAAAACATTTGCCCATATAGCTTTTAATAAAGATGAATTCACTAAAATAGATATAATCCAAAAGAACATTCATGAAATGAAGGATTTGTTTAATAGGGGAAACAAATATTATAAAGTTCAATTAGACAGTACATTTCCAAATTATATATTAAACAATCAACATAAATTTAATAAATGGATTGATTAGTAAAGTTTTCAATTTTAATTGATTTTGAATTATATCAATTTTTTTTATTTAAAAATTTATTAAATTTATAGAACGCGACCGTTTTGGAGAAATAATATACGCTTTGAGTAGGTCTTAATAAAAAAAGGTTGATTATTGATTTAAAAATATAATTGGGTAATTTTTTTTTGAGTTTTTTTAATATTTCAGAATGTTTATTGATTTTAAAAAAATAATAAAGTTCGTCGAAAGTATAATAATAATTTCGCACAAAAGTTCTTTTTAAATAATTTTTTATTTTAAGTTGGCCATGTAAATGTTGAGCTTTTGCATCAAAAACTTGAATGATAGATCCTCCTTTATTTATCACTCTTCTACACAACTCAAAATCAACATAATATCCCAAAAAATTTTCATCTAATAGACCAAGTTCAAAAATATCTTTTTTTTTAAATAAAATAGTTGATAATAAAATAGTTTCTACGCATACATCACCTTCTAAATTTAAAACATCTTTTTTGTCATTTTTTTCTGGAAGGCTTCCTCCGTTATAGGTTAATTTTAATTCTTTATCATAAAAAGTAGGAGAAGCTATGAAGCAGTTGTCATATTCTTTGTGTGATTTCAAAAGTATTGATATATCTTTACTTGAAATTAAACAATCAGCTTGTAAATTTAATATGTATTCAGTATCACATAGTTCAACCGCTTGATTAAATCCTTTTGGCAAATCTAAATTTTTTTCATTTAGAACATATTTATATATTTCGAATTTTTTTTCGACTACCTTTTTAAGAAGTTTATTTCCAGCATTGTCTACAATTATTATTTTAAAATCTTTTATATTTTCCAAACATTGTAATACAAGATTCGTTTCCTCCTCATAAAGTACAATGATAATAGTTATTTCATTGATTGGGGTATTCATTCTTATATTTTATATTAACTTTAAAGTTTCAAAAATGTTTTTAATAATTTGTCTTTTTTTGAAATAATCGGTTTTTTAATTCCCCAATTTATATTTAAGAATTTATCATTCCAAATAATCCCACTTTCTTGACTTGGATGCCAATCCTTTGACAAAAAATAGACCACTATATTTTCCTTAGCCAAAGAACTGTATCCATGAGCAAATTTTTTTGGAATAATTAGTCCTTTTCCAGGAGTTAATTTAAATTTATAAACTTTACCAAAGGTTTTACTATTTTTTCTTATATCTACAACAAAATCGTTAATAATTCCTTTTAAAACAAAAATAATTTTATGTTGGGCAAATTTTTTTTGAAAGTGTAAACCTCTTATAACATTAATTTTTGAAGTCACGGTAATGCATTTACAAAAATTAAATTTTATTCTTTTTTTTAAAAAAATTTCTGTGAGACTTCCTCTGGAATCTTTATGAATTACCTGTTTTAAATGTCTTGGTTTATTAAGTTTAGATACCACTATCATTTTTTAAACATTTTAAATTTTACAGAGTATTTTATTAATATTTTGAATTATATTTTCGATTTCATAATTTTTTATACTAGGGTAAATAGGTAAAGAAAATATTATTTTTGCTTTTTTTTCTGTTTCAATTAAACAATTAGAATTATCACATTTAAAATTTTTATAAGCTTTCATAGTATGTATTGGATATGGATAGTGTATATTTAAATTAATATTTTGTGATCTCATTTTTTTTAAAATTAATTCTCTCTTTGGATGGCTCACAGCAAATATATGAAATACATGAAAGTTTTTTTTATTTACAATTGGCATTTTAATATCCAGTCCTTTCAATCCCTTAAAATATTTTTGTGCTATAAGTCTTCTTTTTCTTATAAAGGAATTAACATATTTTAGTTTCAAATTAAGTATTGAAGCTTGGACCTCATCCAATCTTGAGCTAGTACCATGATCAATAGAATAATATTTATTACTCCATTTTTTATTTTTTTTTAAAGTATCTATTCCATAAAATCTGAATCTATGCATTTTTTCATATATTTTTTTATTATGAGTAGTCAAAAACCCTCCATCTCCATAAGATCCAAGAATTTTAGTTGGATAAAAAGAATAGCAACCGATATCTCCCATCGAACCAGCTTTTTGTCCTTTATATAATGCTCCACATGCTTGTGCACAATCTTCGACTATTTTTAAGTTGTATTTTTTTGAGATTGACAATATTTCATTCATATCACAGGTTTGACCAAAAAGATGAACTGGAATAATCGCTTTTGTCTTGGAACTAATTACATGTTTAATTTTTTTTACATCTATCAGAAAATCTTTACCGATATCTACAAATCTCACTTTTGCACCTGTATTTTTTATTGCAGCTACAGTAGGTATAGCGGTATTAGAGACGGTAATTACTTCGTCTCCTATTCCAATATCTAGAACTTTAAGAGCAATAAATAATGCATCGGTACCACTACCTACTCCCAAGCCATATTTTGAATTATTAAATATACAAAAATTTCTCTCAAATTTTTTTAACTCTTGTCCAAAGAGTAACGTTCCGCTTTCAAAAACTTTATTAACGGAATTTAAGATTTCACGTTTAAGTTTTCTATATTCGCGTAAATAATCCCAATATTTTATCATCT
>QCSA01000004.1 GCA_003211695.1 Pelagibacteraceae bacterium AG-464-P07 | reverse complement strand
TTACGAATACTCATGGAGTTTCTTTTTTAGATAAAAAACAAGAAAACTTAATTATTGATAAAACTAATAAAAATGACGTTAAAAATGTTCTTGGTCATCCTTCTACAGTTGCCACTTTCGATAGTTCTATTTGGATTTATATTGAAAGAACTAGAACTAGGGGTAAATTATTAAAGCTTGGTCAAAATATAACAAATAAAAATAATGTCTTAGCTCTAGAATTTAATGAACATGGAATTTTAACAAAAAAAGATTTTTATAACAAAAACCAAATAAATAAAATCAATTTTACAAAAGATACTACCGAAACAATTACGCGAGAAAAATCATTTATTTATAGTTTTTTATCTAGTTTAAGACAGAAAATTAATAACCCTGTAAATAAAAGTAAGAAAAAACCTTAACTTGCAATAACAGCTAATAATAAAAGAGCTACGATATTTGTTATTTTAATCATTGGATTTATAGCGGGTCCTGCAGTATCTTTATATGGATCTCCAACTGTATCTCCAGTTACTGCGGCTTTGTGTGCATTTGAACCTTTGCCACCTAAATTTCCATCCTCAATATACTTTTTGGCATTGTCCCAAGCTCCACCACCTGCGGTCATTGAAATAGCTATAAATAATCCTGTAATAATTATTCCAAGTAACATGGCACCCAGAGCAGATAATGCTGCCTCAATACCGCCAATTGATAATATTGCAAAATAAAGAACTATTGGTGATAGCACGGGTAAAAGAGATGGCACAATCATTTCTTTTATTGCAGCTTTAGTTAAAAGATCCACGAGTCTTCCATAATCTGGTTTAGCTTTTTTTTTCATGATACCAGGGATTTTTTTAAATTGTCTTCTAACTTCAATTACAACAGCTCCCCCTGCTCTTCCTACGGCTTGCATTGCCATGGAACCAAATAAATAAGGTAGCATACCACCTACTAATAAACCTATAACTACAAAAGGATTTGACAGATCAAAATTTACATTAATATTTTCTAAAGCAGATCCCTGAACTGTAGAAAAAAATTTAATATCTTCTGTATAAGCAGTAAATAATACTAAAGCTCCCAAACCAGCAGATCCTATTGCATAACCTTTAGTTACTGCTTTAGTGGTATTTCCAACAGCGTCTAAAGCATCGGTAGTTTTCCTAACTTTCTTGGGTAAATTAGACATTTCTGCTATCCCACCAGCGTTATCGGTCACTGGACCATAGGCATCTAAGGCAACGACCATACCAGTTAAAGCAAGCATTGATGTAACTGCAATTGCTATACCAAAAAGTCCAGCAATATAATTTGTAATCAGTATACCAATCACAATAATCAATGCTGGCAAAGCAGTAGCTTCCATTGAAATTGCTAATCCTTGAATAACATTAGTGCCATGACCTGTAATTGATGATGAAGCAACACTTTGCACAGGTCTAAAATTTGTACCTGTATAGTATTCTGTTATATATATGATTAAACCAGTTATAACTAAACCAATAATCCCACATACATATAGTCCCATTCCAGTAAAAATTTTATCTTCAATATAATATTCTGTGCTTAGACCAATTATATAATCAGTAATTGGATAAAGAATTATTAAAGACAAAACGGCAGTAGAGATAAATCCTTTGTAAAGAGCGTTCATAATTTTTTTACTTTTTCCTAATTTGACAAAAAAAGTACCTATAATTGTGGTCCATATACATACAGCAGCAATCGCTAAAGGATAAACCATCATGTTTAAATTATCATGAAAGAAAATTGAAGATAAAATCATTGTAGCAACTATAGTAACTGCATAAGTTTCAAATAAATCAGCTGCCATTCCTGCGCAATCTCCAACATTATCTCCAACATTATCTGCTATCACTGCAGGATTTCTAGGGTCATCTTCTGGTATGCCTACTTCTATTTTGCCAACTAAATCTGCCCCCACATCTGCACCCTTTGTAAAAATACCACCACCCAATCTTGCAAAAATTGAAATTAAAGAAGCGCCAAATCCCAATGCAATCAATGAATTGATTAATTCTCTTTCTTCAACACCAAACGATAATAAAATGTAGTAATAAACAGAAATTGATAATAAAGATAATCCAGCTACCAACAAACCAGTAACAGCGCCCGACTTAAAAGCAATAGATAAGCCTTGCGATAAACCTTTTCTTGAGGCTTCTGCTGTTCTAACATTAGCTTGGACTGATACCAACATCCCAACATAACCAGCAATTCCAGACAAAGTAGCTCCAATTAAATATCCAATTCCCACTAAAATACTAAAAGCAAAGGTGATAATAATTAAAAAAAATAACCCAACTATAGAAATTGTTTTATATTGTCTATTTAAATAAGCACTTGCTCCAGTTTGAATTGCTTCCGCCACTTCTTTCATTTTTTTATTACCAGAGTTTGCTTTTATTATTTGTTTAGCTGTAATGTAGCTGTAAATTATTGCTACAAGGCCGCTTAAAATTATTAGTAATAAAATATTTTCTGGAGATATATTGCTCATATTGATTGTCCTGGATAAAAAATATTAAAAATTAAAAAGGGCAACATGGCAAATAAATTAGCAAAAGACAATAACATTATTAATTAAAATTGTGGATATAACCGTGTTTTTTAGGCAATCCAAACTTTCCATTTATTAATTTTATGTGTTTGGAAATAAACTTATTTGTAATAATTCCTATTCTAGTAACTTTTGTCGAAGTAGTTTTGGATATTTTTTTTATCAGATTCCTTTTGCTTTTATTTGCTGTAAATAAAATCTGATAATCATCACCCCTAGAAATAAAATTTAATTTTCTTTTTTTTTCTCTTTTAAGATATAAATTTAAATATACAGAAACAGGTATATTATTAACAAATATTTCTGATGATAAATTAGAATTTGACAAAATGTGTTTCAAATCTTGAAAGAAACCATCAGAAATATCAATTGATGAATTTGCAAAAAGATGAATTTTTCTTGAGAATTTAAAAGGTAAATTAGGTAAATAAAATTTTTTTATAAAATAACCAGCTCTTTTTTTAGAAAGTTTTATTTTTTCCTGTAAAACTTTTAATCCAACAAAAGCATCACCAATTGTATTAGTTATATAAATATCATCATTATTTTTTGCTCCATTACGTAAAATAGGAAGTTTTTTAGAATACCCTATAGATGAAATTGTTATTGATAATTTATTTGATCGAGACATATCACCGCCTGATAAAGCAATGTTATATTTTTTTTGTTCTTGTTTTAAAGCCAATTTAATATTGGAAATATTTTTTTTTGTTAAATGCTTGTTGTTACCTGATAAACTTATAAAGTAATATATTGGATTAATACCTTTGCAAATTAAATCTGAAATTGATGCTCTTAAAGCTTTTTTAATTACAAGTTCAGGATTTTTAAAATTTAAAAAATGTGTTCCTTCGATATAAGTATCAATAGATATTCCAATTTTTTTTTTGTGATCAAAAAAAATATCATCGGATAAACCATATGATCCCTTGTTTTTTATTGATAGTTCTGAAAAATATTTTTTTATGATTACAAATTCGTTCATTTAAGCTCTTATCTTCTTTGATATTTTGTCCAATATTGCATTTAGGTATTTTTTTTGGTTTTGTTCTAAAAAAAACTTAGAAGTATTTAAATATTCATTGATTATAATATTTACTGAGATTTGTGGACGATATAAAAATTCAAAAGTTGCCGCAAGTAATATCACTACTAGCAATTTTTCTGTTCGTTTAATGCTTAAGTCTTCACTAAGATGTTGTTCAATAGTCTCTTCTATCAGTTCTTTTCTTTCTAAAGTACCTAAGACTACATCTTTTATGAATTTTTTGTATCTGTGCTTAGGAAATGTTAATTTGGATTCTTTATTAAACTCTTGAGAATATAATTTTTGAACCACAATAACCCTAGGATTACGAAGTGACTCATTCTGCATTTTCAAAAGTTTTCTAAAGTAGCTAGTACCGCTATAGCCGCTTCTCCCCCTTTATTTTTTTTATTGGGATTAGCTCTTTCAATAGCTTGTTTTATATTTAAACAAGTAATTATTCCATTTCCTATAGGTTTTTTATACTTAATAGATAAATCCATTATTGCTTTTACAACAGTCCTAGAAATTAAATTGAAATGAGGAGTTTTTCCTTTAATAACACAACCTAAGGCTATGAAAGCATCAAATTCGTCTATTTTTTTTGCAATCATCACGGGTATTTCAAAAATTCCCGATACTTTTATTGGGTCGTCATATTCATATTTCTCTAATGCATTAACCGCACCTTTCAATAACATGTCTGAAATATCGGGATAATAATTTGATTTAACAATACAAATTTTTTTTCTCATTTAATAATTTCCTGCTTTGTAATTTTTATACCGTAACCTACCAATCCAACAACTTTCTTTTTAGATCTTGTAACCAAGATCATGTTTTTAATATTTAAAGCTTTTATAATTTGAGCACCAATTCCATAATTTTTAATCAATTTATCTTGTCCTTTTTTATAAAAGTTTTTACTTTTATACCCTCTTAATGTTTCTGAAACAGATTTAAGATTTGTATCTCTTATAAATATTAATACACAATCTTTATATTTTTTGAAGTAATTAATAGTTTTATTAAATGAATTTGGTAATTTTTCTCCCATTAAATAATTTTTAACAATATTTGAAGAAATGACTCTGACTCTTGGATTTTTATTTTTAATGAGATTGCCTTTAATTAGAGCAAAATGTTCTGAACCATCTAGTTTATTTTCAAAAATATTAATTTTATAAGTTTGTTTATTAATTAAAATATTTGATGATTTTTTAAAATTTATTAATTTTTCTTTGCTTAATCGATAAGAAATAAGATCATCAATTTTTCCAAGTCTTAACTTATGTTTTTTTGAAAAATTTACCAATTGTTTTCCTTTAGCCATTGTTCCGTTATCATTCATGATTTCACAAATAACAGCAGATGGTGAATTTTTTGACAATCTTGATATATCTACTGAAGCTTCGGTATGACCAGCTCTAACTAAAACTCCGCCGTCTTTGGATATTAAGGGAAATATGTGTCCAGGTGTTACAATATCTTTTTTAGTTGCATTTTTTTTTATAGCTGATTTTATAGTGTACGCTCTATCATGTGCAGAAATACCTGTGGTGATATGCTTTGCAGCATCTATTGATACAGTAAATGCAGTTTTTGATCTGGATTGATTAGTTGCTGACATAAGTTGAAGATTTAATTTTTTGACTTGTTTTGAGTCGAGAGCCAAACAAATAAGTCCTCTTCCATATTTTGCCATAAAAGTTATATCCTTATGTTTTACTTTATTGCCAGGTATTACTAGATCACCTTCATTTTCTCTATTTTCATCGTCAACTAAAATAAATATTTTTCCTTTTTTTGCTTCATTTATGATTTTTGTGATTGATGAAAACATATTTATTTATTTAATTTCTTTATATATTTTGCAATGATATCAATTTCTATATTAACAATATCTTTTGTTTTAATATTTTTTAAATTTGTTAATTTTAAAGTATGGGGAATTACAACAATTAAAAAACTATCTGACAAAACTTTTGCAATTGTTAATGAGACACCATTTATTGCTATTGAGCCCTTATATACAAGAAATTGTTTAAGTCTTTTGTTAATCGAAAAATATAAATAGCATGATTTACCATAAAAATCTTTTTTTTTAAGTTTTGAAATAGTGTCAACATGTCCTTGCACAAAATGTCCTGACACTTTATTACCAAATTTAAGTGAACGCTCTAAATTGATAACATGATTTAATTTAATTACTTTAAAATTGCTAACTTTAAGTGTCTCTTTTGATATGTAAAAAAAATTGAGACCTTTCGATATTTTTTCAAGAGTTAAGCAAACACCAGAACAATTAATAGATGATCCCACATCTTTTTTTAAAAGCTTTAATTTGGTTTTAATCCCAATTTGCAATCCATTTGCATTACGTATTAATTTTTTGATAACACCGGTTTCTTTTATTATGCCGTTAAACATTATTTTATAGAATATTTATA
Organism: Pelagibacteraceae bacterium AG-464-P07; assembly: GCA_003211695.1. Classification (GTDB taxonomy): domain Bacteria; phylum Pseudomonadota; class Alphaproteobacteria; order Pelagibacterales; family Pelagibacteraceae; genus AAA240-E13. The sequence goes on along the minus strand of QCSA01000004.1, from coordinate 72,014 downwards.
TAGTTTATCTTGAAATAAATTAATTCTAATTTCTTTTTCATTAAGCTTTATCTTATTTATCCTGTTAAAAAAAAATTTAGCATTATGCGAACCTTTAAACCCAAGTAATTCATTAGAATAAAAATGATAAAAGTCATTTATATAATTATTTTCTAGTAAAAAATTATTGAATTTAATTCCCGCTTCTACCAAAAGTCTGTAAAACCCTTTTTTTTTCAAAAAAAAGATAATTTCATTAAAATTTAAATGATTATTTTTAAGATCAATTTTTATTGTCTTAACTTTAAACTTCTTTAGCTTTTTTAACTTAAAATTGTCTACAAAATTATAGAAAATATAAGTTTCTATATTATTAGCAGTTTTAATTACTTTTGAAGTCACAGGTATAGAAAGATTTTTATCAATTAAAAATCTTTTGGGTGAAAATTTTTCCAATCCATTAATTCGACAATTTAACATTGGATCATCTTTCAAAATAGTTTTTGAAGTAGTCAAAATAGAATCGTGATTTGCTCGCAATAAATGTGCTCTACCCCTTGAATAAATGTTTGTTATCCATTTGTTGTGCTTATCTGAAATAAATAAATCTTTTGAGGTAGCCAATTTTGAAGAAATATAAATATTATCGGTCTTTTTACTAATATAAAAATCTCTATAAAAATTTCTTCCTACAGATTTGTAGACATTTTCGAATGTTTTAATATTATATTTAGATAATTTTTTCTTCGCTTTTTTAAAACTTCTTTTATCAGGATCAAATTTAGAAAAATATACTGATTTTAAATTATTTTTTTTAATAACATCAGTACAAGGAGGTGTTTTTCCATGGTGACTACAAGGTTCAAGTGTTGAATATAGTATTGAATCTTTAAAGTTAATTTTTTTTTTTGAAAGAGCTATTTTTTCAGCATGTGGTCGACCATTAAAATTTGTATGTGATAAACTAATTAATACATTATTCTTAACAATTACACATCCAACAGCAGGATTTTCACCCGTATTTCCTAACACTTTACCTGCTTGATTATAAGCAAGTTTCATAAAATATTTGTGTTTTCGATTGATATTATTTTTTGGTGTAGACATCTAATTTGTCCACAAATTGACCAAAATCTTTTACTTCTCGAAAATTTCTATATACAGAAGCAAATCTAACATAGGCAACAGGATCAAGTTCTTTAAGTCTATCCATAACCATCTTACCTATAACGTTTGAAGGTATTTCATTTTGGCCAATTTCTTCTAAACTTCTTGATATATTTGATATAAATTTCTCAACGGTATCGGTATCAATAGGTCTTTTTTTAAGAGCAATGTATATTGATTTTGATAGTTTATCTCTATCAAAAATAGATTTTCTACCATTTTTTTTTACAACTGTTAATTCTCTATATTGAACTCTTTCAAATGTTGTAAATCTCTCTCCACAACTACATGTTCTTCGTCTTCTAATTGCTGTACCATCTTCTGTAGGTCTTGAGTCAAGCACCGATGTATCACCTGTTTTACAAAAAGGGCAAAGCATAATTAGTTACTTTTTAAATGATTATAGATGGGAAATGAAGTACAAAGTTTTATTACCTCCTCTTTTACTTCTTTTTCAATTTTACTGTTATTATTTGGATTTTTTGATAGGCCAACTATAACTTTTGTTATCAATTCTCCAACTTTTTTAAATTCATTTAATCCAAATCCTCTTGTTGTAGCCGCGGGGGTACCAAGTCTTATACCAGATGTTATTGTTGGTTTTTCTGTATCAAAGGGAATTCCATTCTTGTTGCAGGTTATGTTAGCTCTTCCTAAACTAGATTCAGCATCTTTTCCAGTAACTTTGAAAAGTCTTAAATCAACTAACATTAAATGAGTATCGGTGCCACCTGAGAAAATTTTAAAACCACTATTTTTTAATGTTTCAGATAATATTTTTGCATTTTCAATAACTGATTTTATATAAATTTTATAATTATCTTGCAATGCTTCATGAAAACAAACAGCTTTAGCAGCAATAATATGCATCAAAGGTCCGCCTTGATATCCCGGAAAAACTGCCGAGTTAATTTTTTTAATTATATCTTCTTTATTAGTTAAAATAATTCCACCTCTTCCACCTCTCAAAACTTTATGAGTAGTTGAGGTAACTACATCAGCAAATTTAATAGGGTTGGGGTGAGCCCCTCCAGCAACTAGCCCTGCAAAATGAGCCATATCAACAAGAAGATATGCTTCAACTTTGGTAGCTATATCTTTAAATTTTTTGAAATCAATAATTCTAGAATACGCACTACCTCCAGCAATAATCAGTTTCGGTTTATTAAGTTTTGCTATCTCTTCTACTTTATCGTAATCAATCAATCCCGTAACTTTATCAACATCATAATGAATTGATTTAAACCACTTGCCGGATAAAGAAACTTTAGCTCCATGGGTTAAATGTCCGCCAGAATTTAGGCTCATGCCAAGTATTGTGTCTCCTGGATTTAAAAGTGCTAGATATACCGCTCCGTTAGCTTGTGCTCCCGAGTGAGGTTGAACGTTTGCAAATTTGCAATCAAATAATTTGGTTACCCTTTCTATTGCTAAATTTTCAGCAATATCTACATATTCACACCCACCGTAATATCTTCTAGAAGAATATCCTTCAGCATATTTATTAGTCATAATCGATCCTTGGGCGTCTAATACTGCTTTAGATACAATATTTTCTGAAGCTATTAATTCGATATGTTCTTGTTGTCTTTGTAACTCAAGATTAATAGCTTTATTTAATTCAACATCAGTAGTTGACAAATCATTTTCGAAAAAGTTTTGATACTTTTCAGAAGTATATTTTGTTAATTTAGACATTATATAAATTTATATTTTTTTTATTCTTTTTGTATGACGTCCACCTTCAAATTTTGTATTCAAAAAAGTGTTTATACATTTAAGCGCAACACTTTTCTTTGTCAATCTTGATCCAAGTGTAATAATATTAGCATTATTATGCAATCTAGATAATTTAGCTAATTTTTGATTGTAACAGAGAGCAGCTCTGACATTTTTATATCTATTTGCTGTCATTTCCATTCCTAAGCCAGATCCACAAACAAGAACACCCGTTAATTTTTTATTGAGATTAATTTTTTTAGATAATTTATGAGCGTAATCAGGATAATCGACTTTTGCAAATTTAGAAGGTCCCAGGTCTATAATCTTTATTTTTTTTTTTGATAGATACTTCTTTATAAATTCCTTAAGTTTAAAACCTGCATGATCTGAAGCAATTAAAATTTTTCTCAAGTGAATAGCGTTAGTTAAATTTATAATTCAAAACACACGCAACTAAATGCACTCTACATTCTTCCCCACCATTAAAAGCATTATGATATTTAGTATTATTTGTAATCCATACTGAACCATCAGCAGGCAAATGTTTAGCGACATTTTCTATGACCATTATTGAACCAGGATTTGTAATAATGGGTATATGTAATCTAGGTTCTGGATCTCTATGCCAACTTAAAGTTGATCTTGGTTCTTTAAGTAAAATTCTAACCCTTCCTAATTTAAATTTTTCTGAAAGAGTATTGTAAACTTTTTTAAAATAAGTATTTTCAAACTCTTTAACAAATTCAGTGTATGCTTCTTCGTTAATATTTTTGTCGCGTAACACTTCTTTTCCTGAACTATCGGGTTTCGTCCAAAAAACACCTCTAACGTTTTTTCCTTTAGTAGATTCCGGATCGCCTGGTATTTGATTTAAGGAAATTGCCCCAAAATGTTTAGTACCTTCAGCATCATCAAAACCACTTTTTCCAACCACTTGTTTAAGTGCCTGCCTAAGCTTGATAATGTCAAACTTTATACCTTTTTGTTTTTGAAAATCATTAAACATAAGAATTATACAATTATTTAATAAATATCTTATATAAGACAATAATATACATTACTTTTGTCGCATTATTTATAATAAAATTATAAATAATAACTAGAAAAATGAAACTTATTGGATCATACCCCAGCACGAGATTAAGAAGGAATAGAAAAACTGATTGGTCAAGACGTCTTGTAAGCGAGAATAATTTGTCATCAAGCGATTTAATTTGGCCAATATTTCTAACTGATGGAAAAAATCAAAAGAATCAAATTTCTACTATGCCAGGAGTATACCGTTACTCGATTGATCAGATGGAAAAAATTGTGGAAAAGGCACTTAAACTTAAATTACCTCTTTTAGCACTGTTTCCATATACTAAAAAAGTGAATAAAGACAAAAATGGATCGGAAGCTTTGAATGAAAATAATTTAGTTTGTAAAGCTTTAAGACTTATTAAAAAAAAATTTGGATCAGAAATTGGAGTAATGTGTGATGTAGCTTTAGACCCATATACCTCACATGGTCATGATGGTTTAATAAAAAAAAGATATGTTCAGAATGATGAAACTGTTGAAATTTTAGTTAAACAAGCATTATTACTAGCTGAAATGGGATGTGATGTCATAGCACCATCTGACATGATGGATGGAAGAGTGGGGAAAATAAGAAATGCTTTAGATAAGAAAGATTTTAAATTAATACAAATTTTATCTTATGCTGTTAAATATGCATCAAATTTTTATGAACCTTTTAGAGATGCAGTAGGATCTAAAAAAAATTTAAAAAGTAATAAAAAAAATTATCAAATGGATTTCTTTAATCAAAAAGAAGCTTTAAGGGAGGTTTCTCTTGATATTAAAGAGGGAGCTGATTTTGTAATGGTTAAACCAGGTATGCCTTATTTAGATATAATTAAATTGGTTAGTGACAATTTTAAAATACCTGTATTTGGATATCAAGTATCTGGTGAATATAGTTTAATAAAAAATGGTATTAAAAAAAAATTAATATCTGAAAGCGCTATTGAAGAAAGTTTATTATCATTTAAAAGAGCCGGAGCTTCAGCTATAGTAACATATTTTGCTGATTATATTGCCCAAAGGTTAAGATAACCACCACCATCTTTTTTACCCCACTTAATTTTATTCCCAATTCTTTCATGGAAATAATATAAAAAAAATTATATCACTTGGACACCAGCAATAGAAACTCCCATTTTCCAGTCACCGGTAATTATCCAAGCGATAACAATAATATCTAGAGAGTCTGTGATACACCAATTAAGAATTTTTAAAATTGATTTTTTTTTGTTCTTCCATTATCTAAAACAACTTTCTAGGTTTTTTCTAGATATAGGATAATTTAAATTATTAGGAATAAAAATTTTTTTTTCAAGAAATGTACCAATAAATTTTAAGGCATAATATATAGTTTTTGTATTGATGTTTTCAAATTTTTTATCTACCATAAAACTTGGAATATTTATTTTCTCATTATCTATGATCACAGTAATCATTTTTTTTTCAGAATTTGATTTGGAAACTGAATTAGATATCAAATTCATATCAAAACCTATTTCTCTAAGAAGGTTCATTTCCCAAAAAATGTAATGAATAATCCAAAAATTACTAAACTTTAATTCATTTAAAAAATTAGAAAATAAAACATAAATAGAATTATAACTTAGCAATTCTGGAAGGACTGTTTTTAAAAGATTAAGTGATGAAAATAAACAATTTATTTTTTTGTTATCATCAAAAAAAAAAGGACTTATTGCATCAATTATTTCAATTTTAAAATAACCTAGTTTGCTATCATTTTTTTTTTTCAAATTTAAATCAATTTTATTTCCTAGTTGTAAATAATTTTTTATTTTTTTAGATGTACCTCCATAAACTATCCCTGAACATTTACCGTGATTCAATGTAAAAACTTCAATAATTATTGAATTTTCGCCATACTTATTTTTCGATAACAAAAAACCTTCATCTTTCCATTGCATATCTATTTTATTTTTAAATCTTTAAGGAGTTTTTTTGCAGCATCATGTTCTGCAATTTTTTTAGAATTTCCAATTCCATAATAAAATTTTGAATTATAAATTTTTACAGAAACCTTGTACGAAGGATTATGCTGAGGACCTTTATAAGTTAGTACTTTATAAGTTGGTAATTTTTGATAACGATCTAGTGAATATTCCTGCAGTTTTGTCTTGGAATCTATCTCTACTATAGCAGATTTTTTAATCTCATGATTCCAAAATTGTAAAATAAAGCCTTCAACAACTTTATAACCAGAATCAAGATATATAGCACCAATCAAAGCTTCGCAGGCATCTCCTAATATTTTATCTTCTATTTTAATTTTTTTTTTATAAGTATTTCCTAAAACAAGAAATTTTTCCAATTCTAAAATTTTGCTAATTTTTAAACAAGTTTTTCGATTTACCAATGAAGCGAATTTCTTATCTAAGCTACCTTCAGATTCATAAGGATACATGTTAAATAGTTTTTTTGATAAAACCAGTGCTAAAACTCTATCTCCAAGAAATTCTAACTTTTCGTTGTTTGATAAAAGGTTAAAACTTTTATGAATTAATGATAGAGATAATAAACTTTTATTTTTAAATTTAATATTTATTTTATTTTCTAATATTTTTTGATTCTGCATTGTTAATTGATTATATCAAAAAATCTATTCCATTGGATAATTTCAAGCCATTTCCATATTTGGAAAATATTTCCTTTATTTTTATTAGTTGAAAAAAAAATTATTCTTGCTTTACCTACTAAATTTAATTTATTCACATAGCCTACACTATTTAAATATCTACTGTCCTTTGAACAATCTCTATTATCACCAAGAAAAAAAAAATGATCTTTAGGAACTATATATTTATCTGAGTTTTGAAATGCACCATCTTTTCTGTACACAGCCGTATAAGTTGCTCCTTTTGGTAATTTTTCTTCATAAGCCACAACATCAACTTCAGTTTCACCACAATAAATTTTTAAATTTTTAATATTTTTCTTTGTTTTTAATATTTGATTATTATTTAAATATAAATCTCCGTTTATAAACTGAATTTCGTCACCTGGTAAACCAATTAGTCTTTTTATATAATCAGTTCTATTATCAACAGGAGTTTTAAAAACTACGACATCACCTCTTTTAGGTTGTTTATAAAAAAATCTTTTTTTTGATATTTGAGGGCTAAATGGAAAAGAATGTTTGCTGTATCCGTAAGTATATTTTGAAACAAACAATCTATCCCCAACTAGTAAAGTAGGTTCCATTGAAGATGAGGGAATAAAAAAAGGTTGAAAGAACAAACTTCTGATGATCAATGCAATTATCAATGCATAAAAAATTATTTTAATATTTTCAATAATTTTACTTTTCATTTATTGTAAGAAATAATTACTGTAGCTTGAGCCCAAGGTTTATCATCAGATAGGGATAAATAAATATGATATTTTTTACTTTTAACTTTTTTCTTTAAGTAATTAGCTACTTTTCCTTTAAGTAATATAGAAGGTTTACCATGAATGTTGTTAGATATTTCTATATTTTTTAAATTTACTCCTTTTCTAATACCTGTACCTAATGCTTTACTCAATGCTTCTTTAGCAGCAAATCTTTTTGCATAAAATGCACTTGAATTTTTTTTTTTCTCACAGTAAGAAATTTCGTTCTTAGAAAAAAATTTATTTTTAAACTTGATTCCATATTTTTTTAAGCAGCGTTCCATTCGCTTAATATTTACAATATCTGTACCGATTCCAAAAATTTCCATTTACCTATTTATAATTTTTCTAAATTTTTTTATCGTGGTCTTCATCCCAACAAATAAAGACTCTGCAACAATAAAATGTCCAATATTAAATTCAGAAATATTTTCAATTTTTGATATCTCATGAGCTGATTTATATGTCAAACCATGTCCAAGATGTACTTCTAAGCCAAAATTTGTTGCAACTTTGGCGCATTGTTTTAATTTACAATAGCTGGATTTTACTAAATGTTCTTTTTTTTTATTAAATGAATTACAAAAGGAACCTGTATGTAATTCTATACAATCAGAACCTAATAAAAAAGATGTTTCTACATCTGATAATAATGGTTCAATAAAAAGACTAACTCTAATTTTATTCTTTTTGAGTACAGAAATCATATTTTTTAAAAATTTTTTGTTTTTTTTTAAATTCAACCCTCCCTCCGTAGTAATTTCTTTTCTCTTTTCAGGAACTATACAAACAAAATTAGGTTTATTTTTAATAGCAATATTTAACATTTCTTTTGTTGGAGCAATTTCCAAATTAAGAGGAATTGTTAGATTTTTTTTAATAGTTTTTAAATCATAATCTCTGATATGCCTTCTATCTTCTCTTAAGTGAATCGTGATAGAATCGGCTCCGCTTTTTTCTGACAGCAAGGCAGCTCTTAGAGGATCAGGATAGTTTTCTCCTCTAGCATTTCTTACAGTGGCAACATGATCTATATTAACACCAAGTCTAGTTTTTTTCATTTAGATCAATTCCTGCTGCCAGGTTTAATTGGTTCAATTTTTTTTAGTTGGTCTGGTAGTTGATTTGCTTTGTAAGTTTCAATTTTTAATCTTATTTGAGATACAATTTTATCTTTAATTAATACTTCACTAGTAGATCTGTCTATAATGCAAGCAAAACCGACTAATTTTGAATTATGATTCTTTATAATTTCATAACATTCTAAGGCTGATTTTCCCGTAGTAATTACGTCTTCAATGATAAGGATATTTTTATTTTTGGGAATTTCAAAACCTCGTCTTAAAATCAATTTTCCATTTAATCTTTCAGCAAAAATAGTTTGTACTGATAATTGTCTACCAATTTCATAACCCACAACAATTCCACCGATTGCTGGCGATAAAACAATATCAATTTTCTTATAAACTTTTTTGATTTTTTCACACAATGAAGAACAAATTAACTCAGCTTGTTTAGGATTGCTCAATAGTTTTGCACATTGTATGTATTGATTGCTATGCAACCCTGAGGAAAGAACAAAGTGACCTTCTAATAATGCTCTAGTTTTTTTTAAAACTTTTAAAGAATCTTTGTAAGAGAGCATGCTTTTTTTTATGCCTTATAATTCTAAAATTAAATTCTTTTTGTTTTAACTCGCTTATTAGTTTTGTAAAGTTTTTTAAATCATCTATTTGTATATCAAACATAAAGTTTATGTGATCTTCTTTTTTTTCAGTCATTTCTACACAAGTTATATTGCCTTTATTCATGCCAATTAACGAAGTAACTTCCCCCAATTTACCAGGAGAATCTGGTAATGATATCCACAGAGTACTGGTATATTTTTTAATTTTTTCTTCCTTTGGTTCTTTATCTTGCCAATATCTTCTTATAGCCGCTCGAGCTTTACCTGTTTTTGCAGAGCTTAGCCAATGTAGTGATGGGGACACTTTATTTGAAGTAATTATTTTTATCATATCTCCATTATGCAATAAACTTTGTAAAGGACTATCCTTGCCATTTATTTCACAGCTAATAGCAGAATCTCCAATTTGAGTATGTACAGCATAAGCAAAATCAATTGGGGTTGCGTCTTTAGGAAGTTTTATTACTGATCCTTCTGGAGTAAAACAAAATACATTGTCTTGAAACATTTGAAGTTTTGTGTATTCGTAATAATGTTCTGGACTTGCTCCTTGATCAATAATTTCAACCAAATCACCTAACCAATCATATTCTTTCCAAGTTAATAAATTAAATTTTTCTGAGGATTTATATTTCCAATGAGATGCTATCCCTCGTTGAGCAAATTCGTGCATGTGTTTAGTTCTAATTTGAATTTCAACACGTTGTTTTTTAGGACCTATAATTGATGTATGTATTGATTTATAATTGTTTATTTTTGGAGTAGAAATATAATCTTTAAATCTACCAGGGATAGTTTGCCACCTGCTATGAAAAATTCCTAAAGTTTTGTAACATTCGGGAATACTATTTACTATCACTCTAAATCCAATAATGTCAGAAATCTGTTCTAAAGAAGTTCTTTTTTTTTGAATCTTCCTCCAAATTGAAAATGGCGTTTTTTCTCTTCCAGTTATTTTTACATTAATAGAATTTTCTTTTAATACTCTAATAAACTCTTCCGAAATTTCTTTAAATGTATCTTTTCTATTTTCTTTTTTAACTTTTAGTTTTTCAGTTATTAATTCTCTTGCTTCTGGATTTAATACTTTAAACGAAATATCCTCCAATTCATCTCTAATTCTATTCATTCCCATTCTGTCAGTTAACGGAGCATAAATTTCCATAGTTTCTCTTGCAATTAGTTTCCTCTTTTCGATATCATTAAATCCTTCAATAGTTCTCATATTATGTAATCTATCTGCGATTTTAACCAGTAAAACCCTAATATCCTTAGATGTTGCTAATATTAATTTTCTAAAATTTTCCGCTTTAGAATTTTGTTTAGCTTTATCTTCAAGTTCAGAAATTTTAGTAACACCCTCAACTAAATCTGCTACTTCTTTACCAAATTCCTCTTTAATAGTTTTGTAGGTAACTTTTGTATCCTCAATAGTATCGTGCAAAAGTCCAGTAGCTATGGTTGCACTATCCAATTTAAGATCAGTTAATATATTTGCTACAGCAATAGGATGTATTGAATAAGGATCACCCGAACTTCTTTGTTGATGTGCATGGGCTTTCATTGCAAAATTATATGCCTTTGATAGTACATCCGGATTTAAAAACTTATTATAGGTCTTTACTTTATTAATTAAATCTTCTTGGTTAATCATTTTATTATTATATCAATTTTCATCTATCTTTAATATAGCGTTCTTATCTTCTTCACTAAGTTTTTGTAGTAGATCACTAATAATCTCTTTTGTTTTGGGATGTTTCCATGTTGGTGATATTTCCTGCAAAGGGAATAATATAAAATTTCTTGAAGTAAGATCTTTGTGTGGCACCGTAAGATCAAAATTATTGTATTTTAGATTCAAAATTTTGCTATTATAGTCAATGATATCTATATCACATGTCCGTGGATCATTTTTTTTACCTCTTTTTCTTTCCAACTTTTCCTCTATAAAAATTAGAACTGACATTAAATCAGTTGGTGACAAAATAGTTTCAATTAAAATAACGATATTAATAAATTTAGGATTTTTTTTGTTTGGATAAGAAGGAGTTTCGTAAAAACTAGATTTTTTAATTACTTTAATTCCATATCCTTCAAAACATGAAATTGCTAAATTTATATTTGTAAATCTATCTCCATATTTAGATGGTAAATTTGATCCTAATCCAAGAAAAATCATTTTAAATCAGCTTGTTTTTCTAAAATATCTAGATTTCTCTCTGTTCCAATCTCTTTGTTTTTTAACTTGTCTTTTATCATATTGCTTTTTACCTTTAGCAACTGCAATTTCAACTTTTACTTTTCCCCTTTTAAAATACATTTTTGTGGGGACAATTGTAAAACCTTCTCTATTAATTTTTCCAATTAGTTTATTTACTTCTCTTTTATTTAATAATAACTTTCTATCATTAGTTGGATGATGATCATTGTAACTTGACTCTTTGTAAGAAGAGATATGAGAATTAATTAAAACAATCTCTCCATCTTTATCAATTGCATAAGAATCTGATATATTAACTTTGCCCTTCCTTATTGATTTAACCTCAGACCCTTTTAATACAATTCCCGCCTCTAAAATCTCATTAAAAAAATAATTAAAACTTGCTTTTCTATTTAAACAAATAATTTTTAAACCTTTATTGGTTTTACTTTTCATGAATTAAATTAAATTTGCATGTTGCATTGCAGATTTAATTTTTTCCTTTGTTAGCGAAGTTACTCTAACTAGAGGAAGTCTGACTTCATCTGAACAAAGTTTTAATAGATTTGCCGCATATTTAACAGGGCTAGGACTACTCTCGATAAAAAGAGATTTATGAAGAGGCATTAATTTATCATTAATTTCCTTTGCTCTTGCCAAAAGATTATTATTATTTTTTGCTAAAGAAGCTTCTTGGAATTCTGAACAAAGTTTAGGTGCAACATTTGCGGTTACTGAAATGCATCCTCTTCCCCCTCTCATATTAAATTCTAATGCTGTACCATCCTCTCCAGAAAGTTGAATAAAATCATTTCCAACTTTTCTTTTTTGTTCATCAACACGATTTAAATTTGCTGTTGCATCTTTAACTCCAATAATATTTTTTAATTCAAAAAGTCTTGCCATAGTATCAACGGACATATCGATTACTGACCTTGATGGAATGTTGTATATAATTATAGATATATTACATTTGTCATTTATAGCTTTATAATGTTGATATAAACCTTCTTGAGTAGGTTTATTATAATAAGGCGTTACCACTAGCGCAGCATTTGCTCCTGCTTTCTCAGCATACTTAGTTAAAGATATTGCTTCCTCTGTTGAATTTGACCCAGTGCCTGCAATCACAGGTATCTTTCCTTTACATTCTCTTACGCATAACTCAATTACTCTCTTATGTTCCTCATGATTTAAAGTTGGAGATTCACCGGTAGTACCAGCTGGTACGATACCCGAAGTGCCATTTTTAAGATGATAATGAATTAAAGATATATAGGTATCTTCATCCAATTTACCATTTTTGAATGGTGTGATTATTGCTACAATTGATCCTTTAAACATAAATCTTTATAACATAATTTACTGAATCAAATCATCTAAAATTATATGTCTAAATTTTTTATAATAAATTTAACTATTTTAATAATTGCATTATTTTTATCAAAAAATTTAATAGCGGAAGAAACAATTCTTCCAATGCCTCAGCCAAAAGTAGAAAAATTATCAAAAAAAGAAATAATACTGCCAAAATCTAAGTCTAAAGTTGATGAATTACAAAAAGAAGGAACCTCAGAAGTTGAATTGCAGCCAAACATTGATGAAACAATAAAAGAAAAAAAGCTTTTACCAAAAATTAAACCAATAATCGGTGATCAATTAAAGTTGAAGATTAAAAAAAAAATTATTTTGTTACCAAAAAAAAAACCTAAGGAACAAACTATAGATAAAGATGAGGAAAAAATTGTTGCAAAAATTGATGATCAGAAAAACATTTTTCCAAAAAAAAAACCAACTATCTATAAGGAACAAAAAAAAAAGGTAGCTACAAAATCAAGTTATTTTTCTAAGCATGATTTTAAATTAGCTAAAAAAATATTTTCTGAAATAGAAAAAAAAAGATGGACTAGTGCACAAGATTTGGCAACAAAAGTTTCTAATAGATCAATTTATAAATTAGTTCAATGGCTGTACTTGTTAGAACGAAATAATAAAGCCAATTTTTATCAATACATAAATTTTATTAAAATGTACCCTGATTTTCCAAGACTTGGCAGGCTTAGTTATTTGGCTGAACACAAAATTACTAGCGAAACAATCAAAGAAAAAAGAATAATCCAATGGTTTGGAGGAAAAGAGCCACTTAGCGGATATGGAAAACTAATGTTAGGTCAAAGTTATTTAATGGAAGGTGAAAAAGAAAAAGGAATATCTTTAATAAAGGATGGTTGGACTACTGCTAAATTATCAAAAAAAGATCTTAAATACTTTAATAAAAAATTAAAAAAATATTTAAATACTAAAGATCATATTAAAAGAGCAGATTGGCTAGCATGGGAAAATAAATTCTGGGATGTACAAAGAATGCTCAGCTATTTACCAAAAGATTATCAAGCTTTATATAGAGCAAGACAATTGTTAATGAGTAAATCTTATGGTGTAGATGGCGCTATTAATAAAGTGCCTAATAAATTTAAAAATAATTCAGGTTTACTATATGATCGACTAAAGTGGAGAAGAAAGAGAGGTCGTGTTGAATCTTCTTTAGAGATATTACTAGAAATTAAAAATGATCCAAAATTCTTAGTAAGACCGGAAAAATGGTGGCTTGAAAGAGAAATTATATCAAGAGATTTAATTTATAAAAAAAAATATGCTCTTGCTTATAAAGTTGTAAGCAATCATGTAATAAAAGATGGTGTAGAATATACTGAAGCAGAATGGATGTCCGGATGGATTGCTTTAAGTTTTTTAGATGACCCTATGTTAGCTACTCAACATTTCCATAATTTTTATGAAAATGTGGGTTATCCCATAAGTTTATCAAGAGGAGCCTATTGGCTTGGCAGATCATATGAAAAATTAAAAGACAAAGAAAGTTCTGAAAAATGGTATAAAGAAGCAGCTAAATATTTAACCACTTACTACGGTCAACTAGCATTTATGAAAACCTTTCCTGACAAAGAGTTTTCATTAGATTTAGATAAAGAAAATGTGGTTTCAAAAAAATTTGAACATGAATTCAAGAACAATGAATTATCAAAATTAGTAGTTTTGCTTCATGAGTTAAACAAAACTAAATTTACCAAAGCTATTCTTAAGCATTTAGCATCTATCAATATTGAAGAAGGAAGCGAAATTTTAGCTGGGAATTTAGCAACAAGTATTGGAAGATACGACTACGCAATACAGATTGCAAAAAAAGCTTCTTATGAAAAAAGATATCATTATAATTTAAACTTTCCAATTATTGACGTACCTTCAAAAATCAATAACAAAAGAATGCCTTCCCCAGAACTTATTTTAGCAATTATTAGACAGGAAAGTGAATTTGATCCACAAGCACACAGTTACGTTGGTGCTAGAGGTATGATGCAATTAATGACATATACCGCTAAGATTGTAGCTAAACGTGCTAAACTTCCTTATAACAAAAAAAAACTAACTACAAACCCTAACTATAATATTAAATTAGGTTCATATTATTTTGCTGAACTTCTCGAACAGTATGAAGGCTCTTATCCCTTTTCAATAGCCGCATATAATGCTGGACCTAAAAGAGTTGCTTATTGGAAGAAAATAAATGGCAATCCACAAAAAGGAAAAATTGAATACGTAGATTGGATCGAATTAATAAAATTTAGAGAAACTCGAAACTATGTACAAAGAGTTTTAGAAAATATTAATGTCTATAAATATATGATGAAAGGTGAGCCAATAAAAATATACAATTTCTATACTGACAAGACTCACTATTAGTAAAACTGGCGGAAGCGGTTGGATTCGAACCAACGGTTGGCAATTGCCAACGGAAATTTAGCAAACTTCTGGTTTAAGCCTCTCACCCACGCTTCCATATTTTTTCAGATTTAGCTAACAAAATTATAAACCGAATTACTGTGTGTTTCAATAGACCGGATTAATATTTTCTATATAACTAAATTTTTAACAGGTTGTAAAAATGTTTTGTAATGTTTATAGTTTTTAATGTTGCAATATATAATTTATAAATTATTACATATTTTTATTGCTAATCATAATGAATCAAAAATTACAAATTTACTGTTTAAAAATAAAAAATATTTGGAAAATAAAAATAATTTACCTATTATTATATTTGATGTTGGCTGTTTTAGGGGAGACTGGACTAAAAGTTTACTAAAAAATTTAAGAAAGAAAACTTCCAAACAAGTATTGGTTCATCTATTTGACGTGAATCCAAAAAGTGAAATTTATTTAAAAAATTTATTAAAAAACAGAAATGTCAAATTTAACAATTTAGCTCTTAATGAAGAAAAAGGAGATAAAGAATTTAACTTTAATACTTTCTTTGAATGTTCAGGTTCATCACTTGATAACATTTATAAAAATGATAAAGGCTGGGTAAGATCACGAAAATTATTTTTACGATTTTTTTCGTTTAAAAAAATTAAAGATTTCTCAAAAATAATAGTTAATACCGATACTATAGATAATTATTGTTCGATTAATAATATAAATGAGATAGATATACTTAAAATTGATGTCGAAGGTTCAGAAAAAAGAGTTTTGCTAGGAGCAGAAAAAACCTTAAAAAAAATAAAGATAATCTATACTGAAATTGTTGAAAATAAAAATATGTATTTCAAAAAAGAAAAAGAAATAATAGATTTTTTAAAAAAAAATAATTTTTTTTTTTTAGAAAAAGATCATATCAGCAATGTATCTCTTTTTAGTAATGTAATTGCTAAAGATAATATTTTTATCAATAAAAATTTTTTGTAAATAAATTATATTTTTCTTCTTAAAGTAGATAAAAGTAACCCCTTTTTTTTGACTACAATTACATCTTCTCCTTTATATGCTTGGAAACATGTTTTTACTTGTTCCAACTTATCAGTATTTTTTCCATTATGTCTATTAGTCATTAAAATATAATCATAATTTTCGTCTTTTGAAGTTTTTACAAATTTAAAGTTTGGTATTTGTTTTAAATAATAATCACCAATATCATAGTTAATTCCACAATAAGCAATTTTATATATTTTATCCTTTTTAAATTCACTATTTAATTCAATTTTTTTTACAAGTTCTTTTATAGAAATTCCCCAATAGTCATTTTCAAATTTTTCAGATGAATATGAAAATTTTCCATTAAACTGATTTAAATAAGTATACTGATATGGGGTCAGCGAAAAAAAAACAAATAAGAAATACAAAAAAGGAATAAAAACTAAAATAACAAAAAATTTATTTAATACTGATTTTAAATTATAAATTAAATAATATATTGATATACCTGGAATTATACTCAAGTAAGGTATTAAAAATAAAAAATATCTAAGACCATCATGAATTTTTAAAGTGGTTATAAAAGCAATAAATATCGGAAAAGTAATTATAAATATTATATATAAAATTTTTATATTAAATAATTTAAAATGATTCTCAAAAAAAATTTGATCTTTAAGTATTGTAAAAATAAAAATTATATAAGTTAACAAAATATATTCTGGAAGTTTATAAAATAAATTTATAATTAAATATAACCGTGGTGTATTTGTAGTTTTATAAAATTCTCCATTCAGCAACCCCCAGAAACTCCCAAAAGTAGTTTCATTTAATGATTCAAAAATAAATTTAAATGGTAGAACAAATATGTTTGAATGAACTTCAGGCCAAAAAACAACCATCATAAAATAAACTATTATAAATATTTTTATTAAATCTTTAAAAAAATTAATAATTGAGAATTTTTTGCTCCTAAAAACTTTTATAAAAAAAGCATCTAAAAAAAATAATATGAAGATTGGTAAAAGTGTACCTATAAAAATTATACGCACTCCGACACCAAAACCTATCACAATGCCAATTAAAGTCGAAAAATATTTTCTTTTTATTTCCAGATGTTGTGTTTGTAAATATCTGATTATAAAATAAGTTGCCCAAACATTTGAAAAGGCAACAATTGTATCTTTAGGATTTATAGACATATGACCAAAAAAAATTGGATTAAAAAAAGAAATTACAAATATAATTTTGGAAACTTTTTTATTAAAAATAGTCTTTGATATTTTTGCAATCCCAACAATTGTGTAAAAAGAAAAAAGTAAGTTAATCAAATGATGCATTTGTATTTCATACTTTATGGGAATCATTTGAGATATAAATGCTGTTAAAGTATCGTAAAAACCTGGAAAATGTGATGAGTTAATCGTCCATACAAAAGGAGAAATATATTCATATCTTCCTAATGAAAATAAATATTTTAATCTGTTTTTACCTAAATCATAATGATAAGGCTCATCCCAAGACATGCCAAGAATAAGAGAGCAATAAAGCGAAAAAACAACTAAGAAGAAAATTATTAGATTTTCAGATTTTTTTTCCATTTAATTAATGAAACTAGATAGCTAATAAATCTAAAGATTGCTTTTATCCAGGTTTTCAAATTCTTTTTTAATCTTCAAATATAATTTATATAAAAGTATTTTATCACTTTCATCAATCATATTTTCTTTATTTAGACCTTTAGATAATTCATTTCTTATTTTTTCTTTAAATTCAATTCTCGTTTTACTTTTATTGAGAGACAAAACTTTATCAATTTTTTCTAATCTCTCAGCAAATATTAAATTGAACAGTAGATTTATTACAATTACTATTGCAAATGATATAGAGGCTAGCTTTATAAAAAAAGACTTGTAATTGTTTTGTGGCTTCATTTTAATATTTTCTTGATCTTTTATAATCCACTAATATTTCATTTTATGTATTAAAAAAAAACAAATATATTTTTTTATTCTAACTTTATACCTTATTTTTTGATTATTGAATAATTGCATTTTATAAAGTAGTTTCATCAAAAATAAAATGAGAAACAAATATTCAATTTTTTCTCTAATAAAAAACTCTTTTACTTACCATGAAAATTGGCAAAGAGCTTGGAAAGATCCTGAACCTAAATCTTTTTATGATGTTGTAATAGTTGGTGGTGGAGGTCATGGTTTAGCTACAGCATATTATCTAGCAAAAGAACATAATTTAATAAATATAGCTGTTGTTGAAAAAGGATGGATTGGTGGAGGAAATACTGGAAGGAATACCACTATTATAAGATCAAATTATTTGTGGGATGCTAGTGCTGGTCTTTATGACCACGCTTTAAAAATTTGGGAAAACTTATCACAAGAATTAAATTACAACGTTATGTTTAGTCAAAGAGGAGTTATGAATTTAGCTCACAATCAACATGATGTAAGGGAATTAAAAAGAAGAACACATGCTAATAGATTAAATGGAATAGATTGCTTATGGCTAGATACAAAGCAAGTAAAAGAATTTTGTCCTATAATTAATTGTTCACCAAATATTCGCTATCCAGTAATGGGTAGCACATTGCAAAAAAGAGCTGGTACTGCCAGACACGACGCTGTTGCATGGGGTTACGCTAGAGCAGCTGATTCTATGGGGGTTGATATTATTCAAAATTGTGAAGTAAAAGGAATTAAAAGAAAAGGAGATAGTATTGAAGGTTTAGAAACAACAAAAGGTTTTATTAAAACATCAAAAATTGGTGTTGCTGCAGCTGGTCACTCGAGCGTTATTGCTAATATGGCAGGTTTAAAACTTCCCATTGAAAGTAAACCTCTTCAAGCTCTAGTCTCTGAACCAATTAAACCAATAATCGATACAGTTGTTATGTCTAATGCTGTTCATGCTTATGTAAGTCAATCTGACAAAGGCGAACTCGTCATAGGAGCTGGAACAGACGCATATATTTCATACACTCAAAAAGGTACTCATGAGATTGTTGAGGGAACTCTTAATGCAATTTTAGAACTCTATCCAATTTTTAGTAGACTTAGAATGCTTAGACAATGGGGAGGTGTTGTTGATATTTGTCCTGACGCAAGTCCAATAATCAGCAAAACTTCTATAAAAGGACTTTATTTTAATTGTGGTTGGGGAACTGGAGGTTTTAAAGCTACTCCAGGATCAGGCCATCTATTTGCTCACACAATAGCAAAAAATGAGCCTCATGGTTTAAATGCTGCATTTAACATCAATAGATTTGTTAGCGGTGATCTTGTTGATGAACATGGCGCTGCTGCGGTAGCTCATTAATATGTTTATAATTAAATGTCCTTATTGTGGTAACAGAGATCATAGTGAATTTGGCTATGGTGGCGAAGCTCATATAGTTAGACCAAAACAACCTACTGAATTAAGTGATGATCAATGGGCTGAATATTTATTTATGAGAAAAAATATAAAAGGTCTTCAATATGAAAGATGGAACCATGTCCATGGATGTAGACGTTGGTTTAATATGGCTAGAGACACATCAAATGATAAAATTCACTTCGTCTATAAAATGGGAGAAAAGCCAAAAAATAATGTCAAATAAATTTAGATTATCGTCCGGAGGGCAAATAAATAGAACTGAAAGAATTTCTTTTAAATTTAACGGAAAAACTTTTTATGGTTTTAAAGGTGATACTTTGGCTTCTGCACTTTTAGCAAATGGAGTTCATTTAATTGGTAGAAGTTTCAAATATCATAGACCAAGAGGAATATTTAGTTCAGGAGCCGAAGAGACAAATGCACTAGTTCAAGTAATTAAAGATAAAGGTAAAACTGATCCGAATATAAGAGCAACACAAATTGAAATTTTTGAAGGATTTAATGCTGAAAGCCAAAACTGTTGGCCAACAGTAAATTTTGATCTAGGGGCGATTAATAATTTGTTCTCCCCTATTATTCCTGCAGGATTTTATTATAAAACATTTATGTGGCCTGCAAATCTTTGGGGAGGATATGAACATTTTATAAGAAAAGCTGCAGGCTTGGGTAAATCTCCTACAGAAAATGACCCTGATATTTATGATCACAAATACTATCATTGTGACGTTCTAATTGTAGGTTCAGGACCAGCAGGATTATCTGCGGCAAAAGTTGCTGTAAAAACAGGAAAAAAAATTCTTTTAGTTGATGAAAGACCTTCTTTTGGTGGTAACCTTGCATTTGCTGACGAAGAACTTTCAAAAATAAATGATCTCAAACCTTCAGAATGGATCGAAGAAACTTGCACTGAATTACAAAATAATAAAAACATTAAGATTCTAAATAGAACAAGTGTAGCCGCTTATCATAATTATAATTATTTAATTATGATGCAAAATTTATCTGACCATTTATCAGAAAAAGAAAAAAAAGGAAAAATAAGACAACGTTTGTGGAAAGTTAGAGCAAAAAAAGTGATTTTAGCTACTGGATCAATTGAAAGACCAATGGTTTTCGATTGCAACGATAGGCCAGGTATTATGTTGTCATCTGCTGTAAGAAAATACATCAATTATTATGGTGTAAAATGCGGAAATAATGTCGTTATTTTTACAAGTAACGATGATGCATATGAAACGGCAATAAGCTTACATAATAAAGGTGTTAAAATAGAAGCAATTGTCGACATCAGAGAACAGTCAAGCGGAGATTTACCTAAAAAATGTAATGAACTAGGAATAAAAATATTATGGAAAAATACTATTATTTATACAGAGGGTTATAAAAAAATTAATAATGTTCATGTAATGAAACTATCAAACAATAACAGCTGTATAATTGGAAATAAATTTAAAATTAATTGTGATCTATTATGTGTTTCCGGTGGTTATACTCCTGCTGTTCATCTATTTACTCAATCTGGTGGCAAACTAACTTTTAACGAAGGAAAATATTATTTCCAACCAAAAACAACATCACCTAATCAAATTTCTGTAGGATCTTGTAATGGAACATTTGGTCTAAAAAAAATTATTGAAGAAACTCAAACAAAAACAAATGAATTTTTAAATTTAAATCACAATGACCAAAGTAATATTACTGAATCCAAGAGTGGTAATTTTGAAAACATATGGCTGTTACCTTCTGATAAAGTTTCAGGAAAAACTAAACCATTTGTAGACTATCAAAATGACACAACGGCAAATGATATAAAGCTTGCTTTAAGAGAAGGTTATAAATCTATAGAACATGTTAAACGGTATACGACAACAGGAATGGCTACTGACCAAGGCAAAATTGGAAATATGCACGCTTTAGGAATCGTATCTGAAATTACTAATACAAAAATGGGTGAATTAGGAACTACGACTTTTCGTCCACCATATACCCCATTAACTTTTGGAGCTGTTGTTGGAAGAAACGTAAAACAATTTTTTGATATCGTGAGAAAAACACCTATTCACGAATGGCATGAAAAAAATGGAGCAAAATTTGAAGATGTCGGGCAATGGAAAAGAGCTTGGTATTACCCAAATAAAAACGAAACTATGTATGAAGCCGTTCAAAGAGAATCAAAAGCAGCAAGAAATGGTGCTGGAATTTTAGATGCTTCAACATTAGGTAAAATTGATATTCAGGGTAGCGATGCATCGGAATTTTTAAATCGTGTTTACACCAATGCCTGGAGTAAATTAGCAATTGGGAAATGTAGATATGGTCTAATGCTTAATGATGACGGTATGGTTTACGATGATGGTGTTACCACAAGATTAGGTGATAACCATTACATAATGACAACAACTACTGGAGGTGCAGCTTCGGTAATGAGCAAGTTAGAAGATTTTTTACAAACAGAATGGCCTGAGCTCAATGTGTATTTAACTTCCGTTACAGATCATTTTGCTACTGTAAGTGTTTGTGGTTCTCATAGCAAAAAAATATTAGAAAAAGTTGTTAAAAACATAAATTTTTCTAATCAAAATTTTCCCCATATGAGTTTTAAAGAAGGTCTAGTTGATAAAATAAAGTGTCGTGTAATGAGAATAAGTTTCACAGGTGAATTAAGTTACGAAATAAACGTACAGTCTAATTATGGACAGGTTGTGTGGGAAAAATGTATGGAAGCAGGGAAAGAGTTCAAAATAACTCCTTATGGTACTGAAGCTATGCACTTATTACGAGCTGAAAAAGGTTTTATAATTGCAGGACAAGAAACGGACGGCACAATCACTCCAGTTGATTTACAAATGGATTGGATCATAAGTAAGAAAAAATATGATTTTATAGGAAAAAGATCATTGTACCGATCTGATACGATGAGAGAAAATCGAAAGCAGCTTGTTGGACTTCTTACAAATGACCCTAAAGAAATTCTAGAGGAAGGAGCACAAATTGTTGAAGAGGTAAAAAGTAAGCCTCCAATGGATATGATAGGTCACGTAACTTCTAGCTACTACAGTCCAAATTTAAACAAATCAATTGCTCTGGCTGTTGTAAAAAATGGAAAAAAATTGAAAGGAAAGAAACTTTTTGTACCTATGTCAGATAAAACTATTGAGGTTACTGTTTCAGATACAGTTTTTTTAGATAAGGAGGGAGATAGATTAAATGCTTGATTTCTTTACACCAGTTAACGAAAGTCAATCTTACAATAATTTTTCTATGAAAGAAAAAACTCCCGTAGCCAAAATTAATTTGCGGGGCAATCTAGAAAATAAAGAATTTGTAAGCAAAGTAGGGAAAATTATTGGAATGATACTACCTAATAAAGCCTGTAACACGTCTAGCAAAGAAAAAATTACTTCATTATGGCTAGGACCTAATGAATGGCTCTTAGTTTCAAATAACGAAATACCAAAAGAAACTAATATCTACGAACTTGAACAAGTACTGTTTGATAATATTAGTAAAAATAACCTAGGAGCAATAACAAATGTTACCGATCACTTCACAATTTTTAAATTATCAGGCTCAAATATATTTGAAGTTCTTTCCAAAGGATGCCCTTTTGATTTTAGCTCGGATGATTTTGGAGACAACAAGGTTGTTCAAACCATACTAAATCATGTCGATGTCACTATTCATCGTAGAAGTGAAAATGACGTTGATTTATATGTTAGAAGATCCTTTGCTGGTTATTTATGGGATTGGTTAAAAGACTCGGCTAAATTAATTTAAGTTTCTTTTTATATATGCACTTACAAAGGTAAATAAACATAACACATAAAGCCAATTGAAAAAGCAATAACTCCAGAAAAAGGTTTCAAAACTACCATCAAACATTATAGCAACTATTATCGTTGGTATAGGTAAAATAACATTTCTTATTATATTTAAATACATTGAATAGGATGATTTTTTTATAGCCATAAAGAAACCATTGCTTATAAAAAAAATTGGATAAGCTGGAAAAATTAAAGCTGATATTTTTAGGTAGGTTGTTCCGAAACTAATTACACTAGGATTATCTGAAAAAATACTAACAATTTTATCTGCAGATATAAAAATTATTAATCCTGCTATTATCATAAGAGTAAAACCGTAAATCACAGCCTTAAAATAAGATTCTTTCACCCTTAAAAAATTTTTTGCTCCAAAATTTTGTCCAATGATCGATATAATGGCGGTATTCAGTCCTAAAACTGGTAATAAAAGTATTTGTTCAAACCGAGCTGCTGATCCATATCCTGCTGTTGCATATTCACCGAAAACTCCGATGTAAGTTAGTATTATGAAATTACCTACGGAGATTAATAGTAAGGCGGCCGAAATTGGTGCTGATTGATAAAACAGATTTCTTAATAAATAAACTTTTGGGTAAAAATATCTTGTAGATATTTCTTTAATCCTACTCGATTTAATAATTTTATTAAAAATAATAAGCAATCCAATAAACTGAGCAAGAATTGTTGCTACACCTATTCCAGTAATTCCCATCGCTGGTACAAAGCCATACCCAAAAATGAATAGTGGATTTAAACCTATATTCAGAAAAAAACTTAAAATAAGTACATTTCTGTACGTTTTGGTATCACCATCAGCATGAAGCAAAGAGTTTAAAGCTACTAACATGATAAAAATAGTCGACCCAACAAATATTACATTTGTATATTTAAGACTTAATACAATTACTTCATCCGCAGAACCCATTAAAGCAAACAGACTCGGAGAAAAGACCAGGCCAATTATAGTAATTAATATTGAAACTAAGACAGCATAAATAATGGTATGAGCAAAATACCTTAAAATATTTTCTTTGTTATTTTCACCAATGCTATTTGCAACTAAAGATGTTCCACCTACTGTAACACCGACGCAAGCAGCTATTATAATAAAGTAAATTGGAAAAGATTTAGCAAGAGCTGATAATGCTTCAGGAGAAATTTTACCTGCAAAAAAAGTGTCAACAATATTAAACATTGTTTGAAAAAAAGTACCTACGCTAGCAGGTATCGCTATTTTTTTGATCAAACTAGGAATTGGATCTTTGGTTAGACTTAAATTTGAATTCATGAAAAAAAGAATTAATATTCTTTTTGATAGATGTGAGCTTTATTTAATTTTCTTGCTATTAAAATTTGTTTTTGTCTCATTGAAAATCTATCTTTTTGTGATTTAGTTAACTTATTATAACAGTAAGGACATGAAATACCTTCCTTATATTTACTAGATTTTTTTTCTTGTACTGAAATAGGCATTCGACATCCTCTACACATAGAATAAGAACCTAACGATAATTTATGTTTTACTGAAACTCTATTATCAAAAACGAAGCACTCACCTTGCCATAAGGATTTTTTGATATTTATTTTATTTAAATAGTTAAAAATACCTCCTTTAAGTTGGAATACATTTTTAAATCCTTTTTGCATTAAAAAGTTAGAAGCTTTTTCGCAGCGTATTCCTCCCGTACAGAACATAGCTATCTTATTATTCTTTTTAAGTTTATTAAAATATTTTGGAAACTCTCTAAAACTATTAATTTTCGGATTTACAGCGCTTTTAAAAGTTCCAACTTTATGTTCGAAAGATTTTCTAACGTCTATTAATGTAACATTTTCATCACTGATTAATTTGTTCCAATGATTAGGATCTACGTAACAATTTTTGTTTTTTTCGTTGAATTTTAATTTTAATCCTATAGGAACAACTTCTTTTTTAACTTTAACTTTTGCCCTATAAAAAGGTAAGAACTCACAAATTGAAGTATTGTGACTATCGAAGGAAACTATAGAAAATTTATCCTTAATATAATCTATACAATTTTTAACATCTTTTTTCTTGCCAGCAATAGTACCATTAATACCTTCTGGTGATAAAATTATAGTACCTTTAACGAATTTAGATAAAAGATATTTTTTTAGTAAATCCTTATACTGATAGAAATTAGCTATTCTCTTAATTTTGTAAAAACCCTGAACGTAAAACATCTATAACTTTCTACAAATTGTTAGGCCATCACCTAAAGGTAAAATCGTTTTTTCTGTTTTCTTATCATTTTTAATGTGACTATTAAACTTTCTCATTTCTTCAGTTTGATTATCAACAATTTCCTTTTTTGCTACGTCACCTTGCCATAAAACATTATCAAAAATTATAATGCCGTTTCTTTTAACAAGTTTAATTGCAAATTCAAAATAATTTATATAATTGCTTTTATCAGCATCAATAAATATCAAATCAAAAACCGAATTAGACTTTAAAAGTGATTTTAAAGACTGTTTTGCATCATCAATAATAGTTGAAATTTTGTTCTCCATTTCTGCTTTTTTAAAAAAAGATTTTGCCATATCTATAATTTTTTTGTCTTTATCAATAGCAACTAACTTTCCATCAATAGGTAATGCTAAAGCCATAGACAAAGCACTGAAACCAGTAAAAGTACCAATTTCTAAACAGCTATTTACATTATTTATTTTTATTAAAAATTGTAAAAAAAGTGCCTGTGTTTCAGAAATTTGCATCCTTTGTATATCTCCAAGTGTTTTGTTATATTTCATGATCTCTTTTTGAATTGGGTGTAAGGAGGAGCTATGATCGTAAATATAGTCCAAGAGTTCCTGTGTTACCTCAATATTTTTAAACATTCTATTTTAACTTGTTTCTTAAAATTTCATTAACAAGTTGAGGATTGGCCTTACCTTCAGAAGCTTTCATAATCTGCCCAACAAAGAAACCAAAAAGTTTTTCTTTTCCAGATTTATATTGTTCTACCTTATCTTTATTATTAGAAATTACTTTTGTAATTATTTTTTCCAATTCCTTAGGGTCACTTTGTTGTATTAAACCTTCTTTTTCAACAATTTGTTCCGCATCCTTATCATCAACTTGCATTTTTACAAAAACATCTTTTGCAATTTTTCCTGAAATCTTTCCTGAAGTAATCATTTTAATTAACTTGGATAAATTTCTTGCACTAACTGGTGATTGTAAAATGGAGAGATTCTTTTTATTCAATAAGGCAAATAATTCTACGGTAATCCAATTTGTTGCTAATTTTTTATCACATTTTTTTATAACTTCTTCATAATAATCTGAAATTTCTTTTTCAGATACTAAGATATTTGCTTCATATGGGGATAAATTATGTTCTTTTATAAATCTTTCTTTCTTTTCGTCAGGCAATTCGGGTAATTCTTTTTTTAACTTATCAACTAGACTCTGTTCCAATTTAAGTGGTAACAAATCTGGATCTGGAAAATATCTATAGTCATGAGCTTCTTCTTTTGAACGCATCGATCTAGTAGCATTTTTTTTTGTATCAAATAATCTTGTTTCTTGATTTACTTTCTTATCAGATTCTAACAGCTCAACTTGTCTTCTTGCTTCATATTCTATAGCCAGTTGCATGAATCTAATTGAATTTACATTTTTAATTTCGCACCTTGTTCCAAATTTTTTATCTCCAACTTTTCTTACGGAAACATTAACGTCAGCTCTTAACGAACCTTCCTGCATGTTTCCGTCACAAGTACCTAAATATCTCATGATTGATCTCAATTTTTTAACATAAACATTTACTTCTTCAGGAGATCTCAAATCTGGCTTACTAACAATTTCCATTAAAGCAACTCCAGATCTATTGAGATCAACATAGGAATTGTCTGGATCTATATCGTGAATACTTTTACCAGCATCTTGTTCAAGATGAAGTCTTTCGATTCCAACTTTTTTAGTTCCGTATGGCATATCAAGTACAATTTCACCTTCTCCTACTATTGGATTTTTGTATTGTGAAATTTGATACCCTTGAGGAAGATCAGCATAAAAATAGTTTTTTCTGTCAAAAACTGAATTCAAATTTATTTTAGCTTTTAGACCCAATCCAGTTTTGATACTTTGTTCTATACAAAATTGATTTATAACTGGAAGCATTCCAGGAAATGCAGTATCAACTAAACTAACTTGTGTATTAGGTTCGGCACCAAATTTTGTTGGAGATGGAGAAAAAAGTTTAGATTTTGATAAAACTTGAGCATGAACTTCTAAGCCTATAATAACTTCCCATTTGCTCTTATCTCCATTTATTAAATAATCGAATTTTTTTGCAGTCATTAATTCCACCAAACTTTAATTTTTTTATTAAAATTTGCCCTCTTTTCTATGGCTAACGAAAGATTTAAAATTGTCTGTTCATCAAAAGCTTTTCCAATTAGTTGTAATCCTAAAGGTAAATTATTTTTGTCATAACCTGTTGGGACAGAAATAGCAGGCAAACCAGATAAATTAACTGGTACTGTAAAAATATCGTTTAAATACATTGAAACTGGATCATCTTTTTTATCTCCTATTTTAAATGCCGAACTAGGAGTTGATGGTGTTAATATTGCATCCACGTCAGTAAATGCTTTGTCAAAATCATTTTTAATTAATTGCCTAACCTTTTGTGCTTTTAAATAATAAGCATCGTAATAGCCAGATGACAAAACATAAGTGCCAATTAAAATTCTTCTTTTTACTTCATCCCCAAAACCTTCGGATCTAGTATTTTCGTACATTTCAACTAAATTATTTCCTTTAGCTCTATGTCCATATTTTACACCATCGTATCTCGCTAAATTTGAAGACGCTTCAGCAGGTGCAACAATATAATATGCGGGAAGAGCATATATTGTGTGAGGCAAAGAAATATTTTTTATAGTGGCTCCAGCATCTATTAGATAATCCACTCCTTGTTTCCAAATATTATCTATTTCATTTG
The DNA here is from genome assembly GCA_003211695.1 of Pelagibacteraceae bacterium AG-464-P07. Taxonomy (GTDB): domain Bacteria; phylum Pseudomonadota; class Alphaproteobacteria; order Pelagibacterales; family Pelagibacteraceae; genus AAA240-E13. The sequence goes on along the minus strand of QCSA01000004.1, from coordinate 43,838 downwards.
GCATATTATCAACTGTGTATTCTTTAGGTATTCCAATTTTTAAACCTTTTATTTTTTCAGTTAATTTAGAAGTATAATTATCAACTTTAATATCTACCGACGTAGAATCTTTAGGATCATAACCAGACATAGCTTGTAACAACAAAGCACAATCTTTTACATTTTTCGTCATAGGTCCCGCTTGATCTAATGAGGAAGCAAAAGCAACTATTCCCCATCTTGAACATCTTCCGTACGTAGGTTTTAATCCTACTGTTCCTGTAAAGGATGCTGGTTGTCTGATAGACCCGCCAGTATCGGTTCCGATAGTAGCTGGGGTAAGATTTGCTGCCAATGCAGAAGCTGAACCTCCTGATGATCCACCAGGAACTAATTTTTGTCCGAAAGGATTTATAACATTTCCAAAAAAACTAGTTTCATTTGATGAGCCCATAGCAAATTCATCACAATTTAGTTTCCCTAATAAAAAAGAACCTTGAGACCATAAATTGCTCGTAATTGTAGATTCGTATGTAGGAACAAAATTGTGTAAAATCTTACTTCCAGCAGTCGTTTTAACATTTCTTGTGCAGAATAAATCTTTTACAGCTATTGGTACTCCAGATAATAAACCCTTGTAATCCTTTTTTTTATCAAAATTTTTTGCAGATTGAATAGCTTGATCAAAACATTCTGTAATGTATGTGTTTAATTTCTTAGATTTTTTTGAATTATTTATAAATGATCTAGTTACTTCTTCTGATGTAAAATCCTTTTTTTTTATTCCAGAAACTATCCTTGTGAGAGAAAATTCTGAAATATTTGACATATTATTCGATAACCTTTGGCACTACGAAAAATTCTTTATTTGTTTCTGGTGAATTTTTCAAAATTTGATCCCTTATTTTTCCATCTCTAATTTCATCACTTCTTGATTTAAGCGAAGCATTTATTATCGATGTAAGAGGACTAGTTTTGTCAGTATTTAGTTCATTTAATTTTTCAATAAATTTCATTATTGATGAAAGATCTTTAGATAGATTTGCAATCTTCTTATCATCTAATGAAATTCTAGCTAATTTTGATATATGTTTTACTGTATCTTTATCTATTGACATTTATGATTATTAACAAATAAGTAGAAATTATCATTTAAGATGAAAACATACAATATACTGAGTATAGATGAATTTAAAAAGAATATAGGGATTAAATCTAGACTACTAGGAATTGATCCTGGAAAAAAAAATATTGGAATAGCTATTTGTGATGAAAACAAAGCAGTTGCCACTCCATTCAAAACACTTATAAAAAACAAGTTTGAATTTTTATTAAGGGAAATTGACAAAATTATCCTTGAAAATGAAATAAAGGGAATCGTTATAGGAAAAGCAATTAATATGAATGGTTCTTTAGGTAGATCAGCTCAATCATCTATGGATTTTGCAAAAAAATTATCAAAAAATGTTACAATTCCAATCACATTTTGGGATGAAAGGCTTTCAAGTGAGGCTGCTTTTAAAATGGCCAAAAATTTAAATACTAATGTTTCAAACAAGATCAAAAAGTTAGACAAAAATTCAGCTGCATTTATACTTCAGGGAGCCATTGATTATTTGAGTAATTAATAAATTACTTGCATGAGCTACTAAAAAGCTCTATAGAGTTGATTTTAATGGCTGTAATTAAAAAATTTAAAGCTGTTAAAATTAGTCAAAATCACCTTTTAGGTATTCAGGATCTCTCTTTTTCCGAAGTTTCATACATATTAGATGAAGCAAAAGATTTTATAAAATTAAACAAAAGTACCTCAAAAAAAACGGATGTTTTAAGAGGAAAAACTCAAATTAACTTATTTTTTGAACCTTCAACAAGAACTCAAAGTTCTTTTGAGTTAGCCGGAAAAAGACTTGGGGCAGATGTTATGTCAATGAATATTGTTAACTCTGCTATTAAAAAAGGAGAAACTTTAATTGACACCGCAATGACATTAAATGCCATGCATCCTGATATTATTGTTGTAAGACATCAGGACTCCGGTGCACCTAATTTATTATCTCAAAAAGTAAACTGTTCTGTAATTAACGCTGGAGATGGTAGAAGAGAACATCCAACGCAAGCTTTGCTTGATGCTTTAACTATAATCAACAGAAGAGGTAAAGTTGAAGGATTAAAAATAGCTATCTGTGGAGATATTTTACATTCAAGAGTAGCTAGATCAAACATTTATTTGATGAGTATGTTGGGTGCTGAGATTAACGTTGTGGCGCCTAAAACTTTACTACCACATTCTATTGAACGTCTAGGAGTAAATGTTTTTACAGATATGAAAAAAGGCTTAGATAATTGCGATATTGTAATGATGTTAAGACTACAAAATGAAAGAATGCAAGGTTCTTTTTTACCCTCAGCTAGAGAATATTATGAATACTTTGGTTTAACTCCTGACAAAATGGCAAAGGCAAAAAAAGAAGCTTTGATAATGCATCCAGGTCCGATGAATAGAGGTGTTGAAATTGATACTAACCTAGCAGATGATATTAATAAAAGTGTAATAAGAGAACAAGTAGAACTGGGTGTTGCTGTAAGAATGGCTTGTCTAAAAATTTATTGTAAAAAAATATAATGAAAGAAAAATATTTAATAAACGCAAGAATCATTGACCCCCAAAATCAAATTGATGAAATGGGTGGCTTGATTATAGACACAAAAGGTTTGATTAAAGCCGTGGGAAAAAAGGTAGTAAATGGAAATTTACCCACAACAGCAGAAAAAATAGATTTAAAGAAACAAGTCTTAATACCCGGTTTAGTTGATATGAGAGTTTTTGTTGGAGAGCCAGGTTACGAATATAAGGAAAGTTTTAGAACTTTAAGTAATGCTGCACTATCTGGTGGTGTTACATCCGTTGTTTCAATGCCTAATACATCACCAGTAATCGATAGTGTTTCTATGGTGGATTTTCTGAAAAGGAGAGGCAGAGACAAATCAAAAATTAATATTTTCCCGTCTGCAAGTTTGACTAAAAATACCGATGGCAAACAGATGACAGAATTTGGTCTTCTTAAAAGAAAAGGAATAATTGCTTTCACTGATGGAATTAAAACTGTTCAAAATCCACAAGTTATGGCAAGAATAATGAATTTTGCCAGTCAGTCACAATCTTTAATTATTCAACATGCAGAAGATAACATCCTATCTGAGGGTGGTTTAATTAATGATGGAGAAATATCAACTAGACTAGGCTTAAAAGGAATTCCTTCTTTAGCTGAAAAAATTATAGTTGAAAGAGATTTATCATTTTTAGAAGAATATTTTTGTAGATATCATATTTCACAAATATCTTCAGCAAAAACGGTTTCTGTAATTAAAAAAGCTAAAGAAGAAGGAAAAATTTTTACCGCAGGAGTTTCAATCAATAATTTATCACTAAATGAAAATGATATTGGTGACTTTAAAACTTTTTTAAAACTCTCCCCTCCTCTTAGAACTGAAAATGATCGACTGTCTCTAGTAGAAAGTGTTAATAATGGCATCATAGATGTCATAGTTTCTGATCACAAACCACAAGACGAAGAGTCAAAAAGACTTACTTTTTCTCAGTCTGCTACTGGAGCAATTGGTGTAGAAACTTTACTATCTCTTGCCTTAGAACATTTTCACAATAAATCAATAAAACTTGATAAATTGCTAGCTTCAGTAACATCAAACCCAGCTAAAATTCTTGGTATAAATAAAGGAAGTCTTAAAGTTGGAAATGATGCTGATTTATGTGTTCTTGATATCAACAAACCTTGGGTTGTTAAACAAAGTGAACTAAAATCAAAATCCAAAAACACTCCTATAGAAAATAGAAAGTTACAAGGTCAGGTATTAAAAACTTTCATAAAGGGTGAAATTGCTTACGAGAGAATCTTATAAGTAATGGAAATTATAACTGTTGTTCTTTTTTCATATTTAAGTGGTTCTATACCTTTTGGATTAATTTTAACTAAATTATTTAGTGGCCAAGATGTTAGAAAAATAGGTTCTGGCAATATTGGAGCAACAAATGTTCTTAGAACTGGTAACAAACTTTTAGCAGTAACGACTTTAGTATTGGATATTATTAAAGGTTATGCTCCTGTTGTGATTACACAACAATTTTTTCTAGAATTTCTACAACTTTCAGCTTTAATGGCTTTTTTAGGACATATTTTCCCAATTTGGTTAAAATTTAAAGGTGGAAAAGGAGTTGCAACTTACCTTGGTATCTTATTTGCTTTATCATATGGGTTAAGTGTTTTATTTATCTTTACGTGGGTAGTTGTTTCTTTAATATTTAAATACTCTTCTTTGTCATCAATGTTTTCATCTTTGACTGTGTTAGCGGTAACTTTATTTAGAGAGAAAGCTGTTACAGCATTAGATCCAAATTTTATTTTTGATTATAATATTAAATTTATACTGTTTACTTTTTTCATTTTAATAATGTTTACACACAAAAAAAATATTTCTAATCTTATAAATGGAACTGAGCAGAAAATAAAACTCTAAGCTATAAGCCATTTATTTATCAAATTGAATCTTCAGTTTGACAAAACAAATTATATTTGACAGTAAAGTTTGCTAGGAACAATAAATGAACCTAGTAATTGTAGAAAGTCCAGCTAAAGCAAAGACTATAAATAAATATCTAGGCAAGGAATATAAAGTTTTAGCTAGCTATGGACATATTCGGGATCTACCATCAAAAAATGGTTCTGTTGATCCTGAAAATAACTTTCAAATGTTGTGGGAAATTGATGCTTTCTCAAAAAAATATTTAAAAGAAATCACAGATACCGCCGCTGATTCAAATAAAATCATTTTAGCCACGGACCCTGATCGTGAAGGTGAGGCTATTGCCTGGCATGTTAAAGAAGTATTAGATCAAAAAAAATTATTAAAGGATAGGAAGATAGAAAGAGTTGTTTTCAATGAAATTACAAAAAAAGCTGTTACAAAAGGTATAGAAAACCCTAGAGATATTGAACCACTTCTAGTCGATGCTTACATGGCTAGAAGAGCATTAGACTATTTAGTTGGATTCAATATTTCTCCTATTTTGTGGACTAAGCTACCTGGATCCAAATCTGCTGGACGTGTCCAATCTGTTGCTTTGAAATTAATTACTGAAAGAGAGCATGAGATTGAATTATTTAACCCTAAGGAGTTTTGGTCTTTAAAAGTAAACTTTAAAGACAATAGCAATAACATAGTAACATCTAATATTTCACAACTAGAGGGAAAAAAAGTTGAAAAATTCTCTTTCAAAAATAAAGAGGATATTAATGATGCTGCTGAACGAATTAAAAAAATGAAATTTAGTATTTCTGATATATCGTCAAAAATTGTAAGTAGAAACCCTGCAGGTCCTTTTACTACGTCAACACTTCAGCAAGTTTCCTCTGGAAGACTAGGTTTAGGTGCATCGAGAACAATGCAAATTGCTCAAAAACTTTATCAAGGAATTGAAATTGATGGAGAAACTATAGGCTTAATCACATATATGAGAACTGACGGAACAAACATATCAGAAGAAGCTGTATCTAATTTTAGAAATTTTATTAAAAATACATATGGAAATGAATACCTTCCTAAAGACCCTTTAAATTATTCTGGTAAAAAAGCAAAGAATGCTCAGGAAGCTCACGAAGCAATACGACCTACTGATATTGATAAATCTCCTGACAAAGTAAAAAAATATTTAAGTCCAGAACAACATAAATTGTATGATCTAATTTGGAGTAGAGCTTTATCCTCTCAAATACAATCAGCGCAATTTGATAGAAACACAATTACAATTACATCTGATAACAAAGAAACTATTTTAAAAACTACTGGATCGGTAATTAAATTTGATGGTTATTTAAAAGTTTATAAAGATGCTAAAAAAGAGGACGGCGAAAGCGTTTTGCCTAAAATGTCAAATGGACCTGTTAATATCGAGAGTCTTATAGATGAGCAGCATTTTACACAACCACCACCTAGATATTCGGAAGCGAGTTTAGTAAAAAAACTTGAAGAATTAGGTATTGGAAGACCTTCTACATATGCAAGCATTATTTCTGTTATATCTACTAGAGGTTATGTTGAAACCTTAAATAAAAGATTTCATCCTACAGATAGAGGAAAATTAATAACAGCTTTTTTGGAAAAACTATTTTCTAAATATGTAGACTACAATTTTACTGCTGAATTGGAAAATCAATTAGACGAAATCACTTCAGGAAAAGAAGGATGGATTAAAGTTCTAGAGATGTTTTGGAAGGACTTTAATCAAAATGTTACTGAGGTTAAGGAAAAAAGAACAAGAGAAGTTTTAGATCTGTTAAATGATAGTCTGGGTACATTAATATTTGAAAGGGATAATGTTGGTAATATTGATAGAAAATGCAAGCTTTGCGCGAATGGACAATTAAGCTTGAAAAACAGTTTCCGTGGAGGTGCTTTTATTGGTTGTTCTAATTATCCAGAATGTAAATTTACCAGACCTTTATCAAAAGCAAAGGCTGCTCAACAATCACAATTGGCAGAACCAAAATTAATTGGAAAACATGAAAATGGTAATGATATGTACTTAAAAGTAGGAAGATTTGGTCCATACATTCAATATGAAAAAATACCTGAAATTGTTGATGAAGAAGTTAAAAAAACAAAAAAAAGTAAGAAAAGAAAAGAAAAAGATAATACTAATTTCAAAAATGTTTCAATTCCAAAAGGTATTTCAATTGACTCAATAGACTTGCAAAGAGCAAATTTTTTATGCTCTTTACCAAAAGTAATTGGACAACATCCAGATATGGGTAAAGACATTACTCTAAACTCTGGAAGATTCGGTCCTTATTTAAAATGTGAAAATAAGTCAGCAAGAATAGAAACATCTGAAGATATTTTTACAATTGGATTGAATAGAGCTGTTACAATGATTGCTGAAGCTAAACCAGGACGAATATCTTCTTCTGAAATAAAACATTTAGGTGAACATCCTGATGATAAAAAGCTTGTAAAAGTCATGAAGGGTAAATTTGGCCCTTATATAAAACACAAATCCCTTAATGCGACTATTCCTGAAGAAAAAGACCCTATGGAAATTACAATGGAAGAAGCGTTAATATTGATTGAGAAAAGAAAAGAATATGATAAAAACAAAAGAAAAAAAAGGTAACTATATATATGAGAACATTTATAATATTCTTAACATTAATATTTTTTACTATAACTAATGCTTACTCTAAAGAGGTAATTGACTGCGAAAACGTAAGAAAGTTTTCAATGCAAGCAGCAATGTGTAAAATTAAATCTGTTGGTAAAGTTGCTGACAAAAAAATTAAAGGAGATAAAAAATCTGGTAAAAAATCATTTCTGATAAAACTTGGAGAAGTAAAAACATTAAGTGAATTAAAATAAAGGAATATAACTTATGAAAAGTATAATTTTAGTAATAACTACAATGTTACTTCTTGCTAATGTAAGTAACGCAGAAGAAAAAGAAACCTTGGCAGATCTTATAGGTCATGATTGCATTGACAAACATAAAATATCCCCCGCTGCTCTTGGGTGTGGTATTAAAAAATTATTTAAAAAAAAAGATGGAACTCCTAATGCCTTAGGAAAATTTTATAATGCAGAATCACTTGTTGATTTGAAGAAGTAGAAATTTTTAATCTTTTTAATAAATATTGCATGTCGGTAGAAGAAAATTTAATAAAGTTAAATATAGAAATTCCAAAAGCACCAAATCCAGTGGGCGCATATGTGGCATACAAGAAAACTACAAATTTATTGTTTATATCCGGCCAAATATCAATTGATGCTAATGAAAAAATAACAAAGGGAAAATTGGGAAAAGAATTATCTATTGAGCAAGGTCAAGCTGCAGCAAAGCTATGTGCAATTAATATAATTGCTCAAGCTAAAAAAGCTTGCTACGAAAATTTAGAAAACATCACAAATTGTATTAAATTGACTGGGTATGTAAATTCAACAAATGAATTTACTGATCAACCCAAAGTTATTAATGCTGCTTCCGAGATTATTTCTGCAGTTTTTGGAGATAATGGTAAACACGCAAGAGTAGCAATTAGTACAAACTCACTACCTCTTGGTGCTGCAGTTGAAGTCGATGCAATATTTGAAGTAAAATAGATTACTTGCCAATACCGAAGTAGTTAATTTTATTTTTTTTCATTAATTTGCTAGAGTATAAATTTCTCATATCAAATATCTTAAAATTACTTTTTTTAGCAATTTTTTTAAATTCAAGTAATTTAAATTCATTCCATTCTGTATGAATAACAATTAAATCACTTTTCAAACAAGCTTTATTTGTATTTGAATGAAAACTAACTTTAGCATATTTATTAAATTCCTTTTTTTTTCCTGAAGGATCGCAATAGCGAACAATAGCACCTTTTTTTAGAAGATTTGGTATCATTGAAAGACTGGATGACATACGCATATCATCTGTATTTGGTTTGAATGTTACTCCTAAAAAAGTGATTATTTTATTTTTCAATTTATTAGACATAATTTTATAAATTCTTTTTAATAATAAAGAACTTCTGTTCTCATTTGACTTAATAACGGACTTAATTATTGTCAGATTTATTTTAAATTTTTCACCAATAGCAACTAAAGCTTTCGTATCCTTAGGAAAACAAGATCCACCATATGCTGGTCCTGTTCTTAGAAATCTACTACCAATTCTTTTATCAAGTCCTATTCCTATTGATATATCTTCTGTATTAATACCAACTTTTTCACATAGGTTTGCTATTTCATTTATGTAAGAAATTTTTGTAGCTAAAAAAGCATTTGATACATATTTAATTAACTCAGCGCTTTTGCGCGAAGTTGTGAAATATATTGAACCTTTTTTAATAATTGGGTCGTAAAGATTAGCTAAAATTTTGATTACTTTTTTATTATCTGTGCCTATTACAATTCTATCAGGATATTTAAAGTCACGAATAGCCTCACCCTCTCTTAAGAATTCAGGATTTGATACGACTTCGAATAATTTCCTCCTTACTTTAGAATTAATAATTTTTTCAATTTTATCTCCAGTGGCTAACGGGATAGTCGATTTAGTTATTATAATCTTAAATTTTTTTATGTATTTTCTAATATCTTTAACTACTTTAAAAACATTTTTTAAATTTACTGAGTTATTGTTTTTAACTATAGGAGTACCCACGCAAATAAATATAATATCTGAATATGTAACTGCTTTTTTTAAATCTGTAGTAAAAATCAATCTTTTATCTTTGCAATTTTTTTTAACCATTTCTTCTAAACCAGGTTCAAAAATAGGCATAAAACCATGGTTTAACATATTTATTTTTCCAATATCTTGATCAACACAATGAACAATATTTCCAAGATCAGCGAAACAAACGCCACTAACAAGCCCAACATAACCCGCTCCTATAACACAAATTTTCATTAATTATAATTTAGAAATTTCTATTGATGAATTGATATAACCTTCCATGGTACCACAATCTAAATATTTTCCAGAAAAAATATGGCCGATGAATTTTTCTTTTTTGTCTATCAAAGTTTTAATTGCATCAGTTATGTGAATTTCACCATTTTGACCGGGTTTTTGGTTTTGAAGTATTTTAAATATTTTTTTTGGTAAAATATATCGACCAATTACAGCGTGGTTTGATGGAGCTTTTTTCAAACTAGGTTTTTCTATGACATCTTTAATTAAAAAGTTATTTTTATTTAATTTTTTTAAATTAAAAATACCCCATCTGGAAACATCTTTTTTTTTGACTTTTTTAGATGCAATAACGGATGACTTATACTTTTTGTGTAATTTAATCATAGATAGTGAACAGTTATTTTTTATTATTAAATCGTCTGGAAAAAACAATAAAAAATAATTCGACTTAACATAATTTTGACATTTTAAAACCGCATCTCCTGTACCACGAGGTACGTTTTGATAGACAAACTTAATTATTTTTTTATATTTTCTTATTTTTGAAAATTCTAGCTTAAGTCTTTTGTCTTTACTTTTTTTTTTAATTATTTTTTTATAAAAGGAATCATTGTAAAAATATTTTTTAATTTCTCGTTTTTTGTTTGAAATAATAAAAATAAATTCCTTAATACCTGCGTTTATTCCTTCCTCCAAAATATATTCTAATCCCGGTTTACCATTGATTGGTAAAAGTTCTTTTGGTAATACACTTGTCAAGGGTAGTAATCGTGTACCTAATCCAGCTAAAGGAATAATCGCCTGTTTGATCATTGGTATCTTTTACATATAATATTTAAAATTTACAAATGAAAATTTTTTTAAATAAAAAAAAATTAATAAAAGTTATTCAACATGAAAAGAAATTAGGTTTTGTTCCAACTATGGGTTCAATACATAAAGGACACATATATATTTTGAAAAAAAGTATCTCTTTATGTAACAAAATAATTGTTACTATATTTGTTAATAAGCCTCAATTTAATAACATTGCCGACTACAAAAAATATCCTAAAAATCTTAAAAGAGACATATCAATACTTAGAAAATGTAAAGTCGATTATCTTTACTTGCCATCTACGAAACAAATATATCCTTTTGGCTCTAATAAAAAAATTAAGATAAGCTCTTTTAGTAAAAAATTATGCGGAAAGTTTAGACCTGGCCACTTTCAAGCAGTGGTAGATGTAATCGATAGATTTATAAGAATAATTAAACCAAATAAAATTTTCTTAGGAGAAAAAGATATGCAACAGTTAAAAATTATTGAAGAATTCATAAATAAAAATCAAATTAAGACAAAAGTTGTTGGTTGTAAAACTGTCAGAGAAAAAAATGGTATAGCTTGTTCTTCCAGAAATTTTTTGCTTTCACCGTATGATATTAATATAGCTTCAAAGATTTATAAATTACTTTTTAAAAGCAAAAAGTTATTGATTAAGAAAAAAAATATTTTAAAAAAAATTAAAAATAAAATATTTCGATTAGGTGTTAAAAAAATTGATTATATTAAACTTATTGACATTAACAAACAGGTCAAACCATTTAAAAAAAATAAAAAATATAAATTATTTATTGCTTACTATCTTGATTCAACAAGACTAATAGATAATATTTAGGTGTAAAAGAAATAAGCCCCAATACCTAAAAATGATAAAAATCCTATTACATCTGTAATGGTTGTTACAAATACACTGGAGGCGATTGCAGGATCGATATTAAATTTTTTAAGTGAGACAGGAACCAAAATTCCAAATAGTCCAGCAACGATCATATTTAGTATCATAGAAATAGCTATTAAAATTGATAAATTAATTTCTTTAAACCATAATTGAACTATAATTCCAGTAATTAATGCAAATATTAACCCATTTAAAATTCCAATTACAAATTCTTTAGATACTACTTTGATAAAATTTTCTGAAGAAAGTTCTTTTGTAGCTATAGCTCTAATGGTCACAGCTAAAGTTTGCATTCCAGCATTACCGCCCATAGAAGCAACAATCGGCATTAAAAAAGCTAAAGCAACCATTTGTTCTATTGTAGCTCCAAACTTGCTTATCACCCAAGTCGCCAATAAAGCTGTAAACAAATTTAATAGCAACCAATTAAATCTTCTTTTCGTTTTTTTTAGAATACTATCTGTAATCTCCTCATCACCTACTCCAGCGAGTCTAAGAGCGTCTTCTTCTGCTTCTTCCTTTACAACTGTTAAAATATCATCACTAGTAATCATGCCGACTAACTTATTATTTTTATCTACAACTCCAGCAGATGTAAGATTATAATTTTCAAATGTATGCCCTACTTCTTCTTGGTCCATATTAACTGGAATCAAAACTTGCATTTCTCTCATAATTGAATCCATTTTAGTTTCTCTTGCAGTTCTTAAAACTTTTGATGATGGAACAGTTCCAATAGGTTTAAAATCACTATCAATAATAAATATTTCTAAAAACTCATCTGGTAAATCTTTATTTTCTCGTAAATAATCTATTGTATGACCAACTGACCAATTGCTTGGAATTGCAGTAAATTCTCTTTGCATAATTCTTGCGGCAGTGTCCGCAGGATAACTTAAGCCCTCTTCTAATAAGAATCTGTCCTTTGGAGGTAATTTATTTAAGACAGTCTCTTTTTTAGATTTATCTAAATTTTCAAGAATTTTAATTGCATCATCAGATTCTAATTTTTTCACTAAGCCAGCAATAGACTCTATTGATAAAAGTAAAAAAATTTCAGTCTGAATAGATTCGTTTAGTTCAACAAATATTTCGGGATCTATATTAAATCCTTCAAGTTCAATTAATTTTGATCTATTTTCAGGGGTTAAATTTTCTATAATATCGGCAGAATCCGCGGGGAGTAATTCTTTTAATGATTTATCTAAAAAGTCAGTATCTTTGTTTTTTATTTTTTCGTTAATGACTTTAATAAATTCTTTATTAAATTCTATATTAACTTTTCTATCTTTTATTTTTTTAACTAAAACCATAATATTAGTGTTAAATAATCTGCTGAACTATTAATTTATATATTTAATAATTACAATTTTAAAATGGAAATCGAAGTTAGAAAAAGCACAAAATTGGTAGATTACAACACTGCTATTAAATTTTTAGAAGGAAGAGTAAAAGACGTAATAAACGGAAAAAAACCTGAACTACTATGGATTTTAGAACATAAAGCAGTATTTACAGCTGGTAATAACTCTAGGGAAAATGAAATACTAAATAAGAAGATTAAAGTGATAAAAACATCTAGGGGTGGAAAAATTACCTATCATGGACCAGGCCAGTTAATAGTATATTTTGTATTGAATCTTAATAAACGTCAAAAAGATATTAGAAAATTTATAAGAAATATTGAAAAATGCATAATACTTACTTTAAAAGATTTTAAAATAGAATCATATAATGATCATAAGAATATTGGTATTTGGGTAAATGTAAATAATGAAGCAAAAAAAGTAGCTGCTATTGGAATTAGAGTTAAAAGATGGATTGCATTTCATGGGTTTTCTATAAACATTTCAAATAACCTTGAAGTTTATAAAAATATAGTTCCTTGCGGTATATATAATAAGGAAATTACTAATCTCTGTTCAATAAAAAAAAATAACTATAAATATATAAATCAAAAAATAATAAATAATTTTTTAAGCATTTTTAAATAAAGTTAATCTTTTTGTTAATAACATTTTTTTAAAATAATCTGGAACATTTACAGTATATTCATATTTTTTTTCGTTAATCATAAATTTTATAGAATAAGCATGTAACATGAGATATTTATTTTGATTAATTTTATTTTCTGGAAAATTATATTTTGAATCACCGATCACTGGAAATTTAATCGAAAATAATTGTTTTCTAATCTGATGTTTCCTGCCTGTTATAGGATTTAAAATAAGCAAAGTAGCATTAGTATTTTTATCTAAAACTTTATAATTAGTGATAGCGCGTTCAGATATTTTTTTATCTTTATCATAACGAATTAAATCACCATCAAATATACCTTTGGTTTTTTCCATTTCTCCATAACAAATAGATAAATAAGATTTATGAATTTTTCTAATTCTAAATAATGAAGTAAGTAGCTGAGCATACTGTCTATTTTTAGCAATAATAAGTATGCCAGATGTTTCTTTATCTATTCTATGAACAATAAAAGGTTTAGAATTTAAAAAAATTGTATTTTTTTTAATTAAATCAACTAAATTTTTTTTAATTTTGCTACCACCTTGAACAGCTAAACCATAAGGTTTATTAATTACACAAAAGTTTTCATTATCCTCTACTATAAAAGCATCACTAGCTTTAATATCTCTTTTGCTGGGTATATATTTTTTTCTTTTACTTAAATTTACACTACGGGGATTAAAATTATTTAAGTAAATTTTATCATTTATTTTAAGTTTATATGAACTTTTTACTTTTAGTTTATTAACTGTAACATTTTTATTTCTTAAAGTTTTTTCTATAAGACCTTGAGGAACTTGACAAATATTTCTTTTAATCCATCTATCAATTCTTGAATTGATAAAATCTTTTTTGACTAAAACAATCTTATCCATTTAAATAATTTTAATAGGATGTTATATTTTAAATAATAAAAAATTATTTTTTTGTTTCTTTAGTTTTTTCAGGAGTAGTTTCTGATTTGCTTTCTTTAGCTTTTTTCTTTATATCAACTTTTTTAGCATTTATATCCCGATCAACTAATTCTATAATCGCCAAAGGTGCCTTATCACCATATCTAAATCCAGCTTTAATTATTCTTGAATAACCACCATTTCTATTTGAATACCTTTTTGATAATATGCTTATAACTTTTTTAGCATTTACTTTATCTTGTAGTTTAGAAAATAAAGTTCTTTTATTAGTTAAGTTATCTTTTTTACCCAATGTAATCACTTTATCTATTTGAGGTTTTATTATCTTTGCCTTGGGTAATGTTGTAGTAATTTGTTCATATTTTATTAAAGAATTTAGCATATTCTTAATTAAACTTTTTCTATGCTCTGAAGTTCTATTTAATTTCTTATGATACAACCCATGTCTCATTTTAATTTAAATACTTTCTTCTAATTTTTTTGATAATTCAGCAATATTTTCAGGTGGCCACTTGGGAACTTCCATACCAAGATATAGAGACATACTACTTAGTACTTCTTTTATTTCATTAAGTGATTTTCTTCCAAAATTAGGAGTCCTTAACATTTCACCTTCTGTTTTTTGAACCAAATCTCCAATATAAATTATATTATCGTTTTTTAAACAATTCATAGATCGAACTGATAACTCTAGTTCATCAACTTTTTTGAGTAAATTTTTATTAAATTCTGGTTCAACTGGTATTTCTTTAGGTACATGTACTTTTGGTTCTTCGAAATTAATAAACATTGAAAGTTGATCTTGAAAAATTCTTGCAGCATAAGCTACTGCATCATCAGCAGCTATAGATCCGTTAGTTTCAATATGTAGTGTTAATTTATCATAGTCTAAAGCCTTTCCTTCACGAGCTGTACTTACTGAATAGGATACTTTTTTTACAGGACTGAACAAAGAGTCTATTGCAATTAATCCTAATGGTGGATCTTCTATTTTATTTAAATTTGCTGGAACATATCCTTTCCCAGAATTGACAGTTAATTCCATATGAAATTTAGTACCCTCATCAAGATTACAAATTGTGCATTCTGGGTTCAAAATTTCAATATCAGGATTCTCTATTATTTTACTAGCCTTAATTTCACCTGGTCCAGAAGCATCTAAAATTAATTTTTTTGGTCCATCAGAATTAGATTTTAATGCTAATAATTTAACGTTTAAAACAATATCAGTTACATCTTCTCTAACACCTTTAATTGATGAAAATTCATGCAATACTCCGTCTATTTGTATTGCGGTTACTGCTGAACCTCTAATAGATGAAAGCATCATTCTTCTTAGGGTATTTCCAATTGTCATTCCATAACCTTTTTCCAAAGGCTCGGCTGTTATAGTAGCTATTGATTTATTGTTATGAATTTTAACATTTATTTTTGACGGTTTAATCAATGCTTTCCAATTTTTGTCATTTGCTACATTTTGCATTTTTTCCATTTATACTCTCCTTCGTTTTGGTGGTCTTGATCCATTATGTGGCATTGGCGTTGTATCTTTTATTGAGGTAATTTTGAAACCTTTAGCTTGCAATGACCTCAACGCTGTTTCCCTACCGGATCCTGGGCCTTTAACTTCAACAGACAATATTTTCATTCCACATTCTAAAGCCTTTGTTCCTACTTCATCTGCAGCCATTTGAGCAGCATAAGGAGTCGATTTTCTAGATCCTTTAAATCCTTTTTTTCCAGCAGAAGACCATGCAATCACATTGCCATGAGCGTCTGCAATTGAAATAATAGTATTGTTAAAAGTAGATTTTACATAAGCAATTCCGGTTGAAACATATTTTTTAATTTTTTTTTTTTTTGAAAAGGTTGATTTTTTCTTTTCTGTAGAGCTAGACTCTTTTGTATCAATCTTTTTTTTATCAATCTTTTTTTTATCTTCCATATATTATTTTTTCAATGGTGTTATTTTTTTTCCAGCTATAGCAATCGCTTTACCTTTTCTGGTTCTAGCATTACAGCGCGTACGTTGACCCCTAACAGGAAGTTTCTTTTTATGTCTTGATCCTCTATATGTAGCTAGATCAATCAATCTTTTTATGTTTAGTGAAGTTTCTCTTCTTAATTCACCCTCCACATCAAAGTTTTTATCAATATATTCCCTGATTTTTAAAATTTCATCATCTGTAAGTTGATTTACTCTTTTGCTAGATGGAATATTTAAGTTTTTACAAATATCATAAGAGTGTTTATCTCCAATTCCATAAATATAAGTTAAACCAACGCGAACTACCTTATTTTGAGGAATATTGATACCTGCTATACGAGCCATAAATTAGTGATGTAAGATTTTTTCAAGGAAACTTATATAAAAAGTAAGCATAATGTCAATCTCTTATATTCTCCAAAATAGCCTTGATTTTATTGTAAATTTCATCAATTTCTTGATTGCCATCAATTTCATACAGAGAACTCGTTTTTTTGTAATAATCTAAAATAGGGTTTGTTTTAGTAACATAAGTTTCAAATCTATTTAAAATAGTTTTAGGATTATCGTCATGCCTTTTTATTAAATATTTTTTATTACAATTATGATTTTTTGAATTTGGTGGATTAAAGTAAACATTAAATATTTTAAAGCAATTATCACAAATAACTCTGCCGTTAATTCTTTTTAAAATAATATCTTTGTCAACATTTAAGCTAAGGACTATTGAAATTTTTTGGTTAAATTTTTTTAATAATTTTTCTAAACTATAAGTTTGTAATATAGTCCTTGGATATCCATCAAAGATTAATCTATTAAAATTATCAGGATCTAAAATAATCTTTTCAATTAATGTGTTGACTACATCATCAGATGCCAGTTCACCGTTATTAATTATTGATTCAATTTTTTTACCTAGATCTGTTTGAAGATTAATTTCATTTCTTAATAAATCACCAGTAGATATTTGTTTTAAATCAAAATCATTAACTATATTATTCGACTGGGTACCCTTTCCACCTCCTGGAGGACCGAATATTATTAGATTCATTAATTAATTACCAAATTTTGCTTTTTTAATCAAAGATTGATAATGAACACTCATTAGTCTCGTTTGAACTTGAGTTACCGTATCCATTGCAACAATTACAACAATCAATATTGATGTACCACCTAAATAAAATGGAATTGGATATTTAGCTATTAGGAATTCAGGCATTAAACAAACAAGTGCTAAATATGATGCACCAATTGTTGTTAGTTTAGTTAGAATATTATCTATATATAAAGCTGTACTTTCTCCCGGTCTGATTCCTGGTATGTAGCCACCATATTTTCTTAAATTTTCAGCAGTTTCATATGGATTAAAAACTATCGAAGTATAAAAAAAGGTAAAAAAGATAATCCCAGATCCATACAAAATCATATAGAGAGGTTTTCCTTGTGAAAAAAGAGCAGATATATTTAAAAATATTTCATTTTGAGAAAAGGTAAAATTTGAAAATGTAATTGGTAACAACAATAAAGCAGAAGCAAAAATTGCAGGTATTACTCCAGCAGAATTAATTTTTAAAGGTAAATGAGACGATTCACCTCCATATATTTTGTTTCCCGTTTGTTTTCTTGGATAATTAATTAATATTTTTCTTAAAGCTCTCTCCATAAAAACAATAAAAATAATTGTTATAATCAATAATAGAAATAGAGAAATTATCATTATTGATGAAATCGCACCAGTTCTACCTAATTCAAAAGTTGTTACTAGTGCCCTTGGAATCTCTGCTACAATACCAGAAAATATAATTAGAGAAATCCCATTACCAATTCCTCTTTGAGTAATTTGTTCACCTAACCACATTAAAAACATAGTGCTAGCTACTATCGTTATTACTGTGCTAATTCTAAAAGACAATCCAGGATTAATTACTAAATTTTCTGCTGATTCTAATCCAACAGACAACCCATAACCTTGAAGGGTAGCTAATAAAACTGTTCCATATCTGGTAATTTGAGTAATTTTTTTTCTTCCTATTTCACCTTGGTTTTTAAGATTTTTGAAATAATCAGAGACACCGGTTAATAGTTGTACAATAATTGAAGATGAAATATATGGCATAATTCCCAACGCAAAAATTGCCATCCGTGCGATAGCTCCTCCAGCAAATACGTTGAACATCCCTAGTAGACCCCTTTGATTAGAGCTCATAAGTTCTTGTAACGATTGTGGGTCTATACCAGGTATTGGTATAAATGTACCTAGTCTATAAATTGATAAAATTATAATAGTAAAAAGGATACGATTCTTTAAGTCTTTAGTTTGAGAAAGAGCATCGACCATTAATAATATCTTTTTTTAAATTTATTTTGTTGTTAATTTTATTGAACTGCCGTTGTTGGCAATTTTTTCTTTTGCAGATTTTGAAATAAAATCAACTTCAATATTTATTTTATCTTTAATATCTCCATTGCCTAACAATTTTATTTTGTCAATTTTATCCTTCAAAATCTTATTTTTTTTAAGTTCACTTAAACAAATAAGGTTTTTACTATTTAATTGTCCTTTAGAAATATATTTTTGTAATTGTTGAAGATTTAATATTGCAATATTTTTTTTTTTAATCGAGTTAAACCCTCTCTTAGGTAGTCTTCTATATAAAGGCATTTGCCCTCCTTCAAAGCTTTTTATTGCTACACCAGAACGAGCTTTCTGACCTTTGTGTCCTCGACCAGATGTTTTACCCTTACCAGAACCTATTCCTCTACCAGGTCTAATTTTTTTACGCTTAACTTTATAATTTAATGAATTTAAATTCATCTATCCTCTTTTTTCAATTATTTCTGAAATTTTTTTACCACGTAAATTAGAAATATGTTTTGGTGTAAGTTGATTCAACAATCCTTCCATACAAGCTCT
This sequence comes from Pelagibacteraceae bacterium AG-464-P07, assembly GCA_003211695.1. GTDB lineage: Bacteria > Pseudomonadota > Alphaproteobacteria > Pelagibacterales > Pelagibacteraceae > AAA240-E13. The sequence continues at coordinate 24,829 of QCSA01000004.1, read as the reverse complement.
AACTACATTATGAGAATTTGATGACCCTAATGATTTAGCCACAATGTCTTTTATACCCACAACTTCACATACAGCTCTTATAGCTCCACTTGCAATAATACCTGTTCCTTTCGGAGCCGATCTTAAAATCACTTTTCCTGATCCCTTTTTCCCCACAACGTCATGATGTAACGTTCTTCCTTCTTTAAGTGGAATTTGAATTAGTTTTCTCTTAGCTAACTCTGTGGCTTTTTTAATTGCATCCGAAACCTGTTTAGCTTTAGCATGAGCAATCCCCAGTTTTCCAGATTGGTTTCCAGCTACTACAAGAGCTGAAAAAGCAAATCTTCTTCCTCCTTTAACTACTTTTGTAATACGATTTATATAAATTAGTTTTTCTTTTAATTCATTATTTTCCATTTATTAAAACTCCAAACCATTTTTTCTTAAAGCATCAGTTAATAATTTAATTCTTCCATGATACTTATAGTTACCTCTATCAAAATATACCTTGCTAATATTTTTTTTATTTGCCCTTTTTGCAAGCATTTCACCAACAAATAATGACAAATCCGATTTTTTTGTTTTATTAATTTTCTTAATATCTTTTTCTACTGAAGATGCAGCAACTAGTGTTTTATTATTTGTATCATCTATTATTTGAGCAGAAATATTTTTGTAAGATCTGTTCACAGTTAATCTTAATCTATTATTTATATTAGACCTTTTTAATTTATTTCTTATTCTTAATTTTTTTTTAATTATTTTATCTAATTTCATTTTTTATTTCTTTTTTCCTTCTTTACGTAGTACATACTCACCTTTTTCCTTAATTCCTTTACCTTTATATGGTTCTGAAGGTCTAAATGATTTTATTTTTGATACAACCATACCAACTTGTTGCTTATCAAAGCCATTTATTTTGATTGTTGTTTGTTTTTCTACGATAATTTTTACATCTTTTGGAATTTCAAAATCTATATCATGGCTATAACCTAGTTGTAGGTTCAAACTATTACCTTTAATAGCCGCTCTGTAACCAACGCCAGTCATTTCTAAAGTTTTCTCATAACCCTTATTAACTCCAATAACCGTATTATTTAAAAGACTCTGTTTCATGCCCCACACTTTTTTAATATCATCATTTTTATTTTTTGGTTTAATAGATAATTCTCTGTTTTTATTTATATTTACTTCAAAAAGTTTTGTATCTAGATTAATTTTCTTGGTTCCATAAGGTCCTTTAATATCAAGATTATCTTCATTAATTGATACACTGACTTCTTTTGGAATTATAATTTTTTTTTTGCCTTTTTTTGACATTAAAATACCTTACAAATAATTTCACCACCAACTTTAGCTTTTCTTGCTTCTGCATCGGTCATAACTCCTTTGGAAGTAGAAACAATAGCTATACCTAAGCCATTTTTTATTTTTGGAATACTTTGGGCACTAGAATAAAACCTTCTTCCAGGTTTAGAAATTCTTTCTATATTATTTATCACTGGTAAACCCGAATTATATTTTAAATCAATTGAAAATTTTATTTTCTTTTCATCAGTTTGATTTAAAGTGTAATTTAAAATAAAACCTTCTCTTTTAAGCACTTCTAAAATTTTACCTTTAAATGATGAAGCGGGCATTTCAACTTTAACATGAGATCTCATTTGACCATTTCGAATTCTTGCTAACATATCACCTATAGGATCTGTAAAACTCATATATTCCTTTCTTTCTTACCAACTTGATTTTACCATTCCGGGTACTTTTCCTTCTAAACTTAGTTGTCTCAACATTATTCTTGAAATTTTTAATTTTCTATAAACTCCACGAGATCTTCCGGTAATTTCACATCTATTTTTAACTCTAATTTTAGATGAATTCCTAGGTAATTTTGACAATTTCATTTGGGCTTTAAATCTTTCTTCTAAGCTTAGTTTCTTATCCATAACCATTTTTTTTAATTTTGCTCTTTTATTTGCAAATTTTAAATTCAATGCAATTCTTTTTTTATTTCTATTAACTACACTTTTTTTTGACATATATTTTTTAAACTCAATTTTGTTTTTCTTTGTTAAAAGGAAAATTAAACTCCTCTAATAAAGCTAAAGTATGATTCTTATTTGTTCCATAAGTTACAATTGTAATATCCAGACCTCGAATTTTTTCAACTTTATCAAAGTTTACTTCTGGAAAAACAACGTGTTCTTTAATTCCAAAAGTATAATTACCAAATTTATCAAAACTTTGTGGACTTAAACCTCTGAAATCCTTTATTCTTGGAAGTGCAATATTAACAAGTCTATCAATAAATTCGTACATTTTATTTTTTCTTAAAGTTACTTTCAAACCGGCATTAGTGTTTTTTCTTGTTTTAAAATTTGATATAGATTTTCTAAATTTTGTAACTACTGGTTTTTGTCCAGTTATCATAGCAATATCATCTGAATATGATTTCAAATATTTTTTATCATTTCCATCTGTGCCCAAACCCATATTAATAACAACTTTTACAAATTTTGGACACATCAATTTATTCTTTAATGAAAGTTTTTTTGCTAAATCAACTTGTATTTTAGAATAATACAGCTCTTTTAATCTTGGATTCATTTTTTATTAATTTCTTTTTTTATTTTAGTTTTATCTTTATTATTTTTTACTAACATTAAATTCGATAAATGAATAAAATTTTCTTTAGAAATAATTCCTCCTTTTTTTTCTTTTGTAGCTTTCAAATGTTTCTTAACTATATTTATACCTTTAACTTTTGCTTTATTTAATCTATTGATTATTTCAATAATTTCTCCTGACTTATTTTTATCTTTACCTGTTAATACTTTTACCAAATTTCCCTTTTTTAAATTCATAAATTATAAAACCTCGGGTGCTAGTGAAATTATTTTCATTTGACCTTTGGATCTCAGTTCTCTAGTTACTGGACCAAAAATTCTTGTTCCTAATGGTTCCCCTTTTTCATCAGTTAGCACAGCTGCATTATTATCAAATTTTACTTTGGAACCATCATTTCTGGAAATACCTTTTTTGGTTCTGACTATTACGGCTTTGTATACTGAACCTTTTTTTACTTTTCCTCTTGGAATAGCTTCCTTAACGCTAACTACAATTACATCTCCAATTGAAGCATATCTTCTCTTTGAGCCACCTAAAACCTTGATGCATTCAATTTTTTTTGCACCAGTATTATCTGCTACAAATAATTCTGTTTGAACTTGGATCATTTACTTTCCTCTAATACTTTAAATCGTTTATATTTGGAATAAGGTTTTGATTCTACAATTTGTACAGTGTCACCAATTTTAAACATTTTTTTTTCATCATGAGCATGGTATTTTTTTTTATTTTTAACAATTTTTTTAAATAATGGATGTTGATATTTTCTTTCCACCAATACAACAATGGTCTTCTCATTTTTATCACTAATTACTTTTCCTTTTAATATTTTTTTTGGCATATTATTTTTTTTTAATTAATGTACTAACCCTAGCTATTGTTTTTTTTGTTTCTTTAAATTTTGATGGGTTTGTTAACTGTCCATTAATTTTTTTAAATCTTAAGTTAAATAAATCTTTTTTAAATTTTTCAAGATTTTGATGCAATTGATCTTTTGTAAGTTTTTTTATTTCTTTAAGTTTCATAAATTATCTTTTTATAAATTTTGTTTTAATTGGAAGTTTTGCTGATGCTTTATATAGAGCTTCTCTTGCAACTATTTCATTCACTCCATCAACTTCAAACAAAATTCTACCTGGCTTTACTCTACAAACCCAAAATTCGGGAGTTCCTTTTCCTTTGCCCATTCGCACTTCTGTAGGCTTTTTGGAAACAGGTATATTTGGAAATACTCTTGTCCATACTTTGCCAGTTCTTTTCATATGTCTAGTTAATGCCACTCTCGCTGCTTCAATTTGTTTTGAAATAATTCTTTCTGGTTCTAGAGCTTTTAAACCATATGATCCATAATTAAGAATATCGCATCTAAAAGCTCTACCGTGAATCCGGCCTTTGTGAGCTTTTCTATATTTTGTTCTTGCTGGTTGCAGCATAATTAAATTTTATTAGTCTCTTGACTAAATTCCTTCCTAAATATTTTTCCTTTATATATCCAAACTTTAACTCCTATCATTCCGTAGGTGGTCAAAGCTTTCGATTCAGCATAATCGACATCCGCTCTTAATGTATGTAAAGGAATACTTCCCTCACTCAACCATTCGGTTCGGGCAATTTCATTACCAGCTAATCTTCCACTTACACAAACCTTTATTCCTTTGGCACCCAGTCTTAGAGCTGACATTATTGCTCTTTTCATAGCTCTTCTGTAAGAAATTCTTTTTACAAGTTGTTGAGCTATATTTTCAGCAACCAAATAACTATTTAATTCAGGTTTTTTTACTTCCTTAATGTTTAAGATAACTTCATGATTACTTAATTTAGATAATTTATTTTTGATTTTTTCTATATCACTTCCTTTTTTTCCAATAACAAAGCCTGGTCTTGAAGTATGAATAGTTATAAAACATTTTTTTGTAGATCTTTCGATCATAACTTTAGAAATTCCTGAGTTTACTACATTCTTTTTGATATATTTTCTAATATTGAAGTCTTCAATTAGATTTTTTCCAAATTGATTTTTTTTTGCAAACCAAACGGAGTCCCATCCCCTATTCACGCCCAATCTAAATCCGACAGGATTAACTTTTTGCCCCATGATCCTTCAATTTTTTATGTTCATCTGATAATATAATTGTCACATTACTATAAGGTTTTTTTATAGGACTTGCTCTTCCTTTTGCTCTTGGTCTAAATCTTTTCATTACAATTGATTTCCCACAATAAGCTTCTTTTATAAATAGGTTATCAATATCATATTGAAAATTATTTTCTGCATTAGCTACGGCTGAATGTATAGTTTTTTTTATTTCTTTACATATTCTTTGATTAGCAAAAGTTAGGTCGCGCAAGGCATATTCAACTTTTTTTCCAACTATACCTCTTAAAATTAACCCAATCTTTCTTGTGCTACTCCTAACATTTTTGTTAACAGATTTAACTAAATTTTCTTTATTTATTACTTGTTTATTTTTTTTCATTTAAATCTTTCTTAAGTGCAGATTGCTCTGCTACTTGCTTAGCTTTTTTATCAGCTGGAGTATGAGAAGTAAATTTTCTAGTTGGTGAAAACTCACCAAGTTTATGTCCAACCATATCTTCAGAAATAGTTATTGGGATAAATTTTTTTCCATTATAAATCAAAAAACTTGATCCTACAAAATCAGGAATAATTGTAGACTTTCTAGACCAAGTTTTAATTGGTTTTCTACTAATTTCATTTTTTTGTTTTTCAACCTTTTTTAATAAACTTGGATCTACAAAAGGTCCTTTCCACACAGATCTAGACATAATTTAAACTCTTTTTTTCCTTCTTGAAATAATATATTTGTTAGTTCTTTTGTTATTTCTTGTTTTTAACCCCTTTGCAGATTGACCCCATGGAGAAACAGGGTTTCTACCACCAGAAGTTTTTCCTTCACCACCTCCATGTGGGTGATCCACAGGATTCATTACTACCCCTCTTACGCTTGGCCTAATTCCTAACCATCTGCTTCTTCCAGCTTTACCAATTTTGATATTTTTTTGATCAGGATTAGATAAAACTCCAATGGTAGCTTTTGCTCTACTAATTATTTTTCTAATTTCTCCTGAAGCTAATTTTATTATTGAGTATTCACCAACCGATCCAGTAATTTGAACGGACGAACCTGCTGCCCTTGCAATTTTAGCTCCACCCCCAGGTTTCATTTCAACATTATGTATTGCTGTTCCCACAGGAATATCATGTAAGGGCATACAATTTCCTATCTTTATCTCTTTTTTATTTCCAGAAATAATTTTGTGTCCAATTTTAATATTTTGAGGAAGCAACATATAGGATCTTTTCCCATCTTCATATTTTACTAACATGATATGGGAGGTTCTATTAGGATCATACTCAATTCTTTCAACCACTGCTTCCATATCATGTTTGTTTCTATAAAAATCTATTTCTCTATATTTTTGTTTATGTCCTGACCCTTTTCTTCTTGAAGTAATTCTTCCTAAATTATTTCTTCCCGATGAAGATTTTTTTCCTATCGTAAGCAATTTAATGGGTTTACCTTTCCAAAGACCGTGTTTCGTAGCAATGACTGTACCACGAGTAGATTTTGTGTAAGGTTTAAATGTTTTTAATGCCATTTTTATATACCTGTAGTTAAATCAATATTTTGGCCTTTTTTTAGTGTAACAATTGCTTTCTTGTATCCTTGAACTCTAACCTTTTTACCCTTTACTATTTTTAGTCTACTTTGTTTATTAATTATATTTACTTTAACAACATTTACTTTAAAAATTTTTTCAATACTTCTTTTAACAGATCTTTTATTTAATAAGCGATTAACTTTAAATACAACTTTATTCATTTCAGACAGGTTAGTAGATTTTTCTGTTACCAAAGGACTTAATATTTTGTCATATAAATTTATTTTATTCATAATTTAAAAGCTTTTTTTCTAATTCTTTAGTTGAGGATTTGGTAAACATAATTTGTTTATATTTTAAAATATCGTAAGTGGTTATGTACGAAGTATCAATTAATTTTATATTAGCAATATTTCTTGCTGATAATTCTATATTTTTTTTAGATGTAGAATCTAAAACAATCAAAACATTATTTATTCTATTTCTCTTTAAAAATTTACTAAATTCTTTTGTTTTATTAATTTTATTTTTAACATCTTCAAATATTATTAAATTTTTATCTTTAGTTTTTTGAGATATTGCATTAATTAAGATTTTTTTTTTTTCTTTTTTATTTATCTTTCTATTTTTATAAGCATTTCCCTTAGGTCCGTGAGCTACTCCGCCACCAACAAATATAGGTGCTTTTTTACTTGCATGTCTCGCATTACCAGTGCCTTTCTGAGCATAAATTTTTGCAGTAGAACCTATTATTTCGTTTCTTTGTTTTGTTTTTGCAACTTTTTGTTTTGAATTTGCGATTTGAGAATAAAGCACATGAGCAATTAATTTATTATTTATATCAGAATGAAATATTTTTTTTGATATTTCAAATTCTGTTACTTTCCCATTTATGCTAATACTATCTATTTTCATTATTATTTATTTTTTTTATCTTTTTTCACTTCTTCTCTTTTAGTTGACTTTTTGTTTTCTTCTGCTTTTGAAGTTATTTCATTTTTCGTAACAATTATTTTTGATGGTTTTTGATCTTTTGCAGTTTTACTTTTTTCCAATATTGTTTTTTTATTAATTTTTTTTACCGAATTTTTTATAAAAACTAATGTATTTTTTGAACCTGGAATCGAACCTTTTAAATAAATTAAATCATTGTTTAAATCTGATTTAATTACCTCTAAATTTAACATTGTTCTAAATTTATCTCCCATGTGACCAGGCATTTTTTTTCCTTTAAATACTTTTCCTGGATCCTGTCTCTGTCCAGTAGAACCTCCGGATCGGTGTGATACAGATACACCATGGGATGCTCTTAAACCTGAAAAATTATATCTTTTCATAACTCCGGCAAACCCTTTTCCAATAGTTTTTGATGTAACATCAACAAATTTCACATCTTTAAAAATTTCTAAACCAATTTCATTTCCTTCTTTATAATTTAATACGTTTTCTACCCTATATTCTTTTAAGTATTTCTTAGGTTCGGTGGTTTTTTTGCTATAAAAACCTTTCATGGATTTAGTTAGTTTAGATGATTTAATTTTACCAAAACCAACTCGTATAGCATCATAACCTCTTTTTTCTTTAGTTATTAGGTCTAATACTCTTCCTTTTTCTATTTTTATAACTGTGACTGGAACAGATAATCCCATAGGAAAAAACTCTCTGCTCATTCCAATTTTTTTTCCAATTAAACCAATATTTGACATTTATTACCCTATATCTTTATTTCAACATCCACCCCTGAAGCTAAATCCAATTTCATTAACGCTTCAATTGTTTGAGGTGTTGGTTCTTCAATATCAATTAATCTTTTATGTGTTCTAGTTTCGAATTGTTCTCTACTTTTTTTATCAATATGTGGAGATCTTAGAACGGTGTATCTTTCTATTTTTGTTGGTAGTGGAATAGGACCTTTAATGTTGGCGCCTGTTCTTTTTACTGTATTTACTATCTCCTGAGTTGATTGGTCTAAAATTTTATTGTCGTAAGCTCTAAGTTTAATTCTAATATTTTGTTTATCCATTTTTAAGCCATTTTTTTTGTAACTTCTTCTTGCACATTTTGAGGTACTTTTTCATAATGATCAAAAAACATTGAATACTGTGCTCTTCCCTGTGACATTGATCTTAAATTATTTACATAACCAAACATATTAGCAAGAGGGACCATAGCTGTTATTACTGTAGCATTGCCTCTGGTTTCAGTTCCTTCAACATGGCCTCTTCGACTATTTAAATCACCAATAACATCTCCCATATAATCTTCTGGTGTAACAACTTCCACCCTCATAATCGGTTCAAGCAGTTTTAAAGAGGCTCTTGTACATACTTCTTTAAAGCAATGTCTTGATGCAATTTCAAAAGCTAAAACACTTGAATCAACATCATGGTGTAAACCATCAACTATAGTTACTTTGTAATCAATAATTGGAAAACCAGCTAAAATTCCAGAATCAGAAACGCTCTCTATTCCTTTTTCAACTCCCGGAATAAATTCTTTTGGAATAGCTCCACCCTTAATCTTGTTTTCAACTTCTCTACCTTTACCTGGTTCTAAAGGTTCTACTGCAAGCTTTACTCTTGCAAATTGTCCTGCACCTCCACTTTGTTTTTTGTGAATATAATCAAATTCAGCGTTTTGCAAAATTGTTTCTCTATAAGCTACTTGGGGCGCACCAATATTTGCTTCAACCTTAAATTCTCTTTTCATTCGATCAACTATAATATCTAAATGTAATTCACCCATTCCTTTTATGATTGTTTGACCAGATTCATCGTCGGATGTCACTCTAAAAGACGGATCTTCTCTCGCTAATCTTCCTAAAGCTTCACCCATTTTTTCTTGGTCTGCTTTGGTCTTTGGTTCAACCGCAATTTCAAGAACTGGATCAGGAAATTCCATAGGTTCTAAAACAACAGGGTTATCTTCATCAGATAAAGTGTGACCAGTTATCGTATATTTTAGTCCTGCCAAAGCCACAATATCACCTGTATTTGCTTCCTTTACATCTTCCCTATTATTAGCATGCATTAATAACATTCTACCAACTCTCTCTTCTTTATCTTTGGTAGTGTTGTAAATTCCTGTACCTGATTTTAAAGTACCTGAATATATTCTTATAAAAGTTAAAGTTCCTACAAAAGGATCGGTTGCTACCTTAAATGCCAGAGCCGATAAAGGTTCCTTGTCTTCAAATTTTCTTTCTATTTCATCTTCAGAATTAGGTTTTGTACCTTTAATTGATCCTATATCTTTTGGGCTAGGTAGAAAATCTACCACAGCATCCAACAAAGGTTGTACGCCCTTATTTTTAAATGCTGATCCAGTTAGTACTGGCACAAAATCGAATTTTAAACCACCTTTTCTAATACAGAATATTAAATCAGACTCTGATATTTCTTTTCCATTTAGATAATCTTCCATCAATTTTTCATCTTGTTCTACTGCTGTTTCCATTAATTCTTTTCTATATTTTTTTGCTTGTTCTTGTAATTCATTTGGTATTTCTACATATTCAAATTCAGCACCTAACTTTTCTTCTTTCCACAAAACTGCTTTCATTTTAACTAAGTCAACTACACCTTTGAAAGAAGACTCTATTCCAACTGGTATTTGCATTACTAAAGGTTTAGATCCAAGGCGATCTTTTATCATTTCAACGCATCTAAAAAAATCTGCTCCAGTTCTATCAAGTTTATTTACAAAACAAATTCGTGGAACCTTATATTTATCAGCTTGCCTCCAAACTTGTTCCGATTGAGGTTCTACTCCAGCAACACCATCAAATACGGCAACGGCACCATCTAATACCTTTAAAGATCTTTCTACTTCAATGGTAAAATCAATATGACCTGGTGTATCGATAATATTAATTCTGTGTTCTCTCCAATAACAAGTTGTTGCTGCTGAAGTGATAGTAATACCTCTTTCTTGTTCTTGTTCCATCCAGTCCATGGTTGCGGCGCCATCATGAACTTCTCCAATTTTGTGACTCTTACCTGTATAGTATAGAATTCTTTCAGTTGTGGTAGTCTTCCCGGCATCAATGTGAGCCATAATTCCAATATTTCTGTACTTATCTAAAGTGTGTGTCCTAGTCATGATTAATTACCATCTAAAATGTGCAAAAGCTTTATTTGACTCAGCCATTCTATGCGTATCTTCTTTTTTCTTTATTGCTAAACCTTTACCTTGATATGCATCAAAGAGTTCAAAACAAATTTTATCAGACATAATTTTATCTTTTCTTTTTCTGGAAGCTGCAATCAACCATCGAATTGCTAGGGCCTGAGATCTTTTTTGCCTAACTTCAACTGGAACTTGATAGGTTGCTCCACCAACTCTTCTCGCCCTCACTTCTATAGTAGGTTTAATATTGTTTATTGCAGTATTAAAAATTTTAATCGGTTCTTCTTTTGATTTTGATTGCAATTTATCTAAGGCTTTATAAACAATTTTTTCAGCAATTGTTTTTTTTCCATCGTACATTATTGAATTCATTAATTTTAAAATTAGGTCAGATTTATACTTTGTATCTGTTAATAAAATTTTCTTTTGTGCTTTTCTTTTTCTAGACATAAACCTTAATTATTTTGGTTTCTTTGCTCCATACTTTGATCTTTGTTGCTTGCGATTTGTAACTCCCTGTGTGTCTAGATTTCCTCTCAATATATGATATCTAACTCCAGGCAGATCCTTGACTCGTCCTCCTCTGATTAGTACAACAGAATGTTCTTGTAAATTATGACCTTCCCCTGGAATATAACAAGTCACTTCATGTCCGTTTGACAATCTTACCCTTGCAACTTTTCTTAATGCTGAATTAGGTTTTTTTGGTGTTGTTGTATAAACTTTAACACACACACCTTTTTTTTGTGGCGAACGTTCTAATGCAGGAACTTTGTTCCTGTATTTTGGCTTTACCCTTGATTTTTTTATCAATTGGCTAATTGTTGGCATAATTTAATAAAATTTTTGGATGAAAAAAGTATGAAAAGATCAACACTTTGTGGCAGCGTTTAAGGTTAATCAACCTTACTTCCAACCATGAAATTTCGGCTAAATTACTAATTGAATGGTAAATTGTCAATAATTAATATTGTGAAAAGTAAACTATTATTCTGTTGTTATTGGCTGTGCAGCATCTTTTTTTGTTTCTTTTTCTAAAAGATATTTTTCGTCTTTTTCTTTAGCTAAATAATTCCATTTTTTCTTAACTATACCTGTGCCAGCTGGTACCAATCGACCAACTATCACATTTTCTTTTAACCCTTTTAATTTATCTAATTTTCCTTTTATTGCTGCATCAGTTAAAACTCTAGTAGTTTCTTGGAATGATGCTGCAGAAATAAAAGAGTTTGTCTGTAAAGATGCTTTGGTTATACCCAAAAGGAATCTTTCTCCAATTGCAGGTTTTTTTTTATTTTTAATTAAACTTTCGTTCTCTTCATCTAATTCAATTTTATCAATTATCTCTCCAGATAAATATTTTGAATCCCTTGGATCTTTAATTTCTACCTTTTTTAACATTTGTCTTACAATTACTTCAATGTGTTTATCATTAATTACTACACCTTGTAATCGGTAAACTTCTTGAACTTCATTTACATAATAATCTGTTAATTGCTCTACGCCTAATATTCTCAATATATCATGTGGAGCTGGACTGCCATCCAATAAATATTCACCCTTTTTAATTTTCTCTCCTTCGTTAAAATTAATGTGTTTTCCTTTTGGAATTAAATAATTTGAAGCTTGTTCATTTGTTGCTTTAATTGTTATTTTTAATTTACCTCTGACTTCTTTACCAAACATTACAAAACCATCATTTTCAGCAATAATTGCACTTTCTTTCGGCTTTCTTGCTTCGAATAATTCAGCTACTCTTGGTAAACCTCCGGTTATATCTTTTGTTTTTGAAGTTTCTTTTGGCAATCTTGCGATTACGTCTCCAGCTAACACTTGTTGACCATCTTTAACTGATAAAATTGAATCTGGAACTAAATAATATCTAGCTTCATTATCATCTGCTTTTTTAATTACGTTACCCTTTTCATCTCTTAAAGTGATCCTAGGTTTCAAATCAGTATTCTTAGATTGTGATCTCCAATCAACAACTGATTTTGAAGAAATTCCAGTTGCATCATCAACTGTTTCGGCTAATGATATTCCATCTATTAAGTCAACATAGTTCGCTATACCACTTTTTTCAGCTATTACCGGCATTGTATATGGATCCCATTCACAAATTTTAATTCCTTTTTTTGATTATTTCATCATTTTGATAGAAAAGTTTTGCACCATAAGGAACTTTGTAAAGAGCTATTTGTTGTCCTTTATCATCTTCTATTGCCAATTGAGTATTTCTTCCCATAACAACCAAGTTTCTCTTAGAATCTTCTAACAAATTTTTATTAATTATTTTTAAAATACCGTCTGTTTTTGAAATAACTTGAGACTCTTGTTTAATTTGAGCTGTTCCTCCTACGTGAAATGTTCTCATAGTTAACTGAGTACCGGGTTCACCAATTGATTGAGCGGCAATCATTCCAACTGCTTCTCCCAAGGTTACTAATTTGCCTCTTGAAAGATCTCTTCCATAACAAATAGCACATACTCCATTTTTAGACTCACATGTAACTACTGAAAATACTTTAATCGATTTTACTCCAGCTGAATCAATTTTTTCACAAGCCTCCTCATTTATCATTTCTTTTATCTTAATCAAGATTTCACCACTGATTGGATTTTTGATATCCTCTGCGGACATTCTACCTAATGCACGCTCAGATAAACTAACTAAAATATTGCCTCCTTCAATAATTTCTGACAGAGCAATACTTTTATTAGTTCCACAAAAATGCTTCGTTATTGAAATATCTTGCGCCACATCACAGAGTCTTCTTGTTAAATAACCTGAATTTGCGGTTTTGAGTGCAGTATCAGCCAAACCTTTTCTAGCGCCATGAGTAGAATTAAAGTATTCAAGGGCAGTTAATCCTTCTTTAAAATTTGAAATAATTGGTGTTTCGATAATTTCTCCTGAAGGTTTTGCAATTAAACCTCGCATACCAGCCAATTGTTTCATTTGAGCAGCTGAGCCTCTTGCGCCGGAGTCTGCCATCATAAATACCGAGTTTAAATTGTTAGTTTTATTGTCTAACTTATTTTTAGTACTAGAGGAAATTTTCTTCATCATCTCTGCTGCGACTAAATCGGTACATTTTGACCAAGCATCAACTACCTTATTATATTTTTCTCCTCTAGTAATTAATCCTTCAGCATATTGGTTTTCATATTCTTCAATCATTTTTTTAGTATCATTTACTAAAGTTTGTTTTTTTTCAGGAATAATTAAATCATCTTTTCCAAATGATATACCGGATTTAAATGCATATTTAAAACCAAGATCCTTTATTCTATCACAAAAAATTACTGTACTTTTTTGTCCACAAAATCTGAAAATTAGATCAATAATTTCAGAGACATTTTTTTTCGATAATTTTCTATCAACTAAAGAAAATTTAATATTTTGTTTTTTTGGTAAAATATTAGCTAATAAAAACCTTCCAGCTGTACTTGTATATTTTTCAAATACAATGTTTCCTTTTTCATCAATCGTCTCGAATCTCGAGATTATTCTGGAATGAACATTTATTGCATTACATTCTAAAGCTTGTTCAATTTCAGATGCACCTACAAAATAGCCCTCTGTTTTATCTGTGTTAATTGGTGTTTGTGATAAATAATATATCCCCAAAATCATATCCTGACTCGGCACAATAATTGGTTTTCCATTAGAGGGGCTTAGAATATTATTGGTAGACATCATTAGAATCCTTGATTCAAGTTGAGCTTCTATGCTTAATGGAATATGAACAGCCATCTGATCACCATCAAAATCTGCGTTGAATGCTGAACAGACAAGTGGATGCAATTCAATAGCATTTCCTTCAATCAATATTGCCTCAAAAGCTTGAATTCCTAACCTATGTAACGTTGGGGCTCTGTTTAATAAAACAGGATGTTCTCTAACGATATGTTCTAATGCATCCCACACTTCGTCTTTTTCTTTTTCAACTATTTTTTTGGCTTGTTTTATTGTTGTAGCTAAACCTAATTTATCTAATCTTGCATACAAAAATGGCTTAAATAGTTCTAACGCCATTTTTTTTGGTAAGCCACATTGATGAAGTTTTAAATCAGGACCCACTACAATTACTGACCTCCCTGAATAATCTACCCTTTTTCCTAACAAATTTTGTCTAAATCGACCATGTTTACCTTTTAACATTTCTGATAAAGATTTTAATGGTCTCTTTCCTGTTCCCGTTATAACTCTACCTCTTCGACCGTTGTCAAATAATGCATCAACTGCTTCTTGCAACATTCTTTTTTCGTTTCTTACAATAATATCTGGAGATTTTAGATCAATAAGTCGTTTTAATCTGTTATTTCTATTTATAACTCTTCGGTATAAATCATTTAAATCCGATGTAGCAAATCTTCCTCCATCCAATGGAACCAAAGGTCTTAATTCTGGAGGAATTACAGGTATAGTTGTTAATATCATCCATTCTGGCTTACCGCCTGATTCCATAAAATTGTCTATTAATTTTAATCTTTTAATTGCTCGTTCTTCAGCAACTTTTGATTTTAATAATTTGACTTGTTCTGAAAGTTTTTCTTTTTCTTCTTTTAAATTTAAAGACCTAAGTATTTCTATTATTGCTTCAGCTCCAATGCCATATGTAAAAGCATCTTCACCAAATTCATTCTGAAAATCAACCAGTTCTTTATCGGTTAATAATTGATTTTTTTTAAGTGTTGTTAATCCTGGCTCAATAACAATGAAACTTTCAAAATATAATATTTTTTCTACTTCTTTTAATTTCATATCAACGGCTAAGGAAATTCTGCTTGGTAAAGATTTTAGAAACCAAATGTGAGCAACTGGTGTAGCTAGATTAATGTGGCCCATTCTTTCACGTCTTACGTTAGACTTTGTGACTTCCACTCCACACTTTTCACAAATGATTCCTCTAAATTTCATTCTTTTATATTTTCCACACAAACATTCATAATCTTTAATTGGTCCAAATATTCTGCAACAAAATAATCCATCTTTTTCAGGTTTAAAAGTTCTGTAATTAATTGTTTCAGGTTTTTTAATTTCACCAAAAGACCATGATTTAATTTTTTCAGGACTAGCCAAACTAATTCTAATGCTATTAAAATTGTCGTCTACTGCTGGTTTATTCTTAAATAAATCTGTTAACTCATTTCTCATAATTTATTTTAATTCAATATTTAGCCCTAAAGACTTGATTTCTTTAACTAGTACATTGAAAGATTCAGGTACACCTGATTGAAAATTTTCTTCACCTTTAACTATCGTTTCATATATTTTTACTCTTCCAGCTACATCATCAGATTTGACCGTTAGTATTTCTTGTAAAGTATAGGATGCTCCATATGCTTCGAGTGCCCAAACTTCCATTTCACCAAATCTTTGACCTCCAAGTTGAGCTTTCCCTCCTAAAGGTTGTTGGGTTACTAAACTATAAGGTCCCGTTGATCGAGCATGTATTTTATCTTCTACTAGATGATGTAATTTTAACATATAAATAGTGCCCACTGTCACAAGTCTATCGAATTTTTCACCTGTTCTTCCATCCCATAATATTGTTTGTCCAGAGGTAGGTAAATTTGCTAACTTCAGCATATCAGTTACATTTTTTTCCTTTGCGCCATCAAATACAGGAGTAGATATTGGAACTCCTTTGATTAAATTTTCACATAGGTCATTAAACTCAATTGATGATAAATTTTTAATAGCCTTATCGTAAAAATCTTTTCCGTAAATTGATTTCAACAATGAAACAACGCTTTCACTACGGTTTATTTTATTTTGATTTTCGTTAATTAATTTTTTCAGATTTTCTCCTAGTTCAGAACAACTCCAGCCAAGGTGAGTTTCTAAAATTTGTCCAACATTCATTCGGCTTGGAACCCCTAGGGGATTTAGAACTATATCCACAGGTTTGCCGTTTTCCATATATGGCATATCTTCAACTGGAACAATCTTACTAATAACTCCTTTGTTTCCATGTCTTCCGGACATCTTATCTCCCGGTCTTAGACGTCTCTTTACTGCAACAAAAACTTTTACCATTTTCATAACGCTTGGTAATAATTCATCTCCTTGTCTAATTTTTTCAACCTTATCTTCAAATCTTTCTTTAATATCCAATTTAACTTTTTTATATTGTTCTATTAACGTTAAAAGACTCTCGTTTTTGGAATTATCCTTCAGTGATACTTTAAATAAATCGCTTAAACTCATTAGTTCTATTTTGTTTTCTTCAATTTTTTCATCTGGTTTAATGTTTTTAAATTTCTCATTTAGTGCTGAATTTTTAATTATGTGAATAGCTCTTTGTGTAGTATTTCTTTCTAAAATCTCCTCTTCTACTAATTTATCTTCTTGAATCACTTCTATTTCAGATCTTTCAATTGCTATAGATCTTTCATCTTTTTCTACACCGTGCCTATTAAACACCTTGACATCCACAACAATCCCATCGCTTCCCGGTGGTAAACGTAAAGATGTATCAATAACATCTATTGCTTTTTCACCAAAAATAGATCTTAAAAGTTTTTCTTCTGGTCCTGATGGAGTGTCACCTTTTGGCGTAACCTTTCCTGCTAAAATATCATGAGGTTTAACTTCTGCTCCAATATAAACAACTCCAGACTCATCTAAATTTCTTAATGCTTCCTCACTTACATTTGGAATATCTCTAGTTATTTCTTCAGTTCCTAATTTTGTATCTCTTGCCATTAATTCATATTCTTCAATATGAATTGATGTAAATACATCGTCAGTTACACATCTTTCAGAAATTAAAATTGAATCTTCAAAATTATACCCAAGCCAGGGCATGAATGCTACAGTAACATTTTTTCCCAATGCAAGTTCACCTAATTTTGTAGATGGGCCGTCTGCAATAATATCTCCTTCAGAAACCATATCGCCAACTCTAACTAATGGTCTTTGATTAATGCAAGTATTTTGGTTTGATCTTTGAAATTTTAGTAAATTATAAATATCAACACCTGATTTACTTAGATCTTTTTCAGATGTAACTTTTACAACTATTCTTTTTCCATCAATTTTATCAACCACACCACTTCTTTTTGTAACAATCGTTACACCTGAATCGAGGGCAACATCTCTTTCGATGCCTGTGCCAACCAACGGAGCCTCCGGCTTGATTAAAGGCACCGCTTGTCTCATCATGTTTGAACCCATTAAGGCTCTGTTTGCATCGTCATTTTCTAAAAAAGGAATTAAAGAAGCAGCAACGGACACAAGTTGTTTTGGTGATACATCTATATAGTCAATATTTTCTGGTTTAGACAAAATAAAGTTTAGAGATTTTCTACAGGACACTAAATCTTCTAAAAAATTTCCATTATTGTCAATTGGGGAGTTTGCTTGTGCTATGGTAAAATTTGATTCTTCCATAGCTGATAAATAATTTATTTTGTCAAAAACTTTACCATCAACAACTTTTTTATAAGGACTTTCTATAAAACCATATTTATTAATTCTTGAATATGTTGCCAAACTACTGATCAATCCAATATTTGGTCCTTCGGGTGTTTCGATAGGACAAATTCTTCCATAGTGTGTTGGATGGACATCTCTTACTTCGAATCCTGCTCTTTCTCTTGTTAAACCCCCTGGACCAAGGGCTGAAACCCGTCTCTTATGAGTTATTTCAGATAATGGATTGGTTTGATCCATAAATTGAGAGAGTTGAGAAGTTCCAAAAAAATCTTTTAAAGCTAATGTTAATGGTTTTGCATTAATGAGGTCTTGCGGCATTGCAGACTCAATCTCTAAGGTAGACATTTTTTCTTTAATTGCTCTTTCCATTCTATATATGCCAATACGTGTCTGGTTTTCAACTAACTCACCTACAGATCTAACTCGTCTATTACCTAGATGATCAATATCGTCAACTTCGTTTTTACCATCGCGAAGATCTAACATGAGTTTAATAATTGCAATAATATCTTCATTTCTAAGTATCGTTATTTTGTCAGAACAATCTAAATTTAATCTTGAATTCATTTTTACTCTTCCTATATCTGATAAATCATAGCGATCTGAGCCGAAAAATAAATTTTGAAAAATTTGATTCGCAATTTCTAATGTAGGAGGTTCTCCTGGTCTTAAAATTTTGTATATGTCAGTAATTGCTTCTTCTTTAGTATTATTTTTATCTGCCAACATAGTTTTGAGCAAATAAGGTCCTTTGTTAATGGAGTTAGTAGTGGAAATTAAAATACTTTTTATATTATTTTCTATGACCTTGGTTAAAATTTCATCAGTGATTTCTGTTCCTATAGAAATACTTTCTTCCGAGGGTAAACTTATATCATTATGTAAAAATCTTCCATAAATTGCGTCATTTGAAACATAAATATCTTTTAATCCATTGTCGTAAAGTTTTTGTGCTTGTGACAAATTAGTTCTAGATCCCGATTTAACAACTACCTTATTAGTCTTTGCATCAATTATTTCTTCTGAAATTTTTTTAAATTTATAATTTTCTGGATTAAATATTGTTTTCCATTTATTTAATTTTGAATTATATTCAAACTTTTGACTTTCATAAAATAAATCAGCTATTTCCTTTTTATTATATTTCAATGCTTGTAAAAGAGTTGACACAAGTAATTTCCTCTTTCTATCAATTCTAAAATACAATAAATCCTTTATGTCATATTCAAAATCCATCCAGGATCCTCTGTTTGGAATTACTCTACAGTTAAATAATAATTTGCCACTAGCGTGAGTTTTTCCTTTATCATGATCAAAGAAAACACCGGGACTTCTATGCATTTGGTTGACAACAACCCTTTGAACACCATTAACTATAAATGTTCCACTAGGTGTCATCATCGGAATTTCTCCCATGTAAACTTCTTGTTCTTTAGCAGACAATATTTCTTTCGTATTATTTTCATGATTAATTTCGTAAACTACTAGTCTTAAAATTGGTTTTAGAGCTGATGAATAAGTTAAATCTCTCGAAATACATTCTTCTACACCATATTTCGGTTTTTCTAATCGATAAGAAACATATTCTAATGTCGCTTTTTCTCCTAAATCTTCTATAGGAAATATGTTGTTGAAAACTCTGGTTAAACCTTTTATTAGAGAGTCTTTTTTATTTTGATCATCTATGTTTAGAAATTCATTATATGAATTTTTTTGCACTTCTATCAAATTTGGAATTTTTAAAGTTTCCTTTAACTTTCCAAAATTTTTTCTGATACTTCTTTTCTCAGTAAGCGATAATTGCATTTATTGAATCTGATTTTTATAAACCAGATTTAAAAATTTTGTTATTTTAATTCTACTTTGGCCCCAGCAGCCTCTAATTTTTTCTTAATTTCTTCTGCTTCTTTTTTATTAACACCTGATTTTATTTCATTAGGTGCTCCTTCAACCAAATCTTTAGCTTCTTTCAAACCTAATGTTGTAAATGTTCTAATTTCTTTTATTACATTAATTTTTTTATCCCCAGCTGAAGTAAGCATAATTGTAAATTCACTTTTTTCTTCTACTGGTGCCGATGCAGCAACTGGTGATACAGCAACAGCTGTTGCTGCAGACACTCCCCATTTTTCCTCTAATCGTTTTGAAAGTTCAGCTGATTCTACTACTGTTAATTTTGACAAAACTTCGATGATTTTATTTAAATCGGCCATAAATTTTCTATGTTGATTGTTTACTCTTTTCGAGCGCCAAAATAGCAATTTTTGAACCAGGAGCAAGTAAAATACTTACTAATTTTTTTGCTGGAGATTGTAAAATACTAGTAATTTTAGCTCTAGCTTCATTTAATGTTGGTAGTGTGGCAATTTTCAGCACATCTTCAAGTTTAAGAACCTCTTTACCCATTAGTCCGCCAAGAATCTTTAAATTTTGATTATCTTTTGAAAATTTAGCCAAAATTTTTGCTGAAAAAATTGCATCTTTTGAAAACGCAACAGCAGTAGGTCCTGAAAACAAATCTTCAATATCTTCACATTTGGTATCTTTTAGGGCTAACTTTGTAATTCTATTTTTTGTAATTTTGAACATTATACCATGTTTTCTCATTTCAGCTCGTAACTCATCTAATTGATTAACAGTTAAACCCTGATAGTGAGTTACTAATATTGAATCATTGGCTTCAAAAAATTTTTTCATTTCGCTAATATATTTTTTTTTTTGTTCTTTGTTTATCATAAAATTAAATATTCTTGTTCAGTTTTAGTTTGTAAGATACTCCCATTGTTGAGGTAACGAATACACTCGTAACAAGATTGCCTTTAACTCCTACGGGCTTCTCTTTTATAATAGTATCAACAACTGAGTTAAAATTTTTGATTAAATTTTCATTCGAAAAACTTTTTTTTCCAATTGATAAACCAATATTACCATCTTTATCATTTTTGATTTCAACTTGACCAGATTTTATATCTTTCACTGTTTTCATAATTTCATTTGTAACAGTTCCAAGTTTAGGATTTGGCATCAATCCTTTTGGACCTAAAATTTTTCCAAGCTTACCTAATTTAACCATCATTTTTGGAGTTGATATAAGTTTTTCAAAATTAATTTTTCCTGCAGAAATATTATTAATTAAATCATCTGAGCCAATAATATCAGCTCCACTTATTTTGGCTTCTTTTAATCTTTCCTCTTCACAAATAACCGCTACTTTAATTTTTTTATTTTTTCCTACAGGTAAATTAAGTACAGTTCTTATATTTATTTCACTTTTTTTTTGTTTTAAATTTAGTTTAAAATTAACGTCAATTGACTCATCAAACTTTGTCGTGCAATTTTTTTTAACAGTTTTTAACAAATTCTCTATCGTATCATTCTTTAACTTTCTATTTTCTTGAGGTAAAGCCTTATATCTTTTAGAAATCATTAAATTTAATCCTTAACCTCAATACCCATTGAACGTGCGGAACCACATATAATTTTAGTAGCTTCTTTTAAATCAAAGGCATTAAGATCTTTCATTTTTTCTTTGGCTATTTGTTCTGCTTGCTTCATCGTTATTGAGCCTGTAATAACTCTTCCCGGCTCTTTAGATCCACTTTTTAATTTTGCAGCTTGTTTAATGAAGTGAGAGGCTGGAGGTGATTTGATAACAAAGTCAAATTTTTTATCTTTGTAAACTGTTATAACAACTGGCACTGGATTGCCCATAAAATTTTTTGTTCTTTCATTAAATGCCTTGCAAAATTCCATAATATTAATTCCTCTTTGTCCAAGAGCAGGACCAACAGGTGGAGCTGGATTGGCTTGGCCACCTTTGATCTGCAGTTTTACATATTCTTTAATTTCTTTTTTTGCCATTATTGTACTTTTTCAACCTGATTAAATTCTAGTTCTACCGGAGTTGGCCTTCCAAAAATCATAACCGAAACTTTAAGTCTTGATTTTTCTTCGTCAACCTCTTCAACGAGACCATGAAATGACGCAAACGGTCCATCAATGACCTGAACATTTTCGCCAGTATTGTAACTTATAAAAGATTTTGATTGAACTACTCCATCTTTTATTTGCCCCTTAATTTTTTGTATTTCTTTTTCAGAAACAGGAAATGGATTTCCTTTTTGACCTAAAAAACCACTTACTTTTTTTATATTCTTTATTAAATGATATATCTGATTATCCATGTCCATTTTGACTAAAACATATCCCGGGAAATACTTTTTTTTCCTTTGGAATCGCTTACCCCTTCTAACTTCAGTTACTTCTTGAGTGGGTACAAGCACTTCTTCAATCTTATCTTCTAAATTTGCTTTTTTAGCTTCCTCTTGAATTGTTTTTGCAACCTTCTTTTCAAAGCTTGAATAGGACTGAACTATATACCAATTTTTCATAATTTAAAAATTTATAGTTAATGCAAAATTCAAAAAAAATTTGAGTATTTGATCTAAAATTAAAAAAAATATAGCAGCAACTATAGCCAACAAGACAACCATTACTGCTCCTGTTAGTGTTTCCTTTCCTGTAGGCCAAGAAACTTTAAAAGCTTCATTCTTAACTTCTTGTATAAATTTAAATGGACTGATCATACTATTTCTCTAATTTGGCAGGAGCGGAGGGGATCGAACCCACAACCTCCGGTTTTGGAGACCGGTGCTCTACCAATTGAGCTACACTCCTAAAGAGTTTTACTCTAAAATTTTTGTTACCACACCAGCTCCAACAGTTTTACCACCTTCACGGATTGCAAAGTTTAATTTATCATTCATTGCTATTGGAGTAATCAATTTAACAGTAAATTTTGCATCATCTCCTGGCATTACCATTTCAGTACCTTTTGCAAGCTCAACTTCTCCTGTTACATCAGTTGTTCTGAAATAAAACTGCGGTCTATATTTTGTAAAGAAAGGAGTATGTCTTCCGCCTTCTTCTTTTTTTAATATATAAGCTTGTGCCTCGAATTTGGTGTGCGGTGTTACAGAGCCGGGTTTAGCTAATACTTGTCCTCTTTCTACATCCGCTCTTTCCACACCTCTTAATAATACTCCAATGTTGTCTCCAGCTTCACCGGTATCTAAAATTTTTCTAAACATTTCTACGCCAGTACAAACGGTTTTTTTTGTTTCTCTGATTCCGACAATTTCGAGTTCTCCACCAGTTTTAACAACCCCTTGTTCTACACGGCCTGTCGCAACAGTTCCTCGACCTGAAATAGTAAAGATATCTTCAACCGGCATTAAGAAAGGTTTATCTTTTGGTCTATCAGGTTGTGGTATATGTTCATCAATTGCTTTCATTAATTCAAGAATTGAATTTTTTCCAGTTGTTTCATCTGTGCCGTCAACTGCAGCTAATGCAGAACCTTTAATAATTGGAATTTTTTTACCAGGAAATTTATAAGATGTTAATAATTCTCTGATTTCTTCTTCGACCAAACCAACTAATTCTTTATCTTTAACTTGATCTATTTTATTTAAGTAAACGACTATAGCTTTAACACCAACTTGATTCGCTAATAGAATATGTTCTCTAGTTTGTGGCATTGGTCCATCTGCTGCACTAACAACTAATATTGCTCCATCCATTTGTGCAGCTCCTGTAATCATATTTTTTACATAGTCTGCATGTCCTGGACAGTCTACATGTGCATAATGTCTTTTATCGGTTTCATATTCTACGTGAGCAGTCGCTATAGTTATTCCTCGTTCCTTTTCCTCAGGAGCATTGTCAATCTGATCATAAGCAACAAACTCTGCACCACCTTTTTCAGACAAAACCTTTGTTATTGCAGCTGTTAATGTAGTTTTCCCGTGATCCACATGACCAATTGTGCCTACGTTAGCATGTGGTTTATTTCTCTCAAATTTTTTTTTCTCTGCCATTTCAATACCTCAATAATACTTGCTTTCTTTATAATAACCTGGAGCGGGTGAAGGGAATCGAACCCTCACAACCAGCTTGGAAGGCTGGTGTTCTACCATTGAACTACACCCGCATCATTCCAAACGTATCACACACTCTAAATATCAATATATTGTTTCAAACTCTCTTGAATGGTGGAGGGAGAAGGATTCGAACCTTCGAAGACCGAAGTCAACGGGTTTACAGCCCGCCCCATTTGACCACTTTGGTACCCCTCCAATTCGTAGGGGTAACCCCCTTTTCAATAAAGCTATCGACAACAAGGTTTTATATGCATGTTCTTAAATAAATGCAATATGTGATTTTATTCAAAAAAGTATGATATTAGTGGAAAAATAATTGAAATATCATGCAAAAATCAGCTTTTTTAATTGCTGGAAAACATGCGGTCACCGAAGCTTTAAAAAACCCAAAAAGAAAAGTCCTTAGGGTGTTTCTTACTGAAGAATCAAAAAAAAACTTAAATAGGGAAAATCAAGATAAATACTTATTAAAAGATATAAGGGTTTTTTATAAAACTAAGAAAGAATTGGATAGATTTTGCTCAAAAGATCAAATTTCTCATCAAGGATTAATTGCTGAAATCGAACCTTTGGAAGAATCAAATATAAAAGAATATTTAATACAAAATTCAGAGAAAAAAAATATCACTATTGTTGCTCTTGAAGGAGTAACTGATCCCAGAAATATCGGATCTATAATAAGAAGCGCTGCTTCATTTAATATTGATGGAATAATCGTTGCAGAAAGATTCTTTCCTAGTAAGAGTAAACTTCTTTACAAAAGTGCTAGTGGATGCATTGAATTATTAAATATATTTAAAGTATCTAATATTAATACAACTTTAAAATATTTACAATCGAAAAACTTTTGGGTAAGTGGTTTTGATGTTGAAGGGAGTAAAGATTTTACAAAACATGATTGGAACGGAAACAATGTCTTACTCTTTGGTTCAGAAGGCTACGGGTTAAAATTTCAAACAAAAAAAAAATCTGATTTCTTACTCAGAATAGATATAAATAAAAATGTTGAAAGCCTCAATATTTCAAACAGCGCTTCTGTAGTATTTCACCATTTACATCAAAAAAGAAATGCAAAAAA
>QCSA01000003.1 GCA_003211695.1 Pelagibacteraceae bacterium AG-464-P07 | reverse complement strand
ATCTTCAAAGTCTTGAAGATATTATTTAACTGAAAAAATATACCAGAAACATAACAACTATTATCAAAAGTACTGGTACCCCAATGAAGATATAAGACGATTTTCTATCTCGTTTTTTTTCTTCCTCATTTCTTTTACTTATTTCATCAATATTAGGTCTACCTTGTATAGATGGACGATCATTTTCCCTTTTCACAGATGCTTCTATTTTGTCATCTTGTCCAACCGCCTGGTATTTTTCATTATTACTACCCATCACATCTCCTTAAACGATTATTTGAACAGATTTTTTACATCTATGCAATATATCATCAATAATTCAATTTAAAGATTAAATTAGATGAATATATCACAATGCAAATGAGTACCATAAAAGCTAACTATTAAGACCTCAGTAAATACCTGGATAAGTTGTATTTTAAAAAAAGTTGGTGGGCCCGCCAGGATTCGAACCTGGGACCAATACATTATGAGTGTACTGCTCTAACCAGCTGAGCTACAGGCCCCCCTTGTTGTATTGCAACACTTTTTATTATATCCCCAAAAACAATCAACGTCTAAATTACTAAACATGTCCTCAGTCCCAACCCAGTCCCAACTTTAGGATTAATTGTCTAAATAATATCTATGTTTAATACCAATCTTATTTAATTAATCTTAAATTAAAAAGCTAGTGTTTATTCACATTTATCTATTGTTCTTTTCTCAGTTGATTTCAGTCTTTGTTCCACATGAAAACCTATTGGGCCCATTTAAAGTAGGACCCGTTTCCGTTCTCAACTTTTAATCTTTTCCAAGGGGTCGATACCCTTAAATTAAAAGGGGTCCCAATAGTTTACACTATAGTGCTTGATTTAGAGAGTCAGTCCCTCTGAAAACATTTTGAAAGTAAAGTACCTAAGATAAAAAAAATTCCACAAATTTTAAAACTTATTGAAAAAATATTTTAGAAATTTATTCGGTAGCCCAGTTCTGTTTGGGACAAAAACTGAGCCACCAAAGTTACTGATGAATAACTGTAATATAGTATTTTTTTAATTTAATGAAAGTGTTGGGTGTCCCCAATGTGTGTCTAACATTTTACCAAAGGGTCACCAAGGGTTTAGTCTTTTTGCCACCAAGGAGGCCAAGGAGTTATCAGTAGTATTTTTTCATTGTAAATCCAACAATACGTCAGCATGCGTTTCAGCTTTTTTGAGTTTTTCGTAAGCAGCTCTTGTATTCATGCAGAATAATTGAATGGTTGCAGGCTCGCCAATCTTTGCTAAATCCTTTGAGCTGTATGTTTTGCTACGTCAACTTCGCCCTCTTTGGTTACATTGCGAGGACTAAATTCTGTCAAATCTTTATATGGCATGAGAGGTTCTCCCTTTCCTTTGTTCCTATACGAAAATGTGCTTTTGTTTTTAACTTTATTCAGTCTACTGTCAGTATAAAATCCCTGATACTTCATTCCTAATTCTATTGACGTCAGGTTTTTATATTTTTCGTGATCCCTGATAATCCAAATATTAATGTTGTGTCCAACTTCTCTAACTGGACAGCCTTTTTTCCTAATAGGTTTAGGATTTAATAATTCTATCTCTGCCTACTAAATTGATTATCTTTTCAAAATCATTTTTATTTAAAGGGCCAACTCCTGAATTTTGTTTCTTTGATCTACAAAATCTATGAAACATTAACCCATGCGGAAAATTTTCGTTATAACTCATATCTTATCTAATCAAAGTAACTTTCTAATACACTATCTCGAACAGTATCCAAGGTTGCACAATGTAAACCACCACCTAGAGTATATAAATGCCTCATTCTGATTGGAATAACTTTGAATTTTTTTTTCTCTAAAAGTTTTATTAGTTTTTCTTGTCTTTTGTCCACAAGCACTGTCTCCTTATTAACTGACAACAAATTCATACCAATCCACGGTGAAGACATATCGCCAATATTTGAGCTAAAACCTAATTCTTTTAATTTATATGCTATGGGATCTCTAATATCTTTTTGAATTTTAAGTTCAGCTTCAGATATGGGTACAACATCCTCAAAGTAAATTTTTTCCCATTTTTTAAAAATTGGAGGGCAATTTTTTTCTTTTACCCTAATACTATTAATTAAGATTAAACCAGGTTTTAAAGCCAATAAAGTAGAATCAATATGATCAGATCTATAAATATCTTTTGTTATATGAACTTTATAGTCGTTACCTAAAACAGATTGTAACCACTTAGCTCCAAGAACATTTCCTGAAGAAGAAACAAGATAAAGCAAATCTTTACCCATTCGCAGAGTGTTGGCTGCTTCAAATACAATTTCTTTTTCTGCCAATCTGTGTAATTTTTCCAATCGACCTTTCGTAAGTGATTTATGCTTAGCATCTTCATAAGTTAATTCTCTGCTATCATGATCTTTAAAATATGGAAGTCTTACTTCATAGTTTAGTTTGGGTTTTGGTCCAGCTATCCATTTAAAGCCTTTTTCAAAATATTTATAAAAAATTTCGTATAATCCAGTACTTTCAAAATATCTGCTTGCTAAATAAGATGGACTTTCTATAACATGATCGCCAACAACTAAATTTAGGTCTCTTACATTATAAAGGTTATTACTATTCGAGAACCAAAATGGAGAAGAATATACTGTTGAAAAATCAAATGTTCGTGGTCGATGAACAACAATTCCTAGTTTTTGTAAAGATTTTGCTAATCCGTCTAAGTCTTCTTCAATTTCATCATCTAACCATTTAGGGGTGCCTTTTTTTGTTAAGTCTAATGCTTGATCTAATACTTTTTGATCAATTTTTTTTTTTCTATCCCAGGTTATCGTTGCTATAGTTCCTTTAGCTGTACCCACAATAATTTCTTTTAATTTATCCCACTCATTATGACTATTAATTTTGTTAAACATTAAATATTGATTTATCTTTTATTCGTTCGGCAATGGAGTGAAATTCCGATTTAACGGTAGACATAATATACTCAAAAGGATTAGATTTTAAGTTTGACATGGCGCGATATAGCATAGGTCCACTATCTAAACCTTTGGATAACATATGAATAGTTGCTCCGACTAAATGAGGATTATTATCATAGAGTGCCCAAAAATTACAATCCGTTCCTCTGTAATATGGAGAGACACCCATATGAATATTAATTGTTTTGTTTTTAACAAGAAAATCTACTAATTCCCCTTTTATATAATTGCTTCCGGAAACTACATAAATATCGCTATTTAGAAAGTCAGATAAAAAATTTAAAGAACATATATTTAAATCGCCTGATAGGATTGGTAAAATTTTGATATTTTTTTTAAAGAGATTGACATAAGAATTACCAAACAATTTATTTTGAGCAGCGTTAACATTTTCAAAATAGTTTTTTAAAGTTTCAGAGGCAGGATAGTGACCATGAACAACTCCTGGAAATATTGTTCCACATTCTTGTACAACAAATAATTCATCACAAATGTTTGAAAACAAATTAATTAAATAGTTATGTCTATTGTTATTAGATGTAAATAATGTAATTTTCATTAATTCATTCTTTTTACGATTTCAGCATGGTCTTGTCTTGCTATTTCTAAAAAAGAATTATTAATTTTTTTCATCCCCTTTTCAGGTTCAGTAGTCATTAGTAATGCAAAACCTAATTCTATGCCTAATTTTTTTAAAATTTCTAAAGTGTAGTTGTTATAACTTCCATTCGGGTGAGACATAAATTTTATTTCACTTTTAGGTTTATCAATAATTTTAGAAATAATAGATATACAATTTTCATATTCTAATTTTTGTTCATCATAAGACAAACCTTCTAATAAAGTTGGATGATTATGAGAGTGAAGTCCTATTAGATGCCCAAGCGAATTGAGATCTTTTAAATCTTTTTTATCAAAAAATAAATTTGAATAATATTTTTTTGATTCAAAATTTTTCTCTTTCATCATATTAAACATAATTATTTCGTACTCTTCTTTTTTTAGATATTTATCTCTAATTAATCTAAATTTGATATCTTCAATTGTATAATAAGTAAATTTTATCTTTGTATTTTTAATAACGTCTTCATTAATTTTAAAAAAATTATCTAAATCTTTATTTAAAACTTTATAAAAATTCATATAAAACTCATCTACACTATTAAAATAGTTCATTCTAAAGTATCTAAATATTTCTAAATTAACAGGTTTTCCCTCAAGCACTGATGTATAAACGAAAAAGAAACTTTTGATTTTTAAATCTTCTAATACTGGTAAAGCAATATCAATTTGACTTTTGACAGCATCATCAAAAGTAAGGCAAAGTTCATTTTCTTTTAATTTATTTTCTTTAAATTTATTAAAAAATACATCGGCATCTAAAATATTTTTTCTATCAATAAAATTGATTAATTTATAAAAATCATCTTTAGAAATGGAACCTTGGCACCTTGTATGAATGCCTTCATCATGGAAATGGTGAAACATAATAGCGTGAAAAAAATTATTAGTATTATTAAAATACATAAAACAAATATATAGCAAAATTAAATTTTTTCATTATAATTTTATTTGTTATTTTTTTTATTTTTCAACGGCACTGTCATTTGTGATTATAGTTTTCGCTTTACGTTTGGCTTCAAGAGGACAAGATATCCAGTATCCTTTGTTGTCAGCATGTTTTTTATTTAATGCTATTAGTTCCTCTTCAACTTCTCTAACTCCATATTGACCAGGAATAAATCTTCCAAGAGGATACCACATGGTTTTTGGGGACCCTTTTACTTTGTAAATGACATAGAAATATTTGTCCTTGGATACATTCCCTTTGTTATCTTTTCCTTGATAAAGATGTAAACCTTTAAGGAGGGAGTTCCTTGGGACATTAAAAGGAGTAAGAGTGTGCTTCTTCTGTTTGATTTTCCCCTCTTTGTCTAAATAACTAAAATCAGAGATAAAATCTCTAATCTCTATATTGTTGAATTTTAAAGGTTTAACTGTTTTGTTCATTTTCTATTCTTTCAATCCCAACCAGGTCCCAACTCTTAACTTTCATAATACTAAGTAGATATTCATTATTGGCTTATCTGCAACGGAATTGTAAGATGAAAACACTGGTGATCGGTGTGGATCGGTGTGGAGAATAGGGTATTCAGGGCTTTATGAGTGTACTGCTCTAACCAGCTGAGCTACAGGCCCATGTCATTTATTATTGAATTTAGAGATTTTCTTATAAACTTCAATCAATGAATTAATTATCAAGAAAACTCTTAAGCTGCTTTGATCTACTTGGATGTTTCAATTTTCTTAAAGCTTTGGCTTCAATTTGTCTTATTCTCTCTCTAGTAACTGAAAACTGCAAACCAACTTCTTCTAAAGTATGGTCAGTATTCATACCAACGCCAAATCTCATTCTTAATACTCTTTCCTCTCTAGGAGTTAAAGTTGCTAAAATTTTTGTTGTGGCTGCACTCAAATTGGATCTAATTGCTTGATCTAAAGGCATTAAAGCATTCTGATCTTCGATAAAATCTCCCAAGCTACTATCATCCTCGTCTCCCACTTGTTGTTCTAAAGAAACAGGTTCTTTAGATATTTTTAAAACTTTTCTAACTTTATCAAGTGGCATTCTTAATTTTTTTGCCAATTCTTCTGGTGTTGCTTCCCTTCCATGTTCACTTAATATTAATCTCTGTGTTCTAATAATTTTATTTATAGTTTCTATCATGTGAACTGGAATTCTAATTGTTCTAGCTTGATCAGCTATTGAGCGGGTTATTGCTTGTCTAATCCACCAAGTTGCATAAGTGGAAAATTTGTATCCTCTTCTGTATTCGAATTTATCTACCGCTTTCATTAAACCAATATTACCTTCCTGAATCAGATCTAAGAATTGTAGCCCTCTATTAGTATATTTTTTGGCTATTGAAATAACTAATCTTAAATTAGCTTCAACCATTTCTTTTTTAGCTAGCCTAGATTCTCTCTCACCTTTTTGTATTCTGCTTACCAATTTTTTAAAGTCTCCTACTGAAATGCTTAGTCTTTTGCTTAATTCAATCAAACGGTCCCGAGTATATGAAAATTCCTTTTTATTTTTTGCAAAGAAAGATTTCCATTTTTTATTTTCATTTAAAAAATTTTTTAATCTTGGATTGATTTCATTGCCAACGTAAAATTTAATAAATTCTTGTCTTGAAATATTATTTTGTTGCGCTAATCTGAGAAGTACGCCTTCTAGAGATAAAATTTTTTTATTTTCTGCATAATGAGATTGCACTAACTGCTCAAGCTCTGATGGGGATAACTGTAAGGAATTTATTTTTTTAACTATTTTATCAACTATCTTTTTATAAGTTTTTTCTTTTGAGATTGAGAATGTTTTGGAATTTAATATTGCATCAAGTTTTGCCGTTTGATATTCTATTAGTTTGCTATAGTTTTTCTTTAATTCAGAAATTGTTTTTAAAACTTTTGGTTTAATCTCATTTTCCATTGCAGCCAAAGAAAGATTAAATTCATCTTCTTCATTAGCTTCCGCGGTTAATTCTTCTTTATTGTTTTCTATTTGTTTATCTTTATTTTTGATTGATAATTTTTTTTCAATCTTTGAAGTTTCTGTATCCGATGCATCACTGTTATCATATTCCAAGTAGCTCGTGTCAATATCAATTATTTCTCTTACTAGAATTTCACCATTTAGAATTTTTTCATTCCATACAAAAATTTTTCTTGCTGTGATTGGACTTTGTGCTAATGCATTTAACATTACTTCTTGTCCTGCCTCAATACGTTTTGCAATAGCTATTTCTCCTTCCCTAGACAGAAGTTCCACGCCCCCCATTTCTCTAAGGTACATTCTGATAGGATCATCACTCTTGTCTGCTAATTTGTCTTCGTCGCTTAATACAGATTCTTTCTTTTTTATAACTTTATACTCAGATTTCTTTTCTACTAACGTAACTTTATTATCAAAAATATGAAAAAAAGCTTGTTCTAAGTTTTGTTGTGTCCCTCTTCTTTTACCTAACGACTTACGTAATTCTTCATAAGTGATAAAGCCTCTGTGTAGACCCCTGCCCATTAGTCTCGCAAATGATTTTGTAATAATTTTTTCCATGGCAGTTTTGAATATCTAGACTTATATAATTATTAAATATTATAAATCTATTGTTAATTTAGTCGCTATTTGCTTGTCTTTTTAGGTCTAATAACTCCTTGTAGGTTTCTTCATTCATATCCTGGATCATTTTTTGCTCCAGGCTGTTTATTTTTTGATTTAGTTCAAATCTTTTTAGATCATTATTAATTTCTTCAAAAATTAATAACATCTCATCATCATCTTTTTTAATTTTTGAAATAAATTTTACAGGTACAAAAGTGTTAATATCGTTAATCAAATTAAAATATTTTGTTCGTTTGAATTTTTCTTTAAAAGTAGTTGTTTCGTAGGTTTTATTTGAAGTCAAAATATCAATTATTTTATTTAAAAATTCAACACAAATTTTAGTATAGAGTTTTAATTCTGATAGTAGCTCAATCTTTTTTTCAAAAATATTTAAATTATTGATAATCAAATAAAGTATTGAGAACTCTTTTAATTCAACTTCTTTATAGTTTTTTTTCATGGAAAATATTTCTTTTGTTAAATTTAATGGCTTGGCTTCCCTATATGCTCTAAAATTTATTTTTTGTTTTTTATTAGTTAAAGGAGTTAATTGAGATAACTTATTCAAGAAAAATTCTTTAGTATACTTTTTTAAAGTATCATCTTTTATTTTGTTTGATTGGTCTCTTAATATTTTATCTAATTGAGCAAGAGATGAAGGTTGATCAATATCAACATTCTTATAATGATGTTTCCAAATTAAATCGTAAATAGAAATTTTCTTATTTACATATGATAAAAAATATTCCTTACCGTTTTCACCAACGAAATTATCTGGATCTTGATTGTTGGGTAAAAAAAGAAAAGATATTTTAAGATTAGGTTTTATTATACTTAATAGTCTGTCTGCGGCACGAATAGCGGCGTCTACTCCGCTTTTGTCCCCATCGAAACATATAATTATGTGATTAAAAAATCGCCATATTGTTTCTGACTGTTTTTCCGTTAGTGCCGTTCCTAAATTTGCAACTGTATTTAAAATTCCATATTTTGTTAAGGTAATAACATCCATGTAACCTTCTACTAAAAAAACCTCATCATAACTTGATGAAGAATGTCTAATTTTGTCTAAATTAAATAATGAATTGCCTTTTTTAAAAAACAATGTCTCTGGAGAATTAATATATTTTGCTAATTTTTGATTAGAAATAATTCTTCCTCCAAATGCAATAGTTGATCCAGTCAAACCATTGATTGGAAATAATATTCTTTCCCTAAATCTCTCAATATATCTTTTATTTTTTTCATCAAAGTAAAAAAGCCCTGAATTTAAAATATCTGATTCAGAAAAATCATTTTTTAATTTTTCAAAAAAAAAAGCTTCTTTAGGAACAAAGCCAATTTCAAAATAATTAATCTCTTTTTCCGTTAAACCTCTTTTAATTAAATAGGATTCCAACGCTTTTGATTTATTATTTTTGAGTCCATTGTGATAATAGGATTTATATTTTTCCAATATCTTTGAATAGGTTTGCCATTTTTTTTCCCTCTCTTCGTCTAATTTTGTAAATTTATAAATTGGTAATCCTGCATCAGCGGCTAATGTTCTGACCGTCTCTCCAAAATTCATATTTGCTGTTTTCATTAAAAAATCAAAAATATTTCCATGCTCATTGGAACTAAAACAATGATAAAAACCCTTTTGATCATTTACTGTAAAAGAGGGTGTTTTTTCATTAGTAAATGGAGAAATTCCAATGAATTCTTTGCCTCTCTTTTTTAAATTAACCGACCGGCTAACTACTGTTGAAACTTTTAATCTACTTTTAATTTCTTCAAGATATTCTTTCGGATATTTCATTTAGCCTAGTTTATTTCAATATTTCTTTTACCAATATTCCCACTTTTGCAAAATCTAATACATCTGAATATTTTTTCTTTATTGCACCAATAACTTTGCCAATATCCTTAGGTCCTTGAGCCTTTATTGATTGAATAGTTTCTTTGCAGATCTTTATCGTTTCTGCTTCGTTCATTTGTTTTGGTAAAAAAGTGCTAATTATTTTAACCTCTCCTTTTTCTATTTCTAAAAGATCGGTTCGATTATTTTTTTTATAAATTTCAATTGATTCATTTCCTTGTTTAATCATTTTTTTTAAGAGTCGTTTAATATCTTCATCTTTAATTCCCTCTCTATTATCAGAGGTTCTGGCGACAATATCTCTGTCTTTTATAGCTGCCAAAATCAGTCGCAAAGTTGAAATTTGCAACTTATTTTTCTCTTTCTGTGCGCTCTGCAACTTTGTTTCTATTTCAGTTCTAAGAGACATGAT
This sequence comes from Pelagibacteraceae bacterium AG-464-P07, assembly GCA_003211695.1. GTDB lineage: Bacteria > Pseudomonadota > Alphaproteobacteria > Pelagibacterales > Pelagibacteraceae > AAA240-E13. Next base: position 86,349 of record QCSA01000003.1, on the reverse strand, counting down.
TTTTAGAAGAACCGAATCTACTTTAATAAAATAAAATCTTCAAAAGAAAAAATTAAGTTACTTGACCCAATATAGTTAATCACTTAAGTTGCGAAAATCATGTTTTATTGTAATAATCTATAACTCATGAGTTGTATTTGTTGGAAGTAAAAACAAATTCAGACTATTTAAAAAAAGATAATCTTAAAAAGATTAATCCCACAGGGGTACTAGTTTTAGAGGATGGAAGTTTTTTCCAGGGATTAGGATTTGGTTTCGAGGGAATTGCAACTGGTGAAGTTTGCTTCAATACTTCCATAACCGGTTATCAGGAAATAATCACTGACCCTTCATACGCTGGTCAAATTATTAATTTTACCTTTCCCCACATTGGCAATGTTGGAACAAATGATGATGATCATGAATCTGATAAAATTTGGACCAGAGGAGTAATTTTTAATTCTGAAATTTCAAACCCATCAAACTATAGAGCTTTAAAACATTTAGATAACTGGTTAAAAAAAAATAAAATAGTAGGTATTACTGGTCTTGATACTAGAAGTTTAACAAACTTTATAAGAGATAAAGGGGCTCCGAAAGGAACTATTTCTTTTTCCAAAAAAGGAAAATTTAACATTAATAAATTAACAAATTTATCAATTAAATGGAGTGGTTTAAAAAACTTAGATTTAGCAGGAAAAGTTACAACTAAAAAAAATTATAAATGGGCAGGTTTTAAAACCTGGAAAAAAGAAAGTCGATTTTTAAAAAATAAAATTAAATCATTCAAAGTTGTAGCAATTGACTATGGAATCAAAAAAAATATTTTAAGATATTTTTCTGATTTTAAATGTGAAGTTAATATTGTTTCTTGTAAAACAAGTGCGATAAAAATATTAAAAATGAAACCTGATGGTATATTTTTATCTAACGGCCCTGGTGATCCAGCGGCAACAGGAAAATATGCAATTGGAATTATTAAAAAATTAATTAAAGAGGAAATACCTATTTTTGGAATTTGTCTTGGTCATCAAATACTTGCGCTAGCACTTGATGCAAAAACAAAAAAAATGAAACTTGGGCATAGAGGCGCTAATCATCCAGTCAAAAATTTAATTAAAAGTAATGTAGAAATTACAAGTCAAAATCATGGTTTTGAAATTATCAAAGAAAGTTTACCAAAGAATATTGAGGTCACTCATAAATCATTATTTGATAACTGTATTGAGGGGATCAGATTAAAAAATAAACCTGTTTTCTCTGTTCAATATCACCCGGAGTCTAATCCTGGTCCACAAGACAGTGTTTATTTATTTCAAGAATTTATTAACAATATGAAAAAAAATGCCAAAAAGAAAAGATCTTAAAAAAATTTTAGTAGTTGGTGCTGGACCAATAATCATTGGTCAAGCATGTGAATTTGATTATTCGGGAACACAAGCGTGTAAAGCCTTAAAGGATGAAGGATATAAAGTTATTTTAATAAATTCAAACCCAGCAACAATTATGACTGATCCGGATGTTGCAGATAAAACTTATATTGAGCCAATAACTATAGAAGTTTTAGAAAAAATTCTTAAAAAAGAGAGGCCCGATGCCATACTTCCTACAATGGGTGGCCAAACTGCTTTGAACTTAGCAATGGAAGCAGAAAAAAAAGGTATTTTAAAAAAATATAAAATTGAACTTATAGGAGCAAAATCCAAAGCAATTTCAAATGCCGAAGATAGAAAAAAATTTAGACAAAATATGTTTGATATAGGGCTAGATTTACCCAATTCAAAGATTGCCAAAAATACTAAGGAAGCTGAAAAAGTTTTAAAAAAAATTGGCTTGCCAGCAATAATTAGACCTTCTTTTACTCTTGGTGGACTGGGAGGTGGTATTGCAAAAAATAAAAAAGATTTTTTCAAGATAGTTAAAGATGGTTTGAATGAATCTCCTGCAAATCAAGTTTTAATTGAAGAGTGTTTAGAGGGCTGGAAAGAATTTGAAATGGAAGTGGTAAGAGATAAAAAAGACAACTGTATAATTATATGTTCAATTGAAAATGTTGACCCTATGGGAATTCATACAGGAGACTCTGTGACTATAGCTCCAGCTCTAACTTTAACTGATAAAGAATATCAAGTTATGAGAAATGCTTCAATTGCATGCCTTAGAAAGATTGGTGTCGAGACTGGTGGATCAAATGTCCAATTTGCAATCAATCCTAAAGACGGAAGAATGGTAATTATAGAAATGAATCCAAGAGTTTCAAGATCTTCAGCTCTTGCCTCTAAAGCAACTGGGTTTCCAATTGCAAAAGTCGCCACTAAACTTGCTGTGGGTTATACATTAGATGAATTAAAAAATGAAATTACAAAAACAACACCAGCTTCTTTTGAGCCTACCATAGATTACGTTGTAACAAAAATTCCAAGATTTACTTTTGAAAAATTTTCAACTACGCCAGCTAATCTTGGAACTTCTATGAAGTCAGTTGGAGAAGCAATGGCAATAGGAAGAAATTTTAAAGAGTCTTTACAGAAAGCATTGGTATCTTTAGAGATTGGTTTTTCAGGTTTAGATAAAATTTTTCAACTTAATAAAAATCAGATAGAAAAAAAACTTAAAGAAAATATTCCTGATAAAATATTATTGGTAGCTGAGGCCTTTAGAAAAAAAATAAATATCAAAAAAATACAAAGACTATCAAAAATAGACAATTGGTTTTTAGAACAAGTTAAGGAAATTGTAGATACAGAAAATGAAATTATGAAAATTGGTTTACCTAAAAATTATGTTGAATTTAATAGAATTAAATCAATAGGTTTTTCAGATAAAAAATTATCACAATTAACAAAAATTCCCGAAACTATAGTTAGAAAAAAAAGAACCGCTCTTAAAGTAATTCCTGTTTTTAAAAAAGTCGACACATGTGCTGCCGAATTTAAGTCTTTTACACCGTATATGTATTCAACCTATCAAAGAAGTTTTTCAATTAAATCAGAATGCGAGGCAAATCCATCTTCAAAAAGAAAAATAATAATCCTAGGAGGTGGACCAAATCGTATTGGTCAAGGAATAGAATTTGATTATTGTTGTTGCCAAGCAAGTTTTGCTCTTAGAGAAGTAGGTTTTGAAACAATTATGATTAATTGTAATCCTGAAACAGTTTCAACAGACTACGATACAAGTGATAGACTTTACTTTGAACCTCTTGCAGAAGAATACGTTAACAATATTATCAATAGAGAAAAAGGAAAGGGTAATTTACTTGGAATAATTACGCAATTCGGTGGCCAAACACCCATTAAACTTGCTAAATTTTTACACGAAAATAAACTACCAATTCTTGGTACTCAATACATCTCCATAGATTTAGCTGAGGATAGGGAAAGATTTAAAAATCTTCTGGATAGATTAAAACTGAAACAAGCAGAAAGCGGAATTGCAAAATCTTATAATCAAGCAATCAAAATCTCTGAAAGAATTGGTCTACCTTTAGTTGTTCGACCATCATATGTTTTGGGTGGTAGAGCAATGGAAATAGTTCATGAAAAAAATGAACTAAAAAATTTTGTGGAAGAAGCTTTTAAAGCTACAGAAAACAACCCAATATTAATCGATAAATTTATTAATCATGCAATGGAGGTTGATGTTGACGCCATTTCAGATGGTGATGAAGTATTTGTTGCCGGGATAATGCAACACATTGAGGAAGCTGGTATTCACTCGGGTGACTCGGCATGTTGTCTGCCTCCAGTATCTATTAAGGAAAAATTAATAGTCGAAATTAAAAATCAAACAAAAAAATTAGCATTAGCGCTAAAAATAAAAGGTTTTATGAATGTACAGTTTGCAATAAAAAATGACGAAATTTATGTAATTGAAGTTAACCCAAGAGCTAGCAGAACTGTTCCGTTTGTTTCAAAGGCTAAAGGAATTCCTTTAGCTAAAATTGCTTCAAGAGTAATGGCTGGTAAAAAACTATCAGAATTTAATTTAATAAATCAAAACAAAAATATGTTTGCTGTGAAAGAAGCTGTTTTTCCATTTAATAAATTTCCAAACGTTGATGTATTGCTAGGCCCTGAAATGAAATCTACGGGAGAGGTAATGGGATTAGATAAAGATTTTGGACTTGCATTTGCTAAAAGTCAAATTGCTGCTGGAAATTCATTGCCAACAAGAGGGTTGGCATTTATTTCTTTACAAGACAAACATAAAAATGAAGGCATAAATTTAGCAAAAAAAATTGGTTGAATTAAATTTTACATTATGTGGGACCAAAGGTACTGCAAATATAATAAAAAAAAATGGCATAAAATGTAAAAAGGTAAATAAAGTAAGTGGAGGCTCTCCTCATATTGTTGATATACTAAATGCAAAAAAAATTGCCTTAGTAATCAATACTGGGGGTGGAAAGCGCACCTATCGTGTTCAAGATTCAACTTCCTTAAGAAGAGCAACATTAATTAATAAAGTTCCATATTGTACAAATATGTCTACTGCTTATGCTTGTTTAGAAGGTATTAAATCTCTTAAATCAAAAAAAATGAATGTTAAAGCAATCCAAAATATCTTTCATTAATCAACTGGCCAGTCAGTTTTAAAAGTTACATAGTTGACCTGTAAACATCTTCTCTCTTTTTTGATCTCTTTTTTTTCCATTCCATGCCAAGTATTGGAGCCACTTGAAAAAAAATATCCGTAATTATCTTTGTATGGCACCGTCTTCACTTTATTCATTTTTTCATCATAAAAATCTGTTCCCAAATCCTCCGATTCATTAAATGGATTCGCAAACAAAAGGCATGAAATCAGTTTTTCTTTGATATCGCAATGCGGTTTCAGCCAAAATCCTTGTCGGTCACATATAGCTTCAATTCTGACATATGAGTTTGAAAGATTTTTTTTTATCAACTCACTAATATATTGATAAGTTTCTTTCAATCTAAGTTCATCAATTAAACTTGTAAGATTTGGAAAATTTATTGAATTATCTTTTTCAATAAAGCATCTAAATTTAAGTGCCTCTCCCCCGCTGGATATACCCTCTCTAAATTTTCCTTCTCCACCATCAATTGCTCGTGTTCCATCGTAACCAATTTTTAATTCTTTCAAATTTACGATATTTACGTCACATATTTCCTTAATAGAATTTTTGGTTAAAGGTTTGTTTAGTTCCCAGTGGTCAAATGGCATTTTATGAAATTTTGATCGTATTTTTAAAGAATTTAAAAATTCCATAATTTAATTACTCAATTTAGAATGTATCATGGGTGCTATTCTTTCAGCCTCATTAAAATGTTTATATGACCAATTTTCAACTTTTTCTTCTAAATTTCTTGTAATTCCCATTTCTCTAAATAAATGAAAGAATCTTTCAAATCTATAGTTATTCATTTTGGGTCGCATATGTGCGACAAATATGGGTTTACCAGATGCCGCTGCCTCAGAAATCATTGAAGTAGAATCGCAAGTCACAACTATTTTATTCGCCAGAGCAAGTGAAGCTAGATAAGCCTGCTTATCTACAGAATTAACAACATAACCTTCTGAAAGAAATTCTTTGTTTGCTAAATTAATTATTCTTTTTGGTGTTCTCATTGAAGGAATAATAATTATTTTGTAACCAATAGATATAAAATTTGATCTAACTTTGTTAAATATCTTAGTCAATTCTTCATTGCTAAAATTATAATATTTATTTGGACCTCCTAATATTAGGGAAACAATTTTTTTGTTCTTGATTTTATCAGATAAATAAAAATTTGCCTTTTCAATCTCATCCTTTGTAATGTAATGAATTGCTCCTTTTGAATTTATAACATTTTCTCCTATCAAATTGTCATGTTCGGGAGCAACAATAAGATCAAAATTTTTGAAACTTACTTTTGGGTCTTGTATATGAATTGTAAAAATTTTATCATTTTTTTTCTTAAGGATGATAGATGGAACTACACTTTTCCTTCCACATGAAATGACTAAATCAAAAGTGTCATCATTGTTTATATAATTGTTATCTTTCAAAATTATTTTTGATATTGGAGTAAGTTTAGGTGGAATATAATTCCACATCAAGTTTAGTCTTACAATTTTATGTTGAAATTCAACTTGTAATGCCTTAGCAAGACCTTCCACTTGACTAATCATGCCATGGTACCCTTCTGTTAATAATAAAGCTTTTAGTTTAGCCATATTTACTTATATATATTTCAATATTTTATTTATCCACAACATAAATTGTTTTTATTGAAATGAAATGAAAAGACATTATACATTGATCTTGGAATCATGCGTATTGAAGAAGATATTAAGCTAGACTATTCTGACGTTCTTTTTAGACCAAAGAGAAGTACGCTGCACAGTCGGAAAGATGTCGAGCTCAAACGTACTTACAAATTCAAACATAGCAATAATGAATGGTCGGGTATACCTATTATGGCGGCTAATATGGATGGAGTTGGTGAACTAGAAGTTGCTAAAAGTCTAGCAAAATTTGAATTGATGACATGTTTGACAAAACAACACGATATTAACATTATTAAGCATTGTTCGTACATTAAATCAATTTACCCTTATTTGGCATTTAGCACAGGAACCAAGAGTGAAGATTTTAAAAAACTTAATGAAATTATAAAGGAATTTAGTTTTTTTCAATTTATATGCATTGATATTGCTAACGGTTATTCTGATCATTTTAGTAAATTTGTTCAGTCAGTAAGGGAAAAATATCCAACAAAAACAATAATTGCTGGAAATGTAGTTACAGCTGATATGACACAAGAATTAATATTAAGTGGAGCTGATATTGTTAAAGTAGGCATAGGTCCTGGCAGTGTATGTACTACTCGTATTCAAACAGGTGTTGGTTATCCTCAGCTAAGTGCAGTTATTGAATGCGCAGATGCTGCGCATGGACTCGGTGCTCATATTATTGCTGATGGCGGATGCACTTGCCCTGGCGATATAGCAAAAGCTTTTGGTGGAGGCGCTGATTTTGTTATGTTGGGTGGTATGTTTGCTGGTCATGACGAGGGTAAAGGGAAAGTCATAAAAAAAAATGGAATAAAATTTATTGAATTCTATGGATCAAGCTCAGATACAGCAAATGAAAAACACTATGGTGGCCTTGTAGATTACAGAAGTAGTGAGGGCAAAAATGTGAAATTAAAGTATCGAGGTAAAATTAAAGATACAATATTAAATATTTTAGGTGGTCTTAGAAGTAGTTGCACATACGTAGGAGCTCCATCGCTAAAACAACTAAGCAAATGCACAACTTTTGTAAGGGTTAATCAACAACATAACGATACTTTTGTTTAAAGCCAATTAACATCGATACCTTATAATTTTTTTAAAACTACCTAAATATGTTTTAAATATGAATCAAAGTACAACAAAACATACAAAAGTATTAATTTTAGGATCTGGGCCCGCTGGATACACGGCTGCAGTTTATGCTGCAAGAGCCATGCTTAAGCCTGTATTAGTTCATGGTATTCAACCTGGTGGACAAATGACAATTACTACAGATGTTGAAAATTATCCTGGTTATGCTGAAGTAATTCAAGGACCATGGTTAATGGATCAAATGAAAGAGCAGGCAAAAGCGGTTGGTACCGAACTTATAGAAGACCATATAAAAAGCGTAGATCTGTCAAAAAACCCTTTTAAAGCAATTGGGGATAATGGAAAGATTTATACAGCAGATTCACTTATAATTTCAACTGGCGCCCAAGCTAGATGGCTAAATTTAAAATCTGAAGAGGAATATAAAGGTTTTGGTGTCTCTGCTTGTGCAACATGTGATGGTTTCTTTTTCAAGCAAAAAGAAGTTGCGGTTGTAGGTGGTGGAAATTCTGCTGTAGAAGAAGCAATTTTTTTAACAAAATTTGCTTCAAAGGTAAAATTAATTCATAGACGTGATAAATTAAGGGCTGAAAAACTACTCCAAACTAAATTAATGAAAAACAAAAAAATTGAAATTATTTGGGATAGTGTAGTAGAGGAAGTTATAGGACAAAAAGACCCAAAAAATGTTACTGGAATTAAAATTAAAAATTTAAAAACAAATTCTTTATCTGATTTAAAAATTGATGGATTATTTATTGCAATAGGGCACGATCCAGCTACTTCACTTTTTAAAGGACAGTTAGATATGGACAAAGATGGATACATAATCACTAAGCCTGACTCGACCGCTACAAAGATTCCGGGTGTTTACGCGGCTGGTGATGTTAAAGATAAAATATTTAGACAAGCTGTCACCGCAGCAGGTATGGGTTGTATGTCGGCTTTAGAAGCTGAAAAGTTTTTGTCAGAAAAATTTAGCTAAGACTATTACAAAATTCTGATATTCTTTTTAGCGCATTTTTCAAATTTTGTGTAGAAGTGGCGTAAGATATTCTAAAATATCCTTCTAATCCAAATGCAGATCCCTGTACAACTGCAACACCATTATTTTCTAATAAGGACTCTACAAAATCAGAGTCAGTTTTTAACAACTTTCCTTTTTTATCTTTTTTGTTTAAACATTTTGAACAATTTGGAAAAACATAAAATGCTCCATCGGGATTTATGCAACTTAAATCTTTTATTTCATTTAAACTTTTGACAACAAAATCCCTTCTCTCTTGAAATTCTTTCGATCTTTCCATAATAAAATTTTGTGGACCATTTAATGCTTCCACTGCTGCAGCCTGACTTATGGATGATGGATTAGTAGTAGATTGAGATTGTATTTTAGCCATAGCCTTAATAATTTCTACAGGTCCAGCTCCATAACCTATTCTCCAACCTGTCATTGCATAAGATTTGCTCACTCCATTCATGGTTAACGTTCTATCTTTAAGTTCATTTATTTGGGCAATCGTAAAAAAATTAAATTTTCCGTAAGTAATATGCTCATAAATATCATCACTTAAAATATGAACTTGTTTATTTTCTATTAAAATTTTAGCTAAAGATTTTATTTCATTTTCTGAATAGCAAGAACCCGTTGGGTTAGAGGGTGAGTTAAGAACTAACCATTTAGTTTTACTTGTAATAGAATTTTTTAATTTTTCAGGTGTAATTTTAAAATTTTCATTTTCTGAACATTCAATAATAATTGGATTGCCTCCAGCAAGTAAAACAATATCAGGGTACGAAACCCAATAGGGAGCGGGAATAATAACTTCGTCACCCGGATTAACCGTTGCCATCATCGCATTATAAATGATTTGTTTTCCACCGGTTCCTACTGAAATCTGTTTTGTTTCATAGTTAAGTTTATTTTCTCTCTTAAATTTTTCTACAATTGCTACTTTTAATTTTGGTGTTCCATCTACTGCTGTATATTTAGTTTCACCCCTGTTAATAGCATCAATTGCAGCTTGTTTGATATTTTCAGGAGTATCAAAATCTGGCTCACCTGCACCTAAACCTATGACATCTTTGCCTGCAGCTTTTAATTCTCTCGCTTTTTGAGTAACCGCTAAGGTAGGAGATGGTTTTATCCTTTTTAAGCTATTGGAAACTATGCTCATTGAATTATATAATTTAGATTAAAATTTATTATTAACATAGAATGCAGAATACTTATCAAAATAAAATTACAAACATTCAAAGTAAAAAACCACCAATATTTAACAAACTTGAGGGTGGTAAAAAATTTAAAATTGAAAGCAATTTTAAGCCAGCCGGAGATCAGCCTACAGCTATTAGAAATTTGGTCATAAATGCAAAAAAAGGAGAAAATGATCAAGTGCTCCTGGGAGTAACTGGATCTGGAAAAACATTTACGATGGCTAAAGTTATAGAAGAAACAAATAGACCTGCCTTAATTTTGGCTCCAAATAAAACTTTAGCAGCTCAGCTATATGGTGAAATGAAAAGTTTTTTTCCAAACAATGCTGTTGAATATTTTGTTTCATATTACGATTATTATACCCCCGAAGCATATGTTCCTAGGTCAGATACATACATAGAAAAAGAAGCTTCCATTAATGAACAAATTGATCGAATGAGACATTCTGCTACGCGATCTTTATTGGAGAGAGATGATGTTATAATTGTAGCAAGCGTTTCATGCATATATGGTTTGGGTTCTGTTGAGTCTTATAGCAAGATGACTCTAACGCTTAAAAAAAATCATAATCATAATAGAGAAGAAATTATAAAAACTTTTGTTAATTTGCAGTACAAAAGAAATGATCAAAACTTTTATAGAGGTACCTTTAGAGTAAGAGGAGAAAATCTTGAAATCTTTCCATCTCATTTAGAAGATAGGGCGTGGCGAATAACTTTATTTGGAGAAAAGTTAGAAAAAATTGAAGAATTTGATCCATTAACCGGAGATAAAACTAATGAATTTAATTTAGTTAAGTTATATGCAAACAGCCACTATATTACTCCAAAACCTACTATTGATCAGGCGATTGTCGAAATAAAAAAAGAATTAGAACAAGTATTAGTTAAACATCAAAAAGAAAATAAATTATTAGAAGCTCAAAGATTAAAAGAAAGGACCAAATTTGATCTTGAAATGATTGAGGCTACAGGTACCTGTGCGGGAATAGAAAACTACTCTAGATATTTGTCTGGTAGAAAAGAAGGAGAGCCACCCCCAACTTTGTTCGAGTATTTTCCTGACAATACTTTGATATTTGTTGACGAAAGTCACGTTACTGTTCCTCAATTAAATGGAATGTACAAAGGTGATCATTCTAGAAAAAAAACTTTAGCTGAATATGGATTTAGATTGCCCTCTTGCATGGATAATAGACCTTTAAAATTTGAAGAGTGGGATGGAATGAGAACGCAAACTGTTTATGTATCGGCAACTCCAGGCCCATGGGAATTAAAACAAACTTCAGGTAAATTTATTGATCAAATAATTAGACCTACTGGATTAATTGATCCTGATGTTGAAATTCGACCAGCAAAAAATCAAGTTGATGATCTAATGCATGAATGTAGAAATGTCATTGGAAAAAAATATAGAGTCCTTGTAACTACTTTAACTAAAAGGATGGCTGAAGATTTAACAGAATATCTTCACGAAAATGGTATTAAAGTTAGATATCTCCACTCAGATATAGATACACTTGAAAGAATTGAAATATTAAGAGATTTGAGAATAGGAGTTTTTGATGTATTGGTTGGAATTAATCTTTTAAGAGAAGGACTTGATATACCAGAGTGTGCACTTGTAGGAATTTTGGACGCTGACAAAGAAGGTTTTTTAAGATCTGGAACATCCCTAATACAAACAATTGGCAGAGCTGCAAGAAACTTGGAAGGAAAAGTAATTCTTTATGCAGATAATAAAACCAAAAGTATTGAAAAAGCAATTACAGAAACGGATAGAAGAAGAAGTAAACAGCTAGAATACAATAAGAAAAATAATATTAATGCATCCTCTATTAAAAAAGATATTAACGATATTTTGGAGTCAGTTTATGAAAAAGATTATGTCAAAATAGGACATAATATAAATATTGGAGGAAATTTAAAAAAACATTTAAAAATTTTAAATACCAAAATGAAAGATGCGGCAGCAAATTTAGAATTCGAAGAAGCTGCAAAAATTAGAGATGAAATAAGGAAATTAGAAGCCACAGAATTAGAAATAAACTTAAATCCAAAGATTAAGCAATATAGTATTAAAAATAAGCTATACCCTGAAGGAAGATCTACTATGGGCATGCCTGGAACTAGAGCAAAAAAAGGAATTAAAAAATGGAAATCCAAAAAATAATCATTACTGGGGGAGCAACAAGAATTGGTGCTGCAATAGCTGAGGGTTTAGCTAATGACAAAAATCAAATCACAATCCACTATAACAAATCGAAAGAAATGGCTGAAAAATTAAAAAAAAATTTAGAAAGAAAAGGTTCAAGAATTTTTTTAATAAAGGCAAATTTAAACAAAATTTCTGAACTTAATAAAATAATTCGTTTTGCAAACTTAAAAATGAAAGGTATTAATTGTTTAATTAACAATGCCTCTTTATTTGAAAACGATAATATAAAAAATTTTTCTATTAAAAGATGGGATAAACACTTAAATATCAATTTAAAGGCTCCGGCCATTTTAATTAAACAATTTTCTAAACTAGTATCAAAAAATAGTAGGGCTAGTATAATAAATATTGTTGATCAAAGAGTCTTTAAACTAACACCATATTTTTTATCTTATACCTTAAGTAAAACTGGTCTTTACACACTTACTAAAACTTCTGCAATGAGTTTAGCTCCAAATATAAGAGTTAATGGTATTGCGCCTGGGCCTACAATAAAAAATAAGAGACAATCTGCAAAACACTTTAAAAAACAATATCTTTCAACTTTATTAAAAAAGAGTGTTGATACAAAAGAAATATGTTCTGCAGTTAAATTTTTGATTACAAATAAGTCGATTACAGGACAAGTAATTGCTATAGATAGTGGACAAAATTTAAATTGGAAAACACCAGATATTATTGGAAACAAAGAATGAATATAAAGAAATTTAAACTAATATCCTTAGATAAAAAACAAAAAACAAATTTTGATTATAAAAAAAAAGTAATAATTAAAGATTTATTATTAAATTTTGTCATTGGCTACTACAGTACAGAAAAGGCTAAAAAGCAGAAAGTTAAATTTAATATTGAACTAAATTATACAGATCAAAAAAACCTTAACGACAAGGATATAAAATCAATAGTCGATTATGGAAGAATTATTAAAGTTATTAAAAATATGACTAAAAACAAACATTATAATTTTTTAGAAAGTCTTGCTGATGATCTTTTTGATGAACTATTTAAAGATGAAAGAATTGATAAAATTAAATTAAAAATTGAAAAACTTGATGTTATTAGAGAAGCTGCCTCTGTAGGAATAGAAATAACAAAAAAACGTATTCATGTTTAGTTTTAATAAAGGAAAATCTATAATAAAAAAAAAAATTCCTTTGATTTCTAAAAATCCCGGTGTTTACAGGATGTTAAATGAAAATAATGAGATTTTATATGTTGGTAAGGCCAAAAATTTACCTAACAGATTAAAAAATTATATTTCGGAAAAAACTCTTCCAATAAGAACTGAAAGGATGCTGGCACAAACTAAAAACATCGAAGTCACAACCACTTCTAACGAAAGTGAAGCGTTATTATTGGAAGCAAACTTAATTAAAAAACACAAACCAAAATTTAATATTTTACTGAAAGATGATAAATCCTTTCCCTATATTTTTATAAGTAAAAATGAAAAATGGCCTCAATTGACTAAACATAGAGGAAAAAAAACTAGAGATGGACATTATTTTGGCCCCTTTGCTTCAGCAGGTTCTGCTAATTGGACTATTAAAATACTTCAAAAAATTTTTTTACTAAGGATTTGTGATGACAGTATTTTTAAAAATAGACAAAGACCTTGTATATTGTATCAAATTAAAAGATGTTCTGCTCCGTGTGTGGGATATACGGATCCTAAATCCTATAATAAACTAGTTCATAGCAGCATTGAATTCATTTCTGGAAAAACTCGAAATATTCAAAAAGATTTATCAAAACAGATGGACACAGCTAGCAAAGAATTGGATTATGAAAAAGCTGCTATTTTAAGAGATAGAATCAAAGCTTTAACTCAAATACAATCTTCTCAAAACGTAAATGCAACGAATTTGTCTGAAGCTGATGTAATTGCTGCATATAAAGAATCGGGCAAAAGTTGCATTCAAGTATTTTTTTTTAGATCTAAACAGAATTGGGGTAATCAGTCATTTTTTCCAAAACATGATCCTGATGAGAATTTATCTAAAATACTTTCCTCATTCATAATGCAATTTTATGAAAATAAGAGTGCACCAAAATTAATAATAATTAATAAAGAAATTGACGATCAAAAACTTATTGAAAAAACTTTAGAGCTTAAAGAAAATAAACCAGTATCTATTAAAACAGCAAAAAAAGGAAACGAACTAAAAATTTCTGTTATGGCTGAAAAAAATGCAAAAGAATCTTTGACGAGAAAAGCTTATGAAACCGAAAGCAACAGAAATTTATTTGAAGAACTCTCCAATAAATTTTCTTTGAAATCAAACATAAACCTGATTGAAGTCTACGATAATAGCCATATTCAGGGAAGTAACAGCGTTGGTGCCCTAATAGCTTTTGGAACTGAAGGTTTTATTAAAAAGAGATACCGAAAATTTAATATTAAATCAGAACATATAAAAAATGACGACTATGCAATGCTAAAAGAAGTTTTGTTTAGAAGATTTTCTAAAGCTGTAAAAGATATTAAAAGTGCCTTATCATTGCCCGATCTTGTTTTAATTGATGGGGGTAAGGGACAATATTCTGTTGCTAGAAAAACAATAAATGAGCTTGGATTGTATGATATTCCCATTATCGCTATAGCAAAAGGAAAGTTCAGAAATAGTGGAAATGAAACATTTTTTTTTGAAAACAATACTTTTAAATTTAGTAGAAATGATCCAGTCTTATTTTTTTTACAAAGACTAAGAGACGAAGCTCATAGATTTGCCATAAGCGCTCATAGAGATAAAAGAATAAAGGGGATGAAAAAATCATTACTTGATCAGATTGGCGGAATAGGAAAAATAAGAAAGAAGACTTTATTAAATTATTTTGGTTCTGCTAGAGCTGTAGAAGCTGCTAGTTTTGATGAATTGAAATCAGTTGAAGGAATAGAACAATCTGTTGCAAAAAAAATACACAATTTTTTTCACGACTAATATTATGAAATTTAAAATTCCAAATATTTTAACTATTGGTCGTATTATTATTGTTCCATTTTTTGTAGTCTCTTTTTTTCTTCCTGGCTTCTATGGTGAAATAATTCCTTTTTTATTATTTTTATTAGCAAGTTTTACTGATTTCTTGGATGGAGTGTTGGCAAGACTATATAAGGAAGAGTCTAAACTGGGAGAATTATTAGACCCTATTGCAGATAAAATAATTGTATCAGCTGCATTAATACTACTTGTTATGAATGGTACTATTCAAAATTATGAAGTAATCGCGGCTATTATTATTCTTACACGAGAAATCTTAATTTCTGGCTTAAGAGAATTTTTAGGAAAAGTGCAAGTTCAAATGCCGGTAACCAGTCTTGCAAAGGTCAAGACTTTTATACAGATGTTTTCAATTGCAATTTTGTTAACTGGAGAAACTGGCAATACGATTATAAATTTTGAAGATTATAACGCCCAAACTGTGGGAATAATTCTTCTATGGCTATCTGCATTTTTAACTCTATACACTGGTTACGATTATGTTCGAAAAGGTATAGATCATATTATATCAGAAGATGAAAAAAATTAGGCTGCGGTTTTCTTTTGAACTAAAGCTTTATAACTCTCAGAAAGATCTTTAATAACATCACAAACATTAAATTTATATTTATCAATTTGGGACACCGGTGTAACTTCTGCTGCTGTTCCTGTTAAAAAACATCCTGAAAAATTTGACATCTCATCTGGCTTAATTTTTCTTTCAATTATTTTTATTCCTTTTGATTTTGCAATATCAATTACACACCTTCTTGTTATACCATCTAAAAAAGAATCTGGTATGGGTGTATGAATTTCGTTTTTATCATTTTTGAAAAAAATGTTTGAGCCAGTTGATTCTGCTATATTATCTTCATAATCTAACATAAGAGAATCGGTAAAACCTTTACTTTCAGCTTCGTGCTTAGAAAGTGTACATATCATATATAAACCTGATGACTTAGTATCCCAAGGTACAGAATTGGGATTTGGTCTTCTCCAAGAAGATATGTTTAATTTTATACCTTTTAATTTAAGATCTGGGTCGAAATATGATCCCCACTCCCAAGTCGCAATGACAACATGAATTTTATTTTTTTGAGCAGAAATTGCCATCATTTCACTTCCTCTCCATGCAATCGGTCTCACATATCCATTTTGCACTTTTTGCGCTAGTACTATTTCATTGCAAGCTTGGTTAATCTCTTTTTGGTTATAAGGAATTTTAATTCCCATTCTGCCAGCTGAATAAAACAATCGCTTTGTATGTTCTTCGAGTTTAAAAATTTCACCATCATAAACTCTTTCGCCTTCGAAAACACAGCTTGCATAATGCAGTCCGTGATTTAAAACATGAACCTTAGCATTGGCCCATTCAACCTTTTCTCCATTAAACCATATCTTCCCTGATCTTTTATCGAAAGGTACTAAATCCATTTTATTATTATTTTATATCTTTTCAGATTAATTTTCTTCAAAAAACTATCGATCTTAATATATTATGTCAATATAGCTTACCAATAAAATGAAAGAACTTTTATATTTAAAAGATGAACAAATCAAAGATATAATTGAACAGTTGTATTATGCTTATAGGGAAACTTTTGCAGATTCAAAAAAAATTTTGGAAAATTATTCCTTTGGAACTGCTCATCAAAAAGTTATTCACTTAATTGAAAGGTATGAAGGAATAACAGTTTCTGGATTGCTGAGAAAATTAAAAATTACCAAGCAAAGTTTAAATCGAGTTTTAAAAGATTTAAATAAAAACAAAAAAATAATTATGAAAAAAGGTGAAATTGACTCAAGACATAGGCATATTTCATTAAATGAGAGTGGAAAAAAACTTTCAAATGAAATTTTTTTTGAACAAAAAAAAAGAATTTATCATGCCTTGAAAAATTCAAATTCAGATGCTGTTGTAAAATTTAAAAAAGTTTTAGAAAAAATTATCAATGGATAAATACCTAGCACATATTCTGGTGGTTGACGATGACGATAGAATTAGAGAATTGGTTAAACAATATCTTTTAGAAAATAAATATTTAGTCACTACAGCAAAGGATGCTTTTGATGCAAAAAATAAAATAGAAATAATCAAATTTGATCTTATAGTATTAGACATAATGATGCCTAAAAAGAGTGGTCTAGAACTGACTTCTGAAATAAAAAAAGAAATTGAACTACCAATTATTCTTTTGACAGCAAAAGGAGAAACTAGCGAAAGAGTGGCAGGACTAGAATTTGGTGCGGACGATTACCTAAGCAAACCCTTTGAACCAAAAGAGTTGCTTTTAAGAATAAGAAATATTTTAAATAAAACCTTATCAAAAAATAAAATTAACAAAATATCAATTGGAAATTCAAATCTTGATTTAAATAAACTTATCATTAATAAAAATGGCAAAAAATATAAAATCAATAACACTGAAAAATTAATATTACAAAAAATGATTCAATCTTCTGGTAAAGTTTTTTCAAGGGAAGAAATAGGTAAATTGATTAACATTAATAAAGAAAGATCTATTGACGTAATAATTACAAGGCTAAGACAAAAAGTTGAAACCGATTCAAAAAATCCCCAATATTTACAAACAATAAGAGGATCTGGCTATGTTTTATGGATTGAATAAGTTAATAAAAAATTTTCTACCAAAAAGATTATTTTATAGATCTTTATTAATTGTCGCGGCTCCAATAATTTTACTACAGATAACAATTACTGTAGTTTTTTTTGATAGCCTTTGGATCAAGGCTAACAAAGGAATGACCAGATCATTAGTTGGTGAAATTGTAACTATTATAGATATCTACAATAGTGAAAATGATGAAAATAAAAAAATAATAACCGATTTATATAATAAAAATTTTAATTTTTCGGTAAGATTCTTAGAAGATGCAACTCTTCCTAATATTCGAGGAGAAAGATGGTTTAGTCCAATGGATAGAACATTGAGAAGAGAATTAAAATCTCAATTTATTGAACATTGGTTTGATGCTACTTCCTATAAAGAAGTTATTGAATTAAGAATAAAATTTAATAATGGGGTTCTACAAATCTTTTTTCCAAAAGAAAGAATAACTCCATCTTCAGCCAGAATTTTTGCTTTATGGATTACACTGCCAGCATTTTTATTAATTTTGATTGCAATATTGTTTCTTAGAAATCAAACAAGACCAATCGTAAATTTAGCCAAAGCTGCAGAAAGTTTTGGAAAAGGTGATTATATAGAAGAATTTAGACCTTCGGGTGCTTTGGAAATACGACAAGCAGGTCATGAATTCGATAGAATGCGAAAGAGAATTACTAGACATTTAAATCAGAGATCTGAAATGCTATCTGGCATTAGTCACGATTTAAGAACGCCGCTAACTAGACTTAAGTTACAACTTTCATTTCTTAAAGATAAAGAAATTTCAAAAAAAATGGCTAATGATATTGATGACATGGAAAAAATGCTTAATGATTATCTTCAATTTGCAAGTTCACAAATAAATGAAAAAACAGAATCATTTGAATTTGATCTGCTTCTTAAAGAAATAGCTTCACGTTATGAGCATAATAAAATTAATTTATCAATAAATGATAAAGTTACTTTTAGTGGTAGACTTAATTCTATCAAACGCTGTATCAATAATCTTTTGAATAATGCTATATTATTTGGAAAAGAAATAAACGTTACTCTTAAAAAAACAATGAACAATATTGTTATTTTTGTTGATGATGATGGGCCGGGTATCCCTGAATATGAAAGAGAAAACGTTCTTAAACCTTTTTACAGAATGGATGAAAGCCGCAGCCAAAACAAATCTGGAGTTGGATTAGGACTTTCAATTTCTTATGATATTATTAGATCTCATGGCGGTGATATGATGCTTGAAACAAGCCCACAAAAAGGATTGAGAGTTAAGATTTCTTTGCCTTCTTAATTTTTTTTTTTTTTTTAAGTTTACCAAGTTCTTCTTGAATTTTATCTAGTCTGGCCTTTTGTATTTCAAACTCATCTCTGGTCACTAAATTTAATTTGTTAATTACTCTTTCTTTTTTATAGTTTAATGAGTTCTTAATTTCATCACCAATATCCTTTGAAGTAAGCAAGCCTTCATCGATTAACTTGACCAATCTATCTATTAATATTTTTGTTTTAGACATATATATTTGCTTAATTTAATATATTTTATTGCAAAATAACAAAAGATTTTTTTATATAAATTATAAATGTTCACTCACAATTTTGATCCCGTACTAATTGATTTATATATCGTTGAGGTTAGATGGTACTCTTTAGCTTACATTTTTGGAATTTTAATTGGATGGATTTATGCCAAGAGAATAATCAAACATTTAAAAACTAATAGCAGTTTAAATGATTTGAAGACTAAAGATTTTGATGATTTCATTCCTTACTTGGTTATTGGAATTATATTGGGTGGAAGATTGGGTTATGTTTTAATTTATAATTTTGATTATTATATAAGAAACCTACATGAAATTTTTTATATTTGGGAAGGTGGAATGTCATTTCATGGCGGATTATTAGGTATTATTTTGGCAACAATTACGTTCACACGTATAAGAAAAATATACACTTTCATTTACCTAGACATTATTTCGTGTGTCGCACCAATCGGATTATTTTTGGGTAGAATTTCAAATTTTATTAATGGAGAACTTTATGGCAAAGCAACCGATTTGCCATGGGGTGTAATATTTCCAAATGTGGAAACTTTTGCTAGACATCCATCCCAAATATATGAAGCGATATTAGAGGGAATTGTTCTTTTCATTTTAATAAATTTTTTTGCCTTAAAAAAACAATTATTATTAAAGGCTGGATACGTTTCGAGTCTTTTTTTAATTTTTTATTCAATTGCAAGAATTATTGGAGAAAACTTTAGAGAACCTGATAAGCATCTTGGTTACTTTTTTAATTATTTTTCTATGGGAGTCATACTAAGTTTTATAACTTTTCTAGCTGGCTGTTTCATAATCTTCCTTATCAAGAAAAATGAACAATATAATTAATATACTAAAAGAAAAAAAATCTATTCCTTTAGATCAATTTATTAATATTGCGCTTTATGACAAAAAATTTGGTTATTACATGAAAAAAAATCCTTTTGGAAAAGGAGGAGACTTTATTACATCACCCTTAATTTCAAATCTTTTTGGAGAAATGTTAGCAATATGGTGTGTTGCCTTTTGGGAACATATAGGAAAACCAAGAAAAATTTTATTAGTTGAACTTGGAGCAGGAGATGGCTCTTTATGTGAGGATTTATTAAAAACGTTTAGACAATTTAAAAATTTTTATAATTCTTTAGAAATAAATCTATTAGAAATAAGCGATAAGTTAATAACAATTCAAAAATCAAAGATTGATAATAGAAGAGTTAAATGGATCAAAAATATAAAGGAAATAAATTGGGGGCCTATAATTTTTTTAGGAAATGAATTTTTTGATGGATTGCCCATTAAACAGATATATAAAAAGAAAAAATTATTTTTTGAAAAATATGTTGCCTTATCAAATGATAAAAAAAAAATAAAATTTTTACATAAATTAGCGAGTAAAAATTTAATAAAACGTATCAAAGGCTTAAACTTAACTTCTTCTGGAGGCTTGATTGAATATCCAATAGTAGCATTAGAATATCTTGAAACTATAGCAAAAAAAATCAATAAATTTGATGGCGGTCTTTTAACTTTTGATTATGGTTACATCCAAAAAAAAAACCAAAACACTTTGCAATCGATTAAAAAACATAGATACATAAATCTTGATGTGAGGCCTAGTCATTCAGATATCACATCTCACATAAATTTTAAATTATTTCATAAAGCATTAAAAAAAAATAATCTTAATGTAGAAAAAATAATAACTCAAAATGAATTTTTAAAAAAAGTTGGCATCTTAGAGAGAGCACATATTCTATCTAAAAAAATGACCTTTAAGGCAAAAGCGAATATGTTTTATAGATTAAAAAGATTGTTGGATTACAGAGAAATGGGAGGTCTTTTTAAAGTGCTATTTGCACAAAAGAAAGATGGAAAATTTTCTTTAGGTTTTTGATTATGTTTTTTTCAAAAAAATTAAAAAAATTTGAAAATTTAGAACATTGTTTTTTTTCAAGAAAAAATGGTGTCTCCAAAGGAATTTATAAAAGTTTAAACTGCGGCTTAGGTTCCAAAGATGATGAAAAAAATGTAATTCGAAATATCAATATTGTGTGTCAAAAATTAAATTATAAAAAAAAAACAATTATTACTTTAAATCAGACCCACAGCAATAAAGTTGTATGTTTTAATAATCGGGAAGAAGTCAAAGATAAAATGACTGGAGACGCTATTGTTACAAAACTTAAAAATACCGGAATAGGTGTGCTTACTGCTGATTGCGTACCAATATTGTTTTTTGATTTCAAAAAAAAAATCATTGGGTGTGTGCATGTAGGCTGGAAAGGTGCACTAAATGAAATTATCGAAAATACTATAGATAAATTTTTTAAACTAAACTCCAACGCAAGAGATTTGGTTGCAGCAATTGGTCCTTGTATAAATCATCGCCATTATGAAGTTGATAATGATTTTTATAAAAAATTTCTCGCTCAAAGTAAAAATAATGGACGATTTTTTATTATGTCAAATGACAAAAAATATTTTTTTAATATAAGAAGCTATATCAATGCAAAGTTAATTGGACTTGGTATTAAGAATATTGACCATATTAAGATGGACACTTTTTCAGATAAAGAAAATTTTTTCAGCTACAGAAGATCAAAAAAAAATGATGAAAAAGATTATGGAAGATGCATTTCTGTCATAATCATGACTTAATCAATAATTATAAAATAGTTTGAAAAGTTCTTTTAAAAATGTATAAGTTAATTATCTCATGAAAGTTCTTTCAGGTACCGGTAACGTAAGGCTTAGTAAAGAAATTGCCAAGCATCTTAAAGTTAAGCTTGTTAACACAAATATCAAAAGATTTTCTGATGGTGAAATATATGTTGAAATTAATGAAAATATAAGAGGAAATAGTATTTTTGTTATTCAATCTTCTTCTCATTCCGCTAATGATAATTTGATGGAGTTACTCATTTGTATAGATGCTTTAAGAAGATCTTCTGCTAAAAGTATTACTGCAGTTATCCCCTATTTTGGTTATGCAAGACAAGATAGAAAAGTTGTGCCAAGAACTGCAATTTCAGCAAAATTAGTTTCAAATCTGATCACGAATGCTGGAGCAAACAGAATACTAAGTCTTGATCTACATGCTGGTCAAATTCAAGGTTTCTTTGACATTCCAGTAGATAACTTATTTTCTACACCCATATTTGCAAAAGACATCACAAAAAATATTAAAACAAATAATTTAATTTGTGTTTCTCCAGATATTGGAGGAGTTGAACGAGCAAGATCTTTGGGAAGAAGAATTAATGCGAGTATAGCTATTGTAGATAAAAGAAGGCCAGCGCCAGGTAAATCTGAAGTTATGAATATAATTGGTCAAGTTAAAGATAAAACCTGTGTAATTGTTGATGATATAATAGATTCAGGAGGTACAATTGTTAATGCCGCTAAAGCCCTTAAAGATAAAGGAGCTAAAGATGTTTATGCTTATATTACTCATGCAGTTTTAAGTGGTAATGCAATTGACAAAATTAACAAATCTTATGTAAAGAAATTAGTAATAACTGACTCAATTGATAATTCAAAAAAATTAAAAAAAAATGATAAAATTCAAGTTGTATCTATCTCTTCTATGATGGCCGAAGCAATAAAACGTATCTCTAATTCAACTTCTGTTTCAAGTCTATTTAAATAATTTTCTTGTTTTATTTCTATTGATAAGATAAAAAAATGTTTCTTTGAAATAGAATTTAATATGGCAGCTTTAAATGCAATAAAAAGAGAGACTAAAACCAAGGGAGATATAAATAAGCTTCGAGTAGATGGATTTGTTCCAGGAATTTTGTATGGTGGAAGTGAACAAAATAAAAAAATTAGTTTAAATAAAAATTCAATCAAAAATTTAATTGATTCAGAAATTTTTTTTTCGGCAATATTAGATCTAGAGGTTGATGGTAAAAAAGAGAAAGTTCTACCAAGAGATATTTCATTTGATCCTTTATCCGATGAACCTGTTCATATTGATTTTTTAAGAATTATTAAAGGTGCCAAACTAGCTTTGGAAATACCTGTAAAGTTTATTAATAGTGAAAAATCACCTGGCCTTAAAAAGGGAGGTGTACTAAATATTGTTAGAAGAAAGATTGAGTTGAGATGTCCTACTGAAAATATTCCACATGAACTTGTGGTTGATTTAAATAATACTGAAATTGGTACGAGTATAAAAATCTCTTCAATAAAACTTCCTGAAAATGTTGTACCAACTATTCAAGGAAGAGATTTTGTAGTTGCAACGGTTGCTACGCCTACTATTGTTATTGAGCCTGAAAAACCTGCTGAAGAAACTGCTCTAGAGGACGAAACTACTACGGAGGCTTCTCCTGATGGAGCTGAAAAACCAACTGAAGAAACAAAAGATCAGGGTGATAAAGCAAAAGATCAAAGTAAAAAAGCAGCAGAAGGTAAAAAAGAAGATAAAACTAAAAAGTAAATTGAAAGATTAAGAGATGCTATTATTAGTAGGTTTGGGTAATCCTAGTCCTGAGAATGAAAAAAATCGACACAATATAGGATTTAAAATCATAAATGCCATAAATCAAAAATTTGGTCTTTCTAAACAAAAACCAAAGTTTAAAGGTTTATTAACTACAGGAGAAATAGGGAATAAAAAAGTTTATGCGATTAAGCCTCTAACTTTCATGAATAATTCAGGAATATGTATCAGAGAGTTAATGGAGTATTTCAAAATTGATTCTACAGACGTTATCGTTTTTCATGATGATTTAGACATAAACCTTGGTAAAGTAACTGTTAAATTTGGCGGAAGGAGCGCCGGTCATAATGGAATAGAATCAATCGATAAATTTATTGGAAAAGATTATTCTCGAGTAAGAATAGGAATCGGAAGACCAGAGAGAAAAAGTACGGTTACTGACCATGTTCTTGATGACTTCACAGATGATGAAGAAAATAGTATTACAGAATTAACTAAAAATATTGTTGAATACCTTCCAGTACTTATAGATAAAAAACTAAATCTTTTTTCAAGCAAAGTAAATCAATCATAAAATTTATGAGTTTTAAGTGTGGGATCGTTGGTTTGCCCAATGTAGGGAAGTCAACTTTGTTTAATGCTTTAATTCAATCAAGAAAAGCACGAGCAGCTAATTTTCCATTTTGCACAATTGATCCCAACATTGGAAGTGTTCTTGTACCAGATGAAAGACTAAATATTATTTCAAATATTTCACAATCAAAAAAAATTATTAATGCTGTAATTTCTTTTGTTGATATTGCTGGATTAGTAAAAGGCGCTTCAAAAGGTGAGGGGTTGGGAAACAAATTCTTATCTCACATTAGGGAAGTTGATGCGATAATTCACTTGGCTAGATGCTTTGATTCCGAAAAAATACAAAATATCAACAAGGATGTTAATCCAATAAGAGATATAGAAATTGTTGAAACAGAAATGCTTTTGGCTGATATGGAATCTATTCAAAAAAGATTAGAAAAAAACAAAAAAAAGACGCTAGATGAAGATCAACTAAAAATCTTAAATGATGCATTAAATTGCATAAATAATAATATTAATATTTCAAGTTTATTAGAAAAATATGAAAAAAAAGAACTAAATCGTAGTGGATTACTTTCGATAAAACCAAAAATTTATGTGTGTAATGTAAATGACAAAGATCTTGTAAAAGGAAATCATTATATAGATGCTTGTTTAAAAAAATATGGAAAAGACAACGTAATAATAATTTGCGCAGAAATTGAAAATCAAATAATGGAATTAGAAACAAAAGAAAGAAAATATTTTATGGATGAAACTGGGATTAAAAATACTGGACTAGATTTATTAATTAAAACTGGTTACAAAATTCTAAAACTAAAAACTTTTTTTACTTCTGGAATGGAAGAAACTAGGGCCTGGACTATACCAAAAAAAATGATCGCCAGTAGAGCAGCTGGAATAATTCATTCGGATTTTGAAAAGGGATTTATAAAAGCTGAAACGATATCTTACGAAGATTTTATCTTCTACAGAGGCTACAACGATGCAAAAAATGCTGGAAGATTAAGATTAGAGGGAAAAGATTATATTGTTCAAGATGGAGATATTTTATTGTTTCGTTTCAATACGTGACCATATTTTTTTCATGCTAAAATAGACTAGAGCGACCAATACAAGCAAATATAAAATCACTTTGAACCCAGTTTTATGTCTTGCTTCTAGATGTGGCTCTGAAGCCCAAGTCAAAAAAGTGACTACATCTTTTGCCATTTGTTGTTCGGTAGCTTCGGTACCATCTGCATATTCCACTAATCCTTTATTGAGAACTTTTGGCATTTTTATTTGGTTTCCTGGCATATATTTATTGTAATAAACATCATCTTCTATTTCAAAACCCGCCGGAGGATCCTCGTATCCTAAAATAAGAGAATAAATATAATTAGCACCATCTTTCCTAGCTTTTACTAAAACAGACATATCGGGAGGATATGCGCCGCCGTTTGCAAATTTAGCTGCCTCAATATTTGGATAAGGTTTTATAAATTGATCTGATAATCTTCCTGGACGAGTAAACATTTCTCCTTCGCTATTTGGTCCATCCATAACTTCAAAACTTGCGGCGATCTCCTTTGCTTGTTCTTCTGAAAACTCGGGTCCTCCTTTTTCCGTTAAGTTTCTATAACTTAAATACTGAATTGAATGACAGCTAGAACATGCTTCATTGTATACTTGATAACCCCTTTGCAAGGCTGACCTATCAAACTTGCCAAATATACCTTCAAAACTCCAATTTGTTTTAAGTAAATCTATTCTAGATACCTCTGCCGCCACACTAAGATTAATGAAAATTATCAATAAAGGAGAAATACACAAAACTTTGAATATATTTTTAAATTTCTTTTGCACGATATTATTCACCTATTGTTCATTGTTTTTTCAGAAGATAATTTATCCTCATCTCCCAATACCGGATCAGAAATACTCAGCGGAAGTGGTTTAGTTTTTTCCTTAAAACCTAATATCGGCATTATCAAAATAAAATGTACAAAATAATAAATTGTGGCAATTCTACCTATTATTAAATACATTCCTTCAGGTGGTTTAGCGCCAATATACCCGAGCACTATAACGTCAATAACTAATATCCAAAAAAATATTTTGTATAATGGTCTAAAAACAGCTGATCTAACTTTAGAAGTATCAAGCCAAGGTAAAAACATTAGAATAAAAACAGCAGCAAACATTACAACAACTCCTCCTAATTTGTCGGGGATAGATCTTAGAATTGCATAAAAAGGAAGCAAATACCATTCGGGTACTATATGTGTAGGTGTAATCATTGGATTCGCTTCAATATAATTATCTGGGTGGCCTAGAACATTTGGAACAAAAAATACAAATCCTGAAAAAATAATTAAAAATATTAACAAGGCATATAAATCTTTAATTATAATGTAAGGATGAAAAGGAACTGTTTCTTTTGAAAGTTGCTTAATATCTATACCAACAGGATTGTTATTACCTGGAATATGAAGTGCCCAAATATGTAAAATTACTAGTCCAAAAATTAAAAAAGGCATCAAATAATGCAAGCTAAAAAATCTAGTTAAAGTTGGACTGCCTACCGCATATCCTCCCCAAAGCCATGTGGTAATACTTTCTCCAACTAAAGGTATAGCGCTAAATAAATTTGTTATAACTGTAGCTGCCCAAAAACTCATTTGTCCCCATGGTAAAACATATCCCATAAAAGCTGTTGCCATCATCAACATATAAATAAGCATTCCAATTATCCAAATCATTTCTCTAGGTGCTTTATAAGATCCGTAAAACAACGCCCTAAAAATGTGTATGTAAACCGCCAAGAAAAACATTGAGGAACCGTTTGCATGAAGGTATCTAATTAGCCAACCATAATTTACATCTCTCATGATATGTTCAACACTCCCGAAGGCTAGGTCTGCATGAGCTACATAATGCATTGCTAAAACTAAACCAGTGATTATTTGGACAATTAAAAAAAAAGTAAGAATTCCTCCAAATGTCCACCAATAATTTAAATTTTTGGGGGTTGGATAATCATTTATATGATGTGCTAAAGTTAATAATGGTAATCTGCTATCAAACCATTGTCCAAGTTTAGATTTAGGTACATACTTTTCTTCACTCATCAACTTAACCTATTTTGATTGTATTATTGTCTACAAATTCATATTTGGGTATTTCAAGGTTTGTAGGAGCCGGACCTTTTCTTATTCTGCCTGAAGTATCGTAATGAGATCCATGACATGGACAAAACCAACCGCCAAAATCTCCTTTATCTCCTAAAGGTACACATCCAAGATGTGTACAAACTCCCGTCATTATAAGCCACTCTGGTTTTTTCACTCTATCTTCATCTTTTTGAGGATCTTTTAGCTCTTCTAGTTGTACATTTTTTGCTTTACTTATTTCTTCCTGAGTCCTTCTTCTTATAAAAACTGGTTTACCCCTCCAAAGCACAGTAATTGTTTTACCTAGTCCAATTTTGCTTATATCTACTTCTGTAGTAGCCAAAGCTTTAACAGATGCATCAGGATTCATCTGATCAATTAATGGCCATACAACTACGCCGACTCCAACTGCTCCTAAGGCATAAGAGGCTGTAAATAAAAAATCTCTTCTTTCAGTAGTTTCTCCTTTTTGTTCTTTATCTACAACTTTAATAGAAACAAATACCCATGAAAGGTATAAAAATAAAACTAAAAGAATAATAATCGTTGTCAAAACTGCATATGATGAACTCATTTTTCAAGTCTAGATTTTTTTTTTATAATTATTAATAAAGTATGTAATATATATTTCTTTTATAAAAAAATATATTTTTTTCTACTACAAGAATGACACAGTCAAACTTTAAAAGCTCTACTCTAATTAAAGTTGCACTTTATGAACCAGATATACCTCATAATACTGGTGCAATAGTACGCCTGTGTGCATGTTTTGGAGCTAGATTAGATATTATTGAACCTTGCGGATTTTTTTTAAGTGACAAAAGATTTAAAAGAGTAGTGATGGATTATATAAATAAATGTAAAATAAAATCATTCAAAAATTTTACTGAGTTTAAAAAAGATAAAAAAAATGAAAGAATCATTTTAATGACAACAAAAGCAAAAAGAAAATATTACGATTTTAAATTCAATTATAATGATACGATATTATTTGGTCGTGAAAGTGCTGGGGTTCCAAATTCTGTACATAAAATTGCAAATTATAAATTGATTATTCCAATACAAAAAGAAGCAAGATCTCTTAATATAGTTTCAAGTGTAGCAATTACTTTAGCTGAAGCTTTAAGACAAAATCATTATCTATAAAAATGAATATTGAAATAAAAAAAAATTTAGCGAAAAACTGGTTTATTTTATTACAAGATATCATTTGTTATGAAATTGAAGAATTGGAAAAAGAATTTGGAGTTAAAAAAAACAAGAAACCTAAAAGACTTAAATCTCAAATATGGAAAAAATCTAATAATAATGATGAAGGTGGTGGTAAATTTAGAATTTTACATGATGGATTAGTGTTTGAAAAAGTTGGAGTAAATTTTTCAGAAGTATATGGTAAATTTAATGCAAATTTTAAAAATAAAATTTTAGGAGCAAAAAAAAATCCTAAATTTTGGGCTTCAGGTATTTCAGTAGTGATGCATATGAAAAATCCAAAAATTCCTGCAATGCATTTAAATACTAGATTTATTGCAACGCAAAAAAATTGGTTTGGTGGAGGGATGGATATAACGCCATGTATAAATGATTTAAAAGAAGCTAAATGGTTTCATAGAGAGTTGAAAATAGCTTGTGATCGTCATAACAAAAAATATTATTTAAAATATAAAAATTGGTGTGACAAATATTTTTACTTAAATCACAGAAAAGAAATGAGAGGCGTTGGAGGTATATTTTTTGATTATAAAAAATATAACTGGAATAAAGATTTCTCTTTCGTAAAAGATGTGGGAAATACTTTTACTTATATATTTAAAAAAATTATTAAAAGAAAAATGTTTAATAAATGGACAATAAAAGAAAAAGAAATTCAACTTTTAAAAAGAGGTAGATATGTTGAATTTAATTTATTGTATGATCGTGGTACTCAATTTGGCCTTAATACAGGCGGAAACACCAAAGCTATATTAATGTCTTTACCACCAGCAGCAACATGGAATTAGTCTATGGATAAAGAACCAGTAACAGTTAATGGATTAGAAAAATTAAAAAAAGAGTTAGAGCATCTTAAAAATATTAAACGTCCCAATATCATAACTGCAATCGCTGAAGCTAGATCACACGGAGATTTGAAAGAAAATGCTGAGTATCATGCTGCTAAAGAACAACAATCCCTTTTAGAAGGCAGGATAGTAGAAATTAACGATACTATCGCAAGAGCAAATGTTATTGATGTAATAAAAATTGAAAATAATGGAAAAGTGATATTTGGATCAACTGTGGAATTAATTAATATTAAAACAAATGAAAAAAAAATTTACAGGATAGTAGGTAAAGACGAAGCAAATATTAAAGAAAATCTAATCTATTTTAGGTCACCTCTTGTAAAAGGCTTAATTGGAAAAAATAAAAACGACATCGCTCAATTAGTTTCTCCAGCTGGAGAAAAAAAATTTAAAATCAAAGATGTAAAATATATTTAGTTTTTAGCCTAATTTTAAAATATTTTTAATTTCACTTTTATCAATAATAAAATCATTATCTATCCAAGTCTGCTCTAACTTCTTCAAGGCCAAACCAAGTTCTTTGCTTTCTGAAAAATTGAATTTTAATTTCAAATAATCTGCTTTAATCGGAAAAATTGGCAATCTTAATTTATCCAGAAAGGAAATGCGTTTTTCAACTTTATTGATATCTATTTCTTCTGATACAAAAGTTGAAAAAACCAACAAATCAATAATTTCCGCTGTATTATCTAAATAAGCTAGTTTAACTAATTTTTGTTCATCTAATAATTCTTGGAAATTAATTTTTTTATATTTGTTAAGTAAAAATAATATTCTGTTTTTATCTCGATTTGAAAATTTAAATTTATATAAAAAAAATTCACAATTATCTGAATTATCAATTAATAAAATTGAGAGAATCAAAGGAATATTTAATCTATTAATGATCTTATTAGGTATATTTTGTATAGTTCTAAAACGATCATAATGCGTTAATTGTGGAAAAATGGTCA
The DNA here is from genome assembly GCA_003211695.1 of Pelagibacteraceae bacterium AG-464-P07. Taxonomy (GTDB): domain Bacteria; phylum Pseudomonadota; class Alphaproteobacteria; order Pelagibacterales; family Pelagibacteraceae; genus AAA240-E13. Next base: position 56,239 of record QCSA01000003.1, on the reverse strand, counting down.
AAATTACCGAACAAGAAAACTTATCGTTAAATAACTCATAAAAATTTTTTAATTGTAAAATTTTAAAAAATTCATCAAGGATTCTTTCTTTTGAAATTTTCCTTATTCCATTTAGACCTTTTTTAATGGCTTGAACGATTTCAAAGTCATGTTGATGATTACTGTACTGAGTATAAAATCTAAAATATCTTAAAATTCTTAAATAATCTTCTTCAATTCTTTTATTGGGATCCCCAATAAATTTGATAATTTTATTTTCTAAATCTTTTAGACCACCAAGGGGATCGTATATTTCGCCTTTTAAATCTGAATAAATTGCATTAATTGTAAAATCTCTTCTTTTAGCGTCCATTTCCCAATCTGAAATGAACTCAACATTTGCATGTCTACCATCGGTAGACACATCTTTTCTTAAAGTAGTTATTTCAAATTTTATCTTATTTACTACAACAGTAATTGTTCCATGGGCTATGCCTGTTTCTATGAAATTTATATTGTTTTCTCTGAGAATATTTTTTAATTTATCAGGACTTAAATTTGTTGCAATATCAATATCATTGACCGACTCTTTGTTTAAAAGTTTTCTGACACATCCCCCTACAAACATTAACTTATTACTTTTATCTTGTTTTTCTAAAACTGAAAAAATTGATTTTACCTCTTTAAAATTTTTTAAATCTTGTAAATTTTTTATGCTTTCTAAAACGTTAGATTCTTTATTAGAGGAAACAAATGATTTAAATTTATCAACCATAAATGGTTGGGGCGCTAGGATTCGAACCTAGGATCGCGGTACCAAAAACCGCTGCCTTACCGCTTGGCTACGCCCCAAAATACGTTTTGATATAACATAAAAACTTTATATTATATAGTCTCTGCTTTTTTACACCAATAATTTGGAAATTTTTTTACTATATTTTTTTTAGCTTTTTGAGCACTTTTCAAATTTTTAAAATATCCTACACACGTTGAGCCAGAACCGGTTAACCTTGAAAAAATACAATTTTCCTGCTTTTTTATAAAAGTATTAAGAGTTTTTATCTTCGGATACAGTTTGAAAACTACCTGTTCAAGATCATTTCTGTCTAATCTAATATTATTTAAACCAAATATTTTTTGAAAATTTGAATTAATTTTTTTTTGATAAGAATTAGAAAATTGTTTATTCTTTGAATAAATATCCTTAGATAAACATTTTATTCCTGGATTAGCCAGTACAACATGTAATTTTAATTTACCTTTGAATCTTTTTAGATATTTTTTGCCACCCATTAAAAAAGTATTTCTAATTTTCAGTCCTAGTAAAACATCTGACCCTATTTTGTTTGCAATTTTATATAATTTTCTTTGATTTATATTAAGTTTATAAGTTGATAAAAAGAATTTTATTAATGCAGCTGAATTCATTGAGCCTCCACCAAGTCCAGAGCTGTGTGGTATATTTTTCTTGATATAAATTTTAAACTTTTGTTTTTTTAGGTAATTATTTTTTCTTAAAAGATCTAGTGTCTTTGAGATAGTATTAGTTTTTAAATTAATATTATGTTTAAATTTACCGTAAAATTTTATTTGATCATGCCCTGAGTTGATTTCTTTAATTTTAATAATGTCAAATAAATTGACAAAAGTTACTATAGATTGAATTTTATGTAGTCCGGTACGCAATTTTTCAATTACTCTTAATGATAAGTTTATTTTGCAAAATGAATAAATAAGAAATGTTTTCATCTCTTATTTAAGAATGATTTTCAATACCCAATATTAATTTTTCTTTAATTTTGTCTTTCATTTCATTTCCTGTAGTTTCAAGATTCAAAACATAGTTCCAAAAATAATTTGCCTGTAAATTCTTATTTAATTTCCATAGTATATCTGCGTAATGATCATTAACTATGGGATCTAAGGGCATAAGTTGAACTGCCTTTTGTAAAAGTGTTTCTGCTTCCTCATATCTTCCAGTCAAATACATCCCCCACCCCAGTGAGTCTATAATATATGGATCTTCCCTTTTTTTGTTAAATGCCACTTTTAACATCTCAATAGATTTTTTTAGATTAATATTTCTTTCAAGCCATGAGTAGGCTAAATAATTTAATACGTAAGGTTCTTCTGGAACTAAACTTAATGATTGAATTAAATCGTTTTCAGATTTTTTCCACAATTTCAATCTTTCATAGCTCATTCCTCTTCTATGTAAAATTTTAGAATATAAAGGGTGATCATAACTGATATTATTTAAAACCTTAGTATAATATTTAATAGACTCTTCATATTTTTCAAAATCTTTGTAAATATTTGCTAAATCATAATAATTTTTAACTGTAGGATTTTCTATTTTGTTAAAGCTTTTATTTAAAAAATTGATCGCAGATTCATTATTTTCTATTTTACTCTTTATCCATACAAGTCTTTTTTTAGCATGCCAATCATATATTGGATTTTTAGAATTGAATTGTAAATAAATTTTTTTTGAATTTTGATAATCCTCCAAGTAAAAGTAATTTTCCGCTAATAGTGCATTATTAAATATAAAATCAGAGTTGAGATAAAGAGATAAATTTAAATAAAAATTTGAAAGTACATAATTTTCTTTACTAGAATATAAATTGGCTATTAAATAAAAAAACTCACTAATTAAATGATTGGGATTCCTGCAGTCAAATATTTTCTTGACCCTATTCACTTTTCCTTTGTTAAACCACGATCTTGTTTGATCTAATAGTAGGTTAGTATTAAATTTATCATTTTTTTTCTCTAAAATTTTTAAAGCTTCATTTTTACGATTTTTCGATACAAGAAAATTAATATAAAAAAAATTATATCGGGTAAAATTTAATGTATTAGGATTAATTATTCTTAAAAAATTTTCTTCAACTTTTTTATTATCAAGATAACAATTTATAAAAGCATTATTAATCAGCGTAAAATATTTATAATTTTCCGGAAAAATATTAATATTACGCTCAGCTTTGTAATCCTCTAACTGATTTTTAAATACTTTGATATAACTTAAAAGTGATTGTGCAATTAATTTTTCAAAATCAGAAAATTTTCTAGTTTGAACGATCGAATTAAAATAACTTATAGATTTTATATAATTTTTTTCTAGAAAATAATTAATGCCTAATAATAAATTTGCATTAAAAAAATTTAAATTTTTTTTTTCTAGTTTTTTCAAATATAAAAATAACTCTGAAATTTTTCGTGTTTGTACCAGTGTAAAAACTAATTCGCGATTATACTGATCATGATTATTTTTTAAGTGACTTATGTTATTGAGATATTTTAGAGCTAATTTATTATTATTATTATTAGATGAAATGATTCCTGAAAAATAATTAGAAATACTTTTTCTAGAATACAATATCTTTTGATTCGATGAATGTGCATTAATATTTGAAAGAAAAATAAAAAAGATTAGGATATAAATAAAAATTTTTGATAAACTTGAATACATAAAATACTACAATTTACGATGAATAAAAAAATAAATCAAAAAATCCTTTCGCTTATTGAATATTATAATTTGTTAAATATAGATTTGTTAATAAATAATTCTCCTATAAATCGATTTAATAACAATGAGAAATTAGCAAATGATTTAGGAAAATCACAGCAACTAGAGGAATTAAAAAAAATGATTGGATCAATAAAAAACTGTGAATTAAAGAATTCTGCAAATAAAATAGTCTTTTCTGATGGAAATATATATTCCAAGATTATGCTTATAGGTGAAGGACCTGGTGCACAAGAAGATCAAGAAGGTCTACCTTTTGTGGGACGTGCGGGAAAACTGTTAGATAAAATGTTAGAAGCAATAAATTTGAATAGAAAAAAAGTATACATATCAAATGTTGTAAATTACCGACCACCCAAAAATAGAAGGCCCACAGATCAGGAAATTGAGAGATATTACCCTTTTTTAAAATTGCATATAGAAATAATTAATCCAAAAATCCTCATACTTTTAGGTAGCACAGCACTTAATGCTATTATAGGAAATGAAAAAGTAATTTCAAAAGTAAGAGGGAAATGGATGAAAAAAAAAATTGGAAATTGTGATCCATATATAATAGCATCTTTTCATCCTGCTTTTTTAATGAGACAACCTGATCAAAAAAAATTAGCATGGATCGATTTAAAGTTAATAAGAGAAAAAATGAAGCAACTAAATTTTTAATCTTATAAGTAAATTTTTTGAATAAAAATAAATTAATTGCTGGTGTTGATGAAGTGGGTAGAGGTAGCTGGATTGGCCCTGTTTTTTCGGCAGCAGTAATATTAAAAAAAAATATTAATAAAAATCTACTTAAAGATTCAAAAAAAATATCAGGTAAAGAAAGAAAACAATTATCAAATTATATAAAAAAAAATTCTATTTATTCCATAAGCAAAGCTTCAATAAAAGAAATAGATAAATTAAACATTTTGCAAGCAACCTTACTCTCTATGAAAAGAGCTATAAATAATTTAAAACACAAACCAAATATAATTTTGATTGATGGTACACATGTACCAAAAAATATGAGTTATCATTGCAAAACTATAATTCGAGGAGATGAAAAAATTCCTGCTATTTCAGCTGCTTCGATTATTGCTAAAGTGGCAAGAGATAGATACATAACAAGATTAGCAAAAAATTATACATCCTACAGCTGGCATACTAATTTTGGATATGGAACAAAAAAACATTTAAAAGCGATTAATAAATTTGGTGTCACCATTCATCATAGAAAAACTTTTAAGCCTATGTACAACATCTTGTTAAACAAAAAAAAATAAACACAATTTAACCAAATAATTTTCAATCGTAAGTTGACCCAGACTCTTGTTTGGAGTCTAATTATTCACGTGAAATAATCATGGATATAGAGCAACTTAAAAATAAAATTTTGAATGGAGATTGTATAGAAGAATTAAAAAAAATTCCTGATAAGAGCTTTGATTTAATTTTTGCAGATCCTCCTTACAATTTGCAAATAGAAAAAAAATTAAAAAGACCAGATAATAGTAAAGTTAATGGGGTTAATGATAAGTGGGATAAATTTAAAAATTTTGAACACTATGATAATTTTTGTAAAGAATGGTTAAGTGAATGCAAAAGGGTTCTTAAAGATAATGGTGCTATTTGGATAATTGGGTCTTATCACAATATTTTTCGTATAGGATATCACATTCAAAATATAGGCTACTGGATACTTAACGATGTTATATGGAAAAAAAATAATCCTATGCCAAATTTTAGAGGTACTAGGTTTACCAATGCTCACGAAACATTAATTTGGGCTTCAAAAAACAAAAATTCAAAATACACATTTAATTATCAATCTCTCAAGTGCCTAAATGATGACTTGCAGATGCGATCTGATTGGACATTACCCATTTGTAATGGAAGTGAAAGAATTAAAAAAAATGGAAAAAAGGTTCATTCCACACAAAAACCTGAGTCTCTATTACACAGAATTTTGCTAGCTTCGACAAACAAGGACGATTTTGTATTTGATCCATTCCTTGGAACAGGAACAACGGCTGTTGTTGCAAAAAAGATTGGCAGAAATTACTTTGGAATTGAAAAAGAAAACAAATATTTTAATGTCGCAAAACAAAGGCTAAAAAAAACAATAGAGATAAAAGATCATTATCTCGATACTATTAAAAATAATAAATCTAAACCTCGAATACCGTTCGGATCATTGGTTGAAATGGGAATTATTTCACCAGGTATGCAAATATTTGATCCAAAGAAAAAAATAAATGCAAAAATTATGGCTGATGGAAGCATTAAATGTAATGAATCGGAAGGATCAATACACAAAGTTGCTGCAAAAATTATTGGTGCTGAAAGTTGCAATGGATGGACATATTGGCATTACAATTTGGATGGAGCTTTTGTTCCCATAGATAATCTTAGACAAAGATTAATTTCTAAAAACGCCTTAGGTTAACAGCTTATTTTTATACATATAATTTTTTTACTTTATTAAAAATTATTTTTGTAAACGTCGGTATAAATTCAATATTTGACCCATCTATAGAATACCAAGTGAATTTTTTTGGTTTATTTTTTGTAAATTTATAAAACAAATTTATATTCATTTTAATATTCGAAATATTATTTTTATAATTACACAAATAATTCCATCTTTTTATTTTAGAATTATTACTTGAAATTACCATTTGAGCTTCTGGCATTTTAAAGTTAGCTAAAAAACTTAAATTTTTATTTTGAGTTAGTGCAATTTTTTTATTTTTTTTATTTAAATAACAATAAATATTAAATTTTTTTTCTTTGAAATAGTATTTTTTCTTTGTAGGAATATAAATTTTTTTATTATAAAATTTACAATAATTTTTTAAATTACAAATTCTACATAATGGATTTTTAGGCTTACAAACTGTCGCACCAAACTCCATCAATGCTTCAGCTAAATCTGCATTCCTGTTAGTATTAGGCAGTTTGTTTATAATTTTTTTTACTTCTTTGCAAAAATTTTTATTACTTTCATAAATAAGAAATAATCGTGAAAAAACCCTCTTAACATTTCCATCAATTGGAATGCATGCCTTGTTATGAACTAGAGCTGTTAATGAGTTAGCTGTATATTCTCCTATTCCAGGTAATTTTATAATTTCTTCAAATTTTTTTGGAAGTTTGCCATTATAATTTTTAATTAAAATCTTAGCAGTTTTATGTAAATTTCTTGCTCTTCTGTAATATCCTAAACCTTCCCAAAGTTTTAAAACTTTTTTTTCATTACTTGTAGATAAAGTTTTTAAATTTGGAATTTTTGTAACAAATTTTGTAAAATATGGAATTACAGTTTTAACTTGTGTTTGCTGCAACATAAATTCACTCACAATTACGTAGTATTCCTTTTTGTTTTTTGGTGTATTGATCCTCCAAGGCAAAACTCTTTTGTTATTATCATACCAATAAAGTATTTTTTTTGGTAAAATTGATACCAGTCTATGCATATAAAAAACAATATAAAGCAAAATACATTTTATATTCAAGGTTTAAGGTCTTTTAAAAATTCTTTGCCAAAAAGCGTAAAAAAAATCTTAAACAAAAGGGGTTTTGTTTACTCTGAAATATTAAACAGGTGGAATTATTTAGTGGGTAATGAAATATCAAAAGTATCATTCCCAAAAACATTCAAACCCAGTGGAAAAAATGCTCCAGGAACTTTAATAATAAACGTACAAAGAGGAAATGAAATTAATGTAGAATTTAGCAAAAATACCATCATAGAAAAGATTAATGGTTTTTTTGGCTATGAAATTCTAAATAATATCCGTTTAGAAACATTTAATAATTTAAGAGAAAATATTAATAAAAAAAAAATGTATATTTCTACAAATACCAAAAAGAAATTTCAAGATTCTCTAAAATCTCTAAATAATGAAAAAATAAAAAAATCTTTAATGGAATTAATAAACGCAATTCAAAAATGAAAAAAATAATTTATATTCTGTTATTTTTTTTATTGAGTATAAATGCTTTTGCTGGTGAAAATTATAAATTAAGCGATATCACCGAAGGAAACGAAAATGCAAAAATCAAGATTTATTCCTATCAATCTTTAACTTGTCCACATTGCGCAAGCTTTCATGCAAAAGTTTATCCCCTTCTTAAAAAAGATTATATAGATACAGGAATCGCAAAAATATATTTTAAGCATTTCCCTCTAGATTTGGCTGCACTCAATGCTTCAAAAATTGCCCAATGTGTAAATAAAGAAAAAAGAATTTCTTTTTTAGATCACTTATATAAAACACAAGAAAGTTGGATAAGAGGTGAAAAAATAGAAGATATAAATCAAAATCTCAAAAAATCTGTAAAACAATTTGGTCTTAATGAAGACGATTTTGATAAATGCTTGGCTTTTGAAGATGTAGAAAATTATATATTAAATAGTAGAATCGAAGCTGTGCAAAAATTTAAAATAAAATCTACACCGACATTGGTTATAAATGATGAACCATTTAAAGGTACTCTTGAATACAAAAATATAAGAAAAATGCTTGAAAAATTAATATAATAAGATTTATGGAATTTAAAAAAATTCAATTAACAGGTTTTAAATCTTTTGTCGAAAAGACAACTTTCTTAATCGAACACGGTTTAACAGGAATTGTGGGTCCAAACGGCTGTGGTAAATCAAATATTGTGGAATCTTTAAGATGGTGTATGGGAGAAACATCTGCAAAAAGCATGCGGGGTTCAGGGATGGAAGATGTTATTTTTTCTGGCACTGCTAATAAACCCTCAAAAAATATTGCTGAGGTAATTATTAGTTTGGGAAATATAGAGAAAGATGGGCCAATACAATTTAGGGATATTGAAAAAATTGATGTTAAGAGAAGGATTGAAAAAGACAAAGGTTCAAAATATTTTATTAATGAAAAAGAAGTTCGAGCGAGAGATGCTCAAACATTTTTTGCAGATCTATCTACTGGAGCACACTCACCTTCGATTATTGGCCAAGGAAGAATCGGGACGCTTGTAACCGCAAAGCCATCTGATCGAAGAGCTATTTTAGAAGAGGCCGCTGGAATATCGGGAATACATGCAAGAAGACATGAATCTGAATTAAGACTGACTGCAGCAGAAAATAATTTAAAAAGATCAGATGAACTAAGAAGACAGCAAGAAAAACAATTGGCAAATTTAAAGAAACAAGCAGAAGAAGCAACAAAGTATAAAATGATTTCAGAAGAAATTAAAAAATTTGAAGCAGGCCTTTACTATTTAAAATTACAAAATATCGAAAAAGATATTAAATTAGAAAATGAAAATGTCAGTGAATCTGAGGATGAAGTAAGTGGATTAACGATTGAGCTAAACCATTCTACTGAACTACTGGAAAAAGAGAATTTAAAATTAAAACCTTTGAGAGACAAAAATATTGAAATACTATCAAAATTACAGAGACTAAATTTAGAAATAAAAAATCTAGAAGAACAAGAAATTAGAATAAAAAGCGAGAAAAATAGTTTAATTGATTCTGAAAAAACATTAGAAATTGATATTGATAGAGAAAAAAGAATAATAATTGATGCTTCATCGAATGAAAAGAGACTAAAAGTAGAAAAAAAAGATTTAATTGATGTCGAGACAAAATATTATGATCTTGAGAAGCAAACTAGCCAGGACTTAAACGTAGCAACGGAAAACCTTAAAATTGAGCAAGAAATGCTCAAAAAAACCTCTCAAGAACTGGCTATAAATTCTGCTTCAAAAGAAAATTTAGAAATCATAAAAAACTCTTTATCAGATTTAGAAAAGTGCCACAAATGTATAAAAGAAGGCAATATTGATGAATCCTCTAACTTAATTAATAAAACAATAAATAGCTTGAAAATTTTGACTTCAAAATTTGAAGACGTAACAAATAACCAAGTATTAGAAGAGCTAAACAAATTAAATCACAAAATAAAAATTTCACAAGAAAGTTACGCGGCTGCATATAGTAAAAATCAAACAATAAAAGCTGACTCAATAAAAAGACAAGAGAGAATAAAAAATATCGATGAAGAAAATAAGAATTGGAAGAATCTGAATTCTAATTCAGAAAAAATGGTAAACGAATTAAATGCAAGAAAAGAAAAGATTGCTCAAAATTTAATTAATTTGGAAAAACTTCCTGAAAATATTGCTGTTGAAAAAGGTCAGACTTTGCAAATTATTAAAACAACAGAACAGGAAAAATTAAAAATGGAAGAAGAAACAAATAAAGCAGAAGAAATTTATGAAGATCACAATAAAAAGCTAAAAGCCGTGCAAGAAAAGATTATGCTTGCAAGAGAGAATAGAGCTAGAGCTTCTGCTAAGGCGGAGGGCTTACAAAACAGAAAAAGAGATTTGCTGGAACATATTGAAAGCAATCTTAAACTTAATGAATCCAACTTATTTAATTCATCTAATTTTCTTGGAAAAGATATTCTTCCAGAGGCTTTGGAACAAGAGGAGGCTTTGGATGCAAAAAAAAGAAAAAGAGATAAACTTGGTTCAGTAAATTTGAGAGCAGATGAAGAGACAAAACAGTCTGAAATGGAAATCACCAAAATACAAAAAGACCGAGAAGATTTAGTCATGGCAATAATTAAATTAAAAGCAAGTATTAATGAGCTAAATCAAAAAGGAAGGGAAAGATTAATTGAAGCTTTTGAAAAGGTAAATAGAAAATTTAACGAGGTATACACAAAATTATTTAATGGAGGAAATGCTAAATTGGAATTAGTAGACTCTGAAGATCCTTTAGAAGCTGGTTTAGAAATGCTAGTAAGTCCTCCGGGTAAAAGATTGCAATCAATAACTCTTCTTTCAGGAGGAGAGCAAGCACTAACTGCTTTATCTTTAATTTTTGCAGTCTTTCTAACTAACCCTTCACCAATATGTTTTTTGGATGAAGTTGATGCACCTTTGGATGATGCCAATGTAACAAGGTTTTGTAATTTACTCGAAGAATTAGTAAAAATAACTCGCACAAAATTTATTATTGTTACACATCATGCCCTAACCATGTCAAAAATGAACAGATTGTATGGTATAACAATGCCTGAAAAGGGAGTTAGCCAGTTGGTTGCTGTTGATCTTGAAAAAGCTGAAGAATTGGTTGCATAAATTTTATTTAAATGAAAAAATTTAGCGAATTGAGTACTCGCCTAAAAATTGCAAAGAAAAAAGCTAATAAAAACTCCTTTACTAACAATAGAAAAAATACTTCTTCTTTGGGTGCTGCCTTAAAATTAAGCACTGAGATGGTTGCCGCTGTTTTTGTGGGCTCAATAATAGGGTTTATTTTAGACAACTGGTTTGATAGTAAACCTTGGTTAACAATAATATTTTTTTTTGCTGGCGCTGTAGCTGGCATCTTAAATGTCATTAGATCAGCAAAACTAATGCAGAAAAATAACGATTAAAAAAAATTGAAAAAATAAAATGTCAACAAATCCAATGCATCAATTCAATGTTTATAGAATTGGCCCTGAAATAAGTCTTGGAAATGTAGATATATCATTTACGAATGCAAGTTTATTTATGGTGATAAGTGCGTTTACAATAATTAGTGTGTTTTTTATAGGAACCAAGAGAAAAGCTATAATACCCACAAAAATACAATTACTCACAGAACTTAGTTATACCTTAGTGTCCAAAATGATAAGTGATACCGCGGGATCAAAAGCAAAACCCTATTTTCCATTTGTTTTTAGCTTATTTATGTTTGTATTATTCTGCAACATGCTTGGAATGTTGCCCTACTCTTTTACAGTTACAAGTCATATAATCGTAACTTTTGCATTGGCAGCTATTATTTTCATAGGCGTAACAATTATAGGATTTGTTAATCATGGGGTAAGATATCTTAAATTATTTATTCCAAGTGGAGTTCCATTATTTTTGTTACCCTTAATAGTTGTAATTGAGATTATTTCATATTTGAGTAGACCCGTAAGCTTATCTGTACGATTATTTGCAAATATGATGGCAGGTCATACAATGTTAAAAGTTTTTGGAGGTTTTGTAATAAGTCTTGGAGTAATAGGTGGATGGTTACCACTAAGTTTTACAGTTGCACTAACTGGTCTGGAAATATTAATAGCCTTCCTTCAGGCTTATGTTTTTGCAATTTTAACCTGTATCTATTTAAATGATGCACTTAATTTAAATCATTAAATTAAAAAGAAAGGAGAAAATATGGAGTTAGAAGCAGCAAAAATGATTGGAGCCGGTCTTGCAGCAATTGCATTAGCAGGAGCAGGAGTTGGTATAGGAATTATTTTTGGAAATTATTTGTCAGGAGCTATGCGTAATCCCTCTGCAGCACAAAAACAATTTCCAAACTTACTTTTAGGTTTTGCTTTAGCGGAAGCTACTGGATTGTTTGGCTTGGTTATTGCACTAATAATATTATTTGCATTTTAAGTTTTAAGTAATGGTTCAAAATTATTTAAAATTTATTGGATTTTTTACTCTTTTATCGGGTAATTGTTTTGCAGCTGAGGGAGGTATGCCTCAGCTTAATCCAGATTATTGGATATCTCAAATTTTTTGGGTAATACTGGTTTTCGTAACTTTATATGTAATTTTATGGAGAGCAATTTTGCCAAAAATTAATGAAAACTTAGAAAATAGAAAATCTCAAATTTTAACCGACCTAGATGAAGCTCAAAAACTTAAAGATCAATCTGAAAAAAAAATCTCTGAATACAACAAAATTCTTAGTGATGCAAAACAAGAGGCAAAAAAAATTCTAGATAAAACAAGAAAAAAAGTTAATCTCGACATTAAAAATAAAAAAAATCAATTTGATCTAGAAATTGGGAAAGAAATTGAAAAAGCTGAAAAAGAAATTAAAACGCTGAAATTTTCTTCAATAAAAGATGTTAACAAAATTGCTATTGAGGCATCTTCAGAAATTGTCAGAAAAATAGTAGGTACTGAAGTAAACGCCAGTAGCGTTTCCGCGATTGTTGAGGATATCTCAAAAAAAGAAATTACAAAATATATATGATAATTGATGCAACATTTTGGGTAGCTATTGCTTTCATAATATTTATTGCAGTACTAGTTTATTTAAAAGTTCCTCAAAAAATAAATTCTTTGTTAAATAATATTATAGAGAACATTAGGAATGAACTCAATGAAGCTGAAAAATTAAAAAAAGAATCAAAAAATTTATTAAATGAATCCCAGGATAAATTAGAAAATGCTCAAAAAGAAAATGAACAAATAATCAAAAATGCTCGAGAAGAGAGCGAAAAGCTTATTATAGAAATAAATAATAAATTTTTTCAAACTTCGGAAAATAAAAAAAAAATCACCGAACGAAAAATTGTACAAATGAAAGAAGACGCTATTAAAGGCATAAAAGATGCTTCTGTAAAAATTGCAATGGAGTCAGTTGCAAAATTGATAAAAACATCAATTAATAAATCAAAATTGGACACTCTCTTTGAAGAAAATTTCAATCAAGCTAAGGGCGCTCTTAAAAAAACTAGAGCTTAAAATACTTTAAGCATATATTGCTAATACATGAAGTAAATATATGAAGAATAAAATTACAATTCATTTAGCCTCGCCAAGAGGTTTTTGCGCAGGAGTTGATAGAGCTATAGAAATTGTTAAAAAAAGTTTAGAAAAGTTTGGAGCTCCAGTCTATGTAAGACACGAAATCGTACACAATAAACACGTAGTAGAAAGTTTAGGAAAAAAAGGTGCTATTTTTGTTGAAGAATTAAGTGAAATTGAAGATAGAAGTAGACCAGTTATTTTTTCTGCACACGGAGTTCCCAAATCAGTTCCCAAAGACGCAAATTTTAAACAAATCGAATATATAGATGCAACTTGCCCATTAGTTTCTAAAGTTCATAAAGAAGCTGAACAATTATACAAATATAATTATCACATTTTACTAATTGGTCATAAAAATCATCCTGAGGTTATAGGGACCATGGGTCAATTACCAGAAGGAACTATTGATTTACTTGAAACAAGTGAAGATGCAAAAAATTATGTCCTTAAAAAAAATGGAAAACTTTCATATATCACCCAAACAACTCTTTCAGTAGACGATACTATTGAAATCATACAAATCCTGAAAAATAAGTTTCCTGATATAAAAGAACCAAAAAAAGATGATATTTGTTATGCCACAACAAATAGACAGCTAGCTGTTAAAAAAATTGCAAAAAAGTGTGAAATGTTTTTTGTCATTGGCAGCAGAAATTCATCTAATTCTAAAAGATTGGTTGAATCTGCCAAGAAGTCAGGATGTTTAAAATCACAGTTACTTTATACCACCAATGCTATCCCCATTGAAGAAATTTTAAAATGTAAAAATATTGGATTATCCTCCGGGGCATCGGCACCTGAAGTTTTGGTCAAAGAATTTATAGCTAAAATAAAAGAAAGAGCTGATATTGAAATAAATGAAGTTGAAGTTGTAAAGGAAAATGTAGTATTCAGAATTCCCAACAAACTAACATAAAATAAAGACGCAAATGGCTGTATACACAAAAATATCAAAAGACGAACTAAATAATTTTTTTAAAAATTATGAAATAGGTAAAATCACTAAATTCTTTGGTATTAAGGAGGGTATTGAAAATACAAATTACCTAGTTCAGACAGAAAAAAATAAATTTATCCTCACTATCTACGAAAAAAGAGTTGATTCAAAAGATCTTCCTTTTTTTATAGGATTAATGACCAATTTGTATAATTCAAATTTTAAGTGTCCAAGACCGATTATTAACAAGAATGGAAATTATATTTCTGAGATTTTAGGAAAAAAAGCTGCTGTAGTATCATTTCTTGAAGGTTCAGCAAAAAAAAATTTGAGTCCGGAAAATTGTTATGACATAGGTGTTGAAACAGCGAAGCTCCATAAAATTACTAAAAATCTTTCTTTAACGAGACAAAATAATCTTTCTCTAGATTCTTGGTCAGAATTATTTGGTAAAGTAGAAAAAGATTGTTCAAAGATTCATAAGAATTTATCCAAAATAATAAAAATAAGTTTAAAAGAAATAAAAAAAAATTGGCCAAAAAAATTACCTTCGGGAATAATACACGCGGATTTATTTCCAGATAATATTTTTTTTAAAAATGAAAAGTTTACAGGAATAATTGATTTTTATTTTTCTTGTCGTGATTTTTATTCCTTTGAAATAGCAGTTTGTTTAAATGCTTTGTGTTTTGAAGGAGTAAGGGAGAATTTAAGTTTTAATGTAACCAAAGCAAGAAAATTTATAAAAGGATATACAAGCGTGAGAAAACTTAACAACGACGAAAAAAAGTACCTTAAAGTTTTAGCTCAAGGTGCTTCCATGAGATTTTTGTTAACACGTGTTTTTGATTATTTGAATTTGAGTAAGGGTGCTCTTTTAACTGTTAAAGATCCAATTGAATATCTGAAAAGACTCGAGTTTCATAATAGTGTAAAAAACTTTGAGGATTATTGTATTTAGATATGATTAAAATTTATACAGATGGATCCTGCATAGGCAATCCTGGTCCTGGAGGTTGGGCTGCAATAATACTTAATGGTGATAAACAAAACATTATTTCTGGGAAAAAGATAAATACAACAAATAATCAGATGGAATTAATGGCTGCAATTAAGGCATTAGTATTTTTTTCAAAAAAACAAAAAATAAGAATTTATACAGATTCAAATTATGTAAAGGAAGGAATTACTAATTGGATAAAAATTTGGGAAAAAAATAATTGGAAAACAGCCAATAAAAAAAAAGTAAAAAATGTTGAGTTATGGATAAAA
Source organism: Pelagibacteraceae bacterium AG-464-P07 (assembly GCA_003211695.1). GTDB lineage: Bacteria > Pseudomonadota > Alphaproteobacteria > Pelagibacterales > Pelagibacteraceae > AAA240-E13. Next base: position 40,952 of record QCSA01000003.1, on the reverse strand, counting down.
TTAAACACTTTATCAAATTTTCATGATATCGAATGGCAGTGGGTAAAGGGTCATTCGGGAGACCCAATGAATAATATGGTTGATAAATTGGCAAAAAAAGCGGCCTTAATTTAAATTCCTTTTAAAAAGTTCTCTGCAGCAGATACTTCACAGTTTTTAGCAACTTTTTCTTCAGAAATTTTTAAAACTTTTAAATTTTCTATCAACATAGCGTATCTAGAAGACCTTAATTCTAATCCTCTACTTTTTAAATCTAATTCAGCACCAATACTTTTGGTAAATGATGCAGATGCATCTGCTAACATTTCTATTTTTCCTTTAGCTCCCTGGTTTTTAGCCCAAGCATCCATAACAAATGCATCATTAACAGATACACATATAATTTTGTGAATGTTTTTTTCTTTTGCAAGTTCAAGTAAATTTACATATCCAGGCAGGTGTTTGGTAGAACAAGTAGGTGTGAACGCTCCTGGTAATCCAAATAAAATAATTTTTTGATTTCCAAAAAATTTATTAGTCGAAACCTTTTCAGGTCCATCTTTTGTTAAAATATAAGCACTGCTATCAACTAGAGTATCTCCGACTTTTACTTTCATTTAAGCTCTCTCTTTAATAAATTTTTTAATCAAATTTAAATCATTGGGCAAGATATCAAATTTTTCTTCTTCTTCTATAATTTTTTTAATTTTAGGGGGCAATTCAGGATGTTTGCCGGTAGCTTCTTTTACCGCTTCAGGAAACTTGCTGGGATGTGCTGTTGACAAAATTATATTTATGCCATTATTTGAAAGTTTATCTAAAACACCTATTCCTATAGCGGTATGTGGATCAACAAGAATATTATAATTCTTATTGATTTTTTTTATAACATCTTTTGTTTCATCTTCCGACAAACTTTCCGATATAAAATCATCTCTAAGAATACTCATTTGTTCACCGTTCAATTTAAACTCATTATTTTTTTTTAGCTCTTCCATTTTTTTTAAAGTTATCTGATCATCATTAGAATTGATGTAAAAAATTAATCTTTCAAAATTACTAGCTACTTGAATATCCATGCTGGGTGAAATAGTTTGCAAAACCTCTTTAGGTTTATAAACGCCTGTATTAATAACTCTTTTTAAAATATCATTTTTATTAGTTGCAACAATAAGTTTGTTTATTGGTAAACCCATTTTTTTTGCGATATATCCTGCAAAAACATCCCCAAAATTTCCAGTAGGTACAGAAAAATTAATTTTTTGATTGCCATTATTAATTTTAAAATAACTAAAAAAATAGTACACAATTTGTACAATTATTCTTGCCCAATTAATTGAATTTACTCCTGACATATTAATTTCATCATTGAATGATTGATCAATAAACATTGATTTAACTAATTTTTGACAATCATCAAAATTGCCTTCGATTGCCAAATTATAAACATTATTTTCTTTAATGGTTGTCATTAGCTTTCTTTGTATTTTTGAAATTTTATTATGGGGATGAAGAACAAATATATTTATATTCTTTCTACCCTTTAATGCACTTATTGCTGCTGCACCAGTATCTCCGGAGGTTGCCACGACTATATTGATAACTTTATTTTTATCATTTAAGATTTTTTCATACATATTGCCAATCACTTGCATTGCAATATCTTTAAAAGCTAAAGTGGGCCCATGGAATAATTCTAATAAAATAATATTTTCGAGGCTTTTAATGTTGACTACATTTTTTACTCTAAATTCTTTATAAGATTTATTAACTAAATCTTTGATTTCAGTTTTATTAAATTCATCAGAGCAAAAATTAAAAATAATTTTAACTGCAAGTTGCTCGTAAGAAAGCTCTTTTAAACTTTCTAGTTCTTTCAATGAATAAGAAGGAATTTTTTTAGGTATATAAAGTCCTCCATCTGAAGCAAGTCCATTTAAAAAAACATCCTTAAAGGTGAAGGTTTGTTCAGTATTTCTTGTGCTGATGTACTGCATAGCTTTTTCTAGTATAGAATAGAACTGTTAGCCACCCTAAAACGTAGAATTTCAATTATACAATTTATTTTTCCGTAGAAATTTCTCTAGTATTTTTGAAATATTTTTTCCAAGCCCAATTTGCGATAGCTAAAAATATTAATGAAGAAACAATGATAAGTAGTGCAATTTGTCCTCCTGATCTGTCAGAAATACACATGGCACACATTGAAATTATGGCATCAGGTTGCAATGTCAAAGTTTTTAATATCATAGTTCAAGTTTAACCCTTTTTAAACTCATCATAATCAAAAAAGATAAACTGCATAATAACTTCTTTAATATCTTTTGTCTTGCTATCTTTTTTCATTTTGGGATCAATTAAAATTACTAATGAATATTTGCTGTTTTCTCCAGCTTTTAAACTTTGTTTATCAAAACAAAAACAGTTTAGCTTAGTAAAATAATTGCCCAATTCTTTGGGATGGTATTGAAAAGTTGCAACACCAAAAGTTGTTCTATTACTTGGATTTTCCACTATATATTCTATAGTTTTTACCTCTCCTGGCTTTATTTTTATATTAGGTTCTTTGGTTGAAAATTTCCATGGCAAACTTGGGTGCACACTTGTGATTAAACGAACATTTATAAAATGGTTTTCCAAAGCTATATTTTGTTTTTTTTGAAAAATCTTTATTGCCACAAAAGATAGGACTACAACTAGTACAAATATTGAAATTAATATAATTATTATTTTTTTATTATTTTTTTCGGCCATTAATTAAATGTAATTTTTTTAAAATTTTATATTATTCTATCTATTAAGATAGAAGCAAAAATCATGAAGAGATAAAAAATCGAAAAACCAAATATTTGTTTGGCAATTTTCTTTTCTAATTTAGTTTCATTTGCTCTCAATAATCTGTAACAGATAAATACATAATAAAAACCCAGTATTCCTGAAAATAACAAATAAATTAAACCAAAATATTCAAGAAAAAATGGTGCTAAAACAATTGGAAACAATAGTAAAGCGTAAACAAAAATATTTAGTTTAGTTGTTTTTACTCCAGATGTAACTGGTAGCATTGGAATATTAGCTTTTCTATAATCTTCTGTTTTATATAAGCTGAGTGCCCAAAAATGAGAAGGTGTCCAAATAAAAATAATTAAAAATAATATAACAGGCTGAAGTGCTATATCTCCCGTTGCAATAGCCCAGCCTATTATAGGTGGTAAAGCTCCTGCTGCCCCACCAATAACAATGTTTTGTGGAGTTTTTTGTTTAAGCCAAATTGTGTAAATAAAAACATAAAATAAAATTGTGGTTGCTAATATAAATGAAGCAACTAAATTTGAAAAAAAATATAATGCTACTACTGAAATTAGTGAAGCTAAAATTCCAAAAATCAAAGCCTGATTTTTAGTAACCTTTCCTGTTGGAATTGGCCTAAGACATGTTCTGCTCATTACTGAATCTAAATCTGCCTCATACCACATATTTAATGCACCAGCAGCACCTGAACCCAAAGCTACTGCAAGGATAGAAAAGATTGCATTAAAAAAATTTACTTTTATGGGCGCAATCAATAAACCTACTACACAAGTAAAAATTACTAATGACATTACTCGAGGCTTCATAAGATTAAACAAAGCCTTTAGATAACTAAAAAAATCTAACTTCAGCGTTTCTGATTTAGTGCTAGTATTAAGCAATTGATTTCCTAAAAGTTATTTAACTTCCTAAAACGAAATAAAAAAATCTTGTGAAAACAGTATATTTTGATTCTGCAACCATTAGTCCAACAAAAGTTGCTATTGCAGTCATTGGCCAAAGTAGAACATTTACAAGTGTATAACGTTCCCAAAATAAATGCATAAAGAATGCCATAATTAAACCTGCTTTCAAAAACATGAATATTAAAATTAAAGTCCATCTTAATAAACCTTGAAATTGTAACCAGTCAACCATGTATGAAAAAAAACTAAGAACAAATAATAGACCCCAAATCCAAAGATAAATGCCTAATTTATGTGTTGTTGCTTGTTCTTTTTTAATATTTTCCGCCATATTCAATTTTACCACAAATAAAAGAATGCAAAAATAAATACCCAAACTAAATCAACAAAATGCCAGTAAAGTCCTAATATTTCTATTGCGACATAATTTGATTTCATAGAGGTGAAATAACCTTTTCTTCCACTGTCAAAATCTCCTCTAAAAACTTTTCTTGTAAAAATAAACAGAAAAATCACTCCAATGGAAACGTGAGTTCCATGAAAACCTGTAATCATAAAAAAGAAAGAACCAAATTGAGGAGCGCCAAAAGGATTTTCCCAAGGTCTTACTCCCTCATGTATTAGTTTTGACCATTCAAACGCCTGCATACCAACAAAGGTGAGTCCACCAAGTGCTGTTAATAATAAAAATATCCCACATAATTTTTTATTTTTTTCATAACCATATTTAACAGCCATAGCCATGGTTCCGCTGCTTGTAATTAAAACAAAAGTCATAATTGCAATTAATAATAACGGAACAGGTACGCCAAACGCGTCTAGTGCAAATACTTCGCTTGGGTTAGGCCAAGGCTGAACAGTTGATCCACGTCCTGTCATATAAGAAAGTAGGAAACAACTAAAAATAAATGTATCACTTAATAAGAAAATCCACATCATCCCTTTGCCCCAATTAACTCCTTTGAACGCAGTTTGATCTGAACCTAAATCACTAGGGATACTTTTCCATCCTCTTGGAAGTTTTTTTAGAGCAGCCTGATCCATTTTTTTCCTTTAAGTAAATAACATTAAGCCAAACAACACCAACCAAACAAATAGTAAAAAATGCCAGTAAATTGCACAAAGTTCGATCGCATGTTGTACACTTGGTAATTTGTAATTTCCTTTTAAAAATTTTGATGTAACTCTTCCCCAAAAATATAGACCTCCTAACAAATGTAGGCCATGCAATGCTGTAAAAAGATAGAAAAAAGCATTTGCAACATTTGATGCTGCGAAATAACCAAGACTCAAAAGTTGATACCAAACTATTATTTGACCAATAAGAAATGAGTAAGCTAAAAGGCCAACAGTATAGAGTCCTCTTTTAATTTCTTTGCTATTATTTTGGTCTGCAGAAATTTTAACATTATGAAAGAAATAACTATTCATTATTAGAACAGCCGTATTCACCCAAAGCAACCAAGGTTCTGGCATACTTCTCCAGTCATGAATTAACATTCTATCTGCGTAAGCAACAATAAATAAAGAGAAGATAACTGTACTAACAGTCATTATTGTTCTAACACCGAGTTTTGCTTTGCTTATTCCAAAAGTTTTACCATCATGATCATTATCGATCACTGCCTGGGATGCTTCCCAAGGTTTTTGTGAAAGTATTTTAAAAATGCCTTCTTCTTTTTTCATGTTTTTTCAACCTTGGCAGATCTTACTTCACTTGGAGGAACAGTTTGCGGAATATAATCTTTGTCAGCCCCAGGAACATTAAAATCATAAGCCCAACGGTAAACCACTGGTAATTCTTTTCCAAAATTTCCATGCCCAGGAGGCATTTCAGGAGTTAACCATTCTAAAGAGTTTGCTTTCCAAGGATTTTTTTCGGACTTTTCTCCTGCTCGAGCGCTATATATCAAATTAAATAAAAATACCAGTTGAGCAGCACCAACAATCAAAGCAGCTATGGTAATAAATACATTTAGATGAAGTGTTGACGTGGCTATGTATGGACTGTCATAGATTTCAAAATATCTTCTCGGTACTCCCACAAATCCTTGATAGTGCATTGGAAAATAAATTGCATAAGAGCCTAAAAAGGTTATCCAAAAATGGATTCTGCCCATTCCTTCATTTAACATTCTTCCAGTAATCAAAGGGAACCAATGATAAATGGCACCGAATACGACTAAAATAGGAGCTATCCCCATAACCATATGAAAATGAGCAACTACAAAATAAGTATCAGATAGAGGTACATCTACTGTTACATTTCCTAAAAATATACCTGTTAATCCTCCGTTAACAAATGTAACGATGAAGGCTAAGGAAAATAGCATCGGCAAAGTTAATTGAATATTTCCTCTCCAAAGAGTTAAAACCCAATTGTAAACTTTAATCGCTGTTGGAACAGCAATAATCAAAGTTGTGGTTGCAAAAAAGTAACCAAACCAAGGTGTCATTCCACTAACATACATATGGTGAGCCCAAACAAAGAAGCTTAAAGCACCGATGCCTACGATTGCCCAAACCATCATTCTATAACCAAAAATATTTTTTCTAGCATGAACCGATATAAGATCTGAAATGATACCAAAAGCTGGTAATGCTATAATATAAACTTCGGGATGACCAAAGAACCAAAAAAGATGCTGAAATAATAGTGGACTGCCACCATCATAAGATAGATGTTCTCCCATTGAAATCATTGCAGGCATAAAAAAACTTGTACCCAATAAACTATCAAGCGTCATCATTATGCAACCAACCAAGAGTGCAGGGAAAGCCAACAAAGCAAGTACCGTTGCTGTAAAAATACCCCAACAAGTAAGAGGCAATCTCATTAAAGTCATTCCACGAGCACGAGATTGCAACATGGTAATAATATAATTTAGACCACCCATCGTAAAACCTGCTACGAAAACACAAAGGGATATCAACATTAATACAATACCCGCTGAACTTCCTGGTGTCCCTGAGGTTATTGCTTGAGGTGGATATAAAGTCCAACCGGCTCCAGTTGGTCCACCGGGAACAAAAAAGCTTGCGAGTAGAATTATCACTGCCAATAGGAATGCCCAATAACTAATCATATTTACATAAGGGAAAGCCATATCTCGAGCTCCGCACATGAGTGGAATAAGAAGATTTCCAAACCCACCTAGAAATAGTGCGGTGAGCAAATAAATTACCATAATCATTCCGTGCATGGTAATGAACTGATAATATGAAGAAGGTTCGAGAATACCCAAGCCAGGAAAAGCAAGTTGTAATCTCATCATCCATGAAAGCACCAATCCAATTAATCCTGTACCTATTGCTGTAAGGGCATATTGAATTCCAATATATTTTGCATCTTGAGAAAACACATATGTTGTCCACCAACTATGTGAATGATAAAGTTCTTGATCTGGCCTTTCATGCGCTGGAACATAATCAATACCAGCTGTTGATCCAGAAGTAACCGATCCCGCATCAGCTATGGTATCTGCCTTTGTTTCTATTTTATGTTCAAATTCATCAGACATAATTTCTAAGCCTTATCATAAATAATAGTATCATTAAATTCATTCTATATTTTTTACTAGTTTCAATGATTTGTTATCTATTTTATTTTGAGCTAACATCTTTTCAAAGGTAATTTGTTGAGCCAACCATTGATTGTAATTTTTTTCATCATCTACAATAACACGACCTCTCATTGCATAATGTCCAACCCCACAAAATTCTGCACACAAAACTTCAAAATCTCCGGTTCTTATCGGAGTTAACCAATAATAGGTAACATGACCTGGAACCATATCCATCTTTCCTCTAAACTGGGGAACATAAAAATTATGAAGAACATCTATAGATCGAAGTAGAAATTTAACAGGTTTATCTATCTGTAAATGAAGGTCGCCACTATCTACTAATATATCGTCTTTGCCATTTGGATCTTTTAAATTTAAACCAAAAGGATTTTCGTCACTTATAAATTTTATTTCGGTCTTACCTAAAATATCATCTTCACCAGGTAATCTATATTTCCAACCCCATTGATAAGCTACGACTTCAACGTTAAGAGCATCTTCAGGAACTGTTACATATTTATGCCAAACCACAAGTCCTGGGGCTAGCATAACTATCACGCCTAGTGTGGTTAACCAAGTAAGATGAAATTCTAATTTTTTATCTTCAGGCTTATATTCAGCTTTTCTATCTTTCTGATAACGATAACGCCATATGCAATAAGCCATGAACAAACACACTGCAATAAACACTGCTCCGGTTACCCAAAATGTAAGAAGGATTGTATCGTCCATCCCTCCCCAATTAGAAGCAACGGGAGTCCACCACCAAGGAGACCAAAAATGAAAGGCGACCGAAGCCACAATTATCAAAACAAAAATATGTGCCACTATTAACGGAAACATTTTTTTATGTATTCTTTACAATAAATATTGCAAACAAAACAACTCCTATAATTATTATGTGATTGCCTAAATCAAACCATCCAAGGTCTCTATTTTTTGAATCCACAATGTTTTTCCATCGCTTTGGATTTTTTTCTGTAACTGAATTATTATTGTCCTTTAACCATACATATTTCGCTGAAACATACATCCACGACAGGTATAGAAATAACAATAAAAGACCAATGACCGACGCTAAAATTGTATACGAAGTACTCATTTTTTTCTCAATAAACCCACTATATACATACCTGAATAACGCAAAAGATATACTAATTTTCTTGCGACATTTTTGTATAAAAATTATTACAAATTAAGCTGAAAATTAACAATAGTAATAGCCGCTATGGCAGCTGTTTCAGCTCGCAATATATTGGAGGCTAAAGATAAAGGATATGCTTGATTGAGACTGATTATTAATTGTCTTTCGTTTTCAGAAAAATCTCCCTCGGGGCCTACAAGAATACATATTGGTCCTTCAATCTTTTTCCTTAAAATTTCTTTTAAGTTTTTTTTGTTAGAATTTATATCACAAAAAATTATACATCCATTTTTTGAAAAAATTTTCAGAAAATTTTTTAATGGTTCAATTTTTTTTATTTCTGGTATTGAAAGTCGATTTGATTGTTCACTCGATTCAATTATAATCTTTTTAATTCTTTCAGCGTTAATATTTTTTACTATCGATCTTTCACATACTAAAGGAATAAATTTTTGAATACCAAGTTCTGTGGCTTTCTGTATCATAAAATTTAATGGATTTTGTTTTAATGGTGCAAATGCTAGCCAAATTTTTTTTTCGTTATCTCTATCTCGCACTTTATCTAAAACCTTTATATGTGCCTTTCCTTTCTGGTAACTTTCGATTTTTGAATTCCATTCACCATAACTATTAAAAATAGATAAATTTTCCCCTGGTTTTAATCTCATTACATTTTTGATATAATGTGATTGGTTTTTATTTAGATGCGCTACCAAATCACTTTCAATCTTATCAGAAAAATATAGTCTTATTTTAGAAGTCATGAAAAAAAAACTTTACATTGTTCTATTCATTGTTATTAACTTTTTTTTTTTAAATTATAGTACTTTTGCAAAAACTATGAAAGAAAGACCTTATCATCACTTACCAGATGGAACTTTTAGAAATCCCGAAGGCTCTCCTCAAAGGGATCCTTCTTTTAATTGGAGTTTTAAGATATTCAATAAAGAAAAAAATAAACTTAATATAAATATTCCACCAAATCATGTCATAAATAAAAAAGAAGTTTTAGAAAATCTTAAAAAATATAAAAACAAAGATTATGTGACTTGGATAGGACACGCTACATTTTTAATCAAACTTGGTAATACCACTATCATTACTGATCCTGTTTTTGAAAAAAATATGGGACCTTTAATCTTTGGTCCCAAAAGATATGTAGATCCTGCAATTAATCTTAAGGAGATACCAGAGGTAAATTTATTTTTATTAACACATAATCATTACGATCACTTGAGCACTAGAACCATACAAAGATTTCCTTACAAAAAAGCCAAAGTTTTAGCTCCTCTCAAACTCGGAAAATATTTTACAAGAAATGGTTATTCAGATGTAAAAGAAATGGACTGGTATGATGAAATAAAAGTAAATGATTTAAAAATTACTTTTGTGCCTGCGGTTCATTGGTCTAAAAGAAGTTTATGGGACACAAATAAAACTTTGTGGGGTAATTTTTTAATAGAGTATAAAGATAAAAAAATATTATTTGCTTGTGACACTGGCTATGGAAATATTTATAAAGAACTTGGAGAAAAATATGGGCCTATTGATTTAACCTTTATTAATATAGGAGCCTATAATTTTTACCCCATGGCGCCAAAAAAAGATAAATCTATCTATCATGCAAATCCCGAAGAAGCTTTAAATATTGCCCAAGATTTAAAAAGTAAAAAAGTGATTGGCATGCACTGGGGGACAGTTGTATTATCTCTAGAACCAATAATGGAACCTCCGGTACGATTTAAAAATGCAACAAATAGGTATGGTTATCATAAAGAGGATGCTGTTATATTTAAAATTGGTGAAACAAAAAAATTAGAAGATTTATTGCGAAAATAAAAAATATAACTACTTGAATTAGTTTAACATTTAGAACAAAATCATTTTATGCCGACTATAGAAGTAAATAAAATTGTTCAAGCTATTCAAACATCTGATGGAGCTGGTGTTAAGCTAAAGAGAAGCATGGGAATCCCTGAACTTGATTTAATTGATCCATTCTTAATGTTTGATGAATTTGGTTCTGAAAATAAGGATGATTATATTGCTGGTTTTCCTCCTCATCCCCACAGAGGAATAGAAACGGTCACTTATATGCTCAATGGAGAATTTAGACACGAGGACAGTACAGGCAATAAAGGTGATTTAGGTCCGGGCAGTGTACAATGGATGACGGCAGCTAGTGGAATTATCCATTCTGAAATGCCTATTATGAAAGAAGGAAAATTACATGGATTTCAATTATGGGTAAATATGCCCGCAAAACTAAAAATGAGCAAACCTTCTTATCAAAATATTGAGCCTAAAGAGATCCCTGAATTTAAAGATCAAGAAAAAAAAATCAAAATAATAGCTGGAAAATATCAAGATAAAATTGGTCCTGCAAAAGGTATTTCAGTAGATCCAATTTACATAGATGTAGAATTAGAAAAAGATAAAATTTTTAATTTTATTATTCCTTCTTCACACAATGCTTTCGTTTACTTAGTTACAGGAGAGATAAAAATAGGAAATAAAAAGCACGACCAATTGCAAAATTCAAATCTAATTTGTCTTCAAAATGGAAATGATTTGTATATTTCTGCTAATAAAAAAAGTAAATTTCTGGTCATAGCAGGAAAACCTATTGGTGAACCAGTTGCAAGAGGAGGTCCTTTTGTAATGAATACTAAAGAAGAAATCATTAAAGCCAATCAAGATTATCACAGCGGAAACTTTGTTCAATAATGACAAGAGTTATAAAAATTGAAAAAACTGGTGGACCAGAAGTTCTAAAAATTGAAACAATTGAGCTTGATAAAACAGGCTCAGAAGAAGTATTAATTGAACAAAAGGCAATAGGACTAAATTTCATAGATACTTATCATCGTTCAGGTTTATATCCTATTGAACTACCATCTGGCATAGGTGCAGAAGGCTCGGGTATCATTAAAAAAATTGGATCAAAAGTTAAAGATTTTTCAATTGGCGATCGTGTAGCATATGCTGGTGTTCCACTTGGAGCGTATTCATCAGAAAGAAATTATCCCACAAAAAATTTAGTTAAAATACCAGAAGAAGTAGATTTTAATATTGCCGCTACTTTAATGACAAAAGGTTTGACTGCATACTATTTGCTTTACAAAACTTATCCTATTTCATCAAGTGAGATTTTATTGTTTCATGCAGCGGCCGGTGGTGTTGGACAAATTTTTTGTCAATGGGCAAAAAGTTTAGGATGCAAAGTGATTGGAACTGTTGGATCAGATGAAAAAATTGACATAGCTAAAAAAAATGGTTGCGATTTTGTAATAAACTATTCTAAGGAAGATTTTCCAAAAAAAGTTTTGGAATTAACTAAAGGCAAAGGCGTTTCTGTTGTTTATGATGGTGTTGGAAAAAATACTTTTGAAGGATCAATTGAATGCTTAAAAATGAGAGGAATGATGGTGTCCTTCGGAAATTCATCAGGTTCTGTAGCAAATATTGATGTAAAAAAGATAATACAACCAAAAAGTCTTTATTTTACAAGACCCACTATGTTTCATTACTTAGCAACAAAAAATGAATTAAAGGAAGGTGCAGATAAATTGTTCAAAAAAATTAGTTTGGGTAAAATTAAAATAGAAATATTTAAAAAATACCAATTAGAGGATGTCGTGCAGGCCCACAAAGATTTAGAGGGTAGAAAAATAATTGGTCCTGCAGTTATTATTCCTTAATCTAGTTTAATTTTCATATCTGATAAGTGTAACTTTAAAGCTTTTGTGGAAAGTTGAATTTCTCTAATAAAAAAAATAATTGAAATTATCATTGCGATCAAACAGGAACCAAAAATTATTCTAGCTTCCAATATTCTATTTAAATAAAGTCCAAATACTGTAAGCATATTAAATAAGAAACCAAAACTTGCAAAAACGATAGAATACCTTAGCAGCTTAATTCTTCCATTCAAATTGATGAGTTGTTTTTTCCATTCAGAAGGAATGTGTTTTTCAAAAATATATTCATCATGTAATTTTCTGATCAAACTACTTAGGGTATGAAACCGATTGCTATAGATGCTTATCGTAAACGGGATAGCTGGGAACATGAGCGCAACGACAGTATAATCAATATTCATAACGAATCGCATTGATTATGAATCTACCCTTTGCTATTTACAAGTAAATTATTGGATGAATAAAATCAAAATTTTCATTGAGCTTACTAGACTAGACAAACCAATTGGTTTTATGCTTTTATTTTGGCCTTGCCTTTGGGGATTAACTCTGGCTTTTAATCAAGCTGGAGAATTCAGATTATTTATAAAATATATTATTTTATTTTTTGTAGGCTCAGTATTAATGCGCAGTGCTGGCTGTATATTTAATGATATCGTTGATAAGGATTTTGACAAAAAAGTAGATAGAACAAAAAATAGACCTATACCCTCAGGAAGAATTTCAACACAAAAGTCTTTTATGTATATAATTTTATTGTGTTTCATTGCTTTAATTATTTTAATTCAATTTAATTTTTTAACAATTGTTCTTGGTTTACTATCAATACCATTTGCCTTCTCTTATCCATATATGAAGCGAATAACTTACTGGCCTCAACTTTTTTTAGGTCTTACTTTTAATTGGGGTATTTTGATGGGATGGACTGCTTTTATAGGAGAAATATCATTAGAACCTATTTTATTATACATCGCAGCCATATTTTGGACATTAGGCTATGACACCATTTATGGCTTTCAGGATATTAATGATGATGAAATAATTGGAGTAAAATCAACATCTATTAAATTTAAAGAAAATTATAAAATCTTTATTGGTCTATGCTACTTTATCTGTGTTTTGTTTTTAATTATTTTGGGTTTCTTGGAAGGAAATAAAATATATTATTTTACTTTCTTAACTTTTCCCGTTATGCATCTTTTTTATCAAATGACTCGTCTAGAAAGAAATAATTCAAATAGTTGCTTAATTCTTTTTAAAAGTAATAATTTTTTTGCTTTTTTAGTTTTTCTAACTTTAATGGCTACGAATATTTAAATTTTAATAAATATGAGTAACAAAGAAATTATAAAAAGATTATATAATGAATATGTTAATAGATATCTTAATAAAATTTTTTTAGCATTAATTTTTTCAATAATAATTGCCGGAAGTACTGCTGCTATAGCTTGGTTACTTGATCCAGCAATTAAAAAAATCTTTGTGGAAAAAAATAAAGAGTTTATGTTATTAATTCCCATAGCAATAATGTTAGCCTTTTCAATTAAAGGAATCTCACTTTATCTTGTAAGAACGACCATGATAAAAGTTGGTGCATCAATTGAAAAAGAAATTCAACATAACTTGACCAAGGCAATAATAAAAGCTGATACACAAGTGATTGAAAAAAAACATTCTGGAAAATTTATAGCGCACTTGTTATTTGATGCAGCCCTAATTATTCAATTGGTAAGTTCAGCAGTATTAAATTTAATAAAAGATAGTTTAACTTTAATCGCTTTGTTAGGTTTGATGTTTTATCAAAATTGGAGACTTTCATTATTGGCAATAATCATGATTCCACTTGCAACTTTTACAGCAAAATCTCTTGGCAAAAGAATGGGCAAAATAACAACTCAAGTTCAAGAAAAAATAGCAATGATCACAACTTACCTTTCTGAAATACTAAAAAATTCCAAAATAATTAAAACTTATCAAAAAGAACAATTTGAATTTGAAAGAGCAGATAAATTTTTAGAAGAGGCAAAAGAAAAAGGTCAAAAAATGGGAATCGTTCTTATGAGAGCTACTCCGATTATGGAGGTTTTGACTGGAATTATGATTGCAGCTTTAATTTATTATTCTGCTATAATGGTTGATGATGGTACTCTTGAAATAAACAATTTTTTTTCCTTTCTTGCAGCAATGATGTTATCGTATCAACCTGTAAGATCCTTAGCTACACTTAACATTGGTATTAACCAGGGTCTATCCGGAGCAAGAAGGGTTTTAGCTGTTATTGATGAAGAGAGAAAAATTGACGATAATATAAATGCCAAAGATTTAGTAATTGATAAAGCAACAATCGAATACAAAAATGTAAGTTTTGCCTATGATAGTAATAACGAAATTTTAAAATCTATAAATTTCAAAATAGAAGGCGGAAATATTATAGCTTTGGTTGGTCACAGTGGAGCTGGAAAAACCACTATAATGAATTTGATCCCAAGATTTTATAACGCTAAGAATGGTGAAATACTTATTGATAATCAATCAATCTACGATATATCTCTATTTTCCTTAAGAAAAAATATTTCTTTAGTCAGTCAAGATATTACATTATTTGATGATACAATTTTAGCAAATATTGCTTATGCGGTTTCTAAAACATCGGAAGAAAAGATTGTCAAAGCATGTAAATTTTCTGCTGTACATGATTTTGTAGAAAAATTACCAAAAAAATACGATACAATAATCGGAGAAAATGGCATCCGACTATCTGGTGGTGAAAAACAAAGATTATCCATAGCAAGAGCTATTCTTAAGAATGCACCAATTATTTTACTTGATGAAGCAACTTCGTCTTTGGACGCAGATACTGAATATAAAATTCAGGAAGCGATAATGTATTTAACAAAAAACAAAACAACTATTATTATAGCTCACATACTTTCAACCGTACTGAGAGCAAATAAAATTTTTATAGTTGATCAAGGTAGGGTTGTAGATGAAGGGAATCATAGTCATCTTTTAAAAAATTCAGAAATTTATAAAAACTTTTATAATAAACAATTAAGACCTCTTTAATTAATGTTAATATTATATAGGTTGATAATAGATGTAGTTTGTTTTTTTGCTCCAATTATTCTTAGAATAAGAATCTATAAACAAAAAGAGGATGAGAATAGATATAAAGAAAAATTATGTATAATAATAAAAAAGAAACCTCAGGGCAAACTTGTATGGTTTCATGCTGCTAGTGTGGGCGAACTACTAAGTATTTTACCTATTTTAGAGAAGCTTGAAAAAATTAAAGAAATTAAATCAATTCTTTTGACTACAAATACTATAAGTTCATTAAAAGTATTTGAAAAAAAAATAAAATCAAAAAAAATAATTCATCAATTTTTTCCCTTTGATAAAGATATTTTTACAAAAAAATTCCTTAGCCATTGGCTTCCAGACTTAGTTATTTTTGTTGAATCGGAAATTTGGCCAAATTTTATTTTTAACATAAAGAATAGGAAGATTCCTTTAATATTATTAAATGCAAGAATTACAACCAAAACTTATTTGCGCTGGAAAAAAATTCCTAATTTTGCAAAATCAATTTTTAGTAGTTTTGATATATGTTTATCTCAAAATAAAGAAACAGAAAAATATTTAAGGAATTTTGGTGTAAAAAAAATTAAAAATTTAGGAAATTTAAAATTCTCAAGTCCTAGTTCTCTCTCATCAAAGGAACTTAACGAAAATATTTTAAAAATATTTCAATACAAAAAAATATGGTGTGCTACTAGTACCCACGATGGTGAAGAAGTTTTTTGTGCTAAAACACATATTGAATTAAAAAAAAGATTAAAAAATGTTATTTTAATAATAATACCAAGACATGTTCATCGCTGTAATGAAATAGTTAAAGAGTTAAACAAGATGAATCTAAAAATACATTTGCATAGAAGCAAATCCAAATTTAATCGTGATACCGATATATATCTTGTAGATACTTTTGGAGAAACGCAAAAGTTTTTTAATATTTCTAAGTCTGTTTTTTTAGGTGGATCGCTAATTAATCATGGTGGTCAAAATCCAATCGAACCTACTAGAATAGGTTGCTCAATTTACCATGGGCCACATGTAAATAATTTTAAAGAAGTTTATTCCTATTTATCTTCTTATAATATTTCAAAAAAAATTAATACTATTAACAATCTAAAAAGATTTTTATTAAAAGACCTAAGTTCAAAAGAAAAAAGAAACAAAAAATTAAAGAAACGAATAAATTTTATGGGTCAATCTATATTGAAAAATATATATTTAGAAATAAAAAAATTTATTGTAACCAATAAATGAAAATTTATAAACCAAGATTTTGGGACAGTAAGAAATTTTCAGTTTGGCCGTATGTTTTTTTTCCTTTTTCTGTAATTGTTAATTTAATTAACCTGATAAAATTCAATTATTCAAAGAGAGAAAAGTTTAACATTCCAATAATTTTGGTTGGAAATATTTATCTAGGTGGAACTGGTAAAACACCTCTTTGTATAGAAATATTTCAAATACTTAAGTCACTAAAATTAAATCCCGCATTTGTAAAAAAACACCACGGAAAATATGCTGATGAAACAAAATTGTTAGAAAATATTGGTAAAGTATTTTCAAATAAACAAAGATCAGAGGCAGTAAAATCATTAATTAGTAGTAATTTTAAAGTGGCTATTTTTGATGATGGTTTTCAAGATCCAAGCGTAAAAAGTGATATATCTATAATTTGTTTTAATGAAAAACAGTGGATTGGGAATGGTTATGTAATTCCTTCTGGACCACTTAGAGAAAAACTTAATGCATTAAAAAGATGCAACTATGTATTTATTAATGGAAATCAAAATTTGGAATTTGAAAAAATTATAAATAAATTTAACCCTGAAATTAAAGTTTTTTATACTCAATATAAACTAACAAACATAGATGATATAATAAATAGAAAAGTCTTAGCATTCGCAGGCATAGGAAGCCCTGAAAATTTTTTTGATCTTTTAAAAAATAATAATATAGAGATAATAGAAACTTTAAAATTTCCCGATCATTATAATTTTAAAAAAATAGATATTACAAATCTAAACAAAAAGGCTAAAGAGCTAGATGCATGTTTGGTAACTACCGGGAAAGATTATTTTAGACTAAATAATGAAGATAAAAAAAATATTAAATATTTAAAATTCGAATTACTCATTGATAAAAAAGAAGAATTTATTGATGAATTAAAAAAAATTATATGAAAATCTTTAAATATTTTATACAATTCACAATAGTTTTATCACTATATGCAACTTTCAGAATAATTGGACTTCAAAATGCATCTTTTATGGGAAGCTGCCTTGCCAAAGTATTTGGTCCATTATTTAGATCAAAAAAGATTATTGAAAAAAACTTAAATATTTGTTTTAAAAAAATTGACCAAAAGGAGATTAAAAAAATATCTCTTGGTATGTGGGACAATATTGGAAGAACTTTTTCTGAATATGTTTTTTTGAAAAATTTTCAAAAAAATCATAACAATTTAATAAAATTAAATGGAACGGAATACTTGGATGAAATTAAAAATAACAACAAACCGGTAGTTTTTGTATCCGGACATTTCTCAAATTTTGAATTGCTGGGAACCAAATTGAATCGATATGGAATTAGATTTTGTGCAATCTATCGACCTCTAAATAATATATTTTTAAATCCAATCATGGAATATTTGAGATTAAAATATGTATGTCCTGTGATGCTTAAAAAAGGAAGATCGAACATCAGAGAACTATTAAATAATATCAAAAGTGGGTATTCGGTAATTATAATAGCCGATCAAAGAACTAGTGAAGGGAAAAAAATTGAATTTTTCAATTGTCCTGCTTTAACATCAACTATACCAGCCCAGATATCACTCAAATATAACTACAAAATTGTACCTTTGCGCATGGAAAGATTGTCATATAATAATTTTGAAATGACAGTTTACAAGCCCTTTGAGTACAAAAAAACTGACAACTATGAGAAAGACTCTTATAACCTTACATTAGAAATTAATAAACAGCTTGAAAAAATGATTCTTAAGAAACCAGAGCAATGGCTTTGGTCACATAATCGTTGGAAATAAATTAGCAGATTGTTATTTTTTTAATTCTTCAAATCTTATTTGTGCTTCTTTCGGCGAAAAGTAAGCTTCTTGCAAATCAACATTCCAGTATGTAAGTTTATCTAAAGGAATTTGCTTTCCTGAAATGGCACAAATGACGTAATTACCTTTTTCTATTACTTCAAAAGTATTTGGTCCGTATCTTAATTTCGCTAAAGTTTCATCCATAATTATATATTTTTTACATATCATTATTATATGAATATAAGATTAATTGGGAAAATGGTTTTTTTCAAAAAGTGTTTGTTGAAAATAATAAACAATAAATAAATATGAGAATTATTGCAGGAAAGTTTAAAGGAATTAAACTCTACGCACCAACAGACAAGAAAATACGCCCACTTAAGAATATGGTTAGAGAAAGTATTTTTAATTTTTTAACTCATTCAAACAAAATTTTATTCCAGATAGAACAATCAAATGTTTTAGATTTATATTCTGGAACAGGATCATTTGGACTCGAATGCATATCAAGGGGAGCTGCTGAAGTTGTTTTTTTCGAGAAAGAAAAAGAAGCTATTAATATTTTAGAAAAAAACATCAAAAAATTAAAAGTAGAAGAGGAAACAAAAATATTTTCTGATGATGTTTATAATGTAATTAAAAAACATGATAAGGCTCTTTTCGATTGGCTTCCTGATATGAAATTGGATCTTATTTTTTGCGATCCTCCTTTTAAAAATACAAACATAAATGATTTAATCGAATTAATTATTGCAAAAGATTTTTTGAAAAAAAATGGAATTATAATTCTGCATAGACATAAAAATACTAAAGAAAAATTTACAGCCTATTTTGAAGTAATTGATAAAAGAGTGTATGGATTATCAAAAATAATTTTTGGCAAGCCTTTGCCACCTTTATCGTAAAAGAATTTTTTTTGTTTCTTTTTTGACAAATTCTACTGCAGGCTGATCAAAAGGATTTAGTTTCATTAATCTTGATAAAAGAATCGTTTCTAAAACAAAAAAAGTAAAAATAGTACCTAGTTCTTCTTCGCGCTTCTTTAAAAAGTAAAAAGTTCTAAAAGGAATTCTGTTTTTAATTAATGTATTCTCCACTGCTTTTCTCTGTGCATATAAGATAGTTTCTAAATTTTTTTTTGCTATATATTTAATAGATTTTGGTATTAAGTAATTAGATAATCTATATTTTTTTTGGTGTTTTGAAGCAAATATTGTAAAAAAATTAATTTTGGGTCCGTCTAAATATAACTGAAGCAAACTATGATGATCTTTTGGCATAATAGAAACCATTGGGATAAAACCTTTACCTTTTTTTCCAAGACTTTCTGCTATTAATTGTTGATACCAATAACCGAGATCATTCATATCGGGATCATAATTTAGAATTATTGAATTCAAGATTTTTTGTTTAGATAAATCGTACAAACAGGACACATCAGAAATTAATCGATTAACAAAATTCTTATTATTAATTAAGTAATTTAAATTTTTAAATTTTTGTACTTTTAAATTCATTAATTCGGCTGGCAACATTCCAACTTCTGACATTACAGAATATCTTCCACCGATAAAATTTTTATGCTCTATAATTTCAGCTTTTAGCTTATTTGCAATTTCAGCAATTGCATTATTTTTTTTTTCAGTAATAAAAACTATTATATTTTTTTTTTTTTCGTTTTGAATAATTAAATTCATATTCGCGATAGTTTCGATAGTATTTCCAGATTTAGATATGAAAATATAAGCAGGTTTATTAAATTTTTTTGAACCCAGTTCTAAAATATTTCTTTCGTTTAGATTGTCTTGAAAAAAAAAATTTTTTTTAATCTTTTGTTTTAAAAATGAATACAATGCTTTTGCTCCAAGAATAGAGCCACCCATTCCTACCAAAATTATATTTTTCCTTTTTCTTAATACTTTAACTAATTTTTTCGAGTAACCAACTTTATAATTTTTTTCGAAGCTAGTAAGCAAGGGTATTTTTTTCTTTTTATAATCTTTTTTTAATTCCAAAAATTTTTTTTTTGTTTTTAAAATATTTTTTGATTTTATTTTCTCAATCAAATTATTTTTGAAAAGAATAGTCTTAATTAACATTGTTTTTTACTTAATTTTTTTTAGAAGCGACTCTTCCAAAGAACCGCTGCCTTGCTCAGGATTTATTGAACTTTCTTGATTTTTTCCCAATTGAATAAGTTCCTCAATATCAGTTACCTCTTCAACATCTAATCTTGTATTTTGTCCTGGTTTTGGTAGATCTTTCCATTTTGGTGGCAAAATAAGTGGATCCTTTTTTTTAACTAAAAATTCTTCTGTGGATGTTCTTTTTTGACCACCTAACCCTTTTTTAACATCTTCCCAAGATGCAGCACATGCTGTGTTTAAAAAAAAAATTATTATGGTTATTTTATTTAGTATTTTTTGCATTATATTCTTCATTTATATTCTTGCTAAATATTTCAACCAAAATTAGGCAAATTATGCCAATTGTAATGAATATATCTGCAATATTGAATATGAACCAATGAAAATTTCCAATATGTAGATCCACAAAATCAGGCACAGCAAAATAGTAAATTCTATCAAAAAAATTTCCTAATGAACCGCCTAAAATCATAGAAATAAAATATTTTCTAATACCATTTAGATTAAATAATAAAATTATTAACACCAAGTTAATAAGTCCAATTAAAGCAGTTAAAATATGATAAAAAATATTTGGATCCGTAGAAAATAAACCAAATCCTATACCAGTATTCCAGGCTAAGTAAATATTTAGAAAAGGAAAAATATAAAAATCTACATCAGTACCTTTTTCATGTAAATTTAGGAGATAAATCTTGCTTATTCGATCAATAATAAAAATGAAAATTATTATAACAAAATGATTGAGTAAATTTTTTAACTTAATAATGAGCAATTTTTCCTCTTTACATAGCGCACATAGTCTTATCACATTTATTATTTGTTATTTTCCAACATCTTGGACATTTTTTACCCTTTGCTTTTTTCACCAGAACCTTAACACCTGAAATATTTTCAATCTGGAATAAATTTTCTTTTTTGTTATCAAAGGGTTTTGCTATTGCCCATGAAGTTATACAATACTCGGATAAGTTAATTTCTTTAGCAAGTTTGAGATATTGATCATCTAAATATATTTCTAGATCTGCTTCTAAACTCGATCCTAATTCTTTATTGGATCTTTTTACTTCTATAGCTGCATTACAAACTTGTCTTACATAATTTAATTTACTCCATCTTTTAAACAACTGATCGTTTTGCCATGCTCGTGGTATATTAGGTAAATTTTTTAAATGAATGCTATCAGTTTCATTTTTAATAACTATTTTATAAATTTCCTCTGTTGTAAATGACAAAATAGGAGCAAACCATTTTAATAAAGAATCTAGTAAAATATTTAAAAAATTTATACAAGCTTTTCTGGTTTGCGACTCTTTTCCGTCACAATACAAAGTATCTTTTCTAATATCAAAATAGAAAGCGGATAGATCTTGTGAACAAAAATTTAACAAATCTTTATAAAGTTTATGAAAACTATATTCCTTTAAATGTAACTTAAAATTTTGGTTCAGAATATAAATTTTATGTAGCATGTATTTTTCAAGATCGGGCCAATTAAAAACTTCATCTGAACTAAAATTAAAATCTGTTTTTTGATCCTGAAGATTGCCTAGTAAAAATCTGAAGGTATTTCTAACTTTTCGATAAGATTCGGCGTGTTGATCTAATATTGAAAAATCAACTCTTAGATCTTCTGCATAATCAGATGCCGCTACCCAAACTCTTAGTATGTCTGCACCATATTTTTTTAATATATCCTCAGGTGAAATTATATTTCCTGTAGATTTTGACATTTTAAGCCCTTTTCCATCAACTACAAACCCATGAGATAAAATACTTTCGAAGGGGGCTCTACCTCTAGTACCACAAGACTCTAATAAAGAAGAATGAAACCAGCCACGATGTTGATCTGACCCCTCTAAATACATTGAAGCAGGCCATTTCAAATCATCTCTTTTTTCAAGAACAAAGGAGTGTGTTGATCCACTGTCAAACCAAACTTCACAGATATCTGTAGATTTTATAAAATCTTCTTTTTTATATTTTT
Organism: Pelagibacteraceae bacterium AG-464-P07; assembly: GCA_003211695.1. Classification (GTDB taxonomy): domain Bacteria; phylum Pseudomonadota; class Alphaproteobacteria; order Pelagibacterales; family Pelagibacteraceae; genus AAA240-E13. The sequence goes on along the minus strand of QCSA01000003.1, from coordinate 18,585 downwards.
TACCTAAAAATTTTTGAGGATCATCTGTAAACCAACAATCAGATCCTTCTTTTTCATAAATTTTTGCAATATTTTCAAGAACTTCTGGATCTTTCAGTGTCTCATTTGTTTTTTTTGAAACAAATATTGGTAAAGGGACACCCCATGTTCTTTGCCTTGAAATGCACCAATCAGGGCGTAGTTTGATCATTGATCTAATTCTTTCTTTTCCTTTTTTTGGATAAAAATTTGTTTCATCAATAGCTTTAAGAGCTTTTTTTCTAAGCTCATGACTTTCCATTGAGATAAACCATTGCTGGGTAGCCCTATGGACTAATGGTGCTTTTGATCTCCAAGAATGCGGGTAACTATGAGTAAGTCTTCCATTTCCTAGTAATTTTTTTTCTTCTTTTAATTTGTCAATGATTAGCTGATCAGCTTTAAAAATATGAATGCCTTCAAAAGCAGGTATATTGTCTGTGTAATATCCACTATCATCAATTGTATCAATAGCCTTTATTCCATGTTTGAGACAAAGATTAAAGTCATCAGGTCCATGACTTGGTGCGGTATGCACAAACCCAGTACCTTGTTCAAGTGTTACAAATTGAGCTTCAAACATTGGAACTTTAAAATTATAACCAAGTTTTTTTAGGGGATGAGAACAAATTGTTCCCTCAAAATTACTACCTTTAAATGTATCAATTATTTTATATTTTTTTAATCCATTTTCTTTTACTGCCGTTTCTAATAATTTTGACGCAATCAATATTTTCTGATTTTTAAAATTGGAAGAAGAGTCATTAATTATTACCAAAGAATAATCTAAGTCCTTATTATAGGCTAATGCTCTGTTTGCTGGAATTGTCCAAGGCGTTGTGGTCCATATAATGACACTACTATCTTTTATTGAATCAATTTTGGAATGCTCAACTTTAAACCCTGCATAAATAGTATTTGAAACATGATCTTTATATTCTACTTCCGCATCAGCAAGAGCCGTTTTTTCTACGGTTGACCATAAAACCGGTTTAAATCCCTTATAAAGGCTTCCCTCTAATAAAAATTTTCCAAGTTCTCTTACTATTCCAGCTTCTGCTTCAAAACTCATTGTAGAGTAATAATTTTTCCAATCACCAATTACTCCAAGTCGTTTAAATTCATTGATGTGAATGCCTATCCATTTATTTGCAAATTCTCGACATTCTTTTCTAAATTCTCCAACTGGAACATCATCTTTATTTTTTTTATTTTTTTTATATTGTTCTTCTATTTTCCATTCAATTGGTAAACCATGACAATCCCATCCCGGAACATAATTTGAGTCTTTGTTATCCATTTGGTGAAATCTTGTTACTATATCTTTAAGTATCTTATTTAATGCTGTACCCATATGAATGTGTCCATTTGCATAAGGTGGACCATCATGCAGAATAAATTTTTCTTTTCCTTTGCTCGCATTTCTATGTTTTTTATATAAATCTATTTTGTCCCAAAAATTTACGATATCTGGTTCTTTTTGAGGTAGATTGGCTTTCATTGAGAAAGATGTTTTGGGTAAATTCAAATTTTCTTTTGTCATAAAATTATTTTTTTTCTCAAATCAAATTTTGCTTTTGTTAAATCTTTTTTCATTTGACTAATTAAACTTATTTTATTGCTAAATTTTTTGTCTCCTCTAATAAAGTTGAAAAAATAAACGTTTAATGTTTTTCTATATAAATTTCCTTTGAAACCAAATAAATTTACTTCAAGTAATAGTTTTTTTCCTCCAAATGTTGGTCTATAACCTAAATAAGCTATGCCATTTAAAATTTTTTTTGTATCATCTATAGAAACTTTAATTGAATAAACCCCAGGTTTCGCTGAAATATAATTATTAATATCTATATTGCATGTTGGAAAGCCTAGCTTTTTGCCTAATTGCCTTCCTTTTTGGACAGCACCATTAATTACCCAGTTTCTTGATAATAATTTATTTACTTGTTTTATTTTTCCTTTTTTTATTAAACCTCTAATTAATGTAGAAGAAACAACTTGTTTTTTAATTCTCAATGGTTCAGGTTTTATAATATTAAATCCATATTTTTTTCCTTCGTTAATTAATTCTTTAACATCACCTTTTCTTTTATTTCCATATCTAAAATTGTTGCTAACAAAGATAAATTTTGGATCAATTTTTTTTACTATTATATTTTTAATAAATTGCTCAGACGTAATTTTAGAAAACTTCAAATTGAATCTTTTATTAATGACAAAATCTACCCCAATTTTTTTTAACAAAATAAATTTCTGCAAATCGTTTGTAAGTCTATAGTTTTTCATTTTGTTATTAAAAAACATAACTGGCAAAGGATTAAACGTTAAAAGTCCTAACTTTAACTTATATTTTTTTTTGTATTTTTTTGCTTCACGGCATACTTTTTGATGACCCAGATGTAAACCGTCAAAGTTTCCTATTAATAAAATAGATTTTTTTAAATTCTTTGGAAAGATAAAATTATTATAGATTTTAAACATCATTTATTACCATGACAAATGATTTTGATAATAATTAATTTTGACTTGATATTTATTAAATATTTCATCAAAATCGTCGGGTGTTAGGTTCTTAAATTCATTTTTATGAATTCCATTTTTTATAAATAAAGAATCATAATGCATATTATTTGCTCCTCTTATATCTGTATTTAGATTATCTCCAATTACCAACACTCTTTTTTCATCTTGAATACAATCTTTATAAATCTCAGGATGAGGTTTTCCATAGTAGATTACTTTTCCGTTCATTTCTTCAAAAACTTTAGCAACTGATCCAGCACAATATTCTTCTCTATCGCCTCTATGCACTATTAAATCTGGATTTGTGCAAACCATTTTTTTATTGACATATTTTTTTAGTAAATTCTTATAATAAAAAAGATTATTTTTTTGATCGTCAAACAAACCAGTACATAAAATAAATTCTGCGGATTTTATTTTGTCTTTTCTTTTTTCTTTAAATTCAAAAAATAAATCCATATCCCGCTTTGGACCTAAATGAAAAAAATTTTTACCATGAGAGTTTAATCTTAATGAATTTAAAGCTGCATCACCTGAGGTAAAAATATTTTGATAATAATCTTTATTAAAATTTATTTTGCTTAAAAAATTAGCCACGTTTTGTCTTGGTCTAGGTGCATTAGTCATTAAAATAAATTTTTTATTTTTTATTTTTAAATTATCTAGTACTTCAATTGCAGCACAATTTAATGATACTCCGTTATGCACTACACCCCATAAATCAATAGAGAAAATTTCATAATTATTGACTATTTCCCGTAATCCATTTTTTAAGTGCACAAAACTCATGAATAAAGTAAATTTAAATGCAAAAAATATAGTATTTTCAATGTTTTTTAAAGGTTAAGTTAATTTTGATTCCCATCTTGAAATAACTTGATTACATATTTATATCTTTTTCAGATTCTGAATAGGAGATACAAATGAAATTTAGACCTTTACACGATAGAGTGTTAATAAAAGCTTTAGACAGCGAAGAAAAAACTGCTGGAGGAATAATTATTCCTGATACAGCAAAAGAAAAACCACAAGAAGGTGAAGTTGTAGCTGTTGGGCCTGGCGCAAAATCAGAAGATGGAAAAATAGTATCAATGGATGTAAAAGTTGGTGATATTGTTCTGTTTGGAAAGTGGTCGGGTACTGAAATAAAAATTGATGGAACCGAATATAGCATAATGAAAGAATCTGATATTCTGGGTATTGCAAAAAGAAAAAAATAAATTGAAAGGTTAATAAGGAGTAAACATGGCTAAAATTATTAAATTTGACACAGATGCTAGAAGTAAAATGATTCGAGGGGTAAATACACTTGCAAATACTGTCAAAATTACACTGGGCCCAAAAGGAAGAAATGTAGTACTTGATAAGTCTTATGGTGCACCCAGATCAACTAAAGATGGGGTAACTGTAGCAAAAGAAATTGATTTAGAAGATAAATTTGAGAATATGGGAGCTCAAATGGTTAAGGAAGTTGCCAGTAAAACAAACGATGAAGCTGGTGATGGTACAACAACAGCCACGATACTTGCACAGTCAATAATAAAAGAAGGTTGTAAATATGTAACTGCTGGCATGAATCCTTTGGATCTAAAAAGAGGAATTGATACTGCGGTTAATCACGTTAAAGAAAAATTGATAGCTTCTTCTAAAAAAGTAAAAACAAGTGCAGAAATTGCACAAGTTGGAACTATTTCTGCAAACGGTGAAAAAGAAATTGGAGATATGATTGCTAAAGCAATGCAAAAAGTTGGTAATGAAGGTGTGATAACTGTTGAAGAGGCTAAAGGTATAGAAAACGAGCTTGATGTTGTCGAAGGTATGCAGTTTGATAGAGGATATTTATCGCCATACTTTATAACAAATGCAGACAAAATGACTACTGAACTTGAAAATCCTTATATTTTATTACACGAAAAAAAATTAACTAATCTACAAGCAATAGTTCCTCTGCTTGAGGCAGTCGTTCAATCAGGAAATCCTTTAATGATTATCTCTGAAGATGTTGAAGGAGAAGCTTTAGCAACTTTAGTAGTTAATAAATTAAGAGGTGGATTAAAAGTAGTTGCAGTTAAAGCTCCTGGCTTCGGTGACAGAAGAAAATCGATGCTTGAAGATATTGGAATACTAACTAACGGACAAGTAATTTCTGAAGATCTTGGAATTAAACTTGAAAACGTCAAAATAAGCGATTTGGGTTCATGTAAAAAGATTAAAGTCGACAAAGACAATAGTACAATTGTTGGTGGATCCGGAAAAAAATCTGATATTGAAGCTAGGTGTAATCAAATTAGACAACAAATTGAAGAAACGACTTCTGATTACGATAAAGAAAAACTTCAAGAAAGATTAGCAAAATTAGCTGGGGGAGTTGCTGTAATAAAAGTTGGTGGTGCAACTGAAGTCGCTGTTAAAGAAAGAAAAGACAGAGTAGAAGATGCTTTAAATTCTACAAGAGCCGCCGTTGAGGAAGGTGTTGTAGTAGGTGGCGGTTGTGCACTTTTATATGCCTCGCAGGAACTTGACAAAGTAAAAGTTAAAGGTGCAGATCAAAAAGCAGGTGTCGATATTGTTAAAAAATCTCTTGAAGCTCCAATAAGACAAATTACTGCAAATGCTGGAGTAGATGGATCGGTTGTTGTTGGTAAACTTTTAGAAAGTAAGAAACCTTCTCAAGGATTTGATGCACAAGAAGAAGAATACTGTGACATGTTTGAAAAAGGTATTATTGACCCAACAAAAGTTGTTCGAACAGCCTTACAAGATGCAGCTTCAATAGCTGGGATATTAGTTACAACCGAAGCTATGGTTGCTGATAAGCCTGAGGAAAAAGATTCTGCTCCTGCTGGTATGCCTCCTGGTGGTATGGGAGGAGGAATGGGCGGCATGGGAATGTAATCCCATCTCTCTAGAACCTAAAAATTCTAAAACCCCCGATAAAACCGGGGGTTTTTTTTTAGTTTTCAAATGTAACTATACATGTATAAGAGCCTCAAATTATGAACAACAGTATTCGAAATATAACAATTATAGCTCACGTTGATCACGGCAAAACTACTCTTATAGATAATTTAATGAAACAGAGTGGATCATTTAGAGAAAATGAAATTGTTGATGAAAGACTTATGGACTCTGGAGAATTAGAAAAAGAAAGAGGTATTACAATTTTAGCAAAGCCTGCTTCGATTAATTGGAAAAACTCAAGAGTAAATATCATTGACACACCGGGTCACAGAGATTTTGCAGCTGAAGTTGAACGTGTGTTGAGCATGGCAGATGGAGCATTATTGCTAATAGACTCTACAGAGGGTGTAATGCCACAAACTAAATTTGTATTAGCAAAAGCTCTTAGACAAGGTTTAAAACCAATAGTAGTTATTAATAAGCTAGACAAACCTGATCAAAGAGCTGACGAAGTTTTAGAAGAGACTTTTGATTTATTTGTAAGTTTAGATGCTAATGAAGAGCAATTAGATTTTCCTGTTTTATATGCAAGTGGAAGATCTGGATGGGCAAGTAAAGAATTGGACGGACCAAGAGAAAATCTTAATCCATTATTAGATCTGATTATTGATCAGGTCAAACCTGCTGAGTTTGATAAATCAAAACCTTTTGCAATGTTATCTACTCTTTTATACGCTGATAGTTTTTTAGGTAGAAGTTTGGTTGGAAGAATATCTCAAGGAACTGCAAAAGCTAATCAACAAATTAAAGCTATAAATCTTCAAGGGGAAAAAGTAGACGAAGGTAGACTAACTAAAATCTTTAGGTACGAGGGAACAAAAAAGGTTACTATTGATGTTGGTGAGGCTGGAGATATTGTGGTAATAGCTGGATTAGAAAAGGCAAACGTCGCAGATACTATTTGTGATCTTGATGTTAATGAACCAATAGCAGCAACTCCTATAGATCCTCCAACAATGTCAATTACAATAACTGTTAATAGTTCCCCTCTTGCAGGCATAGAAGGTAAAAAATTAACAAGTACACAAATTAGAGATAGATTGGTACTTGAGGCACAAAATAATGTTGGAATTACTTTTTCAGAAAATACAGGTAAAGATTCATTTGAAATAAGTGGAAGAGGAGAACTGATGCTTGAAATTTTACTAACACAAATGAGGCGTGAAGGTTTTGAAATGACTGTAAGTCCACCTAAAGTTTTATTTAAAAAAGATGATAATGGAAATAGATTAGAACCAATTGAAGAAATTACTATGGATTTAGACGAAGAATATTCTTCAAAAGTAATCGACTCAATGAATAGAAGAAAAGGTAAATTAATTGACCTTAAAGATACAGGAAAAGACAAGAAAAGATTAATATTTCATGCGCCTACCAGAGGTTTGATGGGTTACACAAGTAAATTTCTAACATTAACAAAAGGTAACGGTGTGATTAATAGAATATTTCATTCTTATGGAAAATTTGAAGGTGAGATGGAAGTCAGAAGAAATGGTGCATTAATTTCAATGGAAAAAGGTAAAGCTGTTGCTTTTGCAATATATAATTTACAGGCGAGAGGTGAAATGTTTGTTACTCATAATGACTCTGTTTATGCTGGAATGATTGTCGGGCTAGCTCCAAAACCTGGTGATATGATCATTAATGTTATGAAGGGTAAAAAGCTTACAAACATGAGAACTCAAGGAACTGATGAAAACATCGTGCTGACGCCAATACGTAAGATGTCAATTGCTGAGCAGCTAAGTATACTTAATGGTGATGAAGCTTTAGAAATTACTCCAAAATCTTGTAGATTAAGAAAGGCTATATTGGACCCTCATGAAAGAAAAAAAAGTGAAAAATCTGGAGCTGCTGGTAGTATACCCCCTGGAGGAATGGGTGGAATGGGAATGTAATCCCGTCTATCTAGACTTAAAAATTCTAAAACCCCCGTTGTTAAACACTTCGGGGGTTTTTTTGTATCTGGTCATTGCAATGTCTAAACAATGTTCTTTGCTTCCGTGAATTCCCATTCCATTAATAAATTTTTTATTTTTAATAGCAGACACTAGAGCAGACACCTAATTTGAAGGCAGACACTTTTAAATATATACTTTTTAAAAAAATTAAAAAAAAATGATTGATCAATTTTTTTGGTGGTGTGTAGGAGTTTTGCAGTATATCGGGGCAATTACTGGGATGGGTTACAATATGGCAAACATAGTTATTTTTGTAATTTTGCAACCAGGATTAATTCTATTATTTTTTATACTTTGGAGAATGGAAAAAAGAAAAAATAAGAGTAAATAAGGCGACCGAGATACAGAACGCCCCTACTTATTGCTTATAACAATTTGCAATGTCTTCATCTTCGTTAAAAGTTCTTTGGGAATGCTAATCTGCAATGTCTTTGCAATGTTCTATTTAAAATAAGTCTCTATTTACTTAGGTAATTTTTGATGGAATGCGAATGTAACCCAATCAAGTTAACGAATTCAAAAAGGCCGCACAAAGCGGCCTTTTTTTTATTTTCCTAAAAATAAGTTTATTGTTTTTTTTTTATTTTTATTTCTTAAAGATTTTTTTGAAGCTAAAACGCATGCACAAGATTGTAAGATTGACCCATCTTTTAAAATTCTTAGATTATTTGCTTTTAAAGTACTTCCAGTTGAAGTTATGTCGGTAATAATTTCTGATGATCCAGTAAATGGATATGTTTCTGTAGCACCCAAGCTTGAAATAAGTCTATATTGGGTTACACCCTTAGTTGCAAAAAACTTATTGGTCAAATTTGGATACTTTGTAGCAATTCTTAGTCGTGAATTTTTCTTATCTCTAAAATAAAATGATACTTCTTCCAAATCTGCAACCGTTTGAACATCAATCCAATCATTAGGTATCGCAACAACTAAGTTGGCTTTACCAAAATTTAATTCTTTTAAAGTTTCTACTTTTTTTTGTAGGCTGTTAGAAGACTCTCTTAATAAATCTAAGCCTGATATTCCTACATCAAGTGTACCGTCACCTAGCCTTTCTATTATCTCTCTAGCATGTAAATAAATAACTTTGGCATTTGATAAATTATCAAGATCTGCAAAATAATCTCTATCTCCTCCTTTGGAAGTTAATTTTAGATTATTTTTTTCTAAAAAGTTAATTGCGCTTTCTTTAAGCCTGCCTTTGCTGGGTAAACCAATTACAACTAAATCTTTCATTGTGTAAGCTTTGATAGGTTATTTAAATTTATTGCTGCCCCAACAGCAGAAACATCTTTCTTAGAGCCTAAACTTTTTAATAAATCGTCGTATCTTCCACCTCTCGCTATTTCTTGTTTATTTTTATTTGTTGATGCCCATATTTCAAAAACCATTCCGGTATAATATTCAATATCTCTACCAAAATTTGTAGAAAAAAATATTTTGTAATCTTTTTTAGATAAACTTTTTGTAGGCAATAAATTTTTAATTACATTTTTTTTAATATTGTTTTTTTTATAAAACTTGTTGAGATTTTTATCCATTTGATGAATGGGACAACTAATTTTAAGAAATTCACGAATAATGTTTGCAGTCTTTTTTCCTTCTGCAAAAGATCTTGGGTCACGAATCTTCTTATCAAACCTAGATAAAATTTCTGAAATTTTTCGGCCTGCAATTTCTTGATTTTGATTAAGCTTTTTCATTTCAGAAAATTTCTTTTTATCAAAATTAACAGTCATGGGGTCGGTATCTGAATTTGTTTCTAACCTATTAAGCAAATCTTCAAAATACTTAGGTCTCCAAAAATGTCTTGTTAACCTTAACTTCCACCTCTCAGGTATACTAAGAGAATCTATAAGTTGTCTAAATAAACTTACATCGCCAATATTTATTGAGACATTTTTTATTTTAATTTTATTAATCGATTTCAGAATAGTACTTATAATCTCTTTATCATCTGATGATTTTTTTTTGGAACCAATAATTTCAAGACCGATTTGATCGTTGATAATTGATTCTTTCTTATTATTAGATCTTCTATATGCCTGCCCCGAATAATAAATCTTTGCTGTACCTTTGAAATTTTCTTTTAAATATTTAACACATGAGGCAATTGTTAAATCGGGTCTTAAACATATATTTTTTCCACTATCATCATCGAACGTAAGCATTAATTTCTTAAAATTTTCACCAGATCTTTCAATGATATAATTTGAATCTAAAAGAACATCAGGTTCTAAAAAAACAAACCTGTTTTTTTTAAAAACGTCTAAAATTTTTTCAGAGTAATTTTTTGATTTCATTTACTAAATCCTCAATTTGAGCTGTTATTTGAGCAGTTTTGTTACTTGTCCAATCTTCTCTTGTCTTAACGTTTTCTGATGCTTCTCTTCCTAATTTAAGATTTTTTATAGTGACGGTTCCTGATTTAAGTTCATTATCACCACACAATATAACTGCTGGGGCATTTCTTTTATCAGCATATTTTATTTGGGATTTTAAACTTCCATCACCACAGTAAATTTCTGAATTAATATTTGATGATCTTAGAAGTGTTAATATTTTGTTGTATTGAGGCATTTGTTTTTTATCAAACACACATATAACAACTGGATTATTATATTTAACTTTCTCTATTGTTTTCTGATCAATCGCATATAAAAGTCGGTCTAGGCCTATTGAAACTCCTGTAGCTGGATATTTTGATTGGGTAAACCTAGCAATTAAATCATCGTACCTACCTCCGCCACCCACTGAACCAAATTCAACTTTTTCACCCTTTTTATTTTTAACTTTAAAAAGTAAATTAGCCTCAAATATTGCACCAGTGTAATATTCAATTCCCCTAACTACAGCTGGTGAAAATTTTATTCGATCTGAAAACTGGCTTACTTTTGTTAATTCAAAAATTTCGCTTAATTCGCTTATTCCTTCTTTGAACGTTGTATTCGAGGATAAATTACCTAGTTTAGAAAAACTATCAATTTTTAAAAAGCTAATGATTTCTTCAGACTGATTTTCAGTTAGTCCAGCTCCTTTTGTAAAATCTCCTGACTTATCTTTTCTTCCTTTGCCCAATAAAGCATTAACTCCTGCTATATCCACCCTATCTAATTTATCAACCGCTCTTATTATCGTGAGTTTCTTTGAATCCTTCGTTATTTTCAATTCTTCTAATAATCCTTGAATCAGTTTTCTATTACTTACTTTAATTAAATATTCGTTTTTATCTAATCCGCACTTGTTTAAAGTGTCAGCTAATAAAACACACATATCAGCATCAGCTGAAACATTATTAGTTCCAACAATGTCAGCATCAATTTGGGTAAATTCTCTATATCTTCCTGGTCCAGGTTTTTCATTTCTCCATACAGAACCAACTTGATATCTTTTAAAGGGCTTAGATAAGCTATCGAAATTTTCAGAGACATATCTTGCTAGAGGGGCCGTTAAATCATATCTTAAAGAAATCCAATCTTTTTGATCTTTAAATCCAAAAACGCCGGCCATAGGTCTATCCGCGTCAGGTAAAAATTTACCGATGTTTTCTGAAATTTCAAATCCTGGTGTTTCTAAAGGCTCAAAACCATATAGTTGAAAGTTACGCTTAATTATTTCAATCAAACGATCTTTAAGTATTAGTTCATTTCCCTTTCTATCTTTAAAACCAGATGCTAGCTCTGGTTTTAGTTTTTTTTGTTTGCTCATTTTTTGGTACAGCTGGGTGGGATCGAACCACCGACCTCTTGGTCCACAACCAAGCGCTCTAACCATCTGAGCTACAGCTGCATTCCTTTGTTTTATATTATTTAGTTTTTAATTTAAATTTGTTTATATGATTAATAGCTAAGCAATAGCTTAGCGTGTACAAAATGGTGTTTTGCACTTGAAAAAAAGCATGATTTTTTTTGTTTTTTAATCATATCTAATAGATACCAAAAAAAAAAAATTATGCAACAAAGAATTGTATAGGGATATAAGATTAGCCTAAATTTAAAAACTAATATTATTTTTCCCTATACAAAAATTTGTTTGAAATACTATTAAGAAGTTTTTTGCAGATTTACTGCGGAAGGACCTTTGTCCGTATTCTCAACTTCAAACGTTAATTCATCACCTTCATTTAGATACTTCAAGCCAGCATCACGAACTGCAGATGAATGAACAAACACATCTTTTTCTTTATCTTCTCTTTCAATGAAACCATAACCTTTTGTTCCATTGAACCATTTTACTTTTCCTTTTAGACTCATTTCTACTTTACCTTATTATAGTTTAACTTAGTTGTTGCAAAACTTACAACAACTCCCCTTTAAATTGATTTAATAAGATATGTCAAGTTAATTGAATTGAAATCTAAAGTATTAAACGATTTTTAAGATAAAGTGTGGTAGTCTAAAACAGAACCATACCACTGGCACAGCCTCTTCAGGACTCTGCTCTACCGACTGACTACTAATTCCAGCATGTCTTTCTTCTATAAACCTAAGTAATTCAATCCTAGTTTATATAAGATATAGAATCATAAACAGGAATCCACATCAAGTTTTCAGTGTGACCACTGAGTCCAAAATGAGTCTAAACGTACAGTTTAATTTTTTTACTGAGTCCACATTTTCCACTCATGCTTGTAGTCGGGTTCAACAGAGGTACCAAAACAGATTCTGAATTTGAAAGTTTCAGTGAGTCCAATCCCAGTCCTTGTATTTAAAGTTTCTGCTATAAGGTTTAAATTTATTAATCGAGATAGCCATTTAGGTGAAAAACATTTTAAAAATTTAAGTACTTAATATCAAAAAATTTTAAAAATTTCTAAACAAATCAACTCCAATTTAATAAGGAATACATAAGCTGACTCTCCTAAAAGTTTGGTATAAGATTAGTAGAAAAGATTTCTTATGAACGTTATAGTTACTGTTGCCTTTGTCATATTTCTTATAACGGGTGGTATTTTACTTAATGTTAGAAGAATAAGAAGAAAACGTAAAAAAAGAAAAGCTGCAAAAACATTTACCATAAAATATAAAATTCTTCGGATTGGTGTAATTGGTGCAGGCAAAATGGGGACCGAGCTGACTGCTCTCGCAGAACGTGCTGGTGCCAAGATTGTTGCTGTTCATGATATTCAGCTCGAAGCAGCTGAAAAGTTAGCTGCTAAACGTAAAGGAGCAATTGCAACAACTGAGTTTAACAAATTGTTTGAAGTACCGATGGACGGGTTGCTGTTATGTACAATACCATCAGTTCGTATAGAACCGATCGATCGCGCTTGTAAAAAGAAAATACACCTGTTGATAGAAAAACCGCCGGCGTATAATCTCATTGAAGGTCGTGAGTGTTTGGCCGCAATTAAGAAATCTGGTATAATGGCCGCAGTTGGGTTTCAGTTGCGTTATGAACCACGATATGAACGACTGAAACAGTTGATTGAAGGGCACGATGTGCACATGGCACGAACTGTATTTGCCATTCGTATTTATCCTGCTGATTCCCAGATGCCCTTTTCCCCCTGGTACCTACAAAAAAAAATTAGTGGTGGTCCGATAACTGATCAAGCGATTCATTTACTTGATTGCGTACGTTTTGTACTCGGTAATCCCAAACCCACGCGAGCAGCTGCAATTGGTATCAAAAACATGTCAACTGAACAAACTGAATTCGATGCCGAGAACGCAGTGCAACTGATGTATGAACTCGATAATGGAATAATCGGCGTACATACAAACCACTGTGGACACGAAAGGTTCTATGTTGATCTTGAATTGATAGGACCACATTTACGGCTAAAAGCAAACGCAACAGATCAGACGATCCGTGGAATAATTGACGGCAAGAAGGTCAATGAAAATTTTCCAAATCAGAATAAGTTAGGCCTGAATAAAGTTGACGCTTGGTTAAAGGCTATAGATACTGGTAACCGTGGATACATTCGGTCAGATTATGCTGAAGCTTTGAATACACAGGCATTGGTAGATGCGGCAGTCAAGAGTCAAACAACGCACCACGTGGAAATCGCTGAAAAGGTATGAGGTAATCACCATGAAAATTTGTGTTATTGGTGGTAACGGTAATATTGGTACAAGCATCGTCATGCGTTTGCTAGAACAAAAGCATGAGGTATTTTGCTTTAATCGCGGACAAAGTGGCTCAGTCCCTGATGGAGCCCGCACTATCATTGGCGACCGTAACGATCAAGAAGTGTTTGAAAAAGCAATGCAAGATGAATCATTTGATATCGCAATTGACATGGTTTGTATGAACGCCAACCAAGCTTCGAGTAGTATTCGCGCATTCCGTAATGTGCAACAGTTTGTGATGTGTTCTACAGTCTGTACTTACGGTGTTCAGTATGATTGGTTTCCAACCACCGAAGATCATCCATTGCGCCCAACCACCGATTACGGACAAAACAAAGCTAAAGCAGATGCAGTACTCATGGATGCTCACAAACAATATGGATTTCCAGTGACAATTATCAAACCCTCGACAACTTATGGACCACAATGGGGTCTATTGCGTCAAATAGCATGGGATTTTTCATGGATTGATCGTATTCGGAAAGGTAAACCGATTTTAGTCTGTGGCGATGGCAATGCAAAACACCAGTTCATGCACGTCGATGATGCTGCATTGGCTTTTTCTGGTGTACTTGGAAAAAAACAATGTATAGGAAAGGTCTATAACATGGTCAACCGCAAATATTGTACCTGGGCTGAATATCACAATGCAGCGATGAAAGTAATTGGGAAGAAAGTAGATCTCATCGGAGTACCCTACGCGGACTTGGAACGATTGAAGGTGCCAGCGTTTGATATCTGCCGTGATGTCTTTTCGCATAACTTATATTATAGTGCCGAGAAGCTATTCAGTGATGTACCAGAGTTTCAGCCACGCATATCGTTGGAAGAAGGAATGCGACAGGTACTTGAGATAATGGACCGTGATGATCGTGTACCAAATTCTGATAAACTAAATTGGGAAGACCGAATCATCAAAAAATATAGACAAGGTAGCACCGATCGAGGTTCTTTATTAAATACTTTCGCGAAAAGGTTACCACGATTTTTAAGATAAAAACTTTCAATTTTTAACTTAAAACTTTTCAAATTAAATATTTCAAGAAGAATACTATTTGAGTTTGATTGTATTAGGAAAAAGTGGATTGATTAGCAACACAGTGTAAAATAAGGTAGCCAGGGACGGAATCGAACCGCCGACACAAGCCTTTTCAGGGCTCTGGCTCCTTGGACCTTGCTACTTTGCCCCTGCTAAATCTAGCTTTTTAATTTCTGAACGTTAAAAAAATCGATCTCACTGTGATCATAGTGAGTCCAGAAATTCTATAGTATGCTGGACTCAGTGAAAAAACTTTTAGGGATCTTGGTTCTGGGTTAAACTGAAGATTAGTATTGAAAAATAAAATAATATGAACTCTGGCTTATTACGAACAATCACCCCTGATGAAGTTGAAACTTATCACCGTGACGGCGTTTTGTTGTTATCGGGTATGTTTGACAAGGATTGGATTGAACTTTTAAATAAAGGAATTGATACTAATATTAAAACACCCACAAGACGTTCGCGTATATGGTATAAGGATACTTCAGGACGTTCTATGTTTTATGACCACACAGCCTGGCAAAATATTGATGAGTACAAAAAGTTCATTTTTAATTCACCAGCTGCTA
This sequence comes from Pelagibacteraceae bacterium AG-464-P07, assembly GCA_003211695.1. Taxonomy (GTDB): domain Bacteria; phylum Pseudomonadota; class Alphaproteobacteria; order Pelagibacterales; family Pelagibacteraceae; genus AAA240-E13. Next base: position 3,434 of record QCSA01000003.1, on the reverse strand, counting down.
AGATCTGTGGTCGTTTGATGGGCTCAGCAACTATCAACTTTTTTTTTGATTCAGTATTTGTTCGATCTACTGGAACTCAGTTTGAAACTCCATGGCATCAAGATGAACCTTATTGGTCAGTTGAGGGTTATGATGCTTGTTCAATTTGGATGCCTTTAGTGCCTGTTAAAAAAAAAAGTTCGCTATCATTTGTGCCAGGTTCACACCGATGGAAAACTGTTTTTAAACAGTACAATTTTGGAGATCTTAATCCTGTAGGAAAAAAAAATGTTGATCAAGTTGATTTTTCTGACATTGCTGAACAAGAACTTCCAAATATAAATGCTGACCCTGAACGTTTTGGCGTCGTAAGTTGGGATATACAACCAGGTGATTGTATTGCTTTCAACGGTCGTACTATGCATGGAGGTTCTGGAAAATTGGACGATGATTGTGAGCTACGAGTCTTTACAACCAAGTGGGCAGGCGATGATATTAGAATCAAATTTCGTGATTATGGCATGGATCCTGATCATAGTGTCGAAATGATAGAAAAAGGACTGAAGCCTGGTGATTGCCTAGGCACAGATATGTATCCACGGATATGGACGCGAATTAATTATAAAAAAATTAAAAAACATTCATGAAAAAACTTTCAGGGCTCTGGCTCCTTGGACCTTGCTACTTTACCCCTATAAAACCTAACATTTAAATTTAACAAAATAAATAATTCATCTCTGAGTGGTCAAAAATGAGTCGAGAAATATGTTAGAATAAATTTATGAAAAATTTTATGATAAACTTATAGCCACTGTTAAGAGTACAACGGTAAGTGATCCAGAGATTAAAAATGCAGTTCGCATAGCAAGAATTTAATTAATAAACGGCCCTGCAAGCAAAATAAGCCAATAGCAAAATATAAAAGTATAAAATAATTTAAAACGCATGCGATGTCTAAGTAGTCATCGATTGTGTTCAAATCGTGTTGGGATTCTAGGTTTGAAAAATATTTTTTGGAAATTTTGTCGCAGTTAAGAAAGGGAAACCTGAGGCGGGATAAATGAAAAAACTATTCTGAGTGTGTCGGATTTGTGCCGAAGTCGGTCGTATTATCTATTCCAAATTTAAATAAGTGGCTCAGGACGTGGTGGCCAGGGACGGAATCGAACCGCCGACACAAGCCTTTTCAGGGCTCTGCTCTACCAACTGAGCTACCTGGCCGTTGGTTAGTATCTAAAAATAATTCTTCCTTTAGTTAGATCGTAAGGAGTAACTTCAACCATTACTTGATCTCCAGATAAAACTCTAATCCTATTTTTTCTTAATTTTCCAGCTGTATGTGCAAGTATCTCGTGGTTGTTTTCAAGTTTTACTCTAAACATTGCATTGGGCAACAATTCGGTAACTTTGCCTTTAAATTCAAGTAAATCTTGTTTTGCCAATTTTTAACCTCTTTTATCTAATCTAACATTCTTAGATCTTGATTGACCTTTTAAATCTTCAAAATCTGCCAATGTTATAACTTACGATCCAAGTGTTTCAATACTTTTTTTTTAAAAAATTTCTATTTTATTAGTTCAATAATCTCAACATTTTATATTTTATGTTTTGGAGAATGTCTTACATCCCAAAAATACTCCTGGTCATCAAGCATTACATCTATTTCTTCAGATTTTAACAACATAATACTATTTCCAGAAAAAATTAAATTTATATCATACAAATTATTTTGGTTATAGTTGCTTTTAATTGCTAGTAATTCAAGATTTCTATTTTTCTGCTGTTGATTTATATTTTTCGCTATAACACTTTTTATAAAATTGAATTTTAATACACTTTTGATTCTTTTATAATTTCTGAATACACCTTTTTCAATATCTTCCCACATAAACCTGCTTAACATCATGATAAATATTTTATTTTCTTTTAAATATAGAAGATCCTTTATTTTAACAATTGAGTCCTGACAATATGCTGAGATGGTTTTTAAATCTTCAAAATTTTTGCCAATAAGTTTTAACCGATTGATATCTTTTGTCATTCAGTTCTTTTTATTTGAGCTCCACAATTAGATAATTTTTTTTCTATATTTTCATAACCTCTGTCCAAATGATAAACTCTATTAATAGTTGTCTTTGATTTTGATGACAAAGCAGCTAAAACCAATGAAACTGAAGCTCTCAGGTCTGTTGCCATCAATTCTGCGCCGTTTAACTTTTTATTACCCTGGATGATTGCTTGATTGCCTTTAATGTCTATTTTAGCACCCATCCTATTTAATTCTGGTATATGCATAAACCTATTTTCAAAAATATTTTCTATTATTTTAGAAACTCCATTGGCTCCACACATTAAAACCATGATTTGAGCCTGAAGATCAGTAGGAAAACCTGGATAGGAAGAAGTTTTAAGATTTATTTTTTTAATATACCTTGAGTTACGAACTATTATTTCTTTTGATTTTATAGTTATTATTATACCCATTTTTTTCATTACTAAAATTTCATTTTTAATTATTTTTGGATTAATATTTTTTATTTTAATCCGACCATCTGTTACAGCAGACGCGATCATGTATGTGCCTGCTTCAATTCTATCAAACATCACTCTATAAGTTATTGGCTTAAGATTTGTAACATTATTAATTTCAATTTTTCTTTTTTTTAGCCATTTGATTTTGCATCCCATTTTGATTAAAAACCTACTTAAATCTTTTATTTCAGGTTCACATGCGCAGTTATTGAGTATAGTTTTGCCTTTGGCGAAACAGGCAGCTAACATGGTATTTTCTGTTGCGCCAACTGAAATTTTTGGGAAAGTAATTTTATTTCCAATTAATCCATTTTTTGCAATTGCATTAATATATCCATCTCTAATTTTAAAATTGACTCCCAACTTTTTAAGGGCTCCAAGATGAAGATCCACGGGCCTTGAACCAATTGCACATCCACCTGGTAAAGAAACTTTTGCTTTATTATATCTTGCTAAAAGTGGCCCTAAAACCAGAACCCCTGCTCTCATTGTTTTAACTAATTTGTAAGGTGCAAAAGTATTAAGTTTATTACTATTAAGTATTTCTATTTTTTTTCTTTTTTTATCTAATTTAACTTTTGAACCTAAGAGTGAAAGCAAATCAACCATTGTCTCTACATCTTTAACTAAAGGAATATTTTTAATTATAACTTTGTTCTTACTAAGTATTGATGCAGCTAAAATAGGTAATGTTGCATTTTTCGATCCAGAGATATTAATTGAACCGTTGAGTTTTTTTCCCCCAACAATTATTAATTTTTGCATTAATTAGATTTTAGGAAGTGTTACTCCAGATTGGTTCATATACTTTCCATTTCTATCTGCATATGTAATATCAGGTTTTTCATTCCCTTTTAGAAAAATAAATTGTGCAACTCCTTCATTCGAATATATTTTTGCTGGAAGAGGAGTGGTATTAGAAA
>QCSA01000002.1 GCA_003211695.1 Pelagibacteraceae bacterium AG-464-P07 | reverse complement strand
CAATTCTAATATAATGAAGTCCAACAAAACCAAATAGAATAGGCGTAAAAAAATTTACCCATCTTGGTAAGATAGAGGTAATATTTATTTCGAAAAAAGAACTAAGTATTACATCGATAATTCCCAATGCAAAAAGAGAAATGCCTACTGAAACGAATAAACTTAATTTATCCCTACTAGGTTGACCTAAAATATTCAGAGTTTTTATCATTTTTCTTTAATTGCTATTTTTTTGTTATACCAATTCATAAAAATTGAGATTGCAATGCTCAGACTTAAATAAGTCAGCATAGTAATAGAAACTATTTCAATTGCTCTTCCAGTTTGCATCATTGCTGTTCCAGCAAAAACCAAAACTATGTCTGGATATGCAATTGCCGCCGCAAGAGATGAATTCTTCGTTAAATTCAAGTATTGATTGGTGGTTGGTGGAATAATTATCCTCAATGCTTGTGGCATTACAACCAACCTAAGTATTTGACCTGGTGTTAAACCTATAGATGCTGCCGCCTCTTTTTGCCCCTTAGTAACTCCCATTATTCCTGCCCTAACACACTCAGCTATAAAGGTGGCTGTATATAGAGATAAAGCTAGTGCCAATGCCATTAATTCAGGAATTATTGCTACACCTCCTATGTAATTGAAGATAGTTTTCGATAATTGCGTAAGTAGGGGATATTCAAAGCTTAGAGACACTCCCCCTATTAAGAAAGTTAACAGTGGTAGCAATACAATAATTCCAAGAGATATTAAAAAAGACGGTATACGTTTTCCGGTTTGTTCCTGCTGATTTCTTGCATATTTAAATACAAATATTATTGCAACTATTGATGCAATTATTGAATAGAAAAAAATATCAAAATTTGTCCAAATAAATTTAGGAATATAAAGTCCTTTTACTGACAAATAAGCTATGTCAAAAAAGTTAATTGCTTCTTTGGGTAAAGGTAAAGCTCTTAGTGCAGCAAAATACCAAAAAAATAACTGTAGTAATAATGGTATATTTCTAAATATCTCTATGTACCATTCGGCAACTTTTGCTATTAAATAATTAGAAGATAGTCTGGAAATACCAATAACAACACCTAAAATTGTCGCAAAAAATATTCCTATAACAGCAACTAAAATAGTATTTAAAACTCCAACTAAGTATGCTCGCGCATATGAGCTTGCTCCACTATACTCTATCAATGAAAATTGAATATCAAATGATGCTTCCTCACCTAAAAAACGTAACCCAAAATCAATACCTCTGTTATCCATATTAACTTGGGCGTTGTAAGCAAAATATCCAAAAATAAATATTATGACAAAGACCGTTAATGTTTGAGGAAAATATTTCCCAAATGTTGAACTTCCAGAGAAAAAATTAGTAAAACCTTTGGTTGTATTTTTTATATCCATTGAATTATTAAAGATAAAAAAAAGGGCTAGAAAAATCTAGCCCTTTTTTAATAACTATTTAATTAAATACAATTATCTAGCTGGTGCTACGTAAAGAATACCACCTTTTGTCCAAAGTTGATTAGGACCTCTATCAGGTAATATACCAGTATCTGCGATATTACGTTTGTAGCTTTCGCCATAATTACCAACTTGTGTAATTATGTTATAGCTCCACTCATTACCTATTCCTAAAGCTGCTCCTAATTCACCTTCAGCACCAACAAGTCTTTTGATTTGTGGATTTTCCGAAGCTTTCATAGCATTAGCATTTGAAGAATTAATACCGTATTCTTCTGCTTCAATCATAACGTACAGAGACCAACGAACAATGTCTTCCCAAACTGAATCACCTTGACGAACAACAGGACCCAAAGGTTCTTTTGAAATCGTTTCAGGTAATACTATATGAGCATCTGGGTCTTTCATTTTAGTTCTTTGAGCTGCTAAACCAGATTTATCAGTTGTATACGTATCACATCTGCCTGAATCGTAAGCTGCAACAACTTCATCTGCTTTTTCAAACACAACTGGCTCGTATGAAATACCTTTTGAAGTAAAAAAGTCTCTCATATTCAACTCAGTTGTAGTTCCAATATTTACACAAGCAGAAAGACCACTTTTAAATTGGCTAGTAGAAGTAATTCCAGAATCTTTTCTAACCATAAAACCTTGACCATCGTAAAAGTTTACACCAACAAAAGTTAAACCAATGTCAGCGTCACGAGACAAAGTCCATGTAGTATTTCTTGATAAAATGTCGATTTCACCTGCTGTTAAAGCTGTAAATCTTTCTTTAGCACTTAGTGGAGTAAATTTAACTTTACTTGCATCACCTAGTACTGCAGCAGCTACAGCTCTGCAAACATCAACGTCAACACCTGTCCAGTTTCCAGATGCATCAGCATTAGAAAATCCTGGAAGACCTTGAGAAACACCACATCTTACAAAACCTTTTTTAATAGTGTTCTTCAAAGTTTTTGATTTCTTTGCTGCCATGGCTTCATTTGCAAATGCAAATAAAACTACAAACACGGCTAACAAAGAAGTTAGTTGTTTAATGTATTTATACATTTTTATACCCTCTAATTTATTGTTAACAATAAACTCAAAAGTCTTCCAACTTTTGAATACTGATATAATGTTTCATAAATTTTGATTCATCAACAAATTTAAAAACTCAATTATGAAAAAAATATTCCAATATGTAGTAAAAAAAAATACTTATACACTATATTATGTATATCTTGATGGAATTAGGAATGGTTGAAGTCCAAATGCTTTAGTTTAAATAGTTTTTCTAACTAAAGATACAAATATCAAAGAAGTAGCAAACATTATTAAGCTGTAAGTTGCTGCAGGTATAACATACATGCCTCCACCAAAAATCGAGGTTGCTACAAATATAGCAAGGGTTCCATTTTGTAGTCCACACTCAATTGTAATACATTTTTTTTGTTCTGTTCCTGAGGCAAGTGACTGAGCGACAAAATATGCTACAACCATCATAACTACATTAAGTACTAAAGTTATCAGTCCTGCTTGTGCAAAATAAGAAACAATATTTTCTCTTTCTGCTGCAATCGCACCCAATAAAACAAGTACAAAAAGTACTGTTGATATTTTTTTTGCTATTGATTCAAATGATAATGCCACACCAGAAGCAATCCTTCTGAACAACATGCCTAATATAACTGGCACTGTAACAATTAAAAACATATCTCGTGCCATGCCAATAACTGAAATATCTTGAGTTATGCTTGAATCAGCTAATAGTCTTGCAGAAGTTAAAACAACAAATGGAATTGTAATAACGCACAATAAACTAATAATTGCTGTGAGTGATACTGATAGAGCCACATCGCCTTTTGCAAAAGAAGTTAATAAATTGGATGTAACACCACCTGGAGCTGCAGCAATAATCATTACTCCAATTGCTAATTCAGGTGAAATTGGCCATATTTTTACAAGAATAAATGCAATAATTGGAAGCAAAATAATTTGAGAAAAAGCTCCTACAAAAAAATCACGAGGTTGCTTTACAACTCTCAAAAAATCACTTCCTGTAAGCCCCAATCCTAATGCAAACATTATAAAAGCCAAAGCCAAGGGCAGAAATACATCTATAATGATTCCCATAATCGTTATTACATTAAATTATTTCTTTAACGTCAAGTCGCCATCTTTTGCAAGAAACTGTTAATAAACTAGTAGGACGCGAATAAAAAATCTATTCTTTTCTAATTTTCTTAATTCCACATATTTTACATTGAATTGTTCTAACTGATCCACCTAGGCCAAATCCGAATGAAATATCAATTACTTTATAACGATGAATTCCTAACCAAACACAATAATACACTTAATTTGGATTTCATTATTTTGACAATATGATCGTTTTTTATATAATATAGTTAATTAATAAGGAGGTTTAATGAGCGGCTGGGAAATATTGATAGTTGTTGCTGTAATTTATTATTTCTTTAATCAGTAATAATTGCTAGATTTTATTTTATTATAATCTATAAACTAATTAAACTTTATGATTATTTTAATAGGAGGGATTTATTATGGGTGCTGATATTTTGTTAATATCTATGGGAGCTTTAATAGTTCTTACGTGGATATGGAACAACGCATAACTAAGCTAAAAAGTTATAATTTTTAAAACCTTTTCAAATTAACCAAGGAAAGCTGTTATTTTTTTTTTGATTTATTAATTATTAATCCATACACAATTATATTTGTAACTATAAGAACTATTGCTAGATATGTCTGTAAATCTTCAGTCAGGTTCTTTGGATAAACGAAAGGGATTAGGTATTTTTGGATAAAACCTTCAGAATATGTTGTCAAATTAGCTTCTAGTAAAAACCAATTTTCAAGATAAGTTAAAGGACAAACGGAATGTGTAAATTCTAAATATATTCCCCAAATTAATGCAGGGACATGAACATAAATAATTTTTGTTGAGACAATAAATAGTAACGCGCCAAATACAACAAATATTATAAAAGCAAAATGAACAATTAATGTTAAATCAGCTGCTAGCTCATACATTCATTTATATATTATACTTTTAAAATCGAATTAAGGTACTAAATAAATTTAGTAAAAAATTTATCTTTTGTATTCAATAAACTTTTTGAGAGATCGAGCTAAAAATATTTCATAATTATTGATTTTATATAAAGGTTTTTTCTTTATTTTTAATAATACAGGATTGAGTACAAAATCATAATTAGGTTCAAAGAAAAAAGGAATTGAAATTCTTTTCTCACAATTAATAATAACCCTATGGTTAGTTGCTTTAAATTTATCATTCGTTAACATTTGAAGAGCCAAACCGGTATTGACTACGAAAGAATTTTTGTTATAGGGAACATTATACCACTTAAGATTACCCCTATTTTGCACCTGTAATCCTCCTTTTTTATTTTGATAAAGAATTGTCATGATTCCGCTATCTACATGTGTCTCACATCCTAATTTTTTTCCATCTTGTGTCGAGATTTCAACTGGTTTTCTTTGTTTAGGATAGTAATTAAATCTTAATGTAGTTAATGTTTTAGGTCTTACAAAGGCTTTATCCACAATATTCAGATCTGCTTCAAAACTTTTTACAATAGATTTAAATAACAACTCTCCCAAACTAAATAAACAATCAAAATATTTTTTTATCGTTAATGTTGATTTATTATCTAAAACTTTTTTTAAATTTAAGCATTCAAATTTATCTTTGGATAAAATTTTAGTCATCGAGTTGTCTAGATTTGGATCACCTATATCTAAACCTTCTTTTCCATTAACGAAGCTAGGAAAGTAACCCCTGTAAATGTTAGAATTTTTTTTATTCCATCTTTGAGATGCAATTTTTAGTTTTTTATACATAGGTAAATTAAAAAATTTTTTAGAGGTAATTAAAGTAGAATTAATTAACTTGGTTGAAATACTATGGCCAACTATCGTAAAAAAACCAACATCTAGACAGGCTTTTTTTATTTGTTCAATTACCTTATTGGATTTAGATGAATTCAAACCATTAATTATTAACTCAGATATATTTATCTTGGGAACAATTCCTTTCATTATTTTTTTTGAGAAAGATTAAAGCTAATAATTAAATAACCGAAGTTCATGGTTTACTAACGAACTTCAATATCATTCATGGTACTAACAATAATAACTCCAACGGTAATTAGGACGAGACCAATAATTGTCGGAATATTTGGAATTTGATTGTATTTAAAAATGCCAATAATCGTTATAGCTGCAATCCCTAATCCAGACCAAGTTGCGTAAGTTATTCCTACTGGAATAAAACTAACCACATGAGACATAAGATAATAAGAAAAGCATATAGTCGCTAAACAAATAATTGATGGAACCCATCTAGTAAAACCTGCCGTATCCTTAACAATACTAGTACCAGTAATTTCAAGAACTATAGCAAAGGCAAGAAATATATAAGCGTAGGTAATATTCATTTATTAATATTTAAGAAAGAAATTTATAACTTAAATTCCAGTATAAAAGAATCACGCCCGTTAATTGTTCCCGAATCACTAGAAGCTTTAAAATCCTAAAAAACCTCTATTTTACTACCTTATTTTAGTTATTTATTTGTGGTTATCTATATATAGTGTGGTAGAAGGATTCATTAACTATGGATTGCGATTCGTAGTTCTGTTAGAAAGTCAAAATAATAAGGGAGGATGTTATGAAGATGTTAGCAGGCTTCACAGGAACGGTTAGATCACTTACCAGTGTAGTTATAGCACTGCTTGGTTTAGGAATCGTCGTTTCTCTTCTAGGTGGAAATGTTCCATTTGTAGGAGGCATAGCAGATAATATAGTAGGATTAGTCCAAGGACTTGGTGATGCAGGAATAGTTGGATTAGTAGCTGCTATTATAATCTTAGGTTTTTATAAGTAACTTATCAAAACTCGTTGTTTATTTTTTTTATAAACTAACGATTATTGTATTGATGCTATCCTAGCCCTACACCAAGAAGGATAGGGTAGCACAATTATGTTTAGGAGGGTTTTATAATGAAAAATTGGATTAATATAATTAAATATTACCTAAGACAGTTTGTTGAGCTTGGTGTTCTTTTACTAGCTGTCTCTGTTTTTGCTGAATTATTGTTCGGACCTGATGTGGCTTTTTTTGGGTCACAGGTAACAAAAAATCTTATTACTTTATTGGACAGTATAGGAGATCAAGGGGTTGCGGCCTTAATAATTATATTTGCTGTAATCTTTGTTTATCGAAAATTGTTAAAATAGTTAATAATTTTAACAATCTTTCGACAAAATAATTAGGCTTTCATATTTTTTACCATAAATTTTTTGATAACAAATATTTATGAGAGGGATAACTTTGCGCTTAGATTATGCAGGTTAAATTGCTATCGGGAGCACTTGGCGCAGAAATTGATGGAGTAAGTCTTAACGCGGTACTTCCGCAAAAAATTTCAGGATAATTAATAATTTACTTTTAGAGCATAAAGTTGTTTTTTTTAGAAATCAAAATATTACCGAAGAAGAACATTTAACTTTAGCTTAGTTTCAAATTTTTTTCTCATTTTCAGCAAATTAGCTAAATATTCATCACGTATATTTGAAATTTTTTCAACAGATTTACCTTGCGCTTGTTTTCTAGTTCCTGCAATTACTCTTGATGAAAGTTTTTTTGAAAGAGCTGGAGCTTTTAATTTTGTCCAAGGTAATTTCAATGCTGGACCAAATTGTTCGAGCATATGTTTCATTCCAGCTTTTCCTCCAGCAAGATGATAAGTTAAAAAGATTCCCATTAAAGACCATCGGAGACCTGGACCGTCTTCTATTGCTCTATCCAAATCTTCAGTACTTGCATATCCTTCATTTACAATGTGCAATGCTTCTCTCCATAAAGCCTCTTGTAATCTATCAGCTAAATATCCAGGCAATTCTTTTTTTACCAATAAGGGACTCATAGAAATTGACTTATAAAAGTTTTTCGCTTTATTAATGTATGATTTCTGAGTTTTTTTTCCTGGAACAATTTCCACTCCTGGAAGCATATAAACAGGGTTAAAAGGGTGGCCAATCATAGTTCTTTTTGGATTTTTGCATCTCGAATAAATTCTTGATGGTAATAGCCCCGAAGAACTAGATAAAATTACAGCATTAGGCTTTGCATATTTTCCAATGTTGTGCATTAGTTTTGTTTTTAGACTATAGTTTTCCGTGGCACATTCTTGAATAAAATCAGCGTTTTTAACAGCTTTTTCTATCGAGTCTACAAATTTAAAATTCTTTAAATTAAGTTTTTTTTTGTTAAATAATTTTTTAACATAGGGCCAAGTTCGTTTAATTTCGTAAATTAATTTCTTTTTTAATTTAAAATCTTTGTCGAAAGCTATAACTTTTTTATTGTGTGCGATGCATCTAATAATCCAACCAGCACCAATTACCCCTGTTCCAATTACTGCTACCCTTGCAATTATGTTAGACATTAAATGAATTTAGTTATTTTTTCTGTTTTAATTTATTTCTTATAATGTAGAAGACTATGATAAAACACTCTAGATTCCCAAGAAAAAAAATTAATTAGCAAGAAAGATGTATGAATAAAAAAATATTAATATCCGTTTTTTGTTATAATGTAGGGGAGTTTATTTTTGATGTTTTGGAAAAGATTTATTCTTCAGGTCACCAAGATACTTCAATAATTACAATTAATGATTTTTCTAAAGATAATACAATCTCAGAAATTTATAGATTTATTGAAAAACATAAATCGAAAAATATAGAAATCATTAATAATGAAAAAAATATGGGCTATGGTTACAATTATAAGTTTTCATTTAATTTCGCTATAAAGCATAATTACGAAAAGATTATATTTATTCATGGAGATGGCCAATATCCTCCTAATCAAATCAATAACATGTCTGAGCTTCTAACTTCAAATGCTCTTGTTTTTGGATCAAGATTTTTAAATTTATTATCTGTTAAAGAGAATATGCCTTTGAAACGGTTTCTTGCAAATAGAGTTTTAACTATTTTTATTAATTTATTATTTAGAAGAAAATTTTCAGAATATTTCAGTGGTTTTCGTGGATACAATATTGCTGAAATTAAAAAAATTAAATTTGATGATCTCAGTGATAAATGGATTTTTGAACAGCAGCTACAATTTAGAGTAATGAAAAAAAATATGAATATTGAGGAATTTCCAATTCAAACAGTTTATGATAACCAAGTGTCTAATTTGCCACCCATTAGGTATTGTTTAGAGGTAATAATTAACTCAATAGTATTTGCTTTTTTCAAAAAAAATTAAAAATTATTTTCCGCATATCTTTTGAACAACAGCAAACCTTTTCTTAAGGAAATCTTGGTTTTATAAGAAAATTCTTTTTTTATCCTATTGATATTTGGGCACCTTCTTAGAGGTTCGGTTGATGGATAGTCTTTCGGATAACTTATTTTATTTACTTTATACTTTTTAAATCCAAAAATCTTAGCAATCTGTTTGGATAAGTCATTTGCACTAAGTTCATTTTTATCATTCCCTACGTTATAAACAAAATATTTTCCAAAAAAACAAATTTTGATAATAATTGGTATTGCATCGATAATATTACAATAAGTTCTAGTTTGACGACCACTACTATAAACGTTCATTGTTTTTGTTTTTAAGAAGTCATAAAAAAATTGAGGAATTACTCTTTTGTCTTTTTTTAACATTCCATTTCCATAAAAATTAAATGGTCTGATAATTTTTGAATCAAGAGAATAAATTTTATTATAAATATATGTGTATGTCTCTCCCGACCTTTTACTCTCATCATAACAAGATCTATCAGATATACTAGAAACTCTTCCCTCATACTTTTCAGAAGTAGGTATATTTTTATTGTCTGGATTTCCATAAATTTCACTTGAACTAAAATAAATAAACCTAGCTTTTTTAAGTTTTGCAAAGTCTAATAAAATTTTGCAGAGATCTGAATTAAGGTAAAAAGTTTTTAGTGGAAATCTTTTATAATATTTTGGAGAGGGTATACCAGCTAAATGAATAATTAGATCAATATTTTTATTTAAAAAAAAACTTCTTTTTTTTGTGAGATCAACTTTTTTAAAAAAGAAATTATTTTTATTTACAGCAATTCCATCAAGTTTTGGAGCAATGATATCGTAACCATAAATATTAAAAAAACCTTTAAATTTCTTTGATAATAGAGCAGATACTAAATAGTTTCCTATAAATCCTCCACAACCAGTGATTAAAATATTTTTAATCTTTGACTGTTTTGTTATTTTTCTATCTACAAATTCTAATATTTTTTTATGTGTTGTAGCATCAATCATTTATAAATTTTTAATCTTGGTAGAGGCGCAACAAAGCTTGTTTTTTTTAAACCTTTCTGTCTCCATTTTTTCGATATAACATCAAACAAATGCCAAGCCAATATTACCATAATATCTGGTTTATTTTTTAATAATAAATTACTACTTTTAATTTCTAAGCTTGTTCCAGGTACAAAGTGTTTTATCTTTAGAGATGTTGGTTGTTCAGCAATAAACTGTAAATGGTCTTTAATAAATGAAAAGTAATGAATTATAATTGATGCTCTAGCTGGAAAAGCTTTTCCGACAATAAATTTAGATTTATTTTTATTAAAATACTCAAATAGCTCAATCTTAATTTTTTCTATATTAGAATTAAATTTTAGGTAGGTTTTTGGATTGTCTAAACCAAAATCTGTTTCGATCTTAAGAATTTTATTAACATTCGAAGAGCGGTTCACTTTTTGCAAGGTAAAATGAACTTGAATATTTCCACCATACCTATCAGATGTTTTTGCCTCATAAATATAAAACCCATATAGTTTCATCAATCTGATTAAGCTTTTTAAAGAATAAGTTCTTAAGTGTTCATGGTAGAAAGTATCAAATTGATTTTTTTTTATGACATCTAAAAGATAGTGATTTTCAATTATAAAAATACCATCTTTTCTTATAATGTTCTTTATTCCTTTGATGAAATCACCTAGCTTATTTGTATGAGCAAAAACATTGGTAGTGGTAATAATTTTCGCTTTTCCATATTTAGAGTAAATCTTTTGTGACGATTTTAAATTAAAGTAGTCATTTACTACATTTATATTATGGTCTTTATGAAAAATATAAGTACCAGTCGGTTCTACTCCTAATAAATTAAAATGACCTAAGTATTTAAATTGTGATAATAAAGTTCCGTCGTTGGAACCAATGTCAACTACTAAATCTTCTGGTTTTAAATCATAGTTACGTATTGTTTCATTTGCCAGCATACTGAGATTATCGACTACCGATTTTGATATACCTGGCCTATAATGGTAATCTTTATTATAAAGAATTTTATCCCCAACAATATAATTATTTTGTAAGTATCGGCATTTTTTGCATAGATTAATTTTTATTGGATAATAAATACATTCTCTATTGAATTCACTTACTTTAATTAAATCATCAGCAAGTGGTTGATAACCCAAATTCATTACCTCTAGCAGATCCTTTGAGTAGCATATCTGACAATAATTTAAAAAACCGGTATTATAGTTATGATCGTTCATTTTTCATTGATATTTTTTTAGTAATTTTATGAGATGTAATTATCGTTGATAGTTTATGAAGATATTGTTTTTCTGATGTAGAATTATAATTGAGTAATTCTTTTATATTTCTTAAGGTTAGCATGTATCTTTCATTGGATGATTTATTATCAAATTTAGGATTAGTTTTCATATTTTTTCTTATCATAAATTTATTTGTCCAATTTTTAGATTTACTAATCAATTCAATTGTATTCTTTTTTGTTCCAATTTTTAATTGATGAATATTATTTATTGAATTATTTGATATTTCTATTTCACAAGGAATTTTTTTTCCACATAATAATTTAATAAATAAATAATCAATCAGTTTATACTTATTATTACAACTTTTAACTAAATCAAGAATTTCAATTTTTTTAAATAAAGTTATTAGGTTATAAATTAAATGTATTAAATAATAAAAATAGAGACCACCACCTTTCTTTGGATCAATCTTCCATGTTTTTTGTAAATTAGTAAAAAAAGCCTGTTTAAAAAGCCACCTATATCTAACGAATTTAACGTTTTCATTTTTTAACAATTTAACTAGTGTTTTCCAATGTGTAAGTTTTGGGAATATAAAATTTAAATTTATTAAAATATTCTTTTTAATAAAATAATTAAAGGATCTATTTAAAAACTTTACATCAGTGGAATATAACTTTTCAAAAAATAAATATTTAACAGGTATTTTTTTATTAATAATATATTTAATTATTTTTTCTTGAATTTTTGGTGGTACAGCACATGTTATTATGTGATATTGATTTTTTTTTAGTGCATCTTTGTAGTTGCTAAATTTTCTTATTTTTTTATCTTTAATATTTTTATTTTTTATATTTGGACTAGATATATCTATGTTGAAAATATTAATTTTTTTAAGTGCTTTAAAATGTGAGTTATAGCCGAAATTTGATCCAATAATTAATGCGTTATAATATTTTTTTTTGAACATAAGATTAATACTTATCTAAATCTTTAGTAAAATTTTTGTTAGGCACTAAATAAAATTACTTGTGTTTTTTTAATTTCAATTTTTCTCTTGTTTCTTTAGGAGTGAGCGTTGTAGCACCCATGTCGGTAATAATTCTTATTGCTTTTTCAACTAATTGAGCATTTGAGGCTAAAACTCCTCTTTTTAAATATAGGTTATCTTCAAGACCTACTCGAACATTTCCCCCAAGAAGTACTGTTTGAGCGACATAAGGCATTTCCATTCTTGAAATTGCAAATCCTGACCAATGGCTTCCTTCAGGCATAATATCAACAAATGCTTTCATAGCAGATGGTGTAGCAGGAGCTCCCCACGGTATTCCAAGACAAATTTGAAACCAAGGAGGGTCTTTAATTAATCCTTCCTTTACTAATTGAGTACCAAACCACATATTTCCCAAATCAAATGCTTCAATTTCAGGCTTAACATCAATTTCTTGTAATCTTTTGGCGGCTTTTCGAATATCATTAGGAGTATTTACTACTAACATAGTGCTATCGCCAAAATTTAAAGAGCCGCAGTCCAAAGAACAAATTTCAGGTAAACATTGTTCAGCATTAGCAATTCTTTCCATGATGTTTGCCATATCAGTGTTTGGACCAACATCGAGAGGGTTTTTTCCCTCTCCCATTTGTAAGTCCCCACCCATACCTGTAGTTAAATTTAAAACAACATCAGTTCCATTTGAACGCACTCGATCAACTACTTCTTTATACAATTCTACTTTTCTACTAGGTTTTCCATCCGGCTCTCTTACATGAATATGCGCTATAGCAGCTCCAGCTTTGGCAGCATCAATCGCTGCCTTTGCTATTTGTTCAGGAGTTTTTGGTAAGTCAGGATGTTTTTTTGCAGTGTCTCCTGAGCCTGTTACCGCGCAGCTTACGATTACTTTGTTGTTCATTTTTTTATAGAGAATATACTATATTAAATAGACATGATTTTAAAAACAGAAAAAATAATAAAAGAATGGACTGATTATAACGGACATATGAATTTGTCTTACTATATTCTCATTTTTGATAAAGCAGCTGAGGTAATGTTAACTAAATTTAACATGGGAGGAGACTCAGCTCAAAATGATAAAAAAAGTACTTTTGCAGTAGAGACTCATACTACTTATGACCAGGAAGTAAAATTAGGAGAAGAAGTGGAAGTGCATTTAACTTATCTTGATCATGATAAAAAAAGAATTCATTACAGAGTTTCGATGTTTCATAAAGAAAAAAAATATCTAACCGCGACAACTGAGGTATTGTCATTATATATCGACCTTAATCAAAGAAAGGTTGCTGAATTTGAACCTGAAAAGATTAAAATTATGGATGATTTTATTAAGACCAATTTCTCTAAATTTAATACAGAGAAATTATTCCTTTTGAATAAATTAAAGAAATAGTTACCTTAATGGTTTTTCAGTAACGATAGATTGATCTTGGGCTTTTTCACGGACAAAAATATAAATACCTCCGCATACAATTAAAATCATTCCAACAAAAGTTCTAACATTAGGTATTTCATCAAAGAAAAACCATCCATTAAATGTAGCCCAAACTAATATTGAATACTCAAATGGCGATACAACAGCAGGAGAGGCAATTCGGTATGCTGTGAATATACACAGAAATGCAGAAGCTCCAATTACACCTATAAGAACCATATATAGCAAACTAAATTCTAAATTATCAAACCATTTTCGAAAAATAAACTGGGAAGCAGGATGATCAATGTTGTTAAATTTACCATCACCCATATAAAAATAAAATATTAAACTGATTACAATTGCAAAAATATAAAAATGAGACATTTGTGAATAAACATTATCTTTATCAGATGTTTTTTTTAAAATTATCATTGATAAAGCATAACAAAATGCACAAAAAACTGGTGTTAAACTAAGATAATTAAAATTGTTAAAGTCAGGATTTAATATTACATAGACTCCTATAAAGCCAATTATCACAGCTAACCATCTTCGAAGCCCAACTTCTTCTTTTAAAATAAATATTGCAAATATTGTCATTAAAAAAGGGCTAGCAAAAAACAAAGCTGTAGCCGTTGCCAAAGGCATTAAAGTTAGTGAAATATAAAAAGAGCTAAATCCAAAAAAGAAAAGAATTACACGGATAAGTGTAAGTAGGGGATAATGAGTTGAAAAAATAATTGGTTTATTTGTTATTTTTAAATAACAAAAGATAATTATAAAGCTTATGAGAGTTCTCATAAAGTAAACTTCATACAAAGATACGCTATTATTAATATATTTCATTGCTGCATCCTGAAAAGAAACAATGAACATTCCAATGAAGATAAGAAGAATACCTTTTGGATTATTATTTGTCATGATTATTTGTATGACCTTTATCAAATTTTTTATCTTCTTTATATTTATTATTGGTGTAAAATAAAATAACTATATTTTTTATGACAACAACTATTTCAAAAGTTTCAGCAAATGATTCTTCATTAGATATTGAATGGAACGACGGAGAAAAAAGTAATTTTAATTTCATGTGGCTAAGAGACAATTGTTCGACGGTTTGGGATAAAGATTCAAGACATAGAATGTTTAATCTATTAGAAGTTTCGACAAATATTAGCCCTAAGCAATTTAAAATCAACGCAGAAGATAAATTAGAAATAGAATGGAATGAAGGAAATCACACTAGTTATTATGATCAAAAATGGCTTAGAGAAAATTGCTACACAATTAATAACAAAAAAAAATATATTTCCCCTTACGATTTATGGGATAATTCACTCAATTCAAAACTTTCAACCGTACAAGTAGAACACGACGAAATAATGGATAGCGATAAAGGTTTGATAAAATGGCTTGAGCTTCTTCATCATAATGGAATTGCAATTGTTAAAAATGCTCCAATAGAAAAAAAGTCTGCTTTCCCAGTTTTAAATAGAATAGGCAGTATAAGGGAGACTTTTTTTAAAACACCTTTTGAGGTTATTAATATTCCAAAACCAAATAACTCCGCTTATACAGCACATGCATTAAGAAATCACATGGATTTACCTTGGTTTGAAACACCTCCAGGCTATCAATTTTTACATTGTTTAATTAATTCTGCTGAGGGAGGCCAATCTTCTGCTGTAGATGGTTTTGCAGTTGCTGACTATTTAAGAAAGAATGAAAAAGAAATTTTTGAAACTTTAGTGAGTATACCTCTTAAATTCAAAGACAACGATTACACACAAGAATCAATTAGAATTTTTCATGCTCCTGCTATTACTTTGACAAAAGATAATGATTATAATGATATTAGGTTTAGTGTTGCTACAATGGATGCATTAGACTGTCATCCAGGTGAGATGGAAAGGGTTTATAAAGCTCATCATAAGTTAGGTAATTTATTGCATGATGATAAATTTGTAATTAAGTTCAGGCTTAACCCAGGAGATATCTTTTCTTTTAATAACAGAAGAGTTTTGCACGGCAGAACTGCCTTTGGTACAAATTCAGGACATAGACATCTGCAAGGTTATTATATTGATAGAGATGAAATTATTGGTAGATTAATTTTTTTAAAAAAATAACCCTACAGATTTTCAAAAACTAAATTTTTTGTTTGATTGTATTTTATAAATTCTTTTTTGTTAAGAATTGGATAATAATAAACAGGTTTATTTATCATAGATAAGCTTTTATTTTGTAAAAAATCTTTATGCAAAATCATAAAATCTATATAGGATTTTTTAGATTTTGAAATAATGGTTTTAATTTTTGCAGTTGAAGAAAACAATAAACCCTTAGGCAATTTAGTCTTTGACTTACTTAGATTATAAATATTTTTTTCTTGGAAAGAAATTAATGCACAGTTTTTACACTTTTTTGTTTCATGCAGTAATTTTTTTAGGTTTTTTGAGGAAAAAATAGGTTTCAATTCTAACAGCAGAGGAAATTTATTTCTTGATGCCTTTAAAAGCTCAGAAAGCAAAGGTATCTCGGCCCTTTTTTTTCTGCTAATTTTTTTTAAATCCAAATAATTTAAATCTTTTATTTTTTTATTAATTTTAAATCTTCTATTCAAGTTAAAATCATGAAAACAAACTATTTTGTTATCCTTTGTGCAATGAAGATCGGTTTCAACTCCATATTTCTTTTCGAAACAGTATCTAAATGAAGTTAATGTATTTTCTTTAAAATTTTTTTTTGCTAACCCTCTATGAATTAAATGTGTTGGCATAATTACAATAAAATTTAATCCTTATATTAAAAATCAGATTTTTTTTAAAGTTTCTATTCTGCCTGCACTCCAAGTAGTTAATACTATAATAGCTAAGAAAGGAATACATATTAAGTTCATAGTTTGCCAACTAGTTAAGCTTAGCAATATTCCTGCCGATAAACTTGCTAATGCCATTATAGAGAATACAATCAAATCATTAATTCCTTGTGCTCTAAATTTCTCTTCTTCTTTATAAGTTAAAACAACTAAACTAGTTCCAGAAATAAATAAAAAATTCCACCCTAATCCTAAAAATATTAGAGCTACCATATAATTTGCAAATGTTTGTTCAAATAAACTTAAGATTATTGTTACGACAAAAAATAAAACTCCTATATACATTATATTGCTATGCCCAAACTTTTTAATTAAATGTCCTGTAATTAATGATGGAAGAAACATAGCTACTAGATGAAATTGAAGAACTAAGCCTGTATTTTCTAAACTCATTTTTTCCATCACATGCATACTTAAGGGTGTAGCAGTCATTAAAAACGACATGATAGCATAAGCAAATGCAGCAGCAATTATTGCTTGCAAAAATCTTGGTTGAAAAATTATTTCAAATAATCTACGTCCATTATATTTATTATTAAAATCTATTTTTGTTTTTTCATTATTTTTATAAAAAATTAAAAATATTGCTGGCATAAAAGTAAATACAGCGAGCAAAAGATAAGAGCCAACATATAAATGATCAGGGATAAAATTTTTTGTATAATTCGCTAAAGTTATACCTAAAAAGGATGAAACGATTCCAGCTAACATTAAAATAGAGATAGCATTTGGTACTTTTTCTTTCTCTACACTTTCTGCTGCTGCAAAACGATATTGATGAGCAAAAGCTATCCCCATACCAAGAATTAAATGTGAGATACAAAATAAAATGAAGTTTTGTTGAGTGATAGCGAAAGCAGCTAGCAAACAAGTCGTTGAACTAACTAAAGCTGCAAAAACAAAACCTAACCTTCGGCCTATTTTGCCCATAATTTTTGCTGCTAAAATAGTAAAAATTGCAGTACCAACAACTGATAAAGCTGTAGGCAATGTTGATAAAGACTTTATAGAAGTAATTTGTGACCCGACAATTCCACTTAAAAAAACTGTAATAATATTAGCTGTAAAACCAAATACTTGACTTAAAGCCAATAGCCACAGATTGCGGTTGATCATAAATTTATTTTTTTAACGCTGGCTTAAGCAATTTAAGAATTTTTTTATGTATTATTTTATTTGAACTAGCAACTACACTTCCTCCGACTCTCGCATCTTTGCCTTCCCAAGTTGTTATAAGTCCACCAGCATTTTCTATGAGTGGTATCATTGGATGTATGTCCCAAATTTTATTATAACACTGAATAACCACATCTAGCTTTCCTTCACTTAATTGACAGTAGCTAAGAGCGTCAGAACAAGGGTATCTCATTAATCTTGTTAATTTTGAAATTTTTTTTTGTTCGTTTAAAGACAACCATCCAAAAAAGTTTCCAGCAACCTTTGATCTGTTAAGTGTGTTAGTTTTTAAAACTTTAAGTTTTTTAAATTTATTATTTTCTACCAAATAAGAAGTTTTTTTAGCTCCAGTAATATAATATTTTTTTAACATCGGAAAATTAACTAAACCAAAAATTGGGACATTTTTATAATTTATGCTTATTAAATTGCTCCAAGTAGGGGTATCAATAATAAAGGATCTTGTGCCATCTATGGGATCAATAATCCATGAAAATCCACTCTTTGATTTTTTTGTTTCAAACTCTTCGCCAACAATTCCATCTTTAGGAAATTTTTTTTTAATTTCTTTTCTTAAAAAGAATTCTATAGCTTTGTCAATGTTTGTAACTGGATCAAAACCGTTTTTCTTTTTAGATTTATTATTTAATTTAAATTTACCTCTTAGTTTTCTAAAATATAAATTATTAATTTTTTTCGGAAGTGAATTTAAAAATTTATAGTATTTAAATTTATCTTTTTTTTTCATTTCATTTCCAACCAGTAATCGTTTTTACCACTAGGTATTCTTCTAGTCCCCAAGTATCTCCTTCGCGATCATTGCCAGATTGTCTATATCCGCCAAAAGGTGTTCCGGAGTCTCCGGCTTTTCCATTTATATAAACAATTCCCGATCTTAATTTTTTTGCAACTTTTTTTGCCTTTTCTTTATCTTCAGTTTGTAAATAGTTGCCAAGGCCATATTCTGTATCATTGGTAATTTTAATTGCTTCATCTTCTGTTTCAAATGGGATTTCTGCTTCATCTTTTTTATTTTCTAAGTATTATCATATTGTAGAGGTAAAACTAATTAATTAAATTCGAGGATCTATTGTCCGTGCATATAGTTGATAAAATAATATATAATTATCAAATTAAAAAAATTTTTATATTGGTGAGAAAGTGACAATATCTGATCATATGATACAGACAGCAATGTTGGCAGAAAAAAAACACTCTTTCAAATCATTTATTTGTGCTTGTTTACTTCACGACTATGGCCATTTTGTTATTGAGGATCCTAATTTATTGGTTTTAAAATCATTGGATGGAAAACATGAAGAAGTAGGATTTGGTTTTTTAAAAGATTATTTCAAACCAGAAGTCACTGAACCCATTAAACTACATGTTCAAGCCAAAAGATATCTCTGCCGAAATAAATCATATTATGATATTTTATCAGATCCTTCTAAAATTAGTTTAGTACTTCAAGGAGGAATAATGGACGATGAGGAATCTCGAAATTTTACTTCATTAAAATTTTATAAAGATGCAATAATTCTTAGAAAATATGATGATGATGCAAAAATACCAAATATTAAAATGAAAAAAATTGATGATTACCGAGATTTAATTACTTCTCAATTGATAAATGAAAACAACCACGATAGGATTATATCCAAAACCACCTTATCTTAAAATTCCTGATTGGTTTAAGAATAAAGATAATGTTTAAAATTATAATACTGGCTTATCTTATTGGGCAAGACCCAATGAATACGCAAAAAACTTTTGTATTAGATAATAATTTTAAAACTATGGAAGAGTGCAAACAAAAGTTACTTTTGAGAACTCGAGACAATAATACACTCAATGTATTATATGATTTTGTTGTTGCGAATAATTTTAAATACGATTGGTTATCGGCAAGATGTAAAAACAACGATACAGGGGAAGAATTTATTATTGAACCTACTTATCCCAAAGGTAAACCAGAGGAATTATAAAAAAAAATTTTGAAGTAACGTTCCTAATCATATAAACCCAATCTTCATTAAAAAATCTCCAATCATTTTTTTTTTGTTTTACTAAATAATATCATGCCAACTCCAAACAATATAATTGCTCCTCCAATAAATACTTGTTTTGTCGGCTCTTCTCCAAGTAAAAAAATAGCAGTTGATAATCCTGTAAGAGGCAACAAAAGCATCACAGGCATAACTTTATGAATTGGGTTGCGTCCAATGACATGGTACCAAGTACCATATGCTAAAGGTTGCATGATTAAACTGAGATAAGCAACTATTAACCATCCTTTAGAATCTGCAGATAAAAAATAATTAATTGTATTACCATCAAAAATAAACGACCCTAATAACAACATTGGTCCAGTAAATATACAAACCCAAGCTGTAACAGCAAATCCTCCAATTTTTTCACTAAGTGGTTTTGCCATAACCATTCCAAAAGACCACGTAAATGCTCCAAAGAGCAATAACAAAACACCAATAAATTTGCCTTCAAGATTGGGAGCACCCAATAAAATAAAAAGTCCTATGAAAGCAATAATTATGCCAAGTATATTTTTTATTCCTGGTCTTTCTTTAAATAAAAAATATGCAATAATTACTCCAAATGGTACTTCGGTATGAACAAGAAGTATTGAGGAAGATGCATCAACCCTATCCAAGCCCATATATACCAAACCATAAGTTAAAGTGCCTCCAATAAGTGATACTATAAATAAATCTTTAAGTAATTTTTTTGGTATGGGAAACCACCAAATTAGAATCAATGCTGCAATGGTAAAACGTAAACCCATTAGTAAAAATGGTGGAAACTGCTGCATAGCAGGTTTGGCAATCGCAAAACCAAAACCTAAAAGCAAGGGTGCGCACAATGCAAGTAGGATATCGCTAAATTTCATCCGTGATTCTCACAGATTTTATTCAAATGCATAGATTATTTTATTGGAATTCTTTTTTTAGTATCAAAGAAAGGTAATGGTACAACTTTTGCTTTTAAATTCGCATAAGGAGATCTAATTTCTATCTCTGTGTCATTTTTTACATAATCAATGGGTATAAAAGCATATCCAATATTTTTCTTTAATCTTGGGGAATAACACTTTGATGTAACATAGCCAATTTCTTTTTTATCATCAAATACAGGCCAATGATCAGGCACAAAGTACCCGGGTGTATACTGTGGTGGAACAACTTTGCTTATAGGATCTCCAAGAATTTCTATGCCCACCAATTTTCTTTTAATTCCTTCTTTTTTAATTTTCTTAAGTGCTTCTTTACCAACAAAATCTATCTCCATTTCAAGATCAACTAATCTGTCCATGCCTATTTCAAAAGGATTGTCTGTCACTCGCATATCTTGAAAATATGAAAAAATTCCAGCCTCTACCCTCCTGATTTGTGATGGTCCAGTAGGAGCAATTTTATACTGTTTGCCCGCTGCCATAATCTTTTCGTATAAATCTGTACCACGCTTTGCATCTCGAAGGTAAACTTCATAACCAATCTCACCACTCCAACCAGTTCTTGAAACAACTACTGGTATTCCATCTAAATCCGTTTGTTTAAACCAGTAGTATTTAAGATCATTAATCCATGATCCAAATAAACCATTCATCAAATCTCTTGATTTTGGTCCCTGAACTTGCAATGGAGATACATCAGGTTCCCTAAGTTCAATATCATATTTGTTTTTTCCAGCAACACCCATGGCCCAAAGCAAAAGATCGCTATCCGAAATCGAATACCACCAATGATCTTCTGCCAATTTTAACAATATTGGATCACTAAGAATTCCACCTTGGTAATTTGTATTTAAAACATATTTACACTGATCAACTTGACAGTTTGATAAATTTCTCGGCGTTAATAGTTGTGTAAATTTTGCTGCATCCGGTCCTTTAATTTCTACTTGTCGTTCTACAGCAACATCCCAAAGTGTAACATCATTAACTAAACTCCAAAAATCCTCTTCGGGAGTATTATAATAAACAGGAAAATACATGTGATTATAAGTGGTATATTCTTTGCAGCCCCATTTTAAAGTAGATTCAAAATATGGAGACTTTCTAATTCTTGTGCCAAATCCCAGATGAGGTTTTGGAGGCGTATTTGTTCTTGTTGCCATGAATCTCCCTTTGAAATTCAGAATATGCTTTATTTCATTTTAGTTGTCTAGATAAAATCGTTTAGGCCCTTAATTTTTGATTGTCCGGATCATAGACAACTTTATCGAGTATTTTTGTTTTTCTTCTTTGACCTTGAATTTCAATTTCTAAGTTTACACCAGTAGCTAAATCAGATTTTACGTAAGCGAATGCTAGACTTTTTTTGGTCCTGAATCCATACCCTCCTGAAGTAACCACTCCCACCACTTTATTGTTATGGTAAACAGGCTCATTACCTCTCGCATCAGCATTGTCCACATCAACTTCCAAGTAAACAATTTTAATATCAACTCCGGATTGAGATTTATTTTGAAGGGCTTTGGCCCCAATAAAATTATTTTTTTTCTTCAAATTAAAAAAACGACTCATGCCAGCTTCAACTAAACTAATTTCACCAGTAAGTTCACTGCCCCAACCCCTGTATGCTTTTTCCATTCTTAAAGAATTTACTGCATAAGTTCCAAAATTAATTATATTTTCCTTCTTGCCTACTTCATAGATTGAATCATATAATGTTTCCATTTGATCCATAGAATGATGGAGTTCCCAACCTAATTCGCCAACATAATTTACTCTAAGTGCTCTCACTGGAATTTTGTTAATTAAAATTTCTTTACCTTTAAGCCAAGGAAAATCATTATTATGTAAATTTTGAGAAGTTAATTGAGACAATACTTTTCTCGAATTTGGTCCTACTAGAACAAGCACTCCATAATCCTGGGTAACATTTTTAATACTTACATACTCTCCTTTTTTAAGATGAAGATTAAACCAATCAAAATCTCTAATTTCAGAAGCCGTAGAAGAAAGAACATAAAAAACGTTATTTGGAAAACGCGTTATTGTTAATTCCGTTTGAATGCGTCCTTTTTCATTAAGCATATGGGTAAGAATAATGCTTCCTTCTTTTTTTGGAATCCTGTTTGCACATAAACGATCTAAAAAAGATTCGCTATTTTTTCCAGAAATTTCATATTTTGCAAAAGTACTTAAATCTAAAACACCAACATTATTTTGAACATTTTCACATTCCTTTTGAACATAAGTAAAAGCATTAGACCGTTTAAAACTGTACTCTTCTCTCATTCCAGGTTTTGCGAACCAGCAGGGTTTTTCCCAACCATATGAATCTAGGTAAATAGCTCCCAAATCTTTCAATTTTTTATAAATAGGTGTTTTTTTTATCGGTCTTCCAACCTCAATACTTTCATTTGGTAAGGCGGTTACATACATTCTTCTATATTGATCCTTACATTTCTCAATAGCATAATCTTTATTTATCCAGCTTAGGTATCTTCTTGGTTCAAACTCCAGCATATTTATATCTGCATCACCGTAAGTTATCCATTGGGCAAGATATTTCCCAGCACCTCCACCTTGGGCTATGCCTATACTTGCAGCACAGAACATCCAGAAATTTTTTAATCCAGGAGCTGGTCCAGCAAAAAAATTATCATCCGGGGTATGGGTAATTGGACCACAAATTATTTTTTTAATCCCTACATCTTTAAACTGAGGAATTCTATCCATCCCCTTATTTAAATGTTCTTCAAGTCTATCAAGTTCTGGTTCCAATAATTCCATATCAAACTTCCAATCCATTCCATCTAAAGCCCAGCATTTTGAGTTTTTTTCGTAAATTCCAATTAATAAACCTTTTCCTTCTTGGCGGAGATAACAGGAAGAAATTGGGTCTCTTACAACAGGTAGTTCTTTTGTTAATTTTTTAATTTCAGGATGCTCTTCAGTAACCAGATAATGATGAATCATATTGATACTTGGTATATTTTTTATTCCTACCATTTGGCTAACTTCTGAACAAAAGCTACCCGCAGCATTAACAACATGTTCGCAAACAATATTGCCACTCTCAGTTATAATTTCCCATTCTCCCGATGGGCGTGCTTTAATGTCAATGACACGATTGTTTCGATATATTTTTGCTCCACCATTTCTAGCTCCTTTGGCCATTGCATTTGTCGTACTTGTTGGATCTGTATGCCCGTCTTCTGGTGTATGGAAGCCTCCAATAATTCCATCTAATTTTATAAAAGGATGTATTTTTGAAATTTCATTAGTAGAAATTATCTCCGCAGGTGATCCCACATTATCTAAAATTCCTTTTACATAAAAAAACCAATCAAGATCTTCTTGTTTGTAAGCCAATCTTAAACTACCGCATCCGTGCCATCCAGTGGCCTGACCAGTTTCTTTTTCTAGACTTTTGTAAAGATTCGTAGAATGTAAATGAACTTTAGCCAAATTATAACTTCCTACCATGTGTGGACATTGGCCTGCGGCATGCCAAGTAGAACCAGAAGTAAGTTCTCCTTTTTCAATTAATACCAAGTCTTTCCAGCCTTCTTTGGTAAGATGATATAATAAGCTAACGCCTAAAATCCCACCACCTATTATTGCAATTTTTGCGTGAGATTTTATTTTTTCCATAGATTATACTTCTACTTTATTTCTTTTCTTACTTGTTCTATTTTAATTTTCTTATTAAGGCTATTTTTCGGATCATAAAGTAAGTTAAATTTGATTTTACGATTAATATAGATTTTTACTTTTTTTATATTTCTAAATTCAACGTTGTCAGCCACAACACTGACTGGTCTTTTGTTAATATTCAAATTATTTATCTTTATGACTGACCTATCTGATACTACGCTTCCTTTCCATCTTCTTGGTCGAAATGGACTAATAGGTGTAATTGCTAATTTTTTTGAGTTTAACGACAAGATGGGGCCATGAACAGAAAGATTATAACCCGTGCTCCCAGCAGGAGTGGATACTAGTACTCCATCAGAGGTTAGTTTTTTCATAATTAGTCTTTTTCCATTTTTTATTTGCAGTGATGCAGTTTGTTTACTCTGTCTGAGCATAGAAATTTCGTTTATTGCTATAGCTTTTTTCATAATATTATTTTTAGTTTTTGCAATCATTTGTAAAGCAGAAATAGTTACTAGTTTAGATTTGGCAATATTTTGAGCAAATTTTTTGGTTTTAAATTTGTTCATTAAAAAGCCATAGGTTCCCATATTCATTCCATAAAACGGTTTATTAAACCTTCCTAATTTTTTTAATGTTTGAAGCATAAATCCATCTCCACCAAGGACAGTAATCAAATCTGCTTTTTGAGGTGAGTAATTTTTGAATTTTTTTAATAATTTTAATCTTTTTTTACTTAATTTACCATTTGCATCAAAAACAAAATGAAGTTTTATATTTTTCATATCATAATGGTGCTCTCGGCTGGACTCGCTTTAGTTATCGCTAAAATATATATCTCGGTAATATGCAACAATTTTTTGTTTTGAGTTGTTAGAATCTGAAAATATAGCAAGAAAATTAGTAAAAGAAATATTATGGGTTTTTTCAAGCAATTCTTTTACATTAACTTTACGTGTATGCCATTCGCCGCTCTTATCGTTCGAGATAACATAATCGCGACTGCCTTTTGTCCATGGACTTTGTTGAAGAAACCCTTCGTCCAAAAATGATGAATGGGACAAACTCAGTAATTTAGAACCAATTTTTTTACCATGTCCAATCATCACTCTTGCGGCCCAATCGTGACCATCTTTAGTCGTTTGATCAATATTTGTAAAATCTTTTTCAATTTTAAATGTAACATTTAAAAAAGGCATTTCTTTTAAAAGCTCTTTGTTGTCAATTTCGATACCAATTCCTGTTGCGCCTGATTCCGACACAGCTTTTACATAATAGCCATTATCATCTTTGGCATTGGTATAAATAGTTTTTTTACCAAAGCCTTTTTTCTTGAAGAGCTTCATTCCTTCTTCATTAAAATCAATTCGAAATTCTTTAGCAATAACTGGAGAAAAAAATAAAAAAAGTGTTAAAAAATAAATGAGATTTTTCATGTTTAATTCCTTTCGGTTATAATTAGTAACAAAAAATATTATAGAGTTATATTTAATATTTTTATAATATACAAATTTATGGATAAAAAAGACAAACAGCAAGTACGTTTAAAAGTGTGGCAAAGGCTAAAAAATGTTGCTTTACCAGACTCAAGGTTTCATTTGAATTTTGAAGAATATATTCCTGATTTTAAAGATAGTATAAAAGCTCATGATCAAATTATTAAAAGTGAAGAATACAAGGAGTCAAAGTTATTATTCATTACCCCTGATAATTGCCTAACAACAATAAGGGAACAAGCAATTAAAGATGAAAAAGATATAATTGTTTCAACATATGGAATCTATAGGGGATTAATTTTAATCACAAAAAATATGGTAAATAAAGGAAATGAAGTTTTTGCAAGTACCTTGGATGGTTTAGAGCATTTTGGTAAAAGTATCTCCCTAAAGGAAATTAAAAATTTAGGAAAAATAGATTTAATGTTAACTGGTGCTTCTGCGGTATCAAAGAATGGAGTTAGATTCGGAAAGGGACATGGTTTTTTTGATCTTGAATGGGGAATGTTTGCTGATTTAAAAATTGTTGATGAGAATACACCCATCGTTGCAGTGGTCCATGAAGTACAAGTAGTTAATTTTGAACTTGAACCAAGCGAAACTGATATAATAGTTGATTGGATAATTACCAATAAACAAAAGTTATCCACAAACAGGAATAAAAGTCGACCTTCTGGAATTTACTGGGATTTACTAGAAAAAGGTATGTTAGAAGCAACTCCACCATTACGAGAATTAAAAAAAATCTTAGATAAAAAATAAATTTAAATAAATTTAAGAATCAAATTACTTTCTTTATATACTTTTAATAATGTGCATAGTGTTCACCTTTAAAGAATCACTTGGGGAGGTAAAAATATGAGTACAAAATCTGGAACAGGAATTTTTGTAGCATCAGCTATTTGGGCAGCCGCTATAGTTGCTTCTGCTTATCTATGCTCAATGCTTTTATCAATTCCAGGAGCAGCTGGGGCAAGCTTCTTTTGGTTGCCATGTATATTTATGGTAACAGGAGCTATTTGGTTTGGACCATACGGATGGGCAGCAGCCGCTATAGGAACTTTTATAGGTGGCGCTTTGGCAGGTAATCCAATCGCTATCAATATTGGTCAAAATCCAATTCCTGCTTTTTTCGCAAATACTTTATTACTTTATTATTTGTTTAGATGGATGAAAATAGACTTGTCTAGTGGCCAAGCTAAAAGTGCAGATTTAGTTAAAAGCACTGTTTTAGTTGCGGTAACTATAATTGTTGCAATGGTAGCAGGTTATTACCTTGCTCCATCTTTAGGAATTTGGGGAAGAGTAATTGCTGGTTTAATATGTGTAGTTGGTTGGTATATTTTAGCACAAACAACTAGTTCAGCATTTAAACTTAATGAAAACGTATTCAAGGCAGTAATAGCAGTGGTAATAGCCAGTGTAGTAAGTGCAGCAATGGGAGCTTATGTTTGGGCCAGCATTGGTGAAATGGGTGCATCAGCTTGGACAATAGTTTTCCCTGGTTGGGCTATGGGAGACATAGTGGCAAGTATACTTGGACTTGGTGTCTTATTCTCTTTAACAGGCGAAATGAAAAAAAGAGGTCTATCAACCTATTAAGTTTTATAAAAACTATAATGAATGGGTTTAGATCAAAAAAATAGATTTGGGATGGGGGTATTAGCCCCCCTTCCAAGATTTATTTTCTTTGTTGTATTAAGTTTAGCAAGTACTTTTTTTACTTATAATTGGTTAGGAGTTGCTGTATCCGGCACCATTATAACAATTATATATTTATCAGGAAGAACATATCATAAATTAGGTTTGATAACTTGCACTGTAGCAGGAACATTAAGCTTTATAGGAAATATTTTTATTCACCATTCAGGAAAAACTATTTTTGTTGTTGGTCCATTAACTCTTACAGAAGGAGGACTAGAGACGGGTGCCATATTAGGATTAAGATTATTTTTTATGATACTTTTCGCAATTGCCTATATTTCTGTCACTTCTTTGGAAGATTTATTTGATACTTCAAAATCATTAAAACTTCCTCACAAAGGTCAAATATATTTAATGATTGTTCTAAGATATATAGATTTACTTAATATGGAATTCACTACATTAATGCAATCAATGTCTATCAGAGGCATAAAATGGGAAGGTTCAGTTTTAGATAAAATCCAAGGTTTAAGATTAATACCTGTTCCTATGATATTTAGATTAATTGGTCATATTAACCAACAAAGTTTAGCTGTAGATAATCTTGGAGGAACTTCAACATCTCAATCTTTTATCAATACAAAAAATAGTAATAAATTTGAAATATTAAAAGCCTCAACAACATATGATTTAAGTAAAGATGTATCTGATAATGATTTTGTTCTTAAAAATATAAATTTACAGTTTAATAAAGGTGAAAAAATAATGTTAATTGGAGAAAATGGATCAGGAAAAAGTAGTACTTTAATTTTATCTCGAGGATTATTTTCAAGAACTATTGGTCAACATACCGGTACAATTAATATATTTGGAAATAATACAGAAGATTTAACTCTTGGAGAATTATCTCAAATAGTAAGAATAGTTTTTCCAAGTGCCGCACATGGTCTTGTTGGAATAAGAATAAATGATGAATTAGAATTAAGTCTTTTAAGGTCAAAAATTGATAAATTAAAATGGAACGAACAAAAATTAAAGATTCTAAAATTAGTGGGTTTAGATGAAACTTTTTTACAGAGAAAAACTTTATCTTTGTCAGGTGGCCAACAACAAAGAGTTGCGATTGCATCTGCTTTAATTGCCGAGCCAGAATTACTTATTTTTGATGAAGTTACTGGACAATTGGATCCTATAGGAAGAGAAGAGGTAATTGAATCCATAAATCAAATTAGCTCGGATCAATCAACATTGCTATCGGAACAAAATTTAAATCCTCTTGAATTTGATAAAATATATTTAGTAAAAGATAAAACGATAAAATTAATAGATAAAAATGATAGAGATTTTATAAAGATTTTAAAGGAATCAGGAAGAAGAGTTCCGTTATTAGTAGAATTAGGTTTCAAATTTTCATCTAATAAAAATTTATATAATATTGAATATTATTTAAATAATTTAAAAGAGCTAATATCTAAAAACAGTAATATTAAAGATTATATTTTGCCTAAAAGAGAAAAGAGTGAAAATCTTAATCAAAACATTATTCAAACAGAAAACCTTTGTTTTTCATATGACAAAAAAAATAATGTTTTAAATAATATAAATTTAAATTTTAAAAAAAATGAATTAACTGCAATACTAGGAGCAAACGGTTCGGGAAAGTCGACATTAAGCTTAGTACTTAGCTATGCGTTAAAACCTACAAAAGGTAAAGTAATTAAAGATAAAAACATAAAAATAGGATATATATTTCAAGAACCATCATATCAAATTCTTTCAACAACAGTGAGAGAAGAATTAGCATTTGGTCCCAAGCAACTTAAATTTAAAAAAGATCAAATTGATAAAATAACTTTATTTGAAAGTGAAAGATTTGGTTTAGAATTAAATCAAAATCCTATTAATTTATCTCCTGAAAATTTAAGAAAATTAACAATTGCATCTATACTTGCAATTGACCCTAATGTAATTATTTTTGATGAACCAACAAATACTTTGGATGAAAATGAAATAACTAAATTAATGAAAATTATAGAAGAACTTAAAAAACAAGGTAAAACAATTATATTAATAACTCATGATATTCACCTAGCATGGAATTATGCAGAAAGACTTATCATTATGAAAGATGGTAAAATTGAAATTGATGGTCTAACTGATAGTATTATGAAAGATGAAGACAAGCTAAGAACTTGTAATATCACTGTTCCAAATATTGCAAAATTATATAATAAATATTTATCTTTGAATAAATTAAATTAATTAAAGGCTATTGTTGGTGTCCTTTGCATCTACAGAATCATTTTTCATATTTTTGGTGCCCTCGGCCGGACTCGAACCGGCACTCCCAAATGGGCAAGGATTTTAAGTCCTTTGTGTCTACCAATTTCACCACGAGGGCATTCCTTTGTTTGCTTGTATTTACGCAATATTTATAATTGAACAAGTCTAATAAGTAAAATTTTTTTAATTTATCTCTTTTAATAACCAAACATTTTTTGGTTTACTTCTGTAATGTGGCGCAGTTAATAAATAATATTTACATAGATTTTCAAAAATATCCCCGGCTTGCTTTTGTTTTCCTGAGTTTGTCAGTTCAGACAGATAATCATTCAATTCACCCCAGGTATTATACTGTAGAATTGTTTTCATTGATTAGAAACAAATAGTATAGCATAAATTTATCTCTTTATTTTCCGAAAATTTAGATTGAGTTATTAACCAAATTTTTGGTTTACCACTGCTAATATCTAGATCAATTTTATTTTTAGACACAACACCAAAAACAATTTATATAGATTAATTATAAAATAACTATATAAATCATGAAAAATATTTTAATTTTAGACGAAGTCACACCAGATCCAACAAGAGACGCAGGTTCAATTGATTTAATGAATAAAATTATATATTTAACAAATAAAAATTATGCCGTTCAATTTTTACCTACTGTTGAAAATTTTTCATATCAAATAAATAAAAATCCATATACTAAGAATCTTTTAAAACTTGGCGTGAAAGTTTTGTGCAGACCAAAGATTATTTCGGTAGAAATTTTTTTAAAAAATTATGGATCTCTTTTTGATCTTGTCATTATCAATAGACATTCTGTGGCAACGAACTATTTTAATATTTGTAAGAAATATTGCCAAAATGCTAAACTATGGTTTCACACTGTTGATTTGCATTTCTTAAGGCTTGATAGTCAATCAGTTTGGGGGAAAAGAAAATTTTTAAAACAAAAATTTTTTTCTTCAATTTTTAATATTAAAAGAATTAAAAAAAAATTTAAAATAAATAAAATTAAAAAAGAAGAATTAAAGTTTTGCTCACTTTCTGATGTAACAACCGTTGTAAGTCCAGTAGAAAAAAAAATTTTAAAAAAATACAATATAAATTCTTATGAGTTAACTATTGCTCATAAAAAAAATGTTACTAAAAAAAAATTTGAAAGTAGAAAAGACATTGTGTTTATAGGAACAATGTTTCATCCTCCAAACAAAATTGCGATGATATATTTTATTAAAAATATTTTTCCAAAAATTTTAAATTATAATTCGAAAATCAATCTAAAAATTGTAGGTTCGGGGTTTTCTAAAGAAACCTTTGCAATAGGTACGGGGTTTTCTAGTGAAATTATTAAATTGTTAGAATTTCAAAATGTGCATGTTGTGGGTTATGTAAAAGATGTTTATAATGTGTTAAATGAGTGTCGAGTTGCAATCGCTCCACTAAATTTTGGTAAAGGCATTAATGGTAAGGTATGTAATTACCTATCACACGGTATCCCAAGTGTAATAAATGAAGTTGCCGCTGAATGTATGAGATTAAAGCACTTAAATGATTGTTTAACTGCGAAAAATGAAGATCAATTTGTTAAGCATATTCTGAGATTATATAATAGTAAAAGTTTATGGAATAAAATAAGAAAAAATGGATTGATTGCATTTGATAAACATTTTTCTAAAGATATTTTTTTATCACAATTAGATAAAATATTTTTAAAAAATTTTATTTGATTAAATCCAAACAAGTGTCTACTAATTTTTGTGTATCTAACAATTTCAACAAAAAGACTTTAATGCTTTATTTAGATATTTTTTATCAAGTTTACAATCTTGATAACCTTGTTTGATAACATTAAGATATTTTGTAGCTGGATATCTAAATGGAGTTTTTTTTGGCATTATATATGTCATTATTTTTTTACTAAAATAATTAAAATACATTTTTTTATAAAGGATAGGATAATCTTCATAAAAATCAAGTTGCTTCTCGTCGGATTCTGAAATTCTATACAGGGCACCCCATACTTTTGAATTTCTCTCTCTCTCTATATCTGCAGTCCTATATTTACTTCTAAATGTAAGTGAATAATCTTTCAAACTTATAGTTTTTATAAAATATGAATCCTTACATCTTTTTTTCATTCGTTCATGGTTTAAATTACTACCGTATGCAAAATATAACATTGATTAATTTTTATCGATTAACTTAATTTTTTTGCTATTAATAATTTTTAAAATCTGATTGTTGCAAATGCTAATTTTAGACTCATCTTCAGACCTTAAAACTATTGCGACTCCAACTTTACCTGATTTAAAAAAGGGATAGCTACCTATTTCAACATCTATATTATTTTCTTGAACTTCTTTTAGTGGTTTAGCAATTTCACTTTCAACGGTTCTTAAATTAATGGTTTTGCTTAATATTGGTTTTCCCCCAGAGATTTTATTTTTTAGACCATCTAGCATTGATTGGAGAATTGAAGGTACTCCTGGTAAACAAAAAACATTTTCAACAGAAAAACCGGGAGCTCCGCTTGTGGGATTATAAATTAAATTTGCTTTTGAAGGCATCATGGCCATTCTCTGTCTTCCTTCATTAAATTCTCCAGGTTTATAATATTTTTCTAAAATATTGAAAGCCTCCTGATGCATTTCGTAATTTAAATTAAATGACTTTGATATTGACTTAGCTGTTATATCGTCATGAGTCGGTCCAATTCCTCCAGTTGTAAAAACATAATTAAATTTTCTCCTTAATTCATTAACACAATTAACAATCTTATTTTCTATATCGGGAATAATTCTGACTTCCTCTACCCTTACTCCCAACTTGTTAAGCCAGATTGAAAGATATGAAAGATTAACTTCTTGGGTTCTTCCAGATAATATTTCGTTTCCAATTATGATTATTGCTGAAGTTGTCTTATTTAATTTGTTATTCATCTTGAAATTAATATTATATTTTTTTTATGAAATTTACAGATAATTTATTAGTTGGAACTTTAATCAAAAGATATAAAAGGTTTTTCGTAGATGTTAAAGTAAATAACCAAATAATTACTGCTCACTGTCCTAACTCTGGTTCCATGTTAGGTTTGCTAGATAAAAATAATAAAATATGGATTTCACAATCTAACAATCCAAAACGTAAACTTAAATTCACTTTAGAATTAATTAAGGTCAAAGATAGCTTGGTTGGAGTAAACACAATTTTTGCCAATAAAATTGTTCTTGAAGCATTAAATAATAAAACGATTAAAGAATTTTCTAAATTCGAAAATATTAAAACAGAAGCCGTTTATGATGCAAATACCCGATTTGATTTTCTGCTTAAAAAACATGACAGAAAAGTTTTTTTGGAGGTTAAAAATGTTACACTTTCAACAAAAGAAAATGTCGCAGAATTTCCGGATGCTATTACATCGAGAGGCACCAAGCATTTAATAAAATTACTTGAAGCTAAAAAAAAAAGGTACGAAAGTTATATTTTATATTTAATTCAAAGGGAAAATTGTTACCAGTTTAAAATTGCTGATAAAATTGATATTGAATACAAAAGGGCTTTTATTGAGGCTAAAAAAAAAGGTGTAAAAATACTCTGCTATAATTGTAAATTGAGTCCTCAAGAGATAAAAGTAAATGAACCTGTTAAAATATTATAGTTACAAATGAAAAAAAATGATTCTGAATTATTTGAAAAAATGCATATTGCAGGGAAACTTGCTGCAAGAACTCTTGATGAACTTACATCATTTATTAAGCCTGGTGTAACTACAAATTTTTTAGATAAAATATGTTATGAATATATAAAAGATCATGGTGGAAATTCTGCCCCACTTTATTACAAAGGTTTTCCAAAATCATGTTGTACTTCAACAAATCATATCGTGTGTCATGGAATACCATCTGAAAAAGTACTCAAAGATGGAGATATTATGAATGTTGATGTTACCGCATTCGTAGATGAGCATCATGGTGACACGGGTAGAATGTTTTGTATTGGAGATGTTTCTGTTAAAAGTAAAAATCTTATATCAACGACTTATGAATCAATGATGAGAGCAATATCAATAATTAAACCTGGAACAAAATTGGGTGACATTGGAGCAACAATTCAAGATTATGTTGAATCAAAAGGATTCTCTGTAGTAAGGGATTTTTGTGGTCATGGAATAGGAACAATTTTCCATAAACCACCAAATGTACTACATTATGGAAAAAAAAATTCGGGAATAAGTTTAGAATGTGGAATGATTTTCACCATTGAGCCAATGATAAATGAAGGAAAGTATGAAATTAAAATCCTTAATGATGGATGGACAGCAGTTACAAAAGATAAAACTTTATCAGCACAATTTGAACATACTGTAGGTGTAACAGATAAGGGGTTTGAAATATTTACAAAATCAGATAAAAACTTTACTCAACCTCCCTACTTATCATGATTAAAAGATACTCCAGAAAAGAATTAACCAATATTTGGGAAGAAAAAAATAGATTTAGAATTTGGCTTGATATTGAATTGGCTGCTGCAGAAGGAATGGAAAAGATTGGTTCAATTCCTAAGGGTGTTGCAAAAACAATAAGATCTAAAGCTAAGATTAATGTTAAAAGAATACATAAAATTGAAGATAAAGTTAAGCACGAAATAATTGCTTTTCTAACTTCAATAACAGAACAAGTTGGTTCAAAGGGTAAATTTTTACATCAAGGAATGACTTCTTCTGATGTTTTGGATACTTGTTTCAATATTCAATTAGTTCAATCGGGAAAAATTTTATTAAATGATATCGATGAAATTTTAAAAGTCTTAAAAAAACAGGCAAACAAACATAAGTTTACTATTTGTATTGGAAGGAGTCATGGAATACACGCTGAACCGATTACATTTGGTTTAAAGCTAGCAAATTTTTATGAAGAGTTTAAAAGAAATCGAAAACGATTAATTCAAGCAATTACTGAGATTTCAACATGCGCTATTTCGGGTGCTGTTGGAACTTTTGCTAATGTAGATCCTAGAATTGAAAAGTATGTTGCCAAAAAATTAAAATTAAAAAATGAACCTATTTCTTCTCAAATTATACCTAGGGACAGATATGCTTATTATTTTTCTATTTTGGGAATAATTGCAGGATCTGTTGAAAAAATAGCTACCGAAATAAGGCACTTGCAAAGGACTGAAGTACAAGAAGTTCAAGAATTTTTCTCAAAAAATCAAAAAGGTTCCTCTGCTATGCCTCATAAAACAAATCCAATTTTAAGTGAAAATCTTACTGGACTTTCTAGATTGGTAAGAAGTTATGTTATTCCTGCTTTAGAAAACATCACTTTATGGCATGAAAGAGATATTTCACATTCCAGTGTTGAGAGAAATATTGGGCCAGATTCTAATATTACATTAGATTTTGCACTTTTCAGGCTAAAAAATATTTTAAAGAATATGAATGTTTATCCAAAAAAAATGTTAAGCAATTTAAATTTAACTATGGGGTTAATTTTTTCACAAGGAGTAATGCTTGAATTGACAAAAAAAGGTCTTTCAAGAGAATACTCATATAAAGTAGTGCAAAAGCATTCAGTGAACGCTCAGAATAAAAATATTTCTCTATTGGATAGTTTGAAGAGTGACAAAAAAATTTATGGGTATTTTGATAATAAAAAATTAGAAAGCATTTTTGATTTAAACTATCACACAAAAAATATTGATTTAATTTTTAATAGAGTTTTTAACTGAAATGTGCAAAATTGAATAATTATGGCCATGAATTTAATTGAAATTGAAAATCTAGTGAAAAAGGCTATTCCTGACGCTATAATAGATATTCAGGATTTAGCAGGAGATGGTAATCATTACTCCGCAACAATAATTTCATCTTTATTTAAAGGCAAAAGTAAAATAGAACAACACAAAATAGTTTATAATGCTTTAAAAGGTAAAATGGGGAATGAACTACATGCCTTGGCAATAAAAACAAAAGAAAAAGACTAATGAATGAAGCTATAAATAATTTAATTAAAAATGAGATTGGACAGAATGATGTATGTTTGTTTATGAAAGGTACACCGGATGCTCCTCAATGCGGTTTTTCAATGGCAATCTCAAATATGTTAAAAATATTACAGGTGAATTTTAAAAGTATCAATATTCTGGAAAATGAAGAATTGAGACAAGGGATAAAAGAATTTAGTGATTGGCCTACGATACCTCAACTTTACCTTAAAGGAGAATTTTTAGGTGGTAGCGATATAGTAAAAGAAATGTATGAGTCTGGTGAATTTCAAAAAAAACTTTCTGAAAAATCGATAAACTACAAAAAAAAATAATTAATTCACATTAAGACTATTTGTTTCAAATTAATTAATTATCTAGAGTAATATTCTATTACTAAATTTGGTTCCATCAAAACTGGATAAGGAACTTCAGCAAATTTTGGCGTTCTTACAAACTTGATCTTTTTTTGCTTTTCATCTAATTCCAAATACTCTGGAACATCCCTTTCTTTACTAGCAAGTGAAACGTCTACTGTCGCTAGTTGTTTTGATTTTTCCTTCAATTCTATTGTGTCTTCCTCTTTAAGTAGGTAACTCGGTATATTAACTTTTTTTCCATTTACTTTGATGTGACCATGATTTATTAATTGTCTTGATGAAAAAACTGTTAAAGCAAACTTTGCTCTGTATACAATTATATCAAGTCTCTTTTCTAATAATCCAACCAAATTTTCTACGGTATCACCCCTTTTCTTTATAGCTTTCCTATAACAATTTCTAAATTGTCTCTCGTTTATGTTTCCATAATAGGATTTTAATCTTTGCTTAGCTTGTAGCTGAACTCCATAATCTGATGGCCTAGAATGCCTCTTATTTCCATGTTGACCTGGAGGAGTATTTCTTGAATTAAATGGACTTTTAGGTCTTCCCCATAAATTAACTTTTAGTCTTCTATCAACTTTATGTTTTGAATTAAGTCTTTTTGTCATTTTTAATTTGAAGATTTATAGTCACTACCTCTAGTTTGTCAATCAACCTTTTCTATCTTTTAAAGAACCAATTATCCCTAATAAAATTCGCATTTCTTTATCTGATAAATTCATTTTATGAAAAATTGTGCGTATATTTTTTATCATACTGTTGCGCTTGTGATCTGGCTGCAAAAATCCAATCTGATCTAATGAATTGACTAAAAAATTAACAAACTTATTTAGATCTTTTTTGTTGATCAGTTTGTTGTTATATCTTGAGTTGAATTTATGAACTTTTTTATTTAGAATTTTAAATATTTCATAACAAAGCAAAATTACGCAATGAGATAAATTTAATGATTGAAATTTATTATTTGTTGGTAATTTAATCACATAATTTGCATAGCTCAGTTCATTATTTGTTAATCCTGATGCCTCGGGACCAAAAATAACTGCTATTTTTTTGTTGAAATCAATTTTTTTTAATTCATTTATTGAAAGATATTTATAATTTTTTTTTCTTATTCTAGAAGATGTTGCTATTACACAATTTGTATTTTTAATAGCGTCCTCAAAATTACTGTATATTTTGCTTGAATTAATTATATCTTTAGCTCCAACGCTAGTTGCAAAAACCTTTTCATTTGGAAAGCTAATTTTTGGAGAAACCAATTTTAATTTAGTAAAATTGAAATTTTTTAATGCTCTTGCACAAGCTCCTATATTTTCTGCCAATTGAGGTTTAAATAATATAAAGTGAACATTTGAAAAACTCATTAATTATTGGCAGGAGCTTTTTCTTTGTACAGTTTATAATCCAAACTATCAATTAGCGCTTTGAACGAGGCTTCAATAATATTTGCCGATACTCCTATTGTAAACCAACTTTTGCCTGATGAATCCGTGCTTTCTATAGAAACTCTTGTTGTTGCGTTAGTTCCGGTATTTAAAATTCTTACTTTGTAATCTATTAATTTCAAATCTTTTAGATATTTAGAATATTTTCCAACTTTATCGACATTTGTTCTTATTGCATTATCTAGCGCATTAACTGGGCCATTTCCTGATCCTTCACAAACAACTTCTTGACCATCAACTAAAATGTGAGCTTTTGCAAAAGAATTTATTTTATCTTTCGATTCTTTTTTAACTGACACATCATATTTTGAAATTGTTAAATATTTTGGTATTTCTCCTAAAAGTCGCCTTGCTAATAATTCAAATGAAGCGTCAGCACCATCGTATGAATAACCAACAAATTCTCGTTCCTTAACTTCATTAAGTAAATTTTGAATTTTAGGATCATTTTTATCAATTTTAATTCCATATTTGCTTAGTCTCGACATTATATTTGATTTGCCAGCTTGATCAGAAACAATAATATTTCTTATATTTCCAACTAAACTCGGATCTATGTGTTCATATGTTTTAGGGTCTTTGGAAACTGCAGAAACATGAAGTCCTCCTTTATGAGCAAATGCAGAAGGTCCTACGTAAGCAGCTCTTCTGTTGGATTTTCTATTCAATATTTCATCCAACAATCTTGAACATTCTGTCAGAGTTTTGATTTTATTTTCATTTATATTTATTTCAAAATGATCAGAAAATGTTTTTTTCAATACGATAGTTGGAATTAAAGATATTAAATTTGCATTTCCACATCTTTCTCCTAGTCCATTAATTGTGCCTTGAACTTGACGTACGCCAGCCAAAACTGCTGTTAAAGAATTTGCGACTGCATTTTCTGTATCATTGTGAGCATGTATTCCAAGATTTTTTCCTGGAATTTCTTTACCCACTTTTGAAACGATTTCACCTAATTCATGTGGTAATGTTCCACCATTAGTATCACAAAGAACAATCCATCTTGCTCCCTCATCGTAGGCTGTTTTAATACACGATAACGCATACTCCTTATTACGTTTATATCCATCAAAAAAATGCTCCGCATCAAACATAAATTCTTTTTTATTTTTAACGAATAATTTTGCTGATTCTTTAATATTTTCTAAATTTTCTTCGTTAGTAATGCCTAGGGCTACATTAACATGAAAATCCCATGATTTTCCTACCAAACAAATTGCAGGGGCTTTTGAATTTAACAAGGCAGAAAGCCCAGGATCATTTTCCGCACTTCTTCCAGATCTTTTTGTCATACCAAAAGCAGTTAAAGTTGTATTTGTTAATTTAGGTGGATTGTTAAAAAAAGTTGTATCCAAAGTGTTAGCTCCTGGCCATCCACCTTCCAAATAGTCAACTCCAAGTCCTGATAATGTCTTGGCAATCTTAATTTTATCATCAATAGAAAAGTTGACACCCTCGGTTTGCGCACCATCTCTAAGTGTAGTATCAAAAATATATATTTTTTCTTTGCTCATTTATATTTCCAATTTGTTTGATCTTGCTTATCTTCAATTATAACTCCATTCTTTTCCAATTCATTTCTTATGGTATCTGCCAATTTATAATTTCCTTCTTTTCTAGCTTTATTTCTATCTTTAATTTTTTGTTTAATAAAGTTTTCATCAACATGGGCTTTAGATTTTTTAAAGCTTTCCCAGGACTCTTTATCTTCTTCAAGTAAACCAATTAACTTACAAGCAGATAGAAATTTAACTTTTGAAGATTTATTTCCTTTAGATGCTTCTTCGTAAAACGAATGCAGTTTTGATATATATTCTGGTGTATTTAGATCTTCTAGTAGTGGATTTAATATATCTTCTTGAAATTCTACTGAATCTGTTTTTTCAAATTGGGTATACCATTTATTTAATGTGTTTTGACTTTCTATTATTAATTTTTCGTTCCAATCTAATGGTTGTTTGTAATGTGAACTTAAAAGTGCCAGTCTTACAACTTGACCATTTATATTGTCTCTCAGCTTATGAATCCCTACAATGTTTCCAATGGATTTGGACATCTTTTCCTTATCAAAAGTAACAAAACCATTGTGTACCCAATAATTTGCAAAATTATCTGTCTTGTTGGCACTACATGATTGTGCAATTTCATTTTCGTGGTGAGGAAAAATGAGATCTAAACCTCCGCCATGAATATCAAATTTTTTACCCAAAAATTTTTCACTCATAACAGAGCATTCTAAATGCCAACCAGGTCGGCCTCTGCCCCATGGAGAGTCCCAACCAGGATCATCTGTCTCTGAAGGCTTCCAAAGAACAAAATCAAGTGGATCCTTTTTATATTTAGAAACTTCAACCCTAGATCCTGCAACCAACTCTTCTGAATTTTTATTTGACAATTTTCCATATTCTTTGAAAGAAGAAACAGAAAAATAAACATGTTTTTCATTTTCGTAAGCATGTTTATTTTTTATTAAATTCTCAACCATGCCTACCATTTCTTTAATATGCTCAGTGGCTTTAGGTTCAAAACTTGGTTTCAAACAATTTAAATATTTACAGTCTTCATGAAAGCTGGTCGTAATAGTTTTGCTTAACTCTCCAATACTTTTATTATTTTTTTTTGATGACTCGATAATTTTATCATCAATATCTGTTATATTGCGCACATAAGTAACCTTTTTATTTCCAAAAATTTTTTTTAGTAAACGGTATAAAACATCAAACACAACCAATGGCCTAGCATTACCAATATGCGGGTAGTCATAAACTGTAGGTCCACATACATACATTCCTATTCTATCTTTGCTGATTGGAATAAAATTTTCCTTTTTTTTTGTTAAAGAATTAAATATTTTGAGTTCTTTCATTTTATAATCTTAAAAATTTAAATGCAGTAATTAAGATGCTGCTTGAGCAATATTCTTAGAATATTGAGAATTTTTTTTAATTTCATCTGAAATCAAAAATGCCAATTCAAGTGCTTGGCTTGCATTTAATCTGGGATCGCAATGAGTATGATATCTGTGGGATAAATCCTGATCTGATATCTTTTGAGCACCACCTGTACATTCTGTAACATTTTGACCAGTCATCTCTATATGAAGACCTCCAGCAAAACTTCCTTCGGCTTGATGAGCAGAAAAAAAATTTTTTACTTCCTTAACAACGTTATTAAAAGGTCTGGTTTTAAATCCAGTAGCTGACTTAATCGTGTTACCATGCATTGGGTCACATGACCAAACAACATTTAACCCTTCTTTTTTAACAGCTCTAATTAATTTAGGCAAAAACTTTCCTACATTATCATGCCCAAATCTTGAAATTAATGTAATCTTTCCTTTTTCATTTTCTGGATTTATTACATTACAAATTCTCATAATTTCATCTGGCTTAGATGTAGGGCCACATTTTATTCCAATTGGATTTTCGATTCCTCTACAAAATTCAACATGTCCTCCATTAAGTTGTCTTGTTCTATCGCCAATCCATACAAAATGAGCAGAAGTATCATGATATTCTCCCGTGGTAGAGTCTACTCTTGTCATAGACTCTTCAAAAGGTAGTAACAGTGCTTCATGAGAAGTCCAAAAATTCACCGTTTTTAATCTTCTATTGAAATCAGAATTAATTCCACATGCTTCCATAAAAGCTAATGCATCTGCAATTAAATCTTCAAGTTCTTTAAATTTTTTTGCTTGCGGACTTTTTTTTATAAATCCTAAGTTCCAAGTATGAACCATTTTTAAATCTGCAAAACCACCATGAGAAAATGCCCTTATAAGGTTTAAGGTAGATGCTGATTGAGAATAAGCTTTAAATAACCTTTTAGGATCGGGTTCTCTTGATCTTTCATTAAATTCTATACCATTAATATTGTCACCTAAGTAACTAAGCAACTCTGTACCATCTTTTTTTTCCGTTGGTGCACTTCTAGGTTTTGAAAATTGTCCCGCAATTCTTCCTAGCTTAACAACTGGTAATGATGCAGAATAAGTAAGAACTAATGACATCTGCAAAATTACTTTAAAAGTATCTCTAATATTATCAGGATGAAATTCAGCAAAACTTTCAGCACAATCTCCACATTGAAGTAAGAAAG
This sequence comes from Pelagibacteraceae bacterium AG-464-P07, assembly GCA_003211695.1. GTDB lineage: Bacteria > Pseudomonadota > Alphaproteobacteria > Pelagibacterales > Pelagibacteraceae > AAA240-E13. The sequence goes on along the minus strand of QCSA01000002.1, from coordinate 105,072 downwards.
CCTTTCCATCTACAACATTTGCTAATTGTTCTTTTAAATGTCTTGTTTCACCAGCAAATACCAAAGGAGGAAAACTTTTAATTTTCCCAAGAACCATATTTAGTTCTTTTTTATCCGGATATTCCGGAATATGTTTTGCTGGATAATTTTTCCAACTATCTATTTTCCATTTTTTCATTTTCAACCTTGAGTATATATAAGATAATTTAGTAAAAAAACCAAGATCAGTTAAGCTCGAAAGCTTATTCTACTGTGACCGATTTTGCTAGGTTTCTAGGTTTGTCTATATCGCAGTTTTTGAACGAAGCAACATAATAAGCCAACATTTGTAACGGTAAAGTTAAAAGAAAAGGTTTTATGTGGTCATTGCTGTTCGGAATATTAAATTTATATCTAATATTTTCGCTTATAATTTCATTGTCATCATCAGTAAACAAAAACACTTTACCACCTCTAGCAATAACTTCTTGCATATTTGAAATTGTTTTTTCAAAATATTTGTCTTTTGGAGCCAAAACCACAACTGGTAAACCATCTTCTATTAATGCTAACGGTCCATGTTTCATTTCTCCTGCTGGATAACCTTCGGCATGAATATATGAAAGTTCCTTTAATTTTAAAGCACCTTCCAAAGCTATTGGATAAGAAAAACCTCGACCTAAAAACATGGTTCCTTTTGAGTCAACAAAATCTTTTGCTATGATTTGTATTTCATCTCCTTTTGCTAATACTTCTTTAATTAATGATGGTAAATTATTAAGATCATTTATACTTTTTGTATAATTTTGATCTGTTATTTCATTTCTAACTTTAGAGATTTTCAAAGATAACAAATACAAAACCAACATTTGACCAATAAAAGCTTTTGTTGACGCAACTCCAATTTCTGGACCAGCATGAATTGGAAGAACAAAATCAGCGGTTCTGGCAATCGAACTTTCTACAACATTCACTATTGCACATGTGTTTGCTTTATTTTTTTTACATAAGTCTAAGGCTGCAAAAGTATCTGCTGTTTCACCCGATTGTGAAACAAAAACATAAAAATTATTTTTTTTAAACTTAACTTTTCTATATCTAAATTCAGATGCAATATCAGCCTCAACTGTAATTGAAGTAAGGTCTTCAAATAAATATTTTGCTATTAAACATGAATGATAAGCTGTGCCACATCCTATAAGTGTAATTTTATTTACTTCATTTGGATTAATAGGAAAATTATAAAAATTAATATCTTTTCTTAAATAATCTATATATTCTTTTAAACAAGTTTTTGATGTTACCGATTGCTCATTAATTTCTTTAGACATAAAATCTTTAAAATCACCTTTGGTGGTTTTATTTTCATCATTTGATAAAGTTAATATTTCTTTATTAATTTTATTTTTTTCTGAATTGTAAAACTCGACTTTGTCTCTAGTTAAAATACAAATTTCTCCATCGTCCAAATAAGAAATTTTATTTGTCATTGATTTAAGAGCATAAGAGTCAGAACCAATATAATTTTCTTCATGACCATACCCAACTGCCAAAGGGCTTCCTCTCCTGGCACCTACAACAATATCTTTAAAATTTTTAAAAATAATTCCAAGAGCAAAACTTCCTTCAAGCATTTCTAGAGTTTTATGAACTGAGTCTAAGATGTCATAATTTTTTAAATAATTTGTTAGAAGCAGAGTGATTACTTCTGTGTCTGTTTGTGATTTAAATAGGTAATTTTTTTTTATTAAATCATTTTTTATTGAATTTGAATTTTCAATTATTCCATTATGCACAACAGATACAACCTCTGATGAGTGTGGATGAGCATTGATTTTATTAGGAATGCCGTGTGTTGCCCATCTAACATGACCAATACCCAAATTACCTTTTGATGGATTTTCAAATAAAATTTTTTCAAGATTATCAACTCGTCCGGAACATTTTTTTTCATTTATTTCATTATTATCTATGGTTGATAGACCTGCAGAGTCGTATCCTCTGTATTCAAGTTTTTTTAATGCTTCAATTATATTCCCAGATACAGGTTTGGTACTAGCAATTCCAATTATTCCACACATAAATTAATTTTTTTTATAATTTTTTTTCTCAATTTGTTTAGCTCTTGTTAAGGCTAAGGATCTTTTCCTAACATTTTTTGTTATCACAGAACCAGCTCCTACAACAGATTGTTTTCCAATTGTCACGGGTGCCACCAATGAAGAATTGGAACCGATAAAAGCTTCATTATGAATTTTTGTTCTGTATTTTCTTTTACCATCATAATTACAAGTTATTGTTCCAGCTCCTATGTTTGCAGACTTACCTATTATTGCATCACCAACATAAGACAAATGGTTTATCTTTGTTTCGGCCCCAACTTTGCTATTCTTAATTTCTACAAAATTGCCGACTCTTGACCCTTTGGATAAAACTGTTCCAGGTCTAATTCTAGAAAAGGGCCCTACTTTTACGTTATTTTCAATTTTTGCACTTTCAATGTGTGTGAATGACAAAATTTCCACATTATTTCCAATTTTTACGTTTGAACCAATTACTACGTAAGGATTGATTACAACATTTTTTCCAATCTTTGTATTTGCTGATAAAAAAATTGTATCGGGAGCAACCAAAGTTACTCCATTTGCCATAAATTTATTACGAATACTGTTTTGCTTTTGTTTTTCTTGTAATGCAAGATTTTTTTTATTTTTTGAATTCATGAAAAATTATCTTTACAATACTAAATTAATTATAATAACTCACAAAATATTTCTTATTAATACTTTTTAAAATGAGTCAAAAACTAACAATTTTATTTGATCTAGATGGTACATTAGTAGATACGGCACCTGATTTAATGAATGCCCACAATCACGTAATGAAAAAATTTGGTTATGTAGAAAAAAAATTAGACGACATTAAAAAATTAGCAGGTCGAGGAGCAAAAGCAATGATTAAAAAATCAATACATGAAATAGCTGAAAGAACTGGAAAAATTAAAAAAACAAACAAAAATGAAAATGAAGAAATGACAAAAGAATTTATAAATTATTATAGTCAAAATATTTATAACAAAAGCAAACCAAGGGTGGGAGTATTGGGCTTTTTAAACTGGTGCAAGAAAAATTCTATTTCAATGGCTGTATGCACCAATAAGCAAGAACATTTATCAATAGATCTTTTAAAAAAAAATAAATTTTATGATTTTTTTGACTACATAGCTGGTGGTAATACATTTAATTACAATAAACCCGATCCTAGACATCTAATAAATACTATCGAAATTATTGGTGGAAATTTGAAAAAAAGTATTATGATTGGAGATAGTGAAACAGATTCTACTGCCGCAAAAGCAGCTAAAATTCCTTTTATATTAATCGAAAATGGTTATACGGAAAAAAAACCAGATCAAATTCATTATGATCATTTAATTAAAAATTTTGTTGGATTGGAAGAAATAATTCAAAAATATATTAATGATTGAGTTAAAACTATTTTTTGCTTTAATAAGTTATTATTTTGTAATGTTTGTGACTCCAGGACCTAACAATGCAATGCTTACCGCCTCTGGAATTAAATTTGGTTTTAAAAAAACTATTCCACATTTAATTGGTATTCCTTTTGGTCATGTTATTCAAATCACTCTTGTTTGCTTTGGTTTAGGAAATTTATTTCAAAAATATCCATTAGTTCAAAATTATTTGAAATGGCTATGTTTTTTTTACCTGCTTTATTTAGGTTGGAAAATTATTGGATCCTTTTCCGAACATAAAAAAGAATCAGGCAGGCCTCTAAAGTTATATGAAGCTGCGCTTTTTCAATTTATGAACCCAAAAGCCTGGGTTGTTGCATTAACCGCTTCAACAGCTTTTTTTCCTGTAAATGAAAACTTTTATTTAGCAACCACTTTTGTTGCTTTAACAGCTCCCTTTATATGTTTTCCGTCAATTTGTTTATGGGCTTTATTTGGTTCTTCGATAAAAATACTTATAAAAAATGCCAAAATAAAAAAAATCATAGAATATTTTTTGGCTGTTTTACTAATTATTACGGCTATAATTATACTCTTTAATTAGTCAAAAAAAAAATTGAAAAAATTTATTGTAAAAGTATATCCATCAAAGATTAAGCTAAAAAAGCAAAATCAATTAGCATGGAAATTAGCTGAAGTTGCATCTGACAAAGCTCCACTAAATGAGTCAGCAATAGAAATGGTTATCAATAGATTAATTGATAATGCCTCTGTTGCTATAGCATCTTTAAACAGAAAGCCTGTAATTACAGCTAGGCAAATGGCGATGAAGCATCCAAGAAAAAATGGTGCTTCAATTTTTGGAATATCTTCAAAAAAAAAGTTCAATTGTGAATGGTCAGCATGGGCTAATGGAACAGCAGTTAGAGAATTAGATTTTCATGATACTTTTTTAGCAGCCGATTACAGTCATCCCGGTGATAATATTCCTCCTATATTAGCTGTTGCTCAACAAAAAAGTTTAAATGGTTTTAATCTTTTAAGAGGAATAATTTCAGCTTATGAAATTCAAGTTAATTTAGTAAAAGGCATATGTTTACATAAACATAAAATTGATCATATTGCACATTTGGGACCAAGCATAGCTGCTGGATTAGGCTCATTATTAAAGCTAAATACTGAAATTATATATCAAGGCATACAACAGACTTTACACACAACAATATCAACAAGACAGTCGAGGAAAGGGACAATATCAAGTTGGAAAGCTTTTGCACCAGCGCATGCTGGGAAACTTGCGATCGAAGCAATAGATAGAGTGATGAGAGGTGAAGATGCCCCAAGTCCTATTTATGAAGGAGAAGATAGCATTATTGCTCAAATATTAGATGGAGAAAAAGCAAGATACTTAATTCCACTACCAAACAAAAATGAGCAAAAGAAAGCAATTTTAGAAACTTACACAAAAGAACACTCAGCTGAATATCAGGCACAAGCTTTGATAGATATAGCTATTAAGCTAAATAAAAAGATCGATGATTTTTCAAAAATAAAAAAAATAGATATTTACACAAGCCATCATACCCACAATGTAATTGGCACTGGAGCAAATGATCCTCAAAAATATGACCCCAATGCAAGTCGAGAAACACTTGATCACTCGATCATGTATATATTTGCTGTAGCCTTAAAAGATGGAAAATGGCACCATATAAAATCCTATAATAAAAAAAGATCTCACCAAAAATCTACTGTTGAGTTATGGCATAAAATAGAAACTCACGAAAATAAAGTTTGGACAAAAAAATATCATCATCCTGATCCCAAAAAAAAATCCTTTGGAGCAAAAGTAGTTTTAAAAATGAAAGATGGAAAAAAAATAATTGAATCTTTAGAGAGGGCAAACGCACATACATATGGTTCTCATCCATTTAAAAGGGTAAATTATATTGAAAAATTTTTAATCTTAACTAACGGAATTGTTAGAATTAGTGAAAGTAATAGATTTTTGAAAGATGTTCAAAATTTAAAAAAAATTAAGTCTGGTGAGTTGCACAAACTAAATATTGAAGTTGATGAAAGAAAATTAAAAAATAATAATAAAAAAGGTATTTTTTAATGTATTTTGTTAAAAAAATAGTAACGGAAAAAAGAGATAATTTTGATAAAAATTATCAATATCTGTTATAACGACTGTCATAAATGAACAATGACTGATGAAATTAAAAAAGGTTTGCTAGGTATTGTTGTTGATGAAACAACAATTTCACAAGTAATGCCCGAAATTAACTCTCTTACTTATAGAGGTTATGCTGTCCAAGATTTATGTGAAATGTGTAGTTTCGAAGAAGTTGCTTATCTAATACTTAATGGAAATCTACCAAACGGTATTCAACTTAATAAATTCAAGAAAGAAGAAAAAGAAAATAGAAATATCACAACAAATATGAGAGAAATAATAAAACACATACCAAAAAAAGCTCATCCAATGGATGTTTCAAGAACTATCGTTAGTGTCATGGGTTTAGAAGATAAGGATACATCCGATAATTCTCCAAAGGCAAATATGAGAAAAATAATGAAAATTTTTGCTAAAACTCCAACTGCTATTGCAGCTTTTTTTAGAATCAGAAAAGGTAAAAAGATAATAAAACCTAAAAAAGAGTTATCATTTTCTGAAAATTTTTTTTACATGTGTTTTGGTAAAATTCCACAAAAAGAGATTGTAAAAGCATTTGATGTTTCTCTAATTTTATATGCTGAACATAGTTTCAACGTTTCTACATTTACGGCAAGAACAATTACTAGCAGCTTGTCTGATATTTATAGCGCAATAACAGGAGCTATTGCTAGTTTGAAGGGACCGTTGCATGGTGGAGCTAACGAAGAAGTCATGAATATGATGAAAAAAATTAAAACACCAAACAAAGCAAAAAGTTGGTTAATTGATAATTTAAATAAAAAACAAGTAGTAATGGGTTTTGGCCACAGAGTTTATAAAAGTGGAGACTCTAGAGTTCCAACTATGAAAAAATATTTTTTGAAAGTTTCTAAACTTAAAAAAGATAAAAATTTATATAAAATTAGTGAAATTATAGAAAAAGAAATGATTGAGAAAAAAAATATTCATCCTAATTTGGATTTTCCAACTGGGCCCACTTATCATTTAATGGGTTTTGATACAGATTTTTTTACTCCTATATTTGTTATTGCAAGAATTACTGGATGGTCAGCACATATTATAGAGCAATATGCCTCTAACAAATTGATTAGGCCACTTTCAAAATACAAAGGAAGTGATCATAGAAAAGTGGTACTTTTAAATCAAAGATAATTTGTTAATTAGGAAAAAGCTTCGGCCCAAGTACCTTTTGTAGATGCTCTTGAATACTCGGTAGATCTTCCCTCAAAAAAATTCATGTGTTCAACTGCATTAAGCATTGTATCAAGCCATGTGAGAGGATTTTTATCTACATCATAGATTGGTTTTAATCCTAATTGTATTAATCTTCTATTTCCAATCCATCTAATATATTGTTTGATTTCTTTAGGTGTAAGTCCATTTATTGGTCCCATCTCAAAAGCTAAATCAATAAATGCATCTTCATGAGATATAATTATACGACAAGCTTCATAGATTTCTTTTTTTAATTTATCATTCCAAATTTCTGGGTTTTCTTTTACAAATTCATTAAACAATCTTATCATTGAGTTACAATGTAAAGTTTCATCTCTTGCTGACCAAGTAACAATTTGACCCATGCCTTTCATTTTATTTTGTCTTGGAAAGTTTAGTAAGATTGCAAAACTTGCAAATAATTGTAAGCCTTCGGTAAATGCACTAAATACAGCGATTGTTTTTGCAATGTTGTGATTCGACTTAATATCAAAACTCTGCATATAATCATATTTATCTTTCATTTGTTTATATTTTAAAAAAGCAGAATACTCAGCTTCCGGCATCCCTATGGTATCTAATAAATGTGAATAAGCAGCTATATGAATTGTCTCCATGGATGCAAAAGCAGACATCATCATTAGAACTTCAGTAGGTTTAAAAACATTCATGTAATGCCTGATATAGCAATTATTAACCTCAACATCTGCTTGGGTAAAAAATCTAAAAATTTGTGTTAATAAATTCTTCTCAGATTGATTTAAGTTTTTTTGCCAATCTCGAACGTCGTCACCCAAAGGGACCTCTTCTGGTAACCAATGAATACGTTGTTGAGTTAACCATGCATCATAACACCAAGGATATCTGAATGGTTTATAAACAGGATTTCCAACAAGTAGTCCTTTTTTATTAGGTGTTATTGTTTCTTTTGATAATTTTGCTACTGACATGATAAACACTCGTCATAATCTATTTCTTCACCTGATTCATTTTTTGAGTAAATTTCTAACAATTCACCATTAACATTTTCTGCTCTTTGAATAGATTTTGATCTACAATAATATAGGCTTTTTAATCCTTTTTTCCATGCTTGAAAATGTATTTGATGAAGTTCTTTTTTATTAACGTCAGCTGGTAAAAAAATATTAATCGATTGTGCCTGAGAAATGTAGGGCGTACGATCAGCACCCAATTCAACAATCCATTTCTGATCAAGCTCAAACGCTGTTTTGAATACATCTTTCTCAAGATTGGTTAAAAAATCTAAATGTGATACTGATCCTTGGTTGGTAGTAATGCTAGACCAAATTTCATCATTATTTTTGTCATATTTTTCTAGTATTTTTTCTAAATATCTATTTCTTACATTGTAAGACCCCGAAAGAGTTTTGTGCGTATAACTATTTGCAACAATAGGCTCAACACCTGGCGATGTTCCCCCACAAATTATTGAAATTGATGCTGTTGGGGCAATCGCTGTTTTATTAGAAAATCTCTCATTAAAACCATATTCTGCTGCATCTGGGCAAGGGCCTTTTTCTTCTGCAAGGATTTTTGATGCATCATCAACTTTTTCCTTGATATTTTTAAATATTTTGTTGTTCCAAACTTTGCTCATTACAGTCTCCAATGGAATCATATTTTTCTGAAAATAAGAATGCAAACCCATTACTCCAAGACCTACACTTCTTTCTCTCATAGCTGAATACTTAGCATCTTTAAATGAATTAGGCGCTTTTTCAATAAAGTCGGTCAGGACGTTATCTAGAAATCTCATCACATCTTTGATAAAATTTTCATCATCCTTCCACTCATCATATTTTTCTAAATTGAGCGAAGATAAACAACAAACTGCTGTTCTATCTTTTCCGTCCTTATCAATTCCAGTTGGTAAAGTAATTTCGCTACATAAATTAGAAGTTTTTATATTTAATCCAGCTAGTTTGTGGTGTTGTGGAATTAACCTGTTAACTGTATCTATAAAAATAATATATGGTTCACCAGTTTCAATTCTAGCTGTTAACAATCTTATCCATAAATTTCTTGCAGAAACAGTTGTATGAATAATTCCATTTTTTGGACTCTTTAGAGCCCACTGATCATCAGTTTCTACTGCACGCATAAAGGCGTCACTTACCAAAATGCCGTGATGTAAATTTAGTGATTTTCTATTTGGATCACCTCCGGTCGGTCTTCTCATCTCAATAAACTCTTCAATTTCTGGATGGTCGATTGGTAAATAACAGGCTGCCGAACCTCTCCTTAAAGATCCTTGGCTAATTGCCATCGTTAAAGAATCCATCACCTTTATAAATGGAATAATTCCAGAAGTTTTACCAACTTTTCCAATTTTTTCTCCAATAGATCGGAGATTGCCCCAATAACTACCTATGCCACCACCTTTAGCAGCTAACCAAACATTTTCACTCCATAGATCAAGTATTCCTTCAAGACTATCTCCAGCTTCGTTTAAAAAACAAGAAATGGGCAATCCTCTTGTCGTGCCGCCGTTTGATAAAATTGGAGTTGCTGGCATAAACCATAAATCACTGATGTAGTTATAAATTTTTTGTCCATGTAAGTTGTTGTCAGCATATGTGCTAGCGACTCTTGCAAATAAATCTTGGAAGGATTCGTTAAGTCCTAAATACCTATCACTTAAAGTTGCTTTACCAAAATTAGTTAAGTTAGAATCTTTGGATCTATCTATTGTTACAGTTATACCCTTATCATTTTGAAATAACTCAGTTTCTTGTGTTAATGAAAAAAGATCCGGTCTTTTATCAAGATCTTTAATTTCATGTTTTGATGGGAAATTACGGACAGCTTTCTCTATTGCCAAAGACAGGTTTTTATTCATAAAAATAACAATATTGTTAAGTCTTTATGTAAAATCAACTATATGTTGTATGTATAATACCTAAATATACTATATAAATTGCTAAATCAATAGAACATTAATAGAACATTAACAAAAATAAATCAAGATAAAATTATACTGTAAAATTATTGAAAATATTACATAAGAAAAAATGAACAAGTCAACACTTATCCACATAAATCCTCTAGGGTTTAGAGAATACGACGCAAGGTGGCTATACCCCAAAGATATAAATGGAGAAGGAATTGCAAGTGTTGGTAGAGGATTTGGTACGCAGGTAAAAACAAAAACTAGAAAAGAAAATCCTAGAGTAATTGTAGGTCATGACTACAGATCGTATAGCGAAGAAGTTAAAAAAAAATTGATCGAAGGATTAATTTCAACTGGATGTAATGTAGAAGACATTGGCTTATCCTTGTCTCCAATGACATATTTTTCCCAATTTGAGCTAAATGCGGATTCGGTTGCAATGGTCACAGCGAGTCATAATGAAAATGGATGGACGGGAATAAAAATGGGGATTGATAAAGGCTTAACTCACTCTTCAGAAGAAATGAAAGATTTAAAAGAAATAGTTTTAAATAATAATTTTGTTGAAGGTAAAGGATCTTATAAAAAAATTCATGGTTTCAAAGAAATTTACATACAACATCTCTCAAAAGAAAAAATTAAAAATAAAATTAAAGTGGTTGTCGCCTGTGGAAATGGAACAGCTGGCATTTTTGTTCCAACAATAATAAGAAATATCGGTTGTGATGTAATAGAACTTGATTGTAATCTTGATTATAACTTTCCAAAATATAACCCCAATCCAGAAGATTTAAAAATGCTTCGTGCATTAAGTGATTGTGTTAAAAAAAATCAAGCTAATATAGGTTTTGCTTTTGATGGAGATGGTGACAGAGTTGGTGTGGTTGATGAAAATGGTAACGAAATATTCTCTGATAAAATTGGCCTTCTTATTGCAAGAAATTTATCTATTGAACATAAAAATTCTAAATTTATAGTGGATGTTAAATCTACTGGATTATTTAAAACTGATGAGGTACTTATAAAAAATTCTTGTAAAACAATTTACTGGAAGACAGGACATTCATATATAAAAAGGAAAGTAAAAGAAGAAAAGTCTCTAGCTGGTTTTGAAAAAAGTGGGCATTTTTTTTTTAATAGACCTATTGGGTTGGGTTATGATGATGGAATATTATCAGCTATCCAAGTATGTAAATTACTTGATAAAAATCAACCAAAAAAAATATCAGATTTGATGAACGAATTACCTACAACATATCAAAGTCCTACTATGGCACCCTATTGTAGTGATGAAGAAAAATATAAAGTTGTAGGTACCATGATAAAAAAGTTCAAAGAGCTGTTCGAGAGAAAAACTAAAATAACAGATAAATTTATAAGTGAAATTTTAACTGTTAATGGTATTAGGTTTACTTTGGAAGACGGTTCTTGGGGACTTATTAGAGCTTCATCTAACAAACCTTCATTGGTAATAGTAACAGAGAGTGTTCAGTCAATAGTTGAGATGAAAGCTATATTTAATTTTATTGATGACTTGCTAAAAACAACCAGAAAAGTTGGTGAATACGATCAAAAAATATAAATTCTTAAAAAATTATTTTTAAAAGTATTATTAAAATTTCAAATATTCAAGAAACAAACTAGAAGATACTACTAAAAGAAAAACACCAAATAGTCTGTTAATAATTCGTCTATTGATTTTATGGACTGCTATAGCTCCAATCTTAGCCATTAGCATTGTAATGGGTATAAAAATTAAGAATGCTGGAATATTAACAAATCCAAAACTTAGTGGTGCTTCAATATTAAGATACTTTCCTGAAATAACAAAACACAAAGCTCCTATTGTAGAAACTAAGAAACCTATGGCTGCAGAGCTTCCAATAGCTTTATTGATTGAGTATCCAAATATTTTCAATATAGGAACATTAATTGAGCCTCCACCTATTCCCATAGGAGCAATAAAAAAGCCAGATAAAAAACCCAAAATAACCTTATAAATCAAATTCATTTTACGTTGTACACTGTTTGTCTTTTCTTTAGAGGTCAAAAAATAAAAAGCAAACAACATTGTTAAAACTGAAAAGAAGAGAATTAAATACGCAGTCTTTAAAATTACAGCAAAAATAGTTCCTATGATAATTCCAATTACTACAAAAGCTCCAAAACTTTTGACAATATCAAAATCCACTGCTTTAAATTTCATATGAGTCATAGTCGAAATAAATGAGGTAGGAATTATAATTGCAAAAGAAGTACCAACGGCTAAATGCATGATAAATGATCTATCTAATTCCATAGAATTAAAAATATAAAAAAGTACAGGCACCGTTATTAATCCTCCACCAACTCCAAATAATCCAGCAATAAAACCAACGGGAATTGCTGTTAAAGCCATAACAGTGGCAAAAAATATAATTTGATTTTGATCTAGTGTCTCTAACAACTTATTTACCCAAAGAAGCGGTAAAGTTATTATTTTTGATATGATCCATAATATGATTAACTTTTTGTAGATCGGCTTCTCTAATACACATATTCTCACTTAAATATCTTTTCCAATAACTTGAACCTTTTTGTCCATGAAATAAACCAACGGTGTGTCTCATGATTTGATTAAGTCTAGTTCCTTTTTTTATTTCTTCTTTTATATAAGTTATCATTTGTTCCATAACTTCGGTTCTTGTAGGCACATTATTGTTACTAAAAATATCTCTTTCAACATCAGCTAAAAAATAAGGAGAATGATATACAGCACGTCCAATCATTACTCCATCTACATACTTTAAATGTTCTTTTATCTGATCAGTTGAACTTACTCCTCCATTCAAAATAATACTATCTTGGTAAAAATCTTTTTTAAGTTCATAAACAAAATTATAATTTAATGGGGGAACATTAAGATTTTGTTTTGGCGAAAGTTTTTCTAATATCGCTCTTCTAGCATGGATAATAAAAATATTTGATCCAGCTTTTTTAATTATATCAATAAAAGATTTAAAAAAATCGTAGTCTTCAATCTCATTATATCCTATTCTAGTTTTAGCCGAGATTGGAATTGTACATGAGTTTCTCATCTCATTTATACATTCGCCAACAAGATTAGGTTCTTTCATTAAACAAGCTCCAAATTTGTTTTTTTGAACTTTTTTGCTGGGACAACCTAAGTTTAAATTAATTTCATCATAACCAAAATCTTCTCCTATTTTAGCTACTTCTGCTAAAATTTTAGGCGAAGATCCACCAATTTGTAGTGCCAAGGGTTTTTCTTTAAGATTAAATGATAGTAATTTTTTTTTATCTCCTCTTTTAATGGCTTCTGACACAATCATGTCCGTGTACAGCATTACATTCTTGCTAATAGATCTTAAAAAATATCTATCATGACGATCTGTGCAATCCATCATGGGTGCTACGGAAACTTTTTTAATCATTTTAATGAGTATTAAAAAAAATTATCTAATTTAATTTTATTTTAATTATTATCAGAAGTTTCTGAATTATCTAATTCATTCGGACCTTCTGCTATTTTTTCTTGATTTGCTAATTCTTCTAATGAAATTTCATTATCCTTAGGTAAACTTTCATTCTCAAGTATTTCTTTCTGAGGTGTTTCCTTTTTTTCTTTAAAAATTTCTACTTTTTCAGGAGTTTTTCTAGCTCTTTTAGATGGCAAAATAGGAATCCCGCTTTTTGAAACTTCTCCTTTATAAATATTTGCAAAATCATCTCCTTCCGATTCATCCTGGTCTGAAGCATTTGTATCTTGTTCAATATGTTTTCTTAGCTTATTAATTGCCAATTCCTTTAGCTCTTTTACTGAAACTTTATTTTCCGCAATCTCTTTTAATGCAATAACTGTATTTTTATCATTTTTGGGATCAACTTTTGGCTGTTCACCAGAATTTAACTGCACTGCTCTTTCTTTAGCAATCAAAACTAAATCGTAAGGACCTTCAACCTTATCAATACAATCTTCAACAGTTATTCTAGCCATGAGCCAGAACTAATATAAAATGGACACTAAAAAATCAAGGTTTATTTTTTAATTAAAGTTGGTTTGTAAGAATTCTGAAAAATTATAACAATAAAAATTGACATAGCTGTATAAATAGCACACAAAAAAGCAATATTTTCAATGGAATAACCTAAATCAATCAAAGTCCCGAACACTGCTGTGGCCAAGGCTGTTGAAAAAACCATCAAGGATCCTGTTAAAGCTTTAATAGATCCAAGATAATTTACACCATAAATTTCGGCCCAGAAAGAAGACATCAAAACATTTGTTAATCCGTTTGAAATACCCATAAATCCCATAAAAACAAAAGCAGAATAAGGATGATCAAAAATAGCTAATACCGCTAAACTTAGAAGCAATGGAATATTTAGTAGTGGAAAAATTTTTCTGCTAGTGAATTTATCCACCAAAAATCCTGAAAGGAATAAAGTAACTACAGTTAGTAATGAATAAATCATAAATGATTTAGCAATTGCAAATTTTCCCCAATCCTTGGATTCTATAATAAATGTTTGATTAATAACTATACCAGTAATTATAAATGATGATGCTAACATAGCTGGCAAAATTGAATAAAACTTTAAATCTTTTAATACTTCTCTCCTGGTCCAACTTTTGACTGTATCAATATTTTTGCTTGTATGATCTCCATTATTATTTTCTCTAGAAAATTTATTTATGTGTTTAATGGTAAGATAAGTAAACATTGGTAAGATTAATAAAATTATAACTGCAATTCCTTGCCATACATTTCTCCAATATAAAAATGACAAAAAGTAAACTATCATTACAGGTAGTAAAAACTCTCCAAGAGACATGCCAATCCAAACACAGCTCAATGCTTTGCCCCTACTTTGATTAAAATATCTGCTAATCCCAACTGAAGCAGTATGGGCCATTAACCCTTGGCCTGATAATCTTAAAAAAAATATTCCTAAAGCTAAAACAATTATTCCCTTAACAAACGAAAAAAAAAGCGCTGCAAAGCTTAAAAAAATTACAACTAAAAAAGAATAATTAATTAACTTTAAATCATCAATTTTTTTTCCTAACCAAATTAATGTTAAGCTACTACATAATGTGGCAATTCCATAAATGGTTCCAAATTCTCCATGAGAAATATTTAATTCTTCTCTAATATTGGAATTAAATAGCCCTATAAAAAAACTCTGTCCAACACATGAAAAAAAAGTGAAAACAAAGCCAAAAAAAATTATTTTGAAATTTGATCTAATAATATTTATAATCATAATTAATTATGAGTTGTAAAGTTTCTTTTATAGGTCTTGGTGTAATGGGATATCCTATGGCTGGATATATATCAAAGGCAGGCCATAATGTAACTGTATTTAATAGAACTAAATCTAAAGCTGAGAAATGGCTTAAAACTTACTCAGGTAAAATGGCAGAAACTCCTGCTGAAGCATCAAGAGATTCTGATTTTATATTTACATGTGTTGGAAACGATAATGATTTAAAAGAGGTAACTTTTGGAGAAAATGGAATATTTAAATCAATAAAAAAAGGATCCATTTACGTAGATAACACAACTGCTTCCGCTACTATCGCCAAAGAAATTTATGATTATGCAATAAAAAATAACTTTGGTTTTTTAGATGCTCCAGTTTCGGGAGGCCAAGCAGGAGCTGAAAATGGCGCACTAACTGTAATGATTGGCGGTGATAAAAAAGATTACGACAAAGCAAGTCCAATTATTGACTGTTATAGTAAAAAAATGAAATTGCTTGGTAAAGCTGGGAGTGGACAACTTGCAAAAATGGTAAATCAAATTTGCATAGCTGGATTAGTTCAAGGTTTATCAGAGGGAATAAATTTTGGAATTAAAGCTGGTTTAAATATGGAAGAAGTGATTGAGGTTATTTCAAAAGGAGCAGCTCAATCCTGGCAAATGGAGAATAGATACAAAACTATGATTGAAGATAAATTTGATTTTGGATTTGCTGTTAATTGGATGAGAAAAGATTTGAAGTTTGCTTTAGAAGAAGCTAAAAAAAATAATTCATTGTTGCCAGTAACTGAAATTGTAGATAAATACTATGGTGATATTCAAAAAATGGGTGGCGAACGCTGGGATACCTCTAGTTTAATAAAACGATTAAGAAAATAATTAAAATGACATTAACAAAAACACCTATCTGTAATTTTGGAGAAAAAGCAAAAGGTTTTAATTTGTTATCTATTGAAAATAAAAAAGTATCTCTAAATGAAGTAAGTGGAGAAAACGGTACTTTAATTATGTTTATTTGCAATCATTGTCCATACGTAAAAGCTGTAATCAAAGAAATTGTTCAAGATGTAAAATTTCTTGAAAGCCAAGGTATAAAATCTGCCGCTATAATGTCTAATGATGTAAAAAATTATCCTGAAGATTCTTTTGAAAAAATGATATCTTTTTCAAAACTGCATAATTTTTCATTTCCTTATCTAATTGATGAATCACAAAAAGTAGCTAAAGATTACGGCGCAGTATGTACACCAGATTTTTTTGGTTACAATAACAATCTAGAACTGCAATACAGAGGTAGAATTAGAGAATTAAAAAATCATAAGCCTGTTAATACAGGAGATAGTGAACTAAGAATTGCTATGAAGTTAATAGCAACTTCAGAAAAAGGTCCCGCCAAACAAACTCCGAGTATGGGTTGTGGTATAAAATGGTTTAATTAATGTTTTTGGTTAACACCAGGAATTTCCCGCCCGAATTAGGTGGAATGCAAGTATTAATGGGAGGATTATCCGTTGCTTTATTAAACTATGGCCCTGTTAAAATTTTCGCAGAAAAACATAAAAATTCTGACACCCACGATAAAAAGTTTCGGTACGATATTACAAGAGTATCTGGAATAAAATTATTTAGAAAATTCAGAAAAGCTAATTTAGTAAATAATTATTTAAAAGAAAATTCATCTATTAAAGCCTTGATTGCTGATCATTGGAAAAGTCTAGAATATTTAAATGAAAAATATTTATTAAATAAGAAGATACTTTGTTTAATTCACTCAAAAGAAATAAATCACCCTATAAATTCAAGTATAAATAAAAGAATGATCAAATGTATATCAAAAGCGAATTTTATAATATCCAATTCAAATTTTACAAAAGGATTAGCAGTAAATAATGGAATTGATGAAAATAAAATTAAAGTTATTCACCCTGGAATAAGTTTTTATGAAGAACCTGATGAAAATAATATAAAAGCGGCCGAAAATGTATTCAAAGATTCATTTCCATGTTTAATTACAGTAGCTAGATTTGTTAAGAGGAAAGGCCATGACAAAACAATTATGGCAATTAGAAATCTTAAGGAAAAATTTCCTAAAATAAAATATGTTTGTATAGGAAGTGGAGATGAAGAAAAAAATTTAAAAAAACTAGTCCAGGAATTAAAATTAGAAAATATTGTTATTTTTATAAATAATATAAGTCCTGATCTTAAATCAGCTTTAATAAAAAAATCTCACTTATTTGTTATGCCATCAATTATTTATAAAAAATCAGTAGAAGGATTTGGGATAGCTTTTATTGAAGCTGGACAACATGGAGTTCCCTCTATCGGTGGTAAAGATGGCGGAGCGTCAGATGCAATAATTCACAATAAAACTGGCTTAATTTGCAACGGAAATGATCTTGATTCAATTTATCAAAGCATAAAAAACATATTTGAAGAAGATAGATATTTAAAATTTGGGAAAAATGCCAAAGAATTTTCAAAGCAATTTGAATGGAGTAAGATTATTAAAGAATATATTGAGCTTTTAAACTAATTATAATTCTTTGGAAATATTAGAATAGACTTCTTCAGCCGATAGTTCTTTTAAATTGTTTTTAATGATTGCTTTAAATTTATTTGTTTCTATGCTTACTTTTTTTGGTGTTGTATGATACCCAAACAAAGTTACGCCTTTTGCCCCTAGATGGGCTGCCATGTGAGCAGGACCTGTATCATTTGAAATAATAAACTGAGCCTTATCTATTAAACCAGCTAACTGAGTTACAGTTAATGCTTTATTATCTTTAAGTATTACTCGAGCATTTAATTTTTTCGATTCTTCAATTTCATTAGGACCTGGCGCAACAACCAGTTCAAATTCTGGATTATTTTTATTAATGAGTAAAATTAAATCATTGTAATATGGCCATTTTTTATGCGGTAAATTTATTGAACAGAAAGGAAATAACAAAATATATTTTTTTAAATCATATTTTTTTTTCAAATCACCTATATTCTCACAGGCCCAAGAAAAATTAGGCTTTAGTGTATGTTTAGTAATTATGTTAGAATTGGTTAATTGAAAATCAAACCTCTCTAATACTGGGTCATTGTCAAAATCATTTTTTTCAGTTCCTGAAGATAGTGTAGTTTCAGTGCTAGACCATTTTATTTTATTGAATAAAAATTTTCTGTAAAATGATGTTCGTGATGAGTTTTGTAGATCGTATATTTTTTTTAATCCAAGTTTGGATATCATTTGTTTCAATTTTAATAAATAAAATAAATTTAACCGTGAAAATCTTTGATCAATATAAACTTCATCAATATATGGACATTTGAGAAATAATTCTTCATAAGGAGATGTTGTAAGCATAAATACTTTATCTTCAGAATGATTTTCTTTTATGTCTTGAATCGCACCACTAATCTGAGCTATATCTCCTAATGAGCCATGTTTTATGATTAATATATTAGACATCAAAATTTATAAGATAATGTTATATCACCTATAATTACAAAATGAGCAAAATTCTAGCTGAAATATCTGCAGGCGAACTCTTGGATAAACTTAGCATTTTGGAAATAAAATTAAATAAAATTAATGATCTTGTTTCATTAAATGAAGTTAAAAAAGAATATGAAACTTTAAATGAAACAAAAAATAAAAACATTATTTTCTCAAAAGAAATAGAAATTCTCTATAAAAACTTAAAAGAAACAAATGAAAAGCTATGGAAAATTGAAGATGAAATTAGATTATGTGAAAAAAATTCAGATTTTAAAGACAAATTTATTCAGCTATCAAGAGATGTGTATTTTACAAATGATAAAAGAGCAAAAACTAAATCAGAAATCAATAAAATCTTAGGTTCAAATATAAAAGAAGTTAAGCAATATACTCAATATTAATCTACATTTAAACTAGGAATTTTTTCTTTAAAATCGATAAGGACTTAATGCTTCTATGTTAATGTTGGTAGGTTTATTTTCGATTAATGAGCATATCATTTTACCAGTCACTGCAGCCAACGAAAGTCCTAAATGTTGGTGACCAAAAGCATAGTAAACATTTTTACATTTTTGTGACTCACCAATCACTGGTAATGAATCAGGGAGAGTCGGTCTAAATCCCATCCATTGACTTTTAACTTTTCCTAATTGTGGTAGAATGCTCCGAGCAGTTGCTTCAATCATAGTTAACATATTTTTATTCATTGATTTTTTTAAACCTGCAATTTCAACTGTGCCAGCTGCTCTAATTCCATCATCCATTGGTGTCATATAAAAACCCGTTTTAGCCCAGCCCACACTGTGTGCAAGCAAGTTGCTGTTATTTTCAAATATAATGTGATATCCGCGTTCGGTATCAAGAGGAAAATTGTCACCAATGGTTCGTGCTAAAATATTAGACCATACACCCGCTGCAACAACAATTTTATCAACATAATGTTCTTGTTCATCACATTTGAGAAAAAGTGAATCACCCTTTCTAAAAATTGAATCAATCTTTTTTAAAACGAAATGACCTCCGTTTCTTATGAAATTATCAAAAATTTTTTTAGTTATTTGTATAGGAGATTTTGTAAACCTCTCACCTTTAAAAACTATTCCTTTATAATATATAGGCTCTATAGATGGTTCCATTTTTGCAATGTCCTCTTTATTGATTATATCAAAGTGAACATTATATTTTTTTCTTAAATTTAAGGCATACTGATCTTTTTCGAATAACTCCTTTGATTCATAAAGATAAATTGGTTCCTTGTGTACAATATATTTAGATACATCTACTTCATTAAAAATTTCCTCATATGCAAATTTAGCATGGGATGAAAAAGAGCTTAGAGATTTTGCAATGTGTTCGACTCTTGCTGTAGTACAATTCCTTAAAAATCTAAATATCCACGGCAAATGTGTAAAAACATAAAGCCAATCAATAACTAACGGACCGTTTTTGCTAAGCAACATAGCTGGCAAATTCTTCCACAACTTAGGTGAATTAGCGGTAACACACTCACGATTCGCAAAAAGTCCTGCGCTTCCAAAAGATGTTTGAGTTCCAGGTTCATTCTGATCATACAATATTACTTCATGTCCATTCTTTCTTAAAAAATGAGCAATACAGACTCCAATGATGCCTGCTCCGATGACCGCTATTTTACTCATATCTTAGATTATTTTGAATAGTTTGTGTTAACTTGATCATTAATTTAAATAGTTTATTTTTTTTTGTCACTTGATTCCTAAAATTAATTGGCACGTCGCAAGTAAGGAGTTAATTTTATTTCGCAGAAATTAACTAGCCGTGTAACAATAAAATTAATTGTCAAATAAATTAAACCAGCTACTATAAAAATTTCAACTGGAGAGAAAGTTTTGGCTATTATTAGTCTGGCAATTCCTGTTATATCCATTATTGTTATTGTGCTCACTAATGAAGTCGCCTTGACCATCAAAATCATTTCATTGCCATAGGCTGGCAGTGCTTGCCGAAAAGCGATGGGTAATATTATTCTTCTATAAAGCAAAAACCCGCTCATACCTGTTGATTTTGCTGATTCAATCTGTCCAAAGGAGACTGACTGTATACCTCCCCTAATAATTTCTGAACTATAGGCGCAGGTATTTAGAGTTAAGGCAAGTATAGCGCACCAATAAGGTTCCTTAAAAAAAGACCATACAAAACTTTCTCTGATAAATTCAAATTGTGCAATCCCATAATAGATTAAAAAGATTTGAACGAGAAGAGGGGTTCCTCTGAAATAAAAAACATATGTTTTTGCAAAAAAATTCAAAAACAGATTATTGGATAGTCTTAATAATGCTAAACCTATTGCAAAACAAAAACCAACAAATAAAGAGATTGAAACGAGTTGAATAGTTATGTTTAAACCTACTAATAGTTTAGGGAAAGTTTCTATCATTAACTCATAATTCATAACTATGCCCTTCTCACACCTTTGTTTGCCCAGTTCTCAGCACTATTGAAAATTGTATTAGAAGCAGTTGTTAAAATTAAGTAAAGTAATGCGGCAGTTATATAAAATGTAAACGGTGAGTATGTGGAACCAGAAGCAATATGCGCTTGTCTCATAATTTCAACTAATCCCGTAACCATTATCAGAGCTGTGTCTTTAAGCGTCAGTTGCCAAACATTACCTAAACCTGGCAGCGCGTACCGCAAAACTTGCGGGATTAGAATTCTAGCAAATATAACAAACTTATTCATTCCAACCGACTTTGCTGCATCAATCTGGCCTCGTGGAACAGCTAAAAAAGCTCCCCTAATGACCTCTGTGGAGTAAGCTCCTGATATAGCACCAATAGCAATGGCTCCAATAACAAAAGCATTAAGTTCTATATAGCCATGATAGCCAAATAATTTTGCTACGCTCATGACAGCATTGCTGCCACCAAAAAATAATAAGTAAATTACAAGCAATTCTGGAATGCCTCTTACAATAGTTGTGTATACATCCGCAATCAATCTTACATAGAATTTATTTGATAATTTTGACAGTGTGCCAAAAATAGAAATGAATAAACCTATGCCCATTGCCGTAAGACTTACCATCAGAGTTACTAAAGCTGCCCGAAGCATCTCATCGCCCCAACCTTCGTCTCCTAAAACTAATAATTCTAAATCCATAAGCTATACTCCCAAAAAAAAAGAGCAGCCACATGTAATGGCCGCTCTTCTTTATTGTTATTAATTGTTATAACTAACAAACAATTACATTGAAATATCTTTGCCAAACCATTTAGTAAAATGTTCAGCAAGCGTACCATCGGCTCTAGCCCCATCGATAGCTTTGTTAAACATTTTTAAGAGATCAGTATCATTTTTTCGTAAACCAACTCCAACTCCTCCACCAAATGGGCCTCCTCCAAGACCTGGTCCAATAAATACTATTTTTTTTCCTTTATCGGACTCCATGAATTTTTCCATAGAACCTTGATCAGATAATGCTGCATCAATTCTACCCACGCTTAAATCTAGCTCGAGATTTTCTTGCGTATCATATGATTTCATTGTAACCGAGTCACCCAAAACTTGTTTGACAAAATTTTCATGCGTCGTGGAACCTTGAACACCAACAGTAGCTCCTTTTAAAGTTTTCTTAAGTGAGTTAAGTAATTTCTTAGATTTACCATCTAAAGCGTCCATGTTTACCTTGCCTGAGTGCCCTAAAGCTGCAAGTGAAGATGATTTTAATACTGAAAAAGATGCTGGCTCATTAGCATAACCTTGTGAAAAGTTAATTACTTGCATTCTTTCTTCTGTAATTGACATTCCGGCCATGATTGCATCATATTTTCCATTTTGCAGAGCTGGGATAATACCATCCCAATCTTGTGCAACAAGTTCACATTCAGCATTCATTCTTGCACAAAGATCACGTACTAAATCTATTTCTGCACCTTCAAGCTCTCCAGCAGCATTTGTTCCATTCCAAGGTGGATATGCTCCTTCTGTACCTATTTTAATTTTAGACCAGTCTCCAGCGTACGCAGCAGAGATAGTCATCAATAAAAAGGCAATAAGTGTTAAAAAATATTTTTTCATTATTTTATTCTACTCCCCCCTCCATATATGTTTTTTTTAAAACTAGGATATAACATAAATATATATCGTCATACCCTATTTATACTTATAAATTGGCCGCTAAAAATCGCTTCAATCTTAATGATTGTGGATTATTAAAGAATTTATCAGGAGTTTCTTCTTCTTCTATACGCCCTTGATCAAGAAAAATAACTTTAGAAGAGACACCTTTGGCAAACCCCATTTCGTGAGTTACGATAATCATGGTACGGCCCTCTTCCGCAAGTGTTTGCATTACTTTCAAAACTTCACCAACAAGTTCAGGATCAAGCGAGGAAGTTGGTTCATCAAATAACATAACATCAGGATTCATAGCTAATGCTCGTGCTATAGCTGCTCTTTGTTGCTGACCACCAGAAAGATTAGATGGGTACTGATCTGCTTTTTCTGCTATTCCAACTTTTTCTAACAATTGATATCCATTTTTTCTAGCTATATTCTTGTCAATGTTTTGAACATGAATAGGTGCCTCTATCACATTTTGAAGAACAGTCATATGAGACCATAAATTAAAGTCTTGAAACACCATGCTTAATTTGGATCTGATTCTATCAACTTGATTTTGTTCAACAGGTATTAATTTTCCGTTTTTATCTTTTTTCATTTTTATTAACTCACCATTCACATATACTTCTCCTGAATCAGGGGTTTCTAAAAGATTAACGCACCGTAATAGGGTACTCTTCCCTGATCCACTTGTTCCAATAATGCATATAACTTCGCCCTTTTTTGCTGTTAGCGAAAGATCTTTAATAACTTCTAAATTACCAAAAGATTTTTTTAAATTTTTAATTTGTAACGCGTTGGTCATATTGATTTCACACAATAATAAACTTCTTCTGTAAGTATCTCAACCAGGATCAATAAAACTACTTACAAACAGCTTAAATTTAATTAAGATTTAAGGATAGACGATGCAAAATTCCAGTTACAGTCGAAACTAGGAATGAATACTCCATCAAGTTTGGAATTTCCAAAATTTTTAGATAGAACCTTAAGCCAATTATCTACTTGTTTATGTTTTTTATCTTTGCTTCCAACCTGTGCTGTTATAACCCCACCTGGCTTTAAAATTCTTTTTAGATTGTTCATATTTTTTGCTGCAAGATTAATACAATATTGATCGTCATTAAGGTCAACGAAAATCTTATCATATTTTGAATCCTCTATAGAATTTATGCTTTCAAAAGCATCCCCCCATACACATTTTACAGTATTACTTTCTTTTACTTTTCTACCGATTTTGGAAAGATGTTTAGTACATACAGATACTACTTCTGGATCTAATTCAAACCAATCAACAAAGTTAAATCTTTTAGACAAACATTCTCTTGCTACACCTCCATCTCCTCCTCCAATTATTGCTGCATTCGAATTTTTGGAATTTAAACTCATAGCAGAATCTACAAACTGTCCACTGTAGATATGTTCATCTTTTTCAGCAACCTGAAGTTCATTATCTATAAATAAAGATTTTCCAAATTCTTCTAATTCTAAAATTTCTATATGTTGACCAACTTTGGAAACAAAATCCTCAAGAACTTTGTTAACAACATAATATTTTTTTTGACCAGGTGTGCTATAAATATCATCATAAAGACCTACGGTACTTCTATCAAATTTTCTAACTATTATTCTTTTGTGTTTAATTTCTTTTTTAAGTATGTCTAAAGCTACAGAAGGAGAAATTTTTGCACAGGTAAAAAAATCGAAACTTATTATATTTTTTTCTGGAAAAGTGTGAAAACTCATGTGACTTTCTGCCAACAGTGCAACTAAAGTAAATCCTTGTGGTTTAAATTTATGCTGAGAAATATTAAGTATTTCTACTTTTGCAGCTTTCGCAATTTTGTATATTATTTTACCAAAAAACTTAGGAGTATAATCATGTTTTATACCCACAAAATCCAATGCGATATGTTCACCAACTTTCACCATATAAAATTGCCCTTTTTTTAAACTTCGAATCGATATTTAAAAGTAATCAAATTTTTTGCTTCTTTCAAATAAAAAACTGCTATAAATATTTCTCACGGAGTTAATTTTGAAAAACGATTGGTCAAATACCGAAGCAAAAAAATTCGTAAAAAAATATAAAAATCTTGGATTTTCCAAAGATATTGCTTTGAGGGTATATACCAGCCGATTATTGGGAAAAAATAAAGAATTAGTATTGCATGGAGGGGGAAATACTTCCGTAAAAACAAGAATCAAAGATATAGACGGAAAAAACTATGAAGTTTTGTGTGTAAAAGGTAGTGGCTGGGATATGGCCGATATAGAGCCTGAAGGATTACCTGCTGTAAAATTAGAACCATTACTTAATCTTAAAAAAAAGAAATATTTATCTGATGAGGATATGGTTAGTTACCAAAAAAGAAACCTTATCAACATTAAATCTCCCAATCCCTCTGTTGAAACATTTTTACATGCTTTTTTACCATTTAAATTTGTAGATCATACTCATGCCAATGCGATCCTAAACGTAACTAACAGACCAAAGGGGTTAAATTTTTGCAATAAAATATTTGGTAATAGAGTTTGCGCAGTTCCATACATCATGCCAGGGTTTAAGTTAGCTAAAAAAGTAAACGAAATTTATTCTAAAAATCCTAACACCAACTGTTTAATATTAATGAACCACGGAATATTCACTTTTGGCGATAACGCCAAGGAGGCTTATGATTTAATGATAAAATATGTCTCTCAAGCTGAAAGAGCAGTAAAAAAATTAAAAGCTAAAAAAATTAAACAAATTAATAAATTCTCAACTAAATTTAATCCTAACGAAATTGCTCCAATAATTAGAGGTCTTTTATCTGATAACAATCCAGATCAAAAATTCATAGTTAATTATAAATTAAATAATTACATTAAATATTTTATGAATGGAAAAAATGTCAGGTCATATTCATCGAAAGGCACCGCAACTCCCGACCATGTCATTAGAGTTAAACCATTTCCTTTAATAATAACTCCAAAGAAAAATTCTTCGGTAAATGATTTTAAACTAACGGTAAGCAAAGCTATTAAGAACTATAGAAAAAAATATATCAATTATTTCAATAAAAACAAAAATAAAGTTAAAGAAAAAAAGGTTATGTTGGATACTTCTCCAAGAGTGATTTTTGTTCAAAATGTGGGTATGTTTAGTATTGGAAAAGATTTGAAGTCTGCAAAAATTGCTGCTGATCTAGCCGAAACCAATGCTAAGGTAATTGCCTCAGTTGAAGAAACTTCGAAATACAAATTTATACCAGAGAAGGATCTTTTTGATGTTGAATATTGGTCTTTAGAACAAGCAAAAATTAAAAAAAAGAAAAAACTTCTTGAAGGTAATGTTGTTGTTATAACTGGAAGCACTGGAACTATAGGTTTTGAAACTTATAAAATGTTTAAAAGTTATGGCGCTGAGGTTGTTCTGCTTGATTATAATCTAGAAAGATTAATAGATTTACAATCTAAAATTAAAGACCTTTGTATTCATTGCGATGTGAGAAGTAAAAAAAGCGTTAAAAAAGCTTTTAATCAAATTTGTGAAAAATATGGAGGAGTAGATATCTTAATTTCAAACGCAGGAACAGCAACTAATGGAGCCATAGGCGAAGTAGACGATAATATATTACGACAAAGTTTTGAGGATAATTTTTTTTCTCATCAAAATTGTGCCTCTGAAGCTATTAAAATAATGAAAAAACAAAATATCAATGGCTGTTTGCTTTTTAATATTTCAAAACAATCAGTAAACCCTGGAAAAAATTTTGGACCATATGGATTACCAAAATCAGCTTTACTTAGTTTATGCAAACAATATGCGGTCGATTATGGTTCTTATGGAATTAGATCTAATGGAGTAAATGCAGATAGAATAAGAAGTGGTTTAATGACTGATAGAATGATTAAGACTAGAGCTAAAGCAAGATCAGTATCTACTAATAATTATATGCGAGGAAATTTATTGCTAGATGAAGTCAAAGCAGAAGATGTAGCTAAAGCATTTTTTCATTTAGCTACTTCCAAAAAAACTACTGGAGCAGTTCTTACTGTTGATGGTGGTAATATAGCAGCTTCCTTGAGATAATTTTTTTAAATACTAGTTTTACCCATTAGATTAACCATTAAAACTCCTATAATAATTAATCCCAAACCTATTAAAGTATAAAGATTAAGTATCTGATTAAATTTAAAAACTCCAACAACTGCTGTAGCAATAATAGTTAAACCAGCAAAAGAAGCATAGGTAACACCGACAGGTATAACCTTCATAACATGAGATAAGGAATACATACATAAGACAATAGTAATTGCTGTAATGATGCTAGGTATCCATAACGTAAATCCTTCTGCACTTTTTGCAAAACTATTTGATGCAGTTCCTAGAGCTACAGCTAAAACTAAAAATAAATAAGAAGTTATTGTGCTCATTTAAATAGCTTCTTTAAACCATCTGCAGATGCTTCACAAACACCTTTTTCAGTAATTAGTCCTGTAACATATTTGGCAGGAGTAACATCAAAAGCTAGATTCATTGCTTTGCTTTTTTGTGGATAAATTCGAATTCTTTTAAGCTCATTATTTTCATCTAACCCTTCAGCATGAGATAGTTCCTCTGAATTTCTTTCTTCAATTGGAATATTTTTTAAATCCGTAGTCTCCCAATCAATTGTAGAACTTGGTAAAGCTACATAAAAAGGAACGTTGTTATCTTTTGCAGCTAGTGCTTTTAAATAAGTTCCAATTTTATTTGCAACATCTCCTGTAGCAATAGTTCTATCAGTACCAACTATACAAATATCAACTTCACCTCTTTGCATTAATATTCCGCCGGTATTGTCAGCAATAATTGTATTAGGTACGCCTTCTTCGTTTAATTCATAAGATGTAAGGAAAGCTCCTTGATTTCTTGGCCTTGTTTCATCAACCCAAACATGAACTTTAACACCTTTTCTATGTGCGTGATAAATTGGAGAAGTTGCAGTACCCCAATCGATTGTTGCAAGCCAACCAGCGTTACAATGAGTTAAAATATTTACTATGTCTTTCTTTTTATTATAAATTTCTTCAATAATTTTTAATCCATTAAGTCCAATATTTTCACAAAATTTTACATCTTCTTCACAAATTAATTTTGCTTCTTCTAAAGCGATTTTTAAAACTTCATTATTGTTTACACCTGATAATTTTTTTAGCATTCTATTCACTGCCCATTTTAAATTTATTGCAGTGGGTCTAGATTTAATTAAATTTTCACAGTTTGTTTTAATAAATTTAGGATCATTATTTTCCATAATGGCTAAAACTATTCCATAAGCTGCTGTAGCTCCTATAAGAGGTGCTCCCCTCACCTCCATGGTTTTGATAGCGTTTATAGCGTCTTTAACTGTGTTAAGATTTTTTACTTCAAATTTATGAGGAAGTTTAGTTTGGTCAATAATTTTTACTGCTTGATCTTTTTCATCAAACCAAATTGTTCTAAATGCTTTGCCATTTATTTGCATTATTTTTTAAAAAGTACTCTTCCAGCTATATTTTTTAATTTTTTCTTGGTTTTTTTAGTCATTAATTTTGGATTGGTAATAATAGCGGTATCCAAACAATTGTTAGCAGGATCATTTTTTTTTACTTCGCTTTCAAAATTTTCTATAACTATCTTAATCATATTTTTTGCCTTTTCTGCATTGTCCATTAAGGTCTTAATTATCATTTGAACTTCAACATTTTCATGGTCTGGATGCCAGCAATCAAAATCTGTTACCATAGCTACGGTCGTGTATCTAATTTCTGCCTCTCTAGCTAATTTAGCTTCGGGCATGTTTGTCATTCCTATTACATCAGCGTTCCAACTTCGATATAAACTAGACTCTGCAAGGCTAGAAAATTGAGGACCTTCCATAACTATATATGTCCCACCTTTTTGGTATTTAATTTTTAATTGTTTTAAAGCATTTTCACATGCATTTGCTAAACCAACACTAGTCGGATGTGCCATAGAAACATGAGCAACTATTTCTTCATCAAAAAATGTTTTTGTTCTTGAAAATGTTCTATCAATAAATTGATCTATTAAAACAAAAGTTCCTGGATCTAAATTTTCTTTAAGAGAACCTACAGCTGAAACAGAAACAATATCTGTAACGCCTAATTGTTTTAATGCATCAATATTGGCTCTAAAATTAATATTTGTTGGCGAAATTTTATGACCTCTAGCGTGTCTAGGCAAAAAACATACTTCCTTACCATTGTACTTAAAATTTAATATTTTATCTGATGGATCTCCCCACGGGGTTTTAACTTTTTTCCATTTAGGATTTTTCAATCCTTCAATTTCATAAAGACCACTACCACCAATTATTGCTAATTTTGAATTTGTCATTTTAATAATTTATTATTATGATGTTTTTTTTTTAATTTGAATAAAAAAAATGGATTTAAAAAAATATATTAGGTCAATTCCAGATTATCCCAAAAAAGGTATATTATTTAGAGATATTACAACCTTAATTAAAGACGAAAATGCATTTAAAAGTTGCATTGATAAAATTGTAGCAATTTCAAAAAAAATTAATTTTGATAAAATTGCTGCAATTGAATCACGAGGTTTCATATTTGCTTCTACCGTTTCTTATATTCTCAACAAACCTTTAATCTTATTAAGAAAAGAGAACAAGCTACCAGCAGACAAGTATTCAGTGAATTTTAAACTTGAATATGGCACCGCAACACTTGAAATTCATAAAGATTCTATTAACAAAAATGAAAAAGTTTTAATAATTGATGACTTAATTGCAACAGGAGGTACTTCAAAAGCAGCAGCTGAACTTATTGAATTATCTGGTGGTAAGGTTTCAGGATTAATATTTGTTATAAACTTGTTTGATTTGGGTGGTCAAGACAAACTAAAAAAAAAATCATACTTTAATGAAAGTTTAATTAACTTTCCTGGTCACTGAAATAGAGATCCAACACGATACCAAGATTTTTTTCCTATCATTGCATTTATTAAACCGAATGTTCTAGCATAATAAATCACTCTTTTCTGTTTATTAAATAATATTGTAAACAAAATCATATTAAATATATATCTAAAAAGCTTTCCGTAATTTTTATATACAGCATATAAATATCCATAATATTTTCTGTGGTAATAAAATAGCGACCACATCCAGTGCCAATTTCTTAACATTTCAAATTCTAAAATATAATCTGGATTTGTAGATCCTTTCTTCCCAAGATGTTTAGCAAACAAGTTTTTACTTGAATATATGTTTCCTTGATTATTTTTAACTCTTCTACAAAAATCAAATTCTTCAAAATAAAAAAAAATATTTTCGTCAAATAGTTTTCTCGTCTCAAATTTTTCTAAATTAATTAGCATAGTATTTCCAATAACCCAATCTACTACTTCAAGTGAATCATAATATAATTTTGTTTCAGTTTTTAATTTTATTTTTTTATCAAATTCACTAAATGAACCTGAGGTCTTCCATATAATATCATCTTTATATTTAATGCCTATAATATGAAAATTTATTTTTTGATCTAGATATTTATTAATTTCTTTAAAAAAATCTTTTTCTAGAATTACATCTGGATTTAAAACTAAAGCATATTTAGTTTTAACTTTTGACAAACCAAAATTATTTCCAGCTCCATAACCTAAATTTCTGCCGCTTAATATAACATTTAAATCTGGGTATTTATTTTCAAGTTTTTTTTTAAATGCATTATTATTAGAATTTTCTACAATCAATATATTGGCTTGCGGATCAATTGAATTTAGACAATCCGCTAAAATCTTTTCTTCGGTTCTATAAGTAAGAATAATGATTGTTAAATTATGGATATTGTTCATTTATGATAATGTTTATCAGAAAATTTATTAAGAAAAAATGTATACTTTTTTTTTTCATTACTGTAAAAAATCTTAATGCAAAAAAAGGCTATTGTCACAGGAGGATTAGGATTTATTGGAAGTAATTTAATCAAGTTACTTCTAAAAAATAACTTTTTTGTAATTAATATCGACAAAATAAGCTATGCATCAAATATTTACAATTTACAAAATATAAAAAAAAAAATTAAGTATAAATTTTATAAATCTGATATCTGTAACAAAAAAATGTTAAACATGATCTTAAAAAAACACAAGCCAAATGTTCTATTTAATTTGGCTGCCGAAACACATGTAGATCGCTCTATAAATAATCCTCTAAATTTTGTGAGATCAAATATAATAGGAGTTTATAATATTTTGGAATGTATAAAAGAATATATAAAAATTCAGAAGAATTTTAAAATGATCCATGTTTCTACCGATGAAGTTTATGGGGACATAAAAGGATTGAAGAAATCTAAAGAAGGAGACAAATATCAACCCAGCTCCCCTTACTCTGCCTCAAAAGCTAGTGCCGATCATCTAATCAATTCTTATGTTAGAACATACAATTTACCAATAATCATTTCAAATTGCTGTAATAATTTTGGACCAAATCAATTTCCTGAAAAGTTTATACCTAAAACTATATTCAATATTATTATAAATAAGAATATCCCAATTTATGGAAAGGGCAAAAACCAAAGAGAATGGATTTATGTTGAGGATCATTGTCGCGCTTTGATCAGCCTATTTAAGAAAGGAAAAATTGGTGAAAGTTATAACATAGGCACAGGATTTATAGCTAATAATTTGAAATTAGTTAAAAAAATTATCAAAATTTATAAATCTAACTTTGATAAAAAAAAACACAAAATAAAAATCGAGTTTGTTAAAGATAGACCTGGACATGATTTCAGATATGCCTTGAATAGTAATAAAATTAAAGAAAAATTGGGTTGGAATCAGCTATATAGTTTTAATAAAGCTTTAATTAAAACAATAAAATGGTATTTAGAAAATCCTAAATTTTATAATTCTAAACAAAGAAGAAAATTTGATAAAAGATTAGGTTTAATTAATGATTAAAAAAGGAATTATATTAGCAGGAGGTTACGGGACAAGACTCGGTTCTCTTACAAAAGCGGTTAATAAACAATTGTTACCTCTTTACGACAAACCTTTAGTTTATTATCCATTGTCAGTTTTAATGCTTTCTAACATTAAAGATATTTTAATCATAACAAATAAAGGTGAAAAATCTAATTTTGAAAAATTACTAGGAGACGGGTCTCAACTCGGTATAAGAATTACATTTTTAGAACAAGATAAGCCAAGAGGTTTGCCAGATGCATTTATTATTGGTGAAAAATTTATCGGAAAAGATAATGTTGTTCTAATTTTAGGTGATAATTTTTTTTATGGCCTAGGATTTACTAACAGGCTTAAAAAAGCTTTACATAGTAATAAAGGTGCTACAATATTTACGTATACTGTAAATAACCCTTCCGAGTACGGAATAATAGAAATTGATAAAAAAAATAAAATTAAAAAGATTGTTGAAAAACCACCTAGATCCAAATCAAATTTAGCTATCACTGGTTTGTATTTCTTTAATCATAAAGTTGCTAATTTTGCAAAAACTTTAAAACCTTCGAAAAGAAACGAACTTGAAATTATTGATTTATTGAAGATTTATTTAAAAAATGGATCATTAAAGTCTGTATTTTTAGGAAGAGGTAGTGCTTGGCTAGATACTGGAAGTGCTAAAAATTTATTTAGTGCTTCACAATATATATCTGCAATAGAAGAAAGGCAGGGATTGAAAATTGCGTGTATTGAAGAAATTTCTTATCAAAATAAATGGATTTCAAAAAAACAAATCTTAAAAATAATTAGTTCCTATGGCAAATGTGATTATTCTGATTATTTAAAAAAAATTATTTAAATACTAAAAATATGAAAATTATTAATACTGGTTTTAAAGATCTTAGGATTATTTCTCACAAAAAACATTCTGACACAAGAGGTAGTTTAAGAGAGATATACAATAAAAAAATAATTAATTGGGATAATTTTATATTTGAGTATGCAACTATTTCTAAAAAAAATGTTTTAAGAGGGTTTCATTTTCAATATAAGAATCAACAATCTAAACTAGTTATAGTTATCAAAGGAAAAATTTTAGATTGGGTAATTGATCTTAGAAGTAATTCAAGCACTTTTGGGGAAACTTTTTCTATAATCTTGTCAGAAAATAACTGTAAATCTTTATATGTACCTAGAGGTTTTGCACATGCATATTTTTCAATAGAAAAAATGAATGTAATTTATTACAAACTATCAGATTATTACGACCCTAAATTTGAAGATGGAATTTATTTTAATGACAAAGATATCAACGCTAAATGGCCTAAAACAAAATTAATTGTGTCAAAAAAGGATAGATTGCTAGGTAGCTTTCAAAACTTCAAAATAAAACATAAAGGATTGTAAACAATTTATAAATAGATTTATTTATTCATGTTTCAAATTAAAAATTTTTTTCAAAGAAAGATTCTTAGGCTTGAGGGAAGCAAGAATGTTTTAAAGATGAATTTTATTCTCCATAAACTTTTTGGTGAGAAAGACATGGGTAAGATTGGATTAAATTTTTCAAATAAGCCAGATAGAAATAAGGTAGTACAGGACACAATAAATAGAAAAAATTATAAATCCTACCTAGAAATTGGTTGTTTCGATAATGTGTTATTTGACTATATAAATTGTGAAAAAAAGGTTGGTGTAGATCCTTATTCGGGGGGAACAATCAGAAAAACAAGTGATGATTTTTTTTTAAAAAATAAAGAAACATTTGATTGTATTTTCATAGATGGTCTACATGTTTATCAGCAAGTAAAAAAGGATATTGTTAATTCATTAAAATCATTAAATCAAAATGGAGTAATTTTCATTCATGATTGTTTACCAAATAATGTTTTTGATCAGGCTGTTCCACGTCCAAAATTAGATTGGAACGGCAATGTATGGAAAGCAATCGTGGAATTTAGAACCTTGGATCATGTTGACACGTATACTTGTTATGCTGATATGGGAATAGGAATAATTTTGAAAAGAAAAAATAAAAAAAAATTAAATCTTGATATTAAAGATTTTTCAAAACTAAAATTTTATGATTATTTAAAAAACTTTAAAGAATATATGAATATAGTTGAATATCATGAATTGGAAAATTTATTTTAATATGTCAAGCAAATGGTAGCGGGGGGCGGATTCGAACCGCCGACCCCAGGCTTATGAGTCCTGTGCTCTAACCAACTGAGCTACCCCGCCTTTCAATTCGTATTGATTTATAATACTTTTTACTTTTATTACAATCAAGGTTTTCATTAAAATCTTATTGAGTGTAATGAGATTGTGATATTTGTAATTAATTATAATGTAATTAAAAAAGGTTAATGTTTTTCTTTAGCAAAATTAAAATAATGAAAAAACTATCTCTGTATTTGTTTCTAGTTTTGATATCTTTTGGAAATGTATTTGCAGAATCCACTGAAAGGAATGGTAAACTAAACCAACTTTTTGATCAGCTTAAAAAAAGCAATGATTTCTCCATAGCTTTTAAAATAGAAAAGAAGATTTGGAATATTTGGTCTACACATCCAAGCCAAGAGAAGTTAACTACTTCATTAGCAATTGGTTCAGAATTAATGTCTAGGGGCGAACTAGATTCAGCTTATAAAATTTTTTCAACAATTGTAGAATCTGAACCCGGTTGGGCTGAAGGATGGAATAAACGTGCAACAGTACTTTACTTGATGGGTAAATATCTGGATTCATTAAATGATATAGATGAAGTTCTTAAACGTGAAAGCAGACATTTTGGTGCTCTGTCTGGACAGGGTTTAGTACAGATTAAATTAAAAAATTATGAGAAAGCCATCAAAAGTTATCAGGCTGCTCAAAAAATATATCCTTCTATAAAGTCTGCAGAAATAATGATTCCTCAGCTTCAAGAATTGATTAAAGAGGAAGCTATATAAAAAAATTAAATTAATTTAATTTTTTTAATCATTTAGAAGAGCCGGAAAAACTGGGTTAATTTTTAGAAAGAATTTTTGGTACTCTTGTTTTATACATCTGTTTGAGATGTATTTAATATTTGCCGACTTAGCAATTTGTTGAGCTTCCTGATTTTGAATACCAAATTGTAGCCAAAGAACTTTTGCTCCAATCTTAGCTGCTTGTTTAGTAATCATGGGCGTTTCTTTTGATGGACGAAAAACATTAACTACGTCTATCGGAATAGTAATATCTTCTAATTTTGCAACTATAGTTTCTCCATATATTTTTTTTCCTACCGAAGAAGGATTTACTGGTATCACTCGATAACCAAATTCTTGGAGATATTTCATAACAATAATTGAAGGTCTTCTTCTAATATTGTCAGAAGGTTCTTCGTTTTTAATTGAGCTTACGCCAACCATTGCAATTGTTTTTGCAGAAATAAGAATCTGTTTAATTAATTGTTCATTATTTGCTGATTGGGCCATTTATTTATTTTTCCAATTAGGGATTCTTTTTTCTAAAAAAGCCGAAATACCTTCTTGGGCATCTATCGCCATCATATTTTCACACATCACTTTGCTTGTATATTTGTAAGCTTCATCTAATGGCATTTCTAATTGTTTATAAAAAGTTTTTTTACCTATTTTGACAATTTTTGTGGACTTAAAAGAAATATTCTCTGCTAATTTTAAAACTTCTTCTTCTAGTCTTGAATATTCAAAATAATCATTGATAAGACCAATTTCTTTTGCATATTTAGCAGAAATTGGTTCTCCAGTTAAAAGCATTTTCATGGTTTTTTTTCTGTTCACATTTCTACTTAACGCAACCATGGGAGTACTACAAAAAAGCCCAATATTAACACCTGGAGTGGCAAAAATTGCATCGTTGCTACTTAAAGCCAAATCACACGTTGCAACTAGTTGGCATCCAGCAGCAAAAGCGGCCCCATGAACCTTGGCAATAACGGGTTTGCTATTTTGTACTATATTCATCATTAACTCAGAACATAAATTAAATAACTTCTGATAACTGGCTTTTCCTTTTAAAGAATTGATTTCTTTTAAGTCATGTCCTCCACTAAAACCTTTTCCAGATCCTTCAATAATAATTACTTTTGTTTTTTCATCATTATTAAAATTTTTAAAGTTTTTTATTAATGATTTGAGTGTATTTAAAGATAGAGCATTATAAGTGCTAGGTTCATTGAGTTTAATACGGGAAATACCTTTGTTTGATGACTGAACAATAATATTAGATAATTCTTTCATTGGAAAAATTTATCAGTGTGACTACACTGTGACAAGATCGTTATTTCTCGATAAAAGTAGCTTTAATTAAATGATTTAGAGGAGAATTTCCTATTGTTGTTTTTTTAATTTGTTAACTGACCAAATTCCTTTCCTGATTCCCCCATCAGGATATGACAGAGTTCCTGGACCGTGTCGTTTGCCTTTTTTCCATTCACCAACGTATATTCTTCCATTGGCATATTCCATTGTTCCGTGTCCTTCTATTTTATCATGTGACCATCCTCCAACATATTTAACAAATAATCCTCTTTTTTCTTTTTTGTTTTCTGATGAAGCTGCAGTAAAATTCATAGTTCCTTCGCCATCACGCTTATTGTCTACCCATCCTCCGTAATAGGTTCCTCCATCGTCATAGGTAAAGGATGCTTCTCCGTTTCGAATAATTAGTTCACCATTTTTCCAGATTCCTTCTTCCATTGATCCGTCAGCTCTTGTCCAAGATCCTTGCCCATTTCTTTCGCCATATTTATATAATCCAAAGTACTTACCACCATCTTCTAAAAAAATACTTACTTCTCCATCTAACAGGCCATTTATCCATCTCCCACTATTTTGTCTTCCGTCTGGAAATGTAAAGGTTCCCTGTCCGTTGTATACACCTTGTGCAAATTCTCCTTCATATTTTCCTCCAAGACGGTTCGTAAAAGTTCCTTGTCCATGAAATGAATCTGATTTAAATTCGCCAGCGTACAAATCTCCATTAGTAAATTTGTAGGTTCCGTATCCGTCTGATTTACCTCTTTTAAAACCTCCTTCATATATTGCTCCATCGCTATATGTGTAGGTTCCTTGTCCTGAAAATTTTCCGCCCTGAAATTCGCCAATATATTTACTGCCATCTTTACCAAACAAAGTGCCATGACAATTTCTCCATTTAGCGAACATCTTCATTCCCGAAAAGTTAAACGTTTTGACTTCAAAAGGACTTCCTTCACACTCATATAATGAACTTTCTGTTTTCGCTGGTTCTTTCTTAGCTACTTTAGTTTTTTCTTTCTTAGCTACTTTAGTTTTTTCTTTCTTAGCTTTTTTTTCACCTATGCCAATACGTTCGATCAATTTGCCTTTTGTCCAGATACCGTGATCTATATCTCCATTGGAAAAAGTGTAGGTTCCTAGTCCACTCCGTTTACCTTTTAAAAATTCTCCAACGTATTTATCTCCAGCAAACTCTCCGTCTCCCCATGTGAAAGTTCCTTGTCCTGAATATTTTCCACCCTGAAATTCACCAGCGTACTTGGAACCATCTTTATTAATCAAAGTACCATGGCAATTTCTCCATTTGGCTAACATTTTTGCTTTTGTTGCGAGGCCTCCTCCCGTTAAAGAGAATTTTTTAACTTCATAAGGACTTCCTCCACACTCAGGTAATGAACTTTGTGCCTGCGCTATATTGCAAAACAGTAAACTTAGAAATACAGTAACTAGAAATTTTTTCATCAAAGCTAATTATGAAAAATAACAATCTATTTGTAAAGTTAAAATTTTAATTAAATGAAAATTAATTTATAAAATTTATAAATGCTAGAAAAACCTGGAATTCTTTTTGTCATACTTGTTCTACTACTTGTATTTTACCTAGTTATTAGATGGGGTGCAGGGAAAAAAAAAGACATTTCTAAGTCTTATCAAATGTCCAATTATTTAAGCGGTATTCGTATTTTAATAATTATACTAACAATAGTAGCTTTGATTTTATGGTTTTTTTTATAAATTAGTTTAAGGTGCTGGGTTTGGGTTGTTTTTGTGAACTAAATTAATTTCATCAATAATTTCAGAGCTCAATTCGATATTAATGCTTTCTATATCTTCTTTAAGTTGTTTCATTGTTGTTGCTCCTATTATGTTGCTTGTCACAAAGGGTTGTTTATTAACAAATGCCAAGGATAATTGAGCGAGAGAAATTTTATTTTTTTTTGCAACTTTGAAATATTCTTCCACAGCTAATAGCGATAAATTATTAAAATATCTTGGAAAATAATCTCCAAACAATTGTAATCGGGAACCTTTTGGTTTTTGGTCATTTCTATATTTTCCAGTTAACACTCCTGATGCTAAAGGAGAGTAAGCCAACAACCCAGACTGTTCTCGAATAGAAATTTCTGCAAGGCCAACTTCATAGGTTCTATTTAACAAGTTGTAAGGATTTTGAACTGACATAACTCTAGGTAAATCCTGCAATTTAGATAGTTCTAAAAACTTGGAAAGTCCCCATGCAGATTCGTTGGAAAGGCCTATGTAACGAACCTTACCTTGATCGACAAATTGTTTTAATACATTTAAAATAGATTTGATGCTGTTCC
Source organism: Pelagibacteraceae bacterium AG-464-P07 (assembly GCA_003211695.1). Lineage (GTDB taxonomy): Bacteria > Pseudomonadota > Alphaproteobacteria > Pelagibacterales > Pelagibacteraceae > AAA240-E13. The sequence goes on along the minus strand of QCSA01000002.1, from coordinate 66,895 downwards.
ATTCTTTTTCTTTATCTTGATGTTTGTAACCTAATTTTCCAAAATAATTGGTATCTCTTTCAGGCCAATGTAGTTGGTAAAGATCGATATAGTCTGTTTGCAATCTCTTTAGACTTCCTTCAAGAGCGGCTGAAATATTTTCTTTGGTATATTGAAGGCCACCTCCACGTATCCATGGAAGACCTGGTCCTGAAACTTTGGTTGCTAAAATCACTTTTTTACGGTTACTTCGTTCTTTGAACCAATTTCCAATAATCGTTTCAGTTTTTCCAAAAGTTTCTTCGGTACATGGAACAGCGTACATTTCAGCTGTGTCAAAAAAATTTATACCTTGACCTATGGCATAATCCATTTGTTCAAAGGCTTCTGTTTGATTATTTTGTTTTCCCCATGTCATAGTACCGATACAAATCAAGCTAACCTCTAAATCAGTATTTCCAAGTTTTTTAAATTTCATAAAAAAATGACATGGATTTTATTTAATTATTTTTCTTTAATTGAAGTTTTCTTAAATAAAGAAATCCCGTTCTTGATTTTGTATTCGTAAGATTCTTTGAAACTATCTAGTTGCCAACCCGACATTCTTTTAGTAATTTCGTTAAGATTATTTTTTTTCCATTCTTCAGTAGTTTTTTCAACTTTCCAAATTTTTTTTTCTTCATTCGTTCTAGCGCATCCATAGCAATAGCCTGTTACGGGATCTGTTTTACAAATGCTTAGACAGGGTGAAATAATCATAATAAGTAAAAAAAATCTAATTTAGAATGGATTAAGATATTTTTAAACCATTATAATACCTATATACTATGTAACGGACTGTTAGCTCAGCTGGTTAGAGCAATCGCCTCTTAAGCGATGGGTCCTGGGTTCGAATCCCAGACAGTCCACCATTAAGCCAATCTCTTTTTAGTAGTAAAAATCTTAATTAAGACAAGATTAAAACAATCAATTATCCAAATTTACATTTAACTAGTTATCATGAAAAAAATTATATTTATTCTTTCGGCATTGTTGTTAACCGCATGTTCAAATCATATGGTCAAAGTAGGTAAACGTTGTACTCCTCTGGGCAGTGATAATACATATGAAAAGTCATTTGTTTGGCTAGTAAATAAAGCCAACCTGAAACCTTTTGATGAAAAAATAAACAAACTGAACTGTGATGTAAATGAGGAAAAAATTTGAAAACTCTATTTATATTTATTCTTGTTTTTTATTGGTCGATAATAATTTTAGCACCTGTATTAGCTAATTAATTACCTCGGCCAAAGTTGAGGGAACATATTGCCACCTAGGTTATCTCCATTTTTATAGCCAGCATCTTGCATCGCTTTACGATATGAATAACTAGTCCAGTCTCCTACGTAGTCAATTTTAGTATTTTCTTTGGCTACTCTTAAGGTATAACGGCTTAGTGTTTTTCTAGGTATTGATGAACTAAATGTGCCGTGAAGTGTACGCATATCAAACATAACACAATCGCCTAATTCACAATCCCATTTTAAAAATTCATATTTATTTTTATTTGATAAAATATCCGGGGGATTTTCATATTTTTTTCCATTAATAATACATTCTTTACCTTCCACTTTGTGGCCATCTTTAAAAAGAACCCTTAAAAAGATTTTGTTCCATAAGTGTGAACCCTTTACCCAGGCAACTCCTTCGTCCTGGCCTGTAGGCTCTAACGGTAACCACAAAACACACATGGTTCCATCAACATCAAAATAAGATATATCGTGATGAAATGGAGTTGAAGATTTTGAGCCTGCTTCTCTTAAAAACCAGTTATCCATTATCAAATGGATTTTTTTTGCACCTAATAATTCAGCAGCTATCTTTGCGGTTGGAGAATTAAACACAAAATCTTTAAATTCGGGTACTAAATCCCATGTCCAATAATCTTCTAAATAAGCTGGAATATCATTTTTTGTTGTATGAGATTTAAATCTAGGACTTGGAGATTTTATGTCTTTAGCAATTCCTATTTTTAGTTTTTCTATCCAATGAATATCAAATTTATTTCTAAGAACAATTGCTCCATCAGCTTTAAATTGATTAATTTCTTCTAAAGATAGTATATTTTTCACAAATATTTTTTTTAATTTTAAACTTTTATTACATGATATCTCAATATAAAATTAAGCAAAGCTATAAACTTAAAAATATATTTTATGAAAATTAAAATTGAACTATATGGAGCAAGTAAAGATTTTAGTTCTGAAAATAGTATTGAATTGGATTTAAAAAATAACAGCCATATAAAAGACTTGAGAAATGAATTAATTAAATTCATAGATAAAAAACACAATGGAAATACTAATTTTTGTCAAATTGTGAAATCATCAGCTTTTTGTTCAGAAGATAATAATATTGTTCATGACGACTATTTAATCTCAAAAGAACAAAAAATAGCTATTATTCCACCTATTGCGGGTGGTTAAATAATAAACTCAATTAAGTGAAAAATCTCTTTGTGTATTAAAATCTTTAAAAATTGCTTTAGAATTAACCCTAATCAAACTAAGCTTTTTTTTATTTCTCTTAATCATTTTTTTTGCTCCTGAATCTCCTTTAGTTTTACTAAGTGTTCTATTCATTGAACTTTTAAAACCGATTGGATTTCCCATTTTTCTTTTATAGATTGGTGCAACCATTTCTTTATTATTGCTCTTTATTGCACAACAAAGAGAATTTATAATTTTCTTTGAAATTAGAGGCATGTCAGCATGAACAATCAAAAATCCTATACTTCTTTTAGAGATTCTTTTTAAACCAGTTTTAATTGAACTTGCCATACCAGACTTATAATTTTTATTATAAACAAAAATAATTTTTTTATTTTTAATTATTAATTGTTTAACTTTTGAACTTTGGAAACCCAAAACAACAATTATTTTATCAATCTTGCTTTTTATCAAAGTTCCTAAAATATGGTTAATTAAATATTTTTTCTTATATTTCTTTATTAATTTATTGTCTCCATCCATTCTTTTAGATTGACCTGCGGCTAATAAAATTGAGGATATCATTTATTTTTTATATGCTTCGGCAACTAATTGAGCAATAATTGATAAAGCAATTTCTGGAGCTGAACGTCCTCCAAGTTTTATTCCGATAGGTCCAAAAATTCTTTTAATTTCTTCATCTTTAAATCCTGCTTCTTTTAATCTTTTACAACGGTTTTCGTGAGTTTTTTTGCTTCCTAATGCTCCTATATAAAAAAAATTTTTTTTTATTGCATGTTGAAGAGCTGGATCATCTATTTTCGGATCATGAGTTAATGCTATTAAAGCTGAGTTTTGATTAGTTTCAATATCCTCAAATGCTTCTTTAGGCCACTTATTTATTATTTTTATATTTGGAAATCTTTTCTCTGTTGCAAAATAACCTCTTGGATCAATAATGGAAATTTCAAAATTTAAACTTTTAGCGAAATTAACTAAATATTGAGCTATATGAACTGCTCCAACTATAATTACTTTTATCGGACGTATATAAGTCTCTACAAAGATGTTTGTTCCTTCTATTATTCCGTCTTTTTTATTACTAAAGTGTAAATCAATTTTATCTTTATATTTCTCAAAATTTCTATCTATTGGTTTATTTTTTTCAAAAATACAACTTTCTCCATTCTGAAGATCAGTAATAATAGCGAACTCAATCTTTTTTTCTTTTTTTTCAATAATTTCTTTAAGTAACTGCTTTTTCATTACTTAATAAAAAAATGATAAATCAATAATCCAATTATCAATCCTTTAATAAAGGAAATCCATAAAAGGCCATAATCAGATACATTCAATTTTTTTTTCCACCATTTTATGTATTTTTTATGACTAGCTACGAATGTACTCATAATATTTTATTTAATTAATTTGTTCTAAAAAGATTGCAATCTCTCCACCACAAGCTAAACCAATTTCCCAAGCGCTTTCATTTGAAACTTTAAATTCTATTTTTTTATGTGCTTTTTTGTCTTTTAATAAACTTAAACATTCGCGAACAACCGCCGTTTCTACACATCCTCCTGATACAGAGCCTGAAAAATCACCTTTATCGTTAACAATCATTCGACTTCCAACTGGTCTTGGGGATGAACCCCATGTTTGAGTTACGGTTGCTAAAATCACATTTCTTTTGGCTGATAGCCAGTCTTGAGCTTCTTCCAAGATTTTCTCATCAAATGAATTTTTCATTGATGTATCTTAAATTAAAAGTGAATGATTTTAAAAGAGCTTATTTGCAGCCAGCAACTGCTTTTTTAGCTAGAACTTTTATTAGATGTGCCCGATAATCAGATGATGCGTGAATATCAGAGTTAAAACCTGATGAACTAATTTTTACACCGTCTATGGCTGAGCTTGAAAAGTTAGATTTTAAAGCACTTTCAATTTTTTTACATCGAAAAACAGCAGATTCAACTCCAGTAACTGCAACATTTACTTCTTTTTTATACTTTGCAACATAAACTCCAACTATTGCATATCTAGATGCAGGATTAGGAAATTTTACATAGCAAGATTTATCTGGAACTTGAAATTCTACTGCTTGTATTAATTCACCTTTTTTTAAAGCAGTTTCAAACATACCTTTAAAAAATTTATCAGAAACAATTTTTCTATCGCTTGTGTGAATTATTGCATTTAAGGCCAAACAAGCTGCTGGATAGTCAGCTGCGGGATCATTATTTGCAATCGATCCCCCTATCGTTCCACGATTTCTAACTTGAGGATCTCCAATACCATCAGCTAAATGAGCTAAAGAACTAATAGCTTTTTTTACTTCTTTAGAAGCTGCAACTTCAGCATGTTTAGTTGTTGCACCAATTTTTAGACTCTTACTTGATACTTTGATACCCGATAAATCTTTAATATTTTTGATATCAATAATATCTGAATAAGAAGCCAGTCTAAGTTTCATCGCTGGGATTGTAGTCATTCCTCCAGCTAAAAAAGCTGATTTACCTGAAGCTAATTTTTTTGCTTCCTTTACATTTTTTACCGAATGAAAATTAAAACCTTTCATAATATTTATGCTGCTTCCTTATTTTTTTTATTTTTTTGTAATGCATTACATACTTTTTCAGAAGTTGCTGGCATTGATATATCTGTGTCAATTGCATCTATTACAGCATTCATAACGGCTGCTGGAGCCGCGATGGTTCCTGCTTCCCCACATCCCTTAGCTCCCAGTGGATTTGATGTTGCTGGTGTTGAGGTAAAACCAAGTTTAATTTCTGGAAAATTGTCGGCCCTTGGCATCGTATAATCCATATAAGAAGCAGTTATTAACTGACCCGATTCATCGTAGTGAGCATTCTCATATAGAGCTTGTCCAATACCTTGCGCTACACCTCCATGAACTTGGCCTTCAACAATTAAAGGGTTAATAACCGTTCCAAAATCATCCACTACAGTATATTTAACTACTTTTGTTTCTCCCGTATCTTGATCTACTTCAACTTCACAAATATGTGAACCTGCTGGAAATGAAAAATTAGAAGGATCAAAAAAAGATGTTTCCATTAAACCTGGTTCAACGCCTTCAGGAAGTGGAGATTTAATATCTCCAAACGTTCCGGGTAAATAACATGCAAAGGCAACTTCTCCTATTGTCTTCTTTTTATTTGAATTTTTAACTATAAATTCTCCATCCTTAAAATCCACATCTTCAGGTTTTGCTTCCAACATCTTGGCAGCAACCTTTCTTCCTTTTTCAATAATTTTATCACACGCTTTGACAATCGCTGTTCCTCCAACAGCAAGTGATCTTGATCCATAAGTTCCCATTCCAAATGGTCCTTTATCTGTATCTCCATGTACAATATCTATATTTTCTATTGGAACTCCTAATCTATCGCCAACAATTTGAGCAAATGTCGTGTCATGACTTTGTCCGTGACTATGGGTTCCTGTAAAAACGGAAATATTTCCTGTAGCATTAAATCTTACTTCTGCTGATTCCCATAGACCTACGCCTGCACCAATTGACATCACCACAGCTGAAGGAGCAACTCCGCATGCTTCCAGATAAGTTGAAAAGCCGATTCCTCTAAGTTTTCCTTTTGCTGATGACTGTGACCTTCTATTTTCAAAGTTTTTGTAATCAGATAATTCCAATGCTTTATCTAAATGAGCGTGATAATCACCTGAGTCTATATTATGTACTAAGCATTGCTGGTGTGGAAATTTGTTAATAAAGTTTTTCTTTCTAAACTCAGCTTGATCCATTCCAATTTCTTTAGCGGCTTCAGTGACAATTCTTTCAACCACATATGTTGCTTCTGGTCTTCCAGCTCCTCTATAAGCGTCGGTTGGAGCTGTGTTCGTATAAACTGCTTTGACATTGCAACATGCTGTTGGAATATCATAAGGTCCTACAAGTAAAGGTGCATATAAATACGTTGGAGTTACAGTGCCAAGAACAAGAGCATACGCTCCCAAATTTGCTATAGTATCAACTCTTATAGCTGTTATTTTTCCATCATTTTTAAGCGCTAATTCCACATGAGTAACATGATCTCTGCCATGATTATCTGACAAAAACGACTCACTTCTTTCAGCAACCCATTTAACTGGTCTTTCAATTTTTTTAGATGCCCAAGCTACAACTGCATCTTCAGCATAAGCGTTAATCTTTGATCCAAAGCCTCCACCTACATCAGGAGCCACAATTCTAAATTTATGTTCTGGATGTACAGCATTAAACGCCGACAAAATTAATCTTGATAGATGTGGATTTTGACTTGCCGTATATAAAGTTAATTCTTCTGATGATGAATTATAGTCACCAATAGCAGCTCTAGGTTCCATTGCATTTGGTATTAATCTGTTATTTACTAAATCAAGTTTTACAATTTTATCTGCCTTTGAAAAAGCTTCATCAGTTTTTCCTTTATCTCCCAATAAAAAGTCAAAAGATAAATTTTTATCTATTCCGTCATAGATAGCTTTTGAATTTAAAGCATCACCAGTATTTACTACTGCTTTTAATACCTTATAATTAACTCGAACCTTTTCCGCTGCATCCTTAGCCTGATCTAGTGTCTCAGCAATTACAATTGCTACATGATCTCCCACAAAATTTACTGCTTTGTTTGCTAAAGGAGGATGTGGTGGACATTTCATATCGGTTCCATCTTGGCTCACTATTTTCCATCCTGCGATAAGTCCGCCAATTTTATCTTTAGCTAAATCATCTCCAGTTAATATCTTTACAACACCTGGTGCATTAGAGGCTTTTGATATGTCAACTTTTGAAATTGTAGCTCTAGCATGTGGAGAACGAACAAAATATGCATAAGTTTGGTTAGCAAGATTAATATCAGCGGTGTACCTTCCTTTACCAGTAAGGAATTTCTTATCTTCTTTTCTCTCTACTCTTGATCCTATTAAACTACTTGCCATATTCTTCTTCTTTTTTATCTACATTTTTGAAGCAGCTTCCTTAACAGCGGCCACAATATTCTGGTAACCTGTACAACGACAGATATTACCTTCTAACCAATCTCTAATTTCTTGATCGCTAGGTTTTTTATTATTTTTTAGTAAATCTACCGCGCTCATCACCATACCTGGTGTACAGAATCCACATTGCAAGCCGTGAAGTTTCTTGAAAGCTTCTTGCATTGGGTGCATTTTTCCATTATTTGCAAGTCCTTCGATAGTTGTAACTTTCGATCCATGAATATCTGCAGCAAAAAGTGTACAGCTCTTAACGGATTTTCCATCCACATGAACGACGCAAGCTCCACATTGACTAGTATCACAACCAATATGTGTGCCGGTTAAACTTAAAATGTCTCTTAATAAAGTTGATAATAAGGTGTGATCTTCTATTTCCCGTGAAACCTTCTTGCCATTAATTTCTAACGAAACCTTTTGCATCAGACTTCTCCTGTCATAAATATTTAAACATAATGGTTAAAAAGTCGCAATGCTAAATTAAAATACACGTTCTATTAGAAAAAATTATTTGAGCAAGTAAATGGCTAGTAAAACAACAGCTACAACAGTTGCGTATAACAGTTTTTTATTAATTTGTTTTAAATCGAAACTTTTTTTTGAAACAGTTTTAATTTCCTCTTTTTTTTCTTCTTTTTTTTCTGCTGATGATAATAGTTCTGAAAATTTACCAAAAAAAATATCTGCCATTTTTTTTGCTGTCATATCAATTAACCTTGATCCAACTTGAGCTATTTTTCCTCCAACGTTTGCTTCTACACTATAAATTAATTTAGTAATTCCATTACTTTCTTCTAACTTCACTGAAGCCTCACCTGAAGCAAATCCAACAGGTGAATTTCCTTGTCCAGCAATTTTATAACTATCAGGAGGATTTAAATCTTTAAGTTCAATATCTCCTGTAAAAGTAGCATTAAATGGTCCAATTTTATTTGTAGCAGTTGCTGTAAAATTGGTGTCAGAGTTTTTTTTGAATTCTTCACACCCAGGTATACTTTTCTTAAGAATTTCAGGATCATTCAAAGCTTTCCAGACTGAATTCTTATCCAATTTTATTTCGTATGATCCTGTTAGTTTCATGTTTCAAATAAACTAGTATATAATAAATTTTATTATGGATAACGATACAAAAAAAGAATTACAATCTGCAGCTTTTGAAAGATTAATTCACCACCTACGAGATAGGAAAGATGTTCAAAATATTGATCTTATGAATCTAGCTGGATTTTGTAGAAACTGCTTATCTAAATGGTATCGAGAAGAAGCCCAAAAAAAAGGGATAGATATCTCCGATCCTGATGCTAGAAAGCATGTTTATGGTATGTCATACGAAGAGTGGAAACAAAAATATCGAAAATAATTATTAATATGAAAAAACTTTTACTTTTACTATTTATTATTACTTGTTTTTCAGCTTCAGCTGTTGAGAAAGAAACAAATTTTTCAATAGAAATATTTGAAAAAGCTAAAACAGATGGGAGAACAATAGTTGTAAATTCTTATAATATTTTTTGTGGCACCTGTGCCAAACAAACAAAAATTTTGGATCGGGCTGAAAAAGAATTTAATGAAATTATTTTTTTTAGTTATGATCAAAATAAAAATGAAGATATAGCAAAAAAACTAAGTATAGATTTTTGGGCTACTATTGTTGTTTACAAAGGTAATAAAGAAGTAGCTCGCATTATTGGTCAAACTGATAAAGAGATTATTTATTCCGCTATAAAAAAAGGCATTTAATATATTAAATAAAAAATTATTTTCTGTGTCTTTTTTTTAAATCTTTTTGAAGGTCTTCGTGATCGCCTATAGCAATATGATATTTGCTCTTAGTTACATATTTTTCCAAAAAAGGAATAAATATTAATGGTAACAAACCTCCAACAACAATACCTAGGGCAGCAGGTCTTATGTCTGGATCAAGAGTTGCAGCAATATAGTCTGCTACTACATGTGCTATTACTACACCAACGATGCCTGCAATAAATCCATTGGAGACAATTTTTAATAGCCTATTAATGCTCCAACCAGTGTAATAACCGATTAACATAATTCCAACATGAACGAGACCAAAAATAAAACCTCTTAGGAATATTTTATCTTGAAGAAAAACTATATCTTCTATTAAGTGTTCCACAATGTGACGTTTTTAGCCCAATACAAAATTAAATAAAAGAAATATATTGTCCCAATGAAAATTAATGCGATGCGAGCTTTTCTTATATCTGCTTTGGTAATAATAATTTTATATGCCCTAGGTTTATTTTTACCCATAATAATGAAATCAAAAGATTCAAAATACCATAAATTTTCTGAGACAAGATTAGTTTTTATTATAAATAAAAAAATTATTTCTCTTTAAGTCTTGGAAATAATTCTACAAAATTGCAAGGTTTGTGATTGATATCAAGTTGATATTTTAAAATTCCATCCCAAGCATCCGTTACACCGCCTGAGGAACCGGGTAAAGCAAATATGTATTTTCCATTTGCTAATACAGCACAAGCTCTTGATTGCATAGCAGAGGTTCCTACAGTTTTGTAACTTAATTCTCTAAATAGTTCTCCAAATCCAGGAATTTCTTTATCAGCAATTTCTTTTATTGCTTCAGGAGTAATATCTCTACCAGTTAAACCCGTTCCTCCTGTTGTTATAATTACATCTAGTTCATTATTTTTTAACCAGTCTGATAAAACTTTTTTTATTTCTTCTTTTTCATCTTTTACAATTTTTCTATCAACTAACTTATGATTTTGTTCTTTTATTTTTTTTACTAAAATGGCACCCGATTTATCGGTATCAATGGTTCTGGTATCCGTTACTGTTAAAAGTGCTATGTTAACTTGCATAATTTATTTGTAGGATAAATAACGATGATGCTATTAGCAATATTATTTTTGGCTACTGCTATTTTGTACTCCAGTGTTGGTTTTGGTGGTGGTTCTACTTATTTAGCTCTCCTTTTGATTTGGGGTGTTCCCTATTTTATTTTTCCTGTTATCGCTTTATCTTGTAATATTATAGTCGTATCAGGTAATTGCTTTAATTATATTAGAACAGGAAACTTAAATCTTAAACTTTTACTTCCTTATTTAATTGGATCAATACCTTTGGCTTTTATTGGTGGTTCTTTGCCGATAGAAAAAAGATTGTTTGAAATATTGCTGTTTTTAGTTTTGATGGCAGCAGGAATTTTATTATTAATAAACTTCAAATCTTACGACGATAAAGAAGAAAATTACAGAAAAATTCCAATACCAGTTTCAATTTTAATTGGAGGAGTATTAGGATTCATTTCAGGCATTGTTGGAATTGGTGGAGGAATTTTTTTGAGCCCAATACTTTTTCTAATTAGAGCAGCTAGACCAAATCATATTGTAACCACTGCCTCATTGTTTATCCTGATTAATTCAGTCTCTGGAATTATTGGACAATTAACAAAAAATGCAATTTTAACAGAAATTCCAAATTACTGGTATCTTTTGGTAGCCGTTTTAATTGGAGGACAGCTAGGAAATTTTTTAAATTTGAAAATATTTCCGACTCGTATTCTAGCCTTAGTAACTGCTATACTAGTCATTTTTGTTGCTACAAGAATGGGATTTAAAATTTTTTAATTATTAAAAATTATGGATATAAATTATTTTTCAAAAACAAGAATCCTGGACGGTGGCATGGGCCAAGAATTATTAAAAAGGGGATTAAAACCTCAAGGAACGCTTTGGTCTGCAAGTGCTTTAATAGAAGAAAAATATCATCAATTAGTAACTGATACACATCTAGATTTTATTAATGCTGGTGCAGATGTTATAGTGACAGCAACCTTTACTGCTAGAAGAATAAGATTAATTGAAAATAAATGTGAAGAGCATTTTGAACATATAAACACCAAAGCTGTAGAACTTGCATTAAAAGCAAGAGATATCTCAAAAAAAAATATATTAGTAGCTGGAGGTTTACCTAACCAATATCAAACCTATAATGAAAATTTAGGAGATGATTTAAATTTAATTGAAAAAAATTTTTATGATCAAGCAAAATTGCTTAAATCAAATATAGATTTTTTTTATTTAGATGTAATGGGAAGCGGAAAAGAATGTGAAATCGCGCTGAAAACAATCAAATCATTTAATTTACCAGTACTGATAGGTGTACATATCAGAAAAAATGGGAAATTACCGTCAGGTGAAAATATAAGTGATATTGTAAAAAAATATAAAAAAGAAAACTGGTTAGGAATTATTGCAGCATGTGTTCATCCTGAATCTTATGAAATTATAGCTAAGGAATTAAAAAGTTTAAATATTCCTTACGGATTTAAATTAAACGCATTTAAAAATATTCCTGACGATTATGCAGCACGTGAGCCTTCAATTTGGGGCAAAGGTGGAAATCCCACTAAGATCTTGGGTTCAAGAGAGGATATTACTGAAAGTAAATTTTACGAATTTGTAAAAAAATTTAAGGATGATGGAGCTACAATTTTAGGTGGTTGCTGTGAAATCAGACCATCACATATTAATAAAATTGCTAAACTTAAGTAAATCTTTTTTCAGTCGCTTATCACTTTACTAGATCTTTTAACTAAATATATTCCTAGAATAACAGCTATCAAAGATAAAATTACTTTTGGAGTAATTCCCTCTTTTAAAAATAAAAATCCAAGGATCACACCAAATATAGGAATTAGATAAGCAACCTGGGCCTGGAAAACTAAACCATTATTTTTTAAGATATAAAATCTAAGAAGCCAGGCAATTCCAGTAGAAAAAACACCAAGATAAATAAGAGAAATAGTTGAGTCTAGCCTAGGATTTAAATTCCAAGGTTGTTCAATAAACATACAAATAGGAAACATAATCAATCCACCCCAAATCAAAATTGAAGCTGTAACATTCTCATTTTTCTTATTACTAATCTTTAAGGTTAATAAGCCTCCCACTACATAGAAGCAGGATCCAAATAAAATTAAAAAAGCTGACAAAAGGTTATTTTCATTAATTAAAATTTTATCAGAAAATAAAAAAATAATTCCAGAAAAGCCAACCAGAATTCCAATGGATTTGATTAAATTAATTTTTTCATTACTGATAAAAAAATGTGCTAAAATAGCAGCAGTCAAGGGAGTGCTCGCCATTAATATTGCTGCTAGATTACTTTGAACTTTTTGAATACCGTAGGCAATTAAAAAAAAGGGGATTACTAAATTTATAAACCCAATGGCTGCAAACCAATACCAGTCTTTAGAAAAAGCTTCGATTTTAATTTTTCTTAAATAACATATTAAAATTACAGGAAGTGCACCAAAGAAAATTCTGAAAAATGAAATCGAAAGAGGTCCATAAGAGTAGGTCGCAATTTTAATATTAAAAAAGGCTGAAGCCCAAATGAGAGCTAAAATAGTTAGCAAAGTAAAGTCTATAGCTTTTGGTTCTCTCATTCAGTTATTTCTTTTTCTGAACCATTGGTAATTTTTATCAACTGGCTATAACCAATTTTAAAAATACAATTAGGATGTCCTGCTGCACTAAAAACATCTTTGAATCTTCCAAGTGAATTATCAATTAATACTTCTAATTTATTTAAATAGGCAACTGGAGCCACTCCACCTATTGAAAATCCCGTTTGTGATTTAACTTGTTCAGCATCTGCCATGCAAACATCCTTCTTTCCTATTAATTTCTTTAATTTATTTAGCGAACATCTTTTATCGCCTGCTACTAAACAAATCAAAAAACCATTATCAGCTCTTAAGACTAAACTTTTTACAATTGCCCCTACTTCACAATTTAAAGCGGTGGCAGCATCTTTTGCTGTTCGTGCTGTTTTATCAAGCATAATAATTTCAAGAGAGGAATCGAATTGTTTAATAAAATTATTAACTCTTTTTACCGATTCCTTTTTGAGTAAATCTTCCATTTTTTTAGTTTTTTTAAGGTATGAGGAATTGCTTGTATAATATCTTCAGCGATTAAGCCAGGACCAAACTGTTTAGCTAAATCTCCATGAATCCAAACTCCTGCGCAAGCGGCAAGAAAAGGATTTAATTTATTTTTCCCAATAAGACTTGCAATTAACCCACTAAGTACATCTCCTGATCCAATTACTGCCAATTCGCTTGATGTATGTTTATTATAAATAATATTACCTTCGAATGATCCTATTAAAGTAACAGATCCCTTTAAAACAATGTTTGTTTTTGTAAGCTGAATTGCTTTCGTTATCTTTTCTTCTCTACTAAGATTTTTTTTTATTGATGGAAATATTGAATGAAACTCTTTTGAATGCGGGGTAATAACTTTATTTTTGTCCAACAAACGATAAAGCTCTTTGGGCTTTTTTTTAAAGCAGGTCAAAGCATCTGCATCAACAACTACATTTTTTATTTTTTTTAAAATTAATCGTGTTTTTTTCTTTGTTAAATTATTTGAACCTGCCCCAGGTCCAATTAAATACGTTGAAGATTTTTCTTTATTAATAAATTTACTTAAAGATTTTAGATCATTTATTTCTTCTTTTAATGCAGATGGAAACTTTATTGAGTATATAGGCAGTGTTTGCTTTGAGGACAGAATTTTTACAGAACCAGTGCCGACTCTTAACGCTGATTCTGCGGATAAAATGGTAGCTCCAGTCATGTGTTTTTGGCTTCCTAAGACAACAAGTTTTCCTCTACTATATTTGTGATCTTTTTGTTTTTTCCAAGGAAACTTATTTAGCCAAATTTTGGGTGTATTTTTTACAAATTTTATATTCATTAATCCTGCAAATGATCGTGATTCTGTATATTATGCATAGCTGATACCTAATAATAGCATATTTTTTTTTAATCTATATTTGTTACTAAGCCTCAGTCACACAATGAAATTCATTGTGATTTGTAAAAATTTTTTAATTCATGTAAAGGAAATTCGATGAGCGCAAGTAAAGTTATTAAATTAATGAAGGAAAAAGAAGTGGAGTATGTAGATCTTAGATTTACAGACCCAAAAGGAAAGCTTCAACATTTAACCATGGACGGTAAGATGGTTGATGAGAAAATGCTAAACGAGGGAGTTTTCTTTGATGGTTCATCGATTGCCGGATGGAAATCAATTCACGAATCTGACATGTTATTAAAGCCAGACTTAGAAAGAACAATTATAGATCCATTCACGTCTCATAGCACTTTAGTTCTTTTCGTTGATGTCCTAGATGCAGTTAATAAAACTCCTTATGAGAGAGATCCGAGAAGTACAGCAAAAAAAGCCGAAACTTATTTAAATAAAACAAATATTGGTAACAAAGCTTATTTTGGACCTGAACCTGAATTTTTTGTTTTCGATGATGTTCGATATAAAAATGATATGAATGAAACTAGTTTTACCATTGATAGTTCTGAAGGTCCTTATAATACCGGAAAAAAATATGAAAGCGGAAATATGGGACATCGTCCTGGAATTAAAGGTGGATATTTTCCTGTACCTCCTGTTGACGCCGCTCAGGATATGAGAAGTGAATTTTTAAAGGCCTTAAGAGACATGGGTATTAAAGCTGAAAAACATCATCATGAAGTCGCGCCAAGTCAACATGAGTTGGGAATGTATTTTGATACCTTAACTACTCAAGCCGATAATGTACAACTTTATAAATATGGTGTGCAAATGGTTGCTCATTCTTTTGGCAAAACGGCAACGTTTATGCCAAAACCAGTTAAAGGAGACAACGGCTCGGGCATGCATACACATCAATCAATTTGGAAAGGTGATACTCCTTTATTTGCCGGTGATAAATATGCGGGATTATCAAATACTGCGCTTTATTATATTGGTGGAATTTTGAAACATGCAAAAGCGGTTAATGCTTTTTCAAATTCAACTACCAATAGTTACAAAAGACTAATTCCTGGGTTTGAAGCTCCGGTCTTGTTAGTTTATTCGGCAAGAAACAGATCTGCTACTTGTCGAATTCCGATATCACATAATAAAAAAGGTTCAAGAGTTGAAGTTAGATATCCTGATGGCGCAGGAAATCCTTATTTAACATTCGCAGCAATGTTGATGGCAGGATTAGATGGTATCAAAAATAAAATTGATCCAGGCAAACCCCTTGATGATGATTTATATGCTCTTCCGGAAAATAAAGTAAAAAAAATTCCCACAGTTTGTGGTTCCCTAAGAGAAGCAATGGAATGTTTGGACAGAGACAGAGATTTTTTAAAACAAGGAAGTGTATTTACAGATGATCAAATAGATGCTTACATCGCTCTAAAATTTGAAGAAATTCATAAACTCGAACATACTCCTCACCCAATAGAGTTCGAGATGTACTACAGCTGCTAAGATTAATCCTTTTTACTTTTTAGTATTTTTTCACCAGCAATTTTGTTTTTATTTACACCTTTTTTGATCGTGTAATCTAGTGTACCGTGAGCACCTGCTTCAACAGCTTTGCGTTGAGAACGGAACAATGCTTTCTCTTTGGCTTTTTCTACCAACTTATTAGAGTGTTCTACAAGATGTTTTTTGTCTCTCATAATGGGACATTATACACAATTGAATATTGTGCGGCAATACAGCGTTAAACTTTAAAAGACTCTCCACATCCACAACGCTCTGTTTCATTAGGATTTTTAAATACAAAAGTAGAAGAAAGCTCCTCTTTTTTATAATCCATTTCAGTACCTAAGAGATACATAACTGCACCTGGATCAATTAATACTTTAACACCCTTATCTTCTATAACCTCGTCATTCGAATTAGAAGATTTTGCATATTCCATTATATATGACATTCCCGCACAACCGCCTGATTTTACTCCTATTCTTACTCCAATTGAGGGATCTTTTGCATTCGCCATTATTTCCTTAATTCTTTGCGCTGCATTATCGCTTAAAGTAATTATTTGCTTCGTCATATGTTTAGTTCCAACTTAGCTGCTTCTGACATCCTGTCCTTATCCCAAGGTGGTTCCCAAACTAAATTTAAGTTTACGTCAGAAACACCTTCTACTTTCAGTATATTATCCTTTACCTCTTTTGGTAAACTCTCTGCAACTGGACAATTTGGTGAAGTTAATGTCATATCAATGTTGACTTTGTTTGTTTCATCAACTTCTATTTTATAAATTAAACCCAATTCATATATATTTACTGGAATTTCAGGATCATAAATTTTTTTAACCTCTTCTATAACTTGATTTTTAATATCACTCATTAATCTATTACCTCGGTATTTATTTCTTCTTTTTTCCCTTTCATTGCTGAAACTAGAGTATGCCAAGATAATGTAGCACATTTCACTCTCATTGGAAATTGCTTTACTCCAGACAACGACATAAGTTTAGTTTTTTGATCTTCATCCAAGTGATTAGATCGTATTTCCGAAGTATTTTTAATCATATTTAAGAAGGCATTCATTATATCTCTTGTTTCGTCAAAAGATTTTCCCTTAACTAACTCCGTCATTATGGATGCTGAAGCTAACGAAATAGCACATCCCTCTCCCTCGAAAGTTAAGCTCTCAACTTTTTTTCCACTATTTAACTTTAAATATACGTGAACTTTGTCCCCACAAAGAGGATTATATCCTTTTGCATCGTGATTATATCCTTCACACTTTCCAAAGTTTCTAGGACTTTTTCCATGTTCTAAAATTATATCCTGATATAATTGCTTTAAGTCCATTATTTTAAATCAAATATTTTTCTACAATTTTCAATTGCCTTACAGAGCATATCAATATCATCCTTATTATTATAAACTCCAATTGAAGCTCTTGCCGTAGCAGTTAAATTCATTTTTTCGTGAAAAATTTGACAGCAATGATGTCCAGCTCTAATTGCTACACCGTCCTCATCTAAAATTGTAGCAATATCATGAGGATGTATCCCTTTTATAGTAAAGGCAATCACTCCAGCTTTATTTTTTGGATTACCAATTATTTTTACAGAATTTATTTTATTAAGTTTTTCCAAGGCGTAGTTTTTAATTTCCTTTTCATGTTTCATTAAATTATCTATTCCAATTGATTCCATAAATTTTATGGACTCATTAAATGTTATCACTTCTGCTGTAGGCATTGTTCCAGCTTCATATTTCTCGGGAAGTTTAGCATAAATAATTTTATCTTTTTTTACCTCGCTAATCATGGCTCCACCTCCTATATAAGGAGGTAGTTTTTCGAGCCATTTTTTTTTTGCATACAAAATTCCAACTCCCGTTGGGCCATAAACTTTGTGAGCGGAAAAAGCATAAAAATCACAGTCTAGATCTGTAACGTCAACTTTAATATGAGGTACAGCCTGACATCCATCTACTAGTACAGGAACATTTTTTTTGTGCGCAATCTCTACTATTTCTTTGATTGGTACAATTGTGCCGGTAACGTTTGACAAGTGAGTGACGGCAATAATTTTTGTTTTTAATGTGATTAATTTTTTTAATTCATCAATGATAACATCGCCATCTTCATTTATTGGTGCAAACTTTATAATTGCACCTCTTGTTTCTCTAAGAAAATGCCATGGAACGTAGTTTGAATGATGTTCTAATTCTGTAATTATGATTTCATCACCCTCTTTAATATTTTGTTGACCAAAAGTTGTGGCAACCAAGTTTATAGCTTCAGTCGCATTTTTAGTAAAAACGATTTCTTCTTTAAAATTAGCATTAATAAAATTTTTTATACTTTCCCTTGTTTCTTCAAATTTATTTGTAGCATTTACAGCTAGTGAATGAATACTTCTTCCTATGTTAGAAAATTCATTTTTGTAAAAATCGTTCAATTTATTTATTACGCACATAGGTTTTTGTGATGAATTGGAACTATCTAGATAAACCAGTGGTTTACCATTTATCTTTTTAGAAAAGATTGGAAATTGAGATTTAATATTTTCAATATTCATTAATTTCAAATTTTGTTTTGTTGATTTTATCGATAAACAATTTTGAAATTAATGATTTAATGTTTGGCTCTGTAATTGTTTCGACAGCTTCATTTAAAAAACCTTCGACTAACATTCTATTTGCCTGTTCTTTAGATAATCCGCGGGACATCAAATAAAAAACAGAATTTTGGTCAATATTACCTGTTGTTGAACCGTGTGAACACTTAACATCGTCCGCATAGATTTCTAATTCAGGTTTTGAGTTAAAAGCAGAATTTTCTGACAATACTAATGCTTTACTAAGTTGATATCCGTTAGTTTTCTGAGCTTTTTTATCAACATAAATTTTTCCTTGATAAGTCCCATTGCTTTTATCCAATAAAGCACTTTTTACTAATTGAGAACTTTTACAATTTTCCTGTTTATGATTAATGTTAGTTTTTAATTCATGGTGTTGTTGGTTCTTTAAAAATATTAATGCATTAATAAAGCATGAACTAAAAGTTTCTACCAAATCACAACGAATTTCATTTTTTATAAAACTTGATCCTGCAGAAAATAAAAAATTCTCAAATATACTGTTAGAATAACTTTTAACATTGGTAAAATGGTAGTTGTAGGAATTATCCAAATTGCTATCCATAATATATTTTTTCAGTATGGCATTTTTTTGAATCGAACAGTTGTGAATGGTATTATTAAAATACTTAATATCACTCTCTGCTCTATACCATTCCAACACACTTAGCTTGGAATTCTTTCCAAGTAAAATAATACTTTTATTATTTATTATTTTATTTTCTGAAAACTTGTTAAAAAAATTATAGATAATTAATGGTTTCTTAAATGAATAATCGTCTTCTATTTCTAAGAATATACCATCATTAACTAATGCATGATTCAATGCGTTAAGAGAATTTTCTTGTTCATCAAAATAATTTCTTATTTTTTCAAAATCTTTTTCTTCATTTAAAATTTCCTTTAATGGTTTTATTGTTATTTTTTCTTTAGTCTCAAAACTAAAATTTGAACTAACAAAATCACCGTTAACTAAGATTATTTGATTGTGTTGAAAATTTTTTAATATCCACTCATTATTATATTGAGAAGTTTTTTTATCATTTAGGATTTCTAGTTTGCTTAGATTATTTGATATTATTCTATTTAAATCTGTGTATTTCCAATTTTCTTCTTTCTTAGTCGGAAAACCTTTTTCCTTAAAAATATTTAAATTTTTAATTCTAATATTATTTAGTTTGCTACCGCTTTGATTAGCTTTTTGAAAATTGTCGAAATTTAAAATCATATTGTCATTTATTTGCCTATCTCCATTCTTTCATAACCAACTTTTTCAAGTTCTTCTGCCAGTTCTCCACAACCAGTTTTTGCTATTTTTCCATTAACCAGCACATGAACAAAATCTGGTTTGATATAATCTAACAAGCGTTGATAGTGTGTGATAATTAAAAAAGATCTTTCTTTGCTTCTTAAGGCATTCACACCATCTGAAACTATCCTTAGTGCATCAATATCTAAACCGGAGTCAGTCTCATCTAAAATTGCAAGTTTGGGTTCCAAAATTGTCATTTGCAAAATTTCATTTTTCTTTTTTTCTCCTCCAGAAAAACCAACATTTAATTGTCTATTAAGTATTTTTTCATCAATTTTAAGATTTTTTGTTTTTGTTTTTACTAGTTTTAAGAAATCCAAAGAGTCTAGCTCTTTTAAACCTCTAACTTTACGAATAGTATTTAAAGATGTTTTTAGAAAGTTGTTTGTATTTACACCTGCTATTTCTAAGGGATATTGAAAAGCCATAAACAAACCTTTTTGGGCTCTTTCTTCTATAGGTAAATTTAATAGATCTTTGTCTTCATAAAAAACTTGCCCTTCAATTTCATAGCCATTTTTTCCAGTTAATACATTGGCTAAAGTGCTTTTTCCCGAACCATTTGGGCCCATAATAGCATGCACTTCTCCAGGTTTAATTTTAAGGTCAAAACCGTCTAATATTTTTTTGCCATCTATTGAGGCACTAAGACTTTTAATATCCAACATTTAACCAACGCTACCTTCTAAACTAATTCCAACCAATTTTTGTGCTTCCACAGCAAATTCCATGGGTAATTGTTGAAGTACTTCTTTGCAAAAACCATTAACAATCAAGCTAATAGCTTCTTCTTGATTTAAACCTCTTTGGTTACAATAAAAAAGTTGTTCTTCACTTATTTTTGAAGTTGTTGCTTCGTGTTCAATATTGGATGAAGAATTTTTATTTTCTATATAAGGAACTGTATGTGCTCCACATTTATTACCCATTAATAAAGAATCACATTGTGTGTAATTTCTAGAATTATGTGCCTTAGAACTTATTCTAACTAAGCCCCTATAAGTGTTATCTCCATGTCCACCTGATATACCTTTAGAAATAATCTTGCTTTTGGTATTTTTTCCAAGATGAATCATTTTAGTTCCAGTGTCAGCCTTCTGATAATTATTCGTAATAGCTACTGAGTAAAATTCACCAACTGAATTATCTCCTTGCAAAATACAGCTTGGATATTTCCAAGTTATCGCTGAGCCGGTTTCAACTTGCGTCCAAGAAATCTTAGAATTTTTTCCCCTACAAGCACCTCTTTTAGTAACAAAATTGTAAATACCTCCTTTACCTTTTTCATCTCCGGGATACCAATTTTGTATAGTAGAATATTTTATTTCAGCATCATCCAAAGCTATCAACTCAACGTTGGCGGCATGAAGCTGATTTTCATCTCTCATTGGAGCTGTACATCCCTCAAGATAACTAACATAACTACCTTTATCTGCAATAATTAATGTTCTTTCAAATTGTCCGGTTTCGGAAGCATTAATTCTAAAATATGTGGATAGCTCCATGGGACATCTAATTCCTTCGGGAATATAAACAAATGAACCATCGGTAAAAACTGCTGAATTAAGTGTAGCAAAATAATGATCTGTAATTGGAATGACAGAACCAATATATTTTTTTACCAAATCAGGATGTTTTTGAATTGCTTCTGAAATTGGACAAAATATAATTCCTTTTTCAGTTAGTTTATCCTTGAAAGTAGTTGCTACTGACACCGAGTCAAAAACAGCATCTACTGCTACTCCACTTAATTTCTCTTGCTCTTTTAGTGAAATACCCAACTTATTATAAGTTTCGATTAATTTAGGATCCACTTCATCAAGACTTTTAGGCTTATTTTGAGAACTTTTTGGCGCAGAATAATAATATAAATCTTGATAGTCTATTTTTGGATATTTTGGTTTTTGCCAATTAGGTTCTTTTAAATTTTTTAACCTTGAATAAGCTTTTAATCTCCATTCTAACATCCAATGTGGTTCTTTTTTAATATTGGAAATAAATTTAATTACATCTTCATTTAATCCTTTTGGTGCTCTGATACTTTCAATATCGGTTGTAAAACCATATTTGTATTCCTCTGATGTATTAATTGTTGATTGTGTCATTTAATTTTTTATTCTTTGAAATTTTTTTTCTATATTTAAAACATCTTCCAAACTTTTTTGTTCGAAAAATAAATTTATATGTTCTCCCAATTCATCCCAAAGATTGTGAGTGATACATTTAACTGATTTACTATTGCATCCTTTCTTTGAGTTTCTATTACACTTTAGTGTTTTAACTTCTTCATTAACTGCAGAAATAATATTTGATAATTTTATTTTATCTGGAGTTTTCGATAGAACATATCCTCCATGTGATCCTCTTGTACTATTAACCAAACTATTTTGTTTTAATTTTAAAAAAAGTTGTTCTAAATAAAGAATTGATATTCCTTGCCTTAACGAAATTTCATTTAGTGAAACAGGTCTTGGATCATGGTTTTTTGCAAGATCGGCCATTGCCATCACTGCATATCTGCCTTTACTAGTTAATTTCATAATACAAATAATCAAATTATTATTGAAAAATATGATCTATTTATACTATCCTGAGTAAATTAGTCAACTTTAAGTATTAAAAAAGAAATTTCTCTTAAATCTTACAGACATGTTATAAAACCTAGTTTTTTTTTGATAATAATAATCAATATTGTTTATGGATAAAAAAGTAAGTGAATTATTTATTTCAGGACCAACTGGAAGGATAGAAACAAAATATTTCAAAAATAGCAAAAAAACTTCGCCCGTTGCTTTGGTATTACAACCCCATCCGCAATACGGCGGAACTATGAATAACAAAATTGTTTTTGAAATTTTTCAAACTTTTTTAAAAAATGAATTTTCTGTTTGTCGGATTAATTTTAGAGGGGTTGGTAGAAGTGATGGAAAATTTGATAATGGCCAAGGAGAATTATCTGATGCCGCAGCGGCATTGGATTGGATTGAGAGAGGAAATATAGATCATTCACAATGTTGGATAGCTGGATTTTCTTTTGGTTCATTGATTGCAATGCAATTATTGATGAGAAGACCTGAAATAAATCGATTTATCGCTATATCTCCTCAACCTAATGTTTATGATTTTTCATTTTTATCACACTGCCCTGCATCTGGTCTAATGGTATACGGAAAAAATGATGAACTAGTTCCTTTAGATAATATTAATTTATTAAAAAAAAGATTATCTAGCCAGACAGGAATTAAAGTAGACTTTCAGGAAATAGAGGAAGCTAATCATTTTTTTTCAAATAAAGAGAAAGAATTATCTTTTGTTTTAGATAAATATATTAAAAAAGAATCTGCGCTATATTAAAAATTTTTAATTATTATTCCCCCGGTACAAGGTTCATGTACTCCCGTAGTTTCAGGAAAAGAAATTGGCAACTTAAGATAAGATCTAATAGCAAGATAAGCAAAAGCTTGCGACTCAATAAAATCACCATTAACTCCATATTTATCAATAATATCTAACTCGCATTTAATTTTTTTTTCAAAACTTTTTATTAAAAATTTATTTTTGCGTCCTCCTCCGCAAACTATTATTTTTTTTGGATATGGATTACAAAAGTTGTTTATAAAATTCGAGTAAATTTCTGACGAATATTCTGTTAGAGTAGCTGCACCATCTTCTAAAGGTAGATCACGAACAAAAGATAAATCAAAATCACTTGTATCATATGATTTATACCATTTTATTTTATTAAACGAGTCTCTATCTTCTAGTCTATCATACCATTCGCTTAGGGCTTTATTTAAAAATAAATAATGTATGCTTCCCGATTTAGCTGTTGAACCATTTTTATCATAACTTTTATTTGAATTTTTTTTCATCCATTGATCTATTAAGCAATTTCCAGGTCCAATATCTTGACCAGTCGTTATACTCTCTTTTTTGTCTATAATAGTAACATTGGCTATTCCACCTATGTTTAAAACTACTATTGGAATTTCTGTTTTAAATTTTTCAACTAACAGTTTATGGAAAATTGGAGTTAGTGGTGCTCCTTCTCCACCATTTTCTATGTCATTTTGTCTAAAATCATAAACAACAGTCCTTTTTGTTATGTTCGAAAGCAAATTTCCATCACCTAATTGCCTAGTGTACTTTCTATTAGGTAAATGTTGAATTGTGTGTCCATGGAATCCTATAAAGTCTAAATTTTCTTTAAAATCTTTTAAAGTTTCATTAATTGCTTCTGCATGTAATAAGGTAATTTTTTTCTCTAAAAAGTTTGTTTCTTTATATAATTCTTTTTGAATCCTTATATACTCTGGTCCTCCTATGCTACTTTCTAGATAGGCTAATTTATCTTTTATTTGGCTAATTTTTTTAGGAATATCAGAATCATACTCAAAATATTTATCAAGAACTGTTTCATATTTAGATTGACCATCTGATTTAATAATTGAAGCATCGATTCCATCCCCAGATGTACCGCTCATTAGACCTAAACTGTAATAGCTTTTGCTCATATGTATTTTTTAATTAAATTAAATAAAGTATATTGATTGTACACAGTTTTTAAAAAAATATGGAAAATTCATTCTTATCCGAATTTAAGAAAAGAAATTATTTTAATCAATGTACTAATTATGAA
This sequence comes from Pelagibacteraceae bacterium AG-464-P07, assembly GCA_003211695.1. Lineage (GTDB taxonomy): Bacteria > Pseudomonadota > Alphaproteobacteria > Pelagibacterales > Pelagibacteraceae > AAA240-E13. The sequence goes on along the minus strand of QCSA01000002.1, from coordinate 42,537 downwards.
GAATTAGAACAATTGATGAATAAAAATAAAATTAGAGCATATATTGGATTTGATTGCACTTCTTCAAGTTTGCATGTTGGAAGTTTATTGCAAATAATGTGTTTAAGACTGCTGCAAAAGTATGGGCATCAGCCCATTGTTTTGCTAGGTGGAGGTACGACACGTATAGGAGACCCTTCGGGTAAAGAAGAAACGAGAAAAATTTTACCTGAAAAAGTAATCGAAAAAAATACAAAAAATATTGAAAATGTTTTTAAAATTTTTTTAAAAACAAAAAATAAAAATACAAAACCAATATTTGTTAATAATTATAAGTGGCTTGGAAAATTAAATTATATAAAATTCTTAAGAAAAATAGGAATACATTTCACTATAAATAAGATGTTAAGTTTTGATAGTATTAAAATACGATTGGATAGAGAACAATCTTTAAGTTATATGGAATTCAATTATATGATTTTGCAAGCTTATGATTTTCTTGAACTTAACAAAAATAAAAACTGTTCAATGCAAATTGGAGGATCAGATCAATGGGGAAATATTGTTAACGGAGTTGAATTAATTAAAAGGCATTCTAATAAGCAGGTCTTTGGACTGACAACTCCTCTCATTACCTTATCTTCAGGCTCAAAAATGGGTAAAACAGAAAAAGGAGCTGTATGGTTAGATAAAAAACTTTTGACCACATATGATTACTGGCAATTTTGGAGAAATACTGATGACGAGGATGTATTAAGGTTTCTTCAAATGTTTACGGATTTGTCATTAGAAAAAATAGAAGAACTAAAAAATAAAAATATTAATCAATTAAAAATAATATTAGCAAATGAAACTACCTCGATGTTACACGGTAAAGCTGCAGCTGCAAAAGCAGAACAGACAGCTAAGAATACTTTCGAAAAAAAATCCGTTGGAACTGATTTACCAACATTGATTCTCAAAAAAAAACAAGTAATTAATGGTATAAATATAATTGACCTTGTTACAGCTACTAATTTATCAAATTCTAAAAGCGAAGTTAGAAGAATGATTAAAAACAAAGGGATAAAAATTAACAATGAGACTGTTGAAAGCGACAAATTCAATATTTTATTAAATAATTTCGGTAAAGAAAATTTCCTCAAACTTTCGCACGGGAAAAAAAACCATGTGATAGTTAAAATAAATTAGTTTTTGTTTTTTTCCTTAATATCTTTTATTTTTTCCAGTGTTCTGGTAACAAACCTAGGTGTTAAAGTTTTAATTGGATTTACTGTGGTTTTGATGTCTTTGGGTGGACCCTTCATTTTAAAACTAACTCCAAAAACACCCTCCCCAATCTTGCTTCCAATTAAAATCTTACCAACCAGCGGTATCCAACCAATCGCCTTGTTCACTGTCCTTGCAGGAACTAGGGTTCCCTTTAGACTAACCAATTCTTTTTTTACAACATACCCTTCCATTAATAAGGATATAGCTGGGCCAATTGCATAAAATTCCTCAATGTTAACTACATTTTTTTCAGATTTTTTAGAATTAAAGTCCATGTCTAGTTCACTAAATCTAATGCCTTCTCCTGCTAAGGTGTCAGCTATTCCTTGTAAGGATGCCAGGGTAAGAAGCTGTGTCAAGGCTGGCACTTTTGAAACCTTAAAATTTGAAATTTTTAAATTTGAATTTGATCCCTCGTCATTGTAGGTAGATTCATATTCTAATTTTCCTCCTTTAAATCCTTTGATAAATTTGTAGTTACTAATAAATGGCTCTGCCCTATCAGAAAATAATTGAATTACTTTAGTTTTACCGTCACCTGTTGGCGACATTGAAATATCTAAAAATTCACTATCAGAAAATTCTCCTTTGGCAGTAAATTTTTCGTGTTTACCTTTTTTAATATTTGAAATCATTGAAAACTTTAATAAATTAATTTGTTTATCAGCGATTACTTCTTTAATGTTAGCTTGAAATTCACCGTTAAATTTTTTACTTAGTGTATTTTTTTTGTCTCCATTATTTAGGGATGCCAATAAAGGTCTTACATCATATATTTCTCCCTGCACTTTTATTTTTTTGTTTTTTTTAAGTTTAAAATCATTATTTACTGAGTTGCTGTGCATAGTTCGAACGATCAACTCTTTTAAATTATTTACTTGAAATTTTTTATTGAATTCAATGTCTTTGACCAAAATTAAGTTGTTGGATTCTTTAAACTCAACAATTTCAAAATTATATCCTTCGTTTTTTTTACGATTTCCCTTAAATCTTAAGTTTGCTGGATCATTTATTTCTTTTCTATAGTTAAGACTTTGTAATTGAATAATCGAAGATTTTATATCTATTTCTGTATCAAAGATCGTATTATTTTTTTTCTTATCAACAATTAATTTTGATTTAAAATTTTCATATTCATTTACTAAATTAACCAAACCTTCTAGTTCAACTTCTTGTACATTATTATCCAATAAAAATTTTATTTTTGTATCAGTAATTTGAAATGAATCGTTGTAATTGATAAATATTTTTTTTAGTTCTGATGTATCTATTTTGTGTTTTATGTTTAAAAAATGAATATTTCCATTTCCATTAACTCTAAAATTTTTTACTTTTATATATTTTTCCAGCTGGAAACTTAGGACACTTTTAAGATCAAAGGAAATTTCAGATTTATCTACTTTGCCTTCAAGTAGGTTAATTTTAAACAATTCAAGAGTATTTTGAATATTTTTTAAATTTGCCTTAGAAACTAAATTACCTTTTACATTTAAATTTTTATTTTCTCTTATAATCTTAAATTCACTATTTGCTAAATCAATTTCATTGATATTTCCTTTGATTACATAAAAACTATAGTTATTTTTTAATAATTCAAATTTAAAATCACTTTGGTTTATATTAAATTTTTTAAGTATTTTGGCATCAAAATTAGATATTAAACCCACAATTTCATAATCATCTTTAATTCTACCTTTGGTATCAAAATTGATTTTTATTTTTCCTTCTATTTGACCTTCCTTAAAAATTTCTTTTACAATAAATAAATAAGGTGAAGGTTTAATCTGATTTGCTAATTTAATAAATTGTTTTATATCAGTTTTAATCAGTTCTACTTCTCCTCTTTGTAATGCAAATTTTCCTTTTAAAAAATGTTTAATAGAAATATTTAAATTCAATTTATTTAAGTCGGCAGATGTATTGGCTAAATTAATTTTAGGATTTTTAATTTTAACTTTTAATTCTAATTTCTTTAAATCTAGTAAAATGTTTGTCTTTTGAAATTCTAAATTTAAATTTGGATTGAAGGCTTTAACTTTAGCCTGGATAGTTGAATTAAAATAGTCTGTTTTTAGTCCGTAAAATGATAGGAAAAACAATGAAAGAATTGCAAAAGTTATTAGTACTAAAATTATTCTTATAATCCATTTAATCATTTAGTTGTTTTTCCCTTTTAATCTAAATAAAGAATTTTCAAGAAACTCATCGATGTTACCGTTTAAAACACTATCAGGATTTGTATTTTCATAATTATTTCTTAAATCTTTTACCAATCGATAGGGCTGTAATACATAAGATCTTATTTGATGACCCCAACCTATGTCCGTTTTACTATCTTCCAAGCTTTTGACGTTCTCATCTTTCTTTTTTAATTCATGCTCATATAACCGAGCTTTTAGCATATTAAAACAAGTTTCCTTGTTTTTGTGTTGAGATCTTTCGTTTTGACATTGCACAACTATGTTGGTTGGAATATGAGTAATTCTTACTGCACTATCTGTTGTGTTTACATGTTGTCCACCAGCACCGCTGGAGCGATAAGTGTCAATTCTTAAGTCTTTTTCTTGAATATCAATTTTAATACTATCATCCACCACAGGATAGACCCAAACGCTAGCAAAACTTGTATGTCTTCTTGCGCCAGAATCGAAAGGGGAAATCCTAACTAACCTATGTATTCCTGACTCGGATTTAAGCCATCCATAAACATAGGATCCACAAATTTTAATAGTGCTTGATTTTAATCCTGCTTCTTCTCCTCTATGTTCGCTTATTATTTCCAATTTATAATCTTTTTTATCAGCCCATTTCATATACATTCGTCTAAGCATAGATGCCCAGTCTTGGCTTTCTGTACCTCCAGCTCCAGCGTGAATTTCTAAATAACTATCAAAACTATCATTTTCATTAGATAAAAAACATTTTTCTTCTGTTATTTTTATTTCGGACAACAATAAATTTAAATTTTTTTCACACTCATCAATGACATCTTTGTTATTCTCGGTAGAAGCTAACTGATATAGCTCTACCAAGTTTTCAACTTCTTTTTGTGATTTTAAAAAATTATTTAAAATATCTTCGAAGAAATTTTTTTTTTTGATAGTTTTTTGAGCTAAGTTTTTATCTTTCCAAAAATTTTTTTCTAAGGATTTTTTTTCAAAAAGTAATATTTTTTCCTTAATATTGTTTGTCTCAAAGATACCCCTTTATATTAAGGTTTATTTTTTTAATTTTTTCAATATTTTGATTAAAATCGATGCCACTCATAAAATTTAGTAAAATCTAATTATTTCTTTAATTCCTGCATTTGAATTACTGAATATAGAATCATTATAATTATTTTCAATATCAACTTCACTTATTTTTTTTTCTTTAAAGGATTCATAAATAGAATTTTTTGAATTAAAATCAACTTTTTGACCTGTAACTGAGTCTACAACCATCATTATTATTCCATCTGGAACCTTAAAGGGTGTTGCATCTTGTTTGGAAATGCTATTAAGGATAAATTTTTTAAAAATTGGCATAGCTGTTTTTCCCCCTGTTTCATATCTTCCTAATGAAGCAGGGTCATCAAAACCAACATAAACGCCAACAACAAGTTTTGAAGTAAAACCAATAAACCATGTATCAGTATTATTATTTGTTGTTCCAGTTTTTCCAGCTAAATTTAAATTTAAGTGTTTCAATTTTCTTCCAGTTCCTCGCTGAACTACGCCCTCAAGCATAGATATCATTTGATATGCTGTTTCAGGACTGATTATCTGTTCAAAATTATCTTCAATTTTAGGCACTTGATCGCTAAAATAAGATATTTGCTCACATGTGATACATTTTCTTTTATCAGCGTTGTAAATTGTTTTGCCTCTTCTATCTTGAATTCTATCAATCATAATAGGAAATATTTTTTTTCCTCCATTTACAAAGGTGCTATAAGCAGATGTTAATTTTAATAATGTGGTTTCGGCTGTACCTAAAGAAATAGAAAATAATTCTTCAGGATTTTCATTAATATTAAGCTTCTTCGTCATGCTAACAATTTTATTTATACCCACATCTAAAGCGATTCTTACTGTCATTAAGTTTCTAGATTTTTCTAATCCAGTTCTTAAAGTAGATGGTCCATAAAACTTTTTTCCATAATTTTCAGGCTTCCATAACTTTAAATCTATACCTTGCTCCATAACCATAGGAGCGTCTAAGATTAAAGTAGACGGTGTATATCCATTTTCTAAAGCTAACGCATAAACAAAAGGTTTAAAAGCTGATCCTGGTTGTCTAAACGCTTGTGAAGCTCTATTAAATTCACTTAAATTATAACTAAATCCTCCAACTAACGATAAAACTCTTCCTGTGAATGGATCCATTACAACAATTGCACCATTGGCTTTTGGTAATTGCTTTAATTCCCATTTATTTTTTTTAATTTTCTTAACATAAATTATATCGCCTAATTTAAAGAGTGTTTTGAAGTTTTTTTTAGTCCAGTTTATTGTTTCAAAATTTATCTTTCCAATTTCTTTGTCTTCGGTTTCAATATCAACTGAAAATTCTTCCATTTTAATTACTTTAGCAATATTCCAATTAAGATTTTTTTCGAGTTTAAAATTTGATACAGAGCTGAACCAATCTAAATCATCTTTTTTATTTGCCAAAACCCCTCTCCATCCATGTCTACGATCATAAAGTTCAAGACCTTCTCTTAAAGCTTTTACTGCTTGAACTTGATAAATAGGATCTAAAGGAGTTCTTATCGAGAGACCCCCTTTATATAATTTATCATATCCATATTTATTTTTTAAAATTTTTCTGACTTCCTCTGAATAATAATTTGTTTCTTCTACAAGTTTAACTTTTCTGGGTTTAAGATTAATATCTTTTTTTACTAGTTCGCTATATTGTTCAATTGAAATATACTGATTTTTATACAAATTGTTTAAAACAATATTTCTTTTTTTCTTAGCAAGTTCTTTGAATTTAAATGGATTATATCTACTTGGTGCCTTAGGAAGAGCTGCTAATAATGCTGCCTCTTCATATTCCAATTTATTTATAGGTTTATCAAAATACTCTAAGCTTGCTGCCGCTATACCATATGCTCCTTGTCCAAGATATATTTGATTCAAATATAATTCCATTATTCTTTCTTTCGATAAAGCTCTTTCAATTCTAAATGCTAAGATAGCTTCTTTAAACTTTCTCTTAAAAGTTACTTCGTTTGAAAGTAAAAAATTTTTTGCTATTTGTTGTGTTATTGTTGATGCTCCTTCCAATCTTTTAGATTTAAGATAATTCCTTAAATTATTAATTATGGCCCTTGTAACCCCTTTGGCATCAATACCAGGATGTTTAAAAAAATTTTTATCTTCCGCTGAAAGGAAGGAATTAATGACATTTTTTGGAACCGCTTCAAAGGGTACAAACAGTCTTTTTTGAAGAGCAAATTCAGCAATAAGTTGGCCATCTCCAGCGTGTACTCTGCTTGAAACTGAAGGTTCGTAATTTAAAAGAAACTTATAATTTGGTAAATCACTTGAAAAAGTCCACAAAATTAGAAATATCGTCACAAAAAATACGAGAAGCATTGATAATGCAACTATCGTTATTTTTTTAATAAGCTCAAACATTCTAAAATTAATTAAATAAATTTGACATTCTTTAGGCAAAAAAGCATTAATTTAGAGGTTTTAATACTAAATTATAGAATTTATCCAACAAATATTATAGAAATACACCAATAGACAAGATTCAAAAAATAAGAAAATGATCAAACTTACATTTAAAAAATTATGGAAAGAAATTTATACATTGATGCTTCGCATCCAAATGAAACTAGAGTTGTTCTTAAGTCAGAAGAAAATATTGAAGATTATGAGTATGAAAGCAAAAAAAATATACTCGTTAAAAGCAATATCTATTTAGGAAAAGTTAGTAGAGTAGAACCCTCATTACAAGCAGCATTTGTTAATTTTGGTAGAGAACGTCATGGTTTTTTAGCGTTTAATGACATTCAGCCAGATTATTATCAGATTCCTCAAGGCGATATCCAGGTCCTAAAACAAAAGGAAGAAGAGTTAAGAGAAAAGTTAAAAGAGGAAAGTAAAAAACTCGAAGAAAGCAATTCTTCCACAATTCATGATGAAGATTTTAGTAGTAGTGAAAATGAATTAAATAATGGAGATGTAACTAACACAGAAGATTTAAACCCAGCTAATAATGAATTAAATCCAATTAAAGGGAAAATTAATAGAAATAACACTGAAATCGTAAATATAAAAAAGAAATTTAATAAACCAAGAAAAAGTTTTGGTTCAATAAGATATAAAATTCAAGAGGTTATAAAACCAAATCAAATTATACTGGTACAAGTTTTAAAAGATGAAAGAGGAAAAAAAGGTGCTGCTTTAAGTACATTTATTTCTTTAGCTGGAAAGTACACTATATTAATGCCCAACACACCTAAGGGTGGCGGGATCTCTAGAAAAATTTTTAATCCAAATAACAGAAAGAAAATTAGAGACATTCTTAATGAATTAAAAATTCCAAAAGAAATGGGTCTAATTATCAGAACTGCTGGGGCTAACAAAACAAAAAATGAAATAAATTACGATCTGGAAAGTTTAATTAAAATTTGGGAAGAAATAAAAAAAAGAGCAATGAATTCTTTAGCTCCAAGTTTAGTATATGATGATGGCGATATTATTAAAAGGACAATTAGAGATATCTATAATGAAAAAATGAAATATATAATTGTAGAAGGAAATGAAGGTTATCAAAAAACAAAAAGCTTTATGAAACTAATCATGCCAAAGAGTGTCAAATATGTTAAAAAATATAGAGGAAAAGTCCCTTTATTTTATAAAGAGGGAATTGAAAAAAAGTTAAATCAAATTTTTGAACCAATAATAAAACTGAAATCTGGAGGATATATAGTAATTAATCCAACAGAGGCGTTAGTTTCTATCGATATTAATTCTGGAAGATCTACAAAAGAAATTGATGTGGAAAGAACAGCTTTGGCAACAAACTTAGAGGCTGCAGATGAAATAGCAAGACAAATTAAAGTTAGAGATTTAGCTGGATTAATAATTATAGATTTTATCGATATGTTCAATTTTAATAATAGAAGAGCAGTTGAAAAAAGATTGAGAGATAATTTTAAAAAAGATCGTGCAAGGATTCAACTTGAAAGAATAAGCAATTTTGGTCTATTAGAAATGTCCAGACAAAGATTAAGAGAAAGTTCAGTACAGTGGAATATTGTGCTTACATTAGACTCTTTTTCTTTCAAAATACTTAAATTAGCAATAGAACAAGCCATTTCTAATAAAATCAAAAAAGTTAACATCAATGTTTCTGAAAAAGTAAGTGAAAACATCAAAGAACATTTTGATGATGAACTTTCATATTGTAAAAAGAAACACAAGCTACAACTTAATTTTATTTATGATAATTCACTTATAATTCCTGAATACAAAATTGAACTATTAAATAAAAATAATAAAGTTATTAAAAAACTAGAATATAAATTAAAATTTGTTGAAAATTCAAATCGTAAGAAAATTTTTTCCGATAATAATAGAAGATATTTAAAGAAAAAATTAATAAGGAAAAAAATAAAGTCATACAAAAATTTTAATAATACAAAACAAAGTAAAAGAAACCTCAATATGAAACCAGAAGAGGGGAATCGAAATTTAAATTAAATTCTTTTTTGGTGAGGATGCACTTGCAAATTCTCTTTTTTTCATTCTACCAGCCAAATAAGATTTTCTTCCTGCAATAACTGCAAATTTCATCGCCTCTGCCATCAATAATGGATTATTGGCTTCTGCGATTGCCGTATTAATTAAAACTCCATCACATCCTAATTCCATAGCAATAGTTGCATCAGAAGCTTCACCTACGCCAGCATCTACTATAACTGGAACTTTGGATTGCTTTTTAATTATTTTTATATTGATATTATTTTGAATTCCTAAACCTGAACCAATGGGTGCTGCCAATGGCATAATAGCAGATGCACCTACATCTTCCAATTTTTTTGTCATAATTGGATCGTCTGTACAATAAACCATTACCTTAAATCCTTCTTTAACCAATACTTCAGTTGTTTTAATTGTTTCTATCATATTTGGATACAATGTTATTTTATCTCCCAATACTTCAAGCTTAACTAATTTCCATCCTCCTATTTCCCTTGCCAATCTTAATGTCCTAAGCGCATCATGAGAGTTAAAACAACCAGCAGTATTTGGAAGGTAGGTAATTTTTTTAGGATCAATATAATCCATTAAAGTTGGTTCTTTTTTATTAGTAATGTTTACTCTGCGAACAGCTACAGTTACCATGTCCGTACCAGAAGCTTTAATTGCATCTGCAGTTTGCTGAAAGCTTTTATATTTTCCTGTTCCTACAATTAATCTTGATATAAATTTTTTTTTAGCAATTACAAAACTATCTTTCATTATAATATTCTATCCACCTCCAATAAATTGGACAATTTCAATTTTATCGTTTTTTTTTAAAAATATTTTACTGTATTTTTTTTTATCTGCTATTTCACCATTTAATTCTATAGCTACTTTGTTGTTATCTTTTTTTAATATTTTTAATAAATCTTTAAGATTATACCCCATCTTTATTTGATGCTTCATACCATTCAATTGAATTTTGATTTTTTTTAAGTTATTCATAAAAAAGACTTATTTATTTAAATATTATAATCCATGGCAACAAAAATATTAATTATAAATGGACCAAATCTCAATCTTTTGGGAGAAAGAGAAGAAAATCATTATGGAAAGACAACTTTTGAAGATTTAAAAAAAGATTGTCATGCTTATGCAAAAAATAAAGGCATTGAACTGATATTTAAGCAGACAAATATTGAAGGTGAAATTGTTTCCTTAATACAAGAATCAAATAAAAAATTTGATGGTTTGATAATCAATGCTGCTGGATATACTCATACTTCAGTTGCTATTCGTGATGCACTAGTTATTTTCAAAAAACCTAGCATCGAACTACACATATCAAATATATATAAAAGAGAAGAATTTAGACATAAATCTATGATAAGTGATGTTGTAACCGGAATAATTTGTGGATTAGGAACAAAAGGATATATTTTAGCCATAAATGCAATGAATGAATTATTAAAAAATGGAAATAGATAAAAAAATAATAAAAAAATTAATAGAAGTTTTAGAAGATCTAAAAAAATCATTAAAGGATAAAAAGATTATTAGTAGTGATGACCCAATTGAAGAAAAAATTGTTGACTCTAAAGCAGTTATAAAAAGTCCTATAGTTGGAACAGCCTATTTGTCTCATGAACCAGGAGCTAAGCCTTTTGCTTCAGTTGGAAAAAAAATTAAAAAAGGCGATACTGTTATGATAATTGAGGCTATGAAAACAATGAATCATGTTCCTTCTCCCATAAATGGAACTATTAAAAAAATATGCATAGAAGATGGCCAGTCAGTTGAATTTGGACAAGTTTTGGTATTGTTAGATTAATGTTTAAAAAAATTCTTGTCGCAAATAGAGGAGAAATTGCAGTTAGAATAATTAGAGCTTGTAAAGAATTGGGTGTTTCAACTGTAGCGGTTCATTCTGATGTAGATCATGACTCAATGCATGTAAGACTTGCAGATGAAAGTGTATGTATAGGATCTCATCAACCTCAAAATAGTTATTTAAATACTGCAGCTTTATTATCTGCTGTAGATTTAACTAATGCTGAAGCTGTACACCCGGGATATGGTTTTTTATCGGAAAACTATAATTTTGCAGAAATGGTAATTAAACATGGAATAAAATTTATAGGACCAAGTCCACAATTAATTAAAAGTATGGGAAATAAAATTGAGGCTAAACGAATAGCATCTAAAAACGGTTTACCGATAATTCCAGGTTCTGAAAGAGGAATAACTAATTTAGATCAAGCTAAAAAAATTTGCTCATCAATTAGCTTTCCAATTTTAGTTAAAGCATCAGGTGGTGGTGGTGGAAAAGGAATGAAAATAGTAACAAAAGAATCGGAACTAGAAAATGCTATGAATGAAGCAAAAAATGAAGCAAAAAAATATTTTAATAATGATGAAGTTTATATTGAAAAATACTTTAATAATCCAAGGCATATAGAAGTTCAAATTCTTTCTGATAAAAATAAAACAATTCATCTTGGAGAAAGAGACTGTTCCGTTCAAAGAAGATATCAAAAATTAATTGAAGAATCTCCTAGTCCTATTTTAACTGCAGAGGTAAGAAAAGATCTTTTATCCAAAACAGTAAAAATGGTTGAAAACATTGGATACGAAGGAGCTGGAACAATTGAATTTATATATGAGAATGGAAAATTTTATTTTTTAGAAATGAATACCAGAATTCAAGTGGAACATCCTGTTTCAGAAGTTGTAACTGGTATTGATATTGTAAAAGAGCAAATTAGTATAGCAGCAAAAGGATACACTTCTTTAAATCAGACAGATATAATTCCAAGAGGTCATGCTATAGAATGTAGAATTAATGCTGAGGATCCCAATAAAAACTTCCAACCAAGTCCTGGAACAATTAGTGTTTGTCATCAGCCTTCTGGGTTTAGAACTAGAATCGATGGAGCTATATTTCAAGGATGTAAAATTTCACCTCATTATGATAGTTTAATTTGTAAGCTAATTTGCCATGGTAGAAATAGAACTGAGGCAATTCAAAGAACACTTAGATCTTTAGATGAATTTGTCATAGAAGGCATTACTACAACAATTGATCTTCATAAAAAAATTTTAAATCATCAAAAATTTGTTAGCTCAAATTTTAATGTTAACTGGCTAAATCAAGAAAAATTTTCCTAGGTATTGCTACAACCCAACAACCATAAATCATATATTGCATGATCTAAAGATCTCAGTGTTGGGCTAGACGCAAAAGTCCACCCGTTAAATACAAAAACTTGATCATTTTTTTTGTCGGATGTGTCAATTACTTGCAAATAGGCCACTGTATCAGGAGGTTGATCAATATCTGAAGCTTTACATTTTAAAGGTTTAATTTTTAAATTACCAAAGTATTTTTCTTCACCTAATTTTATGCTTAATGTAGAAGTTTTTGCTGTAATTTTGTCTAAAGCTTTTATTTCAACAGTAACAATTTCGCTATCTGATGTTTTGGGCTCATCATATTTTACTTTTTGTAATGTTTGTTGACTAGTTTCACCCTCATCTATGAATTCTTCTTCTTCGTATGTAGATGGTAACTTATCTAAGCTATCAATTTCTATATAAGTTACGGTTTCACTAAAAGATTGGTTTAAGTTTAAAAAAAAATAAATCAATAAATAAATACTATACTTTCCAAGTTTCATATTTTTTTTTGACAGTTTTGCTTTCAATTATCTTTTTTGGCCTGTAAGCTTTATTTGTTCCTGTTAAATTGGGCACATGTCTCTTTTCCCAAAAATATTTTTTTTGATTATAATCTGGCAGCTTATTACTTGTAAAATGAATCCAAGAATACCAATTTGGTGGAATATTGGATGCTTCAACAGCATCTTTATATATCGTCCATCTCCTACCAGTTTTACTTTCGTAATACTTGTTACCAAATTCATCGGTTCCTTTTAGTTTGCCTGAAAAAAAAGTGAGAATCATTGTTCCTATTGTTTGTCGATTCCACCATGTAAATATTTGTTTTATAAAGTTCATAAAAAAATTAGCACTATAGATTGTTATACTGTCTATAAAAAAATAATTTTTAACACAATTGTTAATTGTATAAAAAAAATTAGACTTAATTGTGAATTAATATATACCATAAATAAGTCCTTTTCTTAAAAAAAACTTAACTCGAGGCATAGAGATATGGCAAAATATTTAGTCGAAACCTATTACACGTGTAGTTTTAAAGTCAAACATTATCTGGATGAGCTAAATGCAGAACAACTTTCGAAACTAGATCAACGAGAAGATGGCAAGTTTGAAATTATCGATGTTATATTAGACACTAGGAAAACAAAAAAATTAGGGAACAAAAATAAAACAAGTATAAGCACTTTATCTAATAATAAATCTTTAGAAATTTCTAATACAGTTCAAAAAAACTCAAGTGAAGAATTATTAGAAAAAAAGAATGAGAAAATAAATTTACAGATTAATGAAAAGTCATATCCTAGACTCAAAATGCCAGACAGAAGAAAAGGGTATATTCAAAAAGTTACTATTGGTAATCACAAGGTATATTTACATACTGGAGAATACAACGATGGTAAGTTAGGTGAAATATTTATTGATACAAGTAAAGAAGGTGAATTAGTTAAAGCCTTAATGAATAACTTTGCTATAGCAATTTCATTGGGTTTACAATATGGAGTTCCACTTGACGAGTTTGTCAATGCCTACTTAGGAACAAAATTTGAGCCTTCAGGTAAAATTGATGGTAACGATAGGATTCTAAGTGCATCCTCTATTTTAGATTATATATTTAGAGAGCTTGCGATATCGTACTTAGGTAGAGAAGACTTGGCACATACACCATCATTGATGCCTCAAGAAAGTAATAGAGAAATTAATAAAGAAGAAGATGCGCAATTTTTAAAATTAGTTAGAGATATTACTAGTAAAGGTTTTGTAAGAAGCAATTATAAAAAAAAACTAATTGATCTCACTGATGTAAGAATTAATTTAAAAAGTAAAAAATAACAAAATTAATTTTTGTTTTTTTTGACAATCTTTATATTTAGTTCTTTTAGTTGTTGATCTGTTGCCTTGGATGGAGCATTCATTAGCAGATCTTGGGCATTTTGATTTAGTGGGAACAAAGTTATTTCTCTTATATTTTCTACATTTGCTAATAACATTACTATCCTATCTATGCCTGGAGCCATTCCACCATGTGGCGGAGCCCCGTAAGATAAAGCTTTAATCATTCCTCCAAATTTTTTATCAACATCCTTTTTTAAATATCCAACTTTCGAAAATACTTTATAAAACATTTTTGGAAGATGATTTCTAATAGCACCTGAGGATAACTCAATGCCATTACATACCAAATCATACTGTTCAGCAAGAATTTTAAGAGGATCTGTTTTGTCAAACTCCTCGTAGCTCACTTTTGGCATAGAAAATGGATTATGGCTAAAATCAATTTTTTTTTCTTCTTCGTTAAACTGATATAATGGATAATCAATAATCCAACAAAATTGAAATTGATTCTCTTGTATTAAATCTAAATCTTTAGCTATTTTTTGTCTTGCCAAACCTGAAATTTTTTCAGCTATTTGTTTTTTTTCACAAGAAAAAAATACAGCATCACCATCTTTGAGATTACATATTTTAGTTATTATATTTATTCCGTTATCAGAAAAATATTTTGCAATTGGTCCTGACCCTGTAAGTTTATCTTTTGTTTTTATTATTGATAAATAAGCAAGTCCATTAGCACCTTCTGTTTTTGCCCATTCGTTTAAACTATCATAAAAACTTCTCGGTTTTTTAATAGTATTGGGAGCAGGAATTGCTCTTACAATAGCACCTTTATTAATCTGTTTTTTGAATATATTCAATTTAATTTCAACAGAATTAAATATGTCAGTAACATCCGAAATTTTTAAAGGATTTCTTAAATCTGGTTTGTCAGTTCCATATTGCAACATTGAATCATTAAATGAAATTTTTTTGAATGGGTAATCTGAAACTTTTTTTTCACCTCCAAATTTACTGAACAATTCATAAAATAGTGGTTCTGTAACTGAAAAAATATCTTCTTTCTCAACAAACGACATTTCCATATCTAATTGATAGTGTTCTCCAGGACTCCTGTCTGCTCTTCCATCTTCATCTCTAAAACATGGAGCAATCTGGAAATATTTATCGAACCCAGCTACCATAATCATTTGTTTAAATTGTTGAGGAGCTTGTGGTAATGCATAAAATTTTCCAGGATTTAGTCGGCTTGGGACTAAAAAATCTCTAGCTCCCTCAGGGCTAGATGCGGTTAAAATAGGTGTTTGAAATTCGTTAAATCCCAACTCATTCATTTTTTTTCTAATAAAAGAAATTACTTTCGATCTTAAAATAATATTTTCATGCATTGTTTGTCTTCTGAGGTCCAAAAATCTATATTTTAGTCTTATATCTTCTGGATAATCTTGTTCTCCAAAAACTGGCATCGGCAATTCTTGAGCTTCGGATAAAATTTCTAACTCTTTAAACTCAACTTCTATCTCTCCTGTGAGTAAATCTTTATTGATAGTTTCTGGAGTTCTTTTTAAAACTTTTCCTGTTATAGAAATTACAGAATCAGGCTTAATTTTTTCTAAAATTTTAAAATTTTTATTTGCTTTCTCAATTACGCATTGCGTAATTCCATAGTGGTCTCTAAGATCAATAAATAACAAGTTTCCATGATCTCTTACTCTGTGCACCCAGCCTGATAATTTTACAGTAGTACTTTTATGACTCAGTCGAAGTTCCGAACAATTATGTGTTCTATATTTATGCAATTATTACCTTATTTTTCTAATGCCTCTTTTATAGTTGATAAATTAATTGGTTTACCTTTTTTTAAACTAAGTTTATCTATTTTATGAATAAATAAAAAAATTTTTTCATATGATCGATCGATTCTTTTAATAATATATTCAATTAACTTTTTATCAATATTTATTTGTCTATCAGATAGATACTTAATCAACAATGCAAAAATTAAATTATCATCAGGGTTTTTGATTCCAATTATTAAACAATTTCTAATTCTTGAAATAAGATCAGGTAGTATAAAATTAAATTTATTTAGTGGTTCCAAGGAAGTTATCAGTAAATATTTATTTTCCTGTTCTACTATATTTAAAACTGTGTATAATAAATTTTCTGAAAAATTTTCATCTAAATCTTCAATAATTAAAACCTGCTTAGTTTTAAAATTTTGAATCGTCTCATCGGTAAATTTTTCTGAAAAAACTTTTATACAAGTAGTTTTTTTTTCAAAAATTGAAGCTAAATGAGATTTGCCTGAAAAATTTTCTCCGTATAGATTAATTGTTTTTTTAATCCATTTCGGCCAACAATTAATTAAATTATATGCATCTTGATTACTGGAAGATAAATAATAATCTTGATCTAAATAATTATTATTGAATTTAAAATCAAATAATATTTGATTTTTATTATTCATTGGATTATCCAACGACTTTCATCATTAACTATTTCGAAACCATAAATAGAAAATTGTTTTATTAATTTATTAGGATCCGTATTATAAATAATTTCATAAACTGTTTTGTTTAAATCAAATTTTTTAATTGAAAAAGAGCCTATATCATCAATTTTAGCTAGAGTATTTTCAAATTTAGAAATTTTATTTGCGTCATTACTATTTAAAATTAAATTTATTGATAATTTAATAGAAGTATTTATTTCATTAAAATCTTTCCATATATCATTCAAATGTAACTTTGCTTTTTTAATTATAGCTGTTATTGAATCTTTTTTTTTAATATCCACATTGTGAAAAATTAAACTTGAATTTTTTTTATATTGTTCAAATTTAATTTTAGAAAAGAAATCCAATTTGTTTTTCTCTAGGTATATTAAACTTAAAATATAATTTTCCGTGTTATACTTTTTAGCAATCTCTATTATATCTAAATTTTCTAAGTTTTTTTGAGAACTAATTAATTTTAAAATTTCGTCTATATCTTCTAGGGGCATAATATAATTTATTAATCCACTTTGATCTTTATTAGTTAGCCAATATTTATAGAAAATATTTTCATTAAAAAGGTATAAATTCTCTTGTTCAATAATAATAGGTAAGAATAAAACTGATATTTGTTTTGGGCTTGAATAAAATAAGTTTTTTTTCTCTAAAAAAAATTTTATTTTTTTTTTATTAAAATATACATCAAAATTTGCATAGTATTTACTTTCTCTAAAAATTTCATTTTTAATTTTAAAATTTTCGACCAAAGTTTTTATTTCTCTCATATTAACATTTTTTAATTTCTTGATATCCGATGAATTTAGAATTTGACTTAATAATCTATAAAATGCTTTTCTAAATGCATTATCAATAATCTTATTTCTTGAAAATTCTAAATCTATTTCCTTAGTAATTTCTAATCCCTCTACTGCCAATATATGATTTGATGCTAGCGAATGGTCTGATGAAATAATAGATAGAAATGTTAAAGTAAAAATAATATAGATTTTTTTTTTAATTATATTTAAAAAAGAAATAAACATTTTCTAATAATAGTGAAAAAAAAATACTTTACCTATAAAAAAGTGGAGAAAGCCTTACAAATACTGATAGGTTAATAAGATATATTATCTGAATTAATTAAAAAAAAAAGCTATTTCTGCTTTAGCATTTTCGAGACTGTCTGATCCATGCACTGAATTTTTATCAATAGAAATTCCATAAAGTTTTCTAATTGTACCATCTTTTGCTTTTTTAGGATCTGTAGCACCCATTAGGTCTCTGTTTTTTTGAATAGCATTTTCACCATCTAAAATTATTGCAATTATTGGTCCAGAGGAAAGGTAAGAACATAGTTTTTCATAAAATGGTTTTGTTTGGTGTGTCTTATAAAACTCTTCAGCTTCTTCTTTGGATATTTGTATTTTTTTACTATCAACAATATTCAATTTATTATCTAAGAAAATTTTTTTTATTTTTGTTTCTAGTTCTCTTTCAACAGCATCTGGTTTAATAATTGACAATGTCCTTTCTGATGAATTTTTATTCATAATGTTCTTCTATTAACTTATTGAGTAAACGAACTCCAAAACCGGTTGCACCTTTTGGATTTAGATTTGAAGCTTTTTTTGAAAATGCCATTCCAGCAATATCTAAATGTGCCCATGGAGTTTTATTGATTATAAATCTTTGTAAAAATTGGGCAGCTGTAATAGATCCTGCGCCACCTGAATAATTAATATTTTGTACATCGGCAACCGTGGAATCCATCAATTTATTATAATTTTCATTTAAAGGTAATCTCCAAACTTTTTCTTCAATCTTTTTACTTACTTCAAAAATTTTATTTGATAGATCATCATTGTTAGAAAACAATCCTGCATATTCTTCTCCCAAAGATACGATGATCGCTCCGGTAAGGGTAGCTAAATCTATTATAAATTTAGGTTTAAATTTTTTTTCTGCAAAACTAAGAGCATCAGACAATACCAATCTTCCTTCTGCATCAGTATTTAAAACTTCGATTGTTTTACCAGAATAGGATTTCACAATGTCACCTGGCCTTTGAGCGTTTCCACCTGGCATGTTTTCTACAAGTCCAACTACTCCAACTGCATTTACTTTTGCTTTTCTTAAAGCCAGAGTTTTTAGTAATCCAACCACAACAGCAGAACCGGCCATATCATATTTCATTTCTTCCATAAATCTAGCAGGCTTTAAGGAAATTCCTCCTGTATCAAAACAAACTCCTTTTCCAACAAATGCCAAGGGTTTGTCTTTTGATTTTTTGTTTCCTCTCCATTCCATAGTAACCAGAAATGATTCATTAATGCTTCCTTGTCCTACCCCTAAAAGAGCATGCATTCCTAACTTTTTCATTTTTAACTCGTTGTAAATTTGAATCTTTAAACCTAAGGAAGAAAGTTTTTTTATAATTTCAACATATTTTTTTGGATACAAAATATTTGGAGGTTCAGAAACTAAATCTCTTGTTTGAAAAACTCCAGATTCTATTGCTTTATATCTAAAGTAATTATTATTTAGTGAATTTTTTTTAGAAGATATTATATTTAATAAAAAATAAAAAATATTTTTATTTTGTGTTTTATACTTATCAAAAGAATATGATTTTAAGTTAAATCCATGAATGAAATTTAAAATTAACTCAGTATTTTTGTTATAAGATTTAAAAGATTTGAGTGTATCTGCATACAAATTTACTTTATCTATCTTGTTTGTTTTTATAAAAGAATAAAAGTTTGCTCCCAATTCTTCAAAATTATTTGAAACCAACTTCTCTTTTAATATAATAAATAAAACTTTATTTTTTTCTGAAATATCAAAACTTATAATTTTTTCTTCTTTTTTTTTGAATTTTAAATTTTTCAAATAAACACGAATTTTATTTAAAGTTTGAGTAGAAAAGGTTTTGCTTTCATCCTTAAAATCTAAATTTTCATTAAGAAAAAAAGTTAATGTTTCTCCTTGTTTAAAATCAATTTTGCTGCCAAAAATAATAGTATTTTTCATATTTTCTTGTTACAGTTGAATTAAATTAACATATATATTAAATCAACCATAATGAGAAATACAATTAATAGATATTTTTTTAATGAATTTATTTCTTTATTTGCGTTAATATTAATATCAATAAGTATAATTGTTTGGATTGTTCAAGCTGTAAATTATCTGGATTTTGTTACCGATGACGGACATGCATTTAGTATTTATTTTGCATATTCAATTTTAAATATTCCTAAAGTTTTAAATAGATTAATTCCTTTAGTTTTTTTGATCAGTTTATTAGCTACAATATTGCAGTTTGAAAAAAATAACGAATTATTAGTTTTTTGGACATCTGGATTAAATAAAATTAGACTGGTAAATTTAGCTTTTAAAATTTCAATTTTAATTACATTATTTCAATTATTATTATCAGTTATTGTAAGTCATTCATCTCTGAATCTTGCAAGAACTATTTTAAAATCATCTAGCATAAGTCTCTTTCCTTCTTTGGTAAAAGAAAAAAAATTTAATGATACGGTTAAAGGGTTAACTGTATTTGTTGAAAAGAAAAAAAGTAATGGTGAAATGTTAAATATTTTTTTAAGAGATGACACAGCAACTAGAGATGACCAAGAAAGAACTGAACTATCAAAAACAATCATTGCCAAAAGAGGATACATTACAAAAAGAGGTGTACAAAATATTTTAGTTTTATACGACGGCACAATACAAACAGAGAAAACAAATAATAAAATTAATTTTTTAAATTTTGATAAAACAGAAATTAATCTATCCGCATTTTCTACTAAAACTACAACTTATCCAAAATTACAGGAAAATAATACTCTTGATTTATTAAATTGCTTTAAACCATTTTTAGACAAAGAAGAAACTAATATTACAGAAGTTCAATGTGCAGCTAGAATAGATGATATTACAGCTGAACTGAATAGAAGATTGGGTATGCCTCTTTACGTTCCAATCATATCCATAATTATTTGTTATTTATTATCATCAAGAAAGGAAGGTAAATTTTATTTTTTTCAAAAATATATTGTTTTTTCAGCGGCATTTAGTGTCCTGGTATTTGCAGAAATCATGGTTAGATACTCAGGACAAACTGTCTTAAATTCAATTATTTATTATTCTTTGCCTCCTTCATTAATATTATTGAATTACCTAAATTTAATTAGGATATTTAAATTTGAAAATGTAGGTAAATAAAATGTTTAAATTTAGTATATTTAAAAAATATTTTTTTATTCAATACTCTAAAATCATACTGAATGTTACTTTGGCTTTTTTGGCTTTGGGAATTATTCTTAATATATTTGAAGAAGTAAATTTTTTTAAGGATCATGGGGTTGGATTTTTATTACCTTTATCATTAACTTTTTTAAAGGTACCCTCAATGATATATAAACTATTCCCATTTATTTTTTTATTTTCATCAATAATATTATTTTTAAATTTTATTCAGTCAGAAGAGATAATTGTCTTAAAGGTAGCAGGAATATCAAACTTCAGAATTATTTTTTTCCCAGCCTTAATATCATTAATTTTTGGTATATTTATTGTAATGGGTATAAATACGGTAACATCGAAACTGACATACAAATATTTAGATATAAAAAATGAATATACTAAAGGTAATGATTATTTGGCTGCACTTACAGAAAATGGTATTTGGATAAAAGACAAAATCGAGGGAAATACAAATATAATTAGAGCAAAAAGATTAAGTCAAAATAATTTGATAAATGTTTCTATCTATAAATTTGATGAAAACAATGAGCCTCAATCTAGAATCGAAACACGCAAAGCTGACATCGGTACCAAAGAATGGAAATTAAGCGATGCAATAATTTATTACAGAAATAGTAACAATACCTCAACCTATATTGCGGATCATTCTTTTGAAAGTAACTTTGAAATTAACAGCATAAAAAACATTTTTTCCAATTTGGATGCTGTATCTTTTTGGGAACTGAACAAATTAAAAGAAAATTACAAATACCTAGGTTATTCCACTAAAGAAATTGAAGGTGAATTCCAAAAATCTTTGTCTTTCCCACTTTTCTTAATGTCCATGACGCTTCTTGCTGGTGCTGTTGTAATGAATATAAAATACAAAGGAAGTCATCTAGCTTATGTTCTTATTGCTATCATCCTTTCGGTTATCATTTTTTATCTTGATTACTTCTCTAGAGCGCTGGGTGAAACGGAACAAATATCACTGATAATGTCGGTTTGGACTCCTGTAAGTATAGTTTTACTTATTAGTTCTATAGGAATGATTCATGTTAATGAAAAATAATAAAAATATATTTTTATATTTAATATTAATTTTTTTTTCTTTAATCCAAAGTAGTTTAGCTGCTGACGAAACTGAAGAACCATTTGATATTAGTGCATCAAATATAAAGTTATTTAAGGATAGCGAAAAAATTATAGCAGAAGGTAATGTTCTTATTGTAGATCAAGATGAAATTATCATTGAAGCTGAAAGTGCAACTTATGATAAGAAAGAAAATGTTATAGTTGCTAAAAAATCTGTCAAAATCACTGACATAAAAACAAATGATGAGCTTAAATCGGACAAGGTTCAATATTCAAAAAAACAAAGAAGAATTATTGGCTGAAGGTAATGTTTTTTTTAAAGGCAGTAATGGAGTAACCATGAAAACTGAAATCGTTTTATATGATAAGAAAAATCAAGTTATAAAATCTAACAAATCAACAAAAATGAATGATGGATCCGGAAATTCAATTTTACTAGATATGTTTCACTACTCTACAAAAAATAAAAGTTTAAGATCAAAAGGCTATATTGAAATGACTGATAAATATGAAAATAAATATTTTTTTGATGACATATTTATCGATGCTAAAAAGAAAAGAATAGCAGGTTCAAATTTAAAATTGAAATTTAAAAAAGATACATTTGGGAATGTTGAAAATGACCCTAGATTGGTTGCTAATTCTGCAATCATTACTGAGAATAATAGTTATATTGAAGGAGGAGTTTTTACCACTTGTAGAAAAAGGGGTGATAAATGTCCCCCATGGAAACTCGTGGCAAAAAAAGTAATTCATGATAAAGAAAAACAAACAATTAATTATGAAGATGCAAAATTATATTTATATGGTTACCCTGTATTCTATACTCCGAGGTTTTTTCATCCTGATCCAACGGTAAAAAGACAATCTGGATTCCTAGTACCGGGTGTAACGAATTCTACTTTATTAGGATATGGTCTTAATTTACCTTATTATTTCGCTTTAGCAGAAAATAAAGATGCAACATTAAATCCAAAAATTTATGCAGATGAAAATCCTATAATTCAAACAGAATATCGGCATGTAACAAAAAACAGTTACTCAATTATAGATGCTAGTTATAACCAAGGTTATAAAAAAACCTCAGACAAAAAAACTGGTGGAAGCAGAAATCATTTTTTTGCAAAATCTGATATTGATTTAGGTCTTGAATTATTTGATGAAAGCAAGCTTGTAATGAATTATCAAAAAGCGTCGAATGATACTTACCTTAAAGTTCATGATATTAAATCTAAAATAATGACCAGTAACACTGTGATGCATTCCTCAATAGATATGAGTTTTTCAAAAAATAATACAAGTATGAATATAAACATGGATGTATATGAAGATTTAGGCAAAGAAGATGAAAGATATGAATTTGTAGCACCGAATTATGATTATCAAAATAAATTACCTATTTCTGAAGAACTAGGAACGTTTAACTTTCAATCCAGAGGTTACTACAAGAATTACGAGACTAACAAAAAACAAACAAAATTTGTCAACGATTTTCATTGGATTTCAAATGATTACATTGGTAACTCTGGCATTATAACAAAAGTTGAAGGTAATTTAAAAAATTCAAACTATAGGGCAGAGAACACTTCTGATCATAAAAATGACAAAAATAATATCGAACTCATGGGAGCTGTATCATTATTAAGTTCTCTGCCTTTAGAAAAAAATTCGGAAAATTATAAAAAAACTTTAACACCAAAACTAATGATAAGATCTGCTCCAGGTCATATGAGGAATATGAGCGATAGCCAATTGAAATTAGGAATATTAAACTTATACACTTTAAATAAAATGAGTGATATTGACGTGATTGAAACAGGTACAAGCTTAACTTTAGGGACAGATTATAGCCACAAGGATAAAAATGATTTTGAAAAATTTAATTTGTCAGTAGGGCAAGTTTATAACTATGATGATAATGTTGCTATGTCCACGCAAAGCACCTTGAATGAAAAAACTTCTGAATTGGTTGGTAATGTAAATTATTATATAAATGAGTTTAGTAAAGTTGGTTATAAATTTTCGTTAGATAACAATTACAGTACTTTAAATTATAACGAAATTTTAGGTATTTTTAAAATTAACAAATTAGTGACAAATTTTGAATATGTCGAAGAAAATAACCATATAGGAGATAGCCATTATATTAACGCTGGACTGGTTTTAGAATTAAATAAATCAAATTCTTTAAAATTTAAAACTCGTGAAAACTTTACAACTGATGCTACTGAATTTTATAATATAAGCTACCAATATGAAAATGACTGCCTGAGAGCGGCAATAGAATATAATAAAAGCTTTTACTCAGATAATGATTTAGAACCTGGTGAAAATCTAATGTTTACATTAACAATTATACCTTTTGGCAAATTATCCACGCCCGTTACCACGGGTAATTAAGTGAGAAAAAATATCAAATTATTTAAATCTATAATCCTTATCTCAATACTTTTATTGACTAGTTCAAAAGCAGGATTAACCAATAAAATAATTATATCAGTAGGAAGTGAAATTATTACCAATTACGATTTAACTAGAGAAATAAAATATTTAAGTGTGATAACTGTGGGACAATTTAAAAAATTGAATGATCAAGAATCCAGAAAGATTGCGGTCGATTCTTTAATTAAAGATAAAATAAAAATCAGTGCACTGGAACATTACGATAATATAATTATGACAGATAAAACTATTAATAATCAGATTGCCCAATCAGCTCAAAATATTGGATTTAAGAACATTGAGGATTTTAAAACCTATTTAAAATTTGAGGAATATGAATTTGATGAATTTAAAGAAAAAGTTTTAATCGAATTAAAATGGAACCAATTAGTTTATCAATTTTACAAGAATCAAATTGTTATTGACAAGGAAAAAATTGATAAAAAATTGAAGACATTAATTACGGAAGAAAAAAAAAAAAAAGAGTATCTAGTTTATGAAATATTTATTGAGGATGCGGCAATAAAGGAATTAAATAATGAAAGTAAAGAAGTATTGACAGAAAATAATATTGTTGCTGAAGAACAAGATGGAATTATCATTGAAGCTGAAAGCGCATCCTATAATAATAAAAAAAATCTTATAGATGCAGAAAAGTCTATTGAAGAAGTGGCTGATGTCAAAACAAATAATCAAATTACAATAGATGATCTAATAAAAAATATAAAAGAAAAAGGATTTGAAAATACTGCTATTCAATTTAGTTCGTCACCAACCGCTCAACAAGGAGGTAGGTTGGGCTGGGTCAATGAAAGTAAATTTTCTAAACTATTATTAAAATTTATAAAAAAAACCAAAATAGGCACAATAACTGAGCCCATTCCAATTTCTGGAGGAATTTTAATATTAAAAGTTGAAAACAAAAGAGTAGAGGAAAATAAGATGGATCTTGATGAAAAGTTGAAAGAATTAATTGAAATTGAAAAAAATAATCAATTATATAATTTTTCAAAAAATTATTTTAATCAAATTAAAAATAATACTAAAATTAAATTTTTCAATGAGTAAACCAATTGCTATAATTCTTGGAGAACCCAATAGTATTTCATCTGAAATAATTTTTAAATCTTGGATAAAAAAAAAAAAATTTAATCACCATCTATGCTTAGTCATTGGAAATTACAATCTTTTATACAGACATTTAAAATATTTTAAATTTAATCTAAAATTAAAGTTAATTGAAAAGAATTTTAAATTAGAAGATTTAAAAGGTACGGCTATTCCCGTGATTAATATAAAATACAATCAAAAAAAAATTTTTGAAAAAATTTCAAAAAAATCAAATAAATTTATTTTAAATTGTTTTTCTGAAGGACTAAAATTGATAAAACAAAATAAAATTTTGGGATTTATAAATGGTCCAGTATCAAAAGAAACTTTACTAAATAAAAAATTCAATGGTATAACAGAATTTATTGCATATAAAATGGGATGCTATAATAAGGTAGCAATGTTAATTTACAGCAAAAAATTAGCTGTTACTCCGATTACAACACATATTCCGGTAAAAAAAATATCTTTAAAATTAAATATTGAAAAAATAGTAAGTCAAATAAAAGAAATTGTTTTTTTTTATAATAAATATTTAAAAAAAAAAGTTAAAATCGCAATTACTGGGTTAAATCCACACTGTTTTTCTAATGAAAAATTTTCAGAAGAAGAAAGAATAATTAAGCCTGCAATTAAAAAGCTAAAAAAACAAAAAATTAATATCTCTGGCCCACTTTCCGCTGACACATTATTTTTATCAAAAAGTCAAAAAAAATTCGACGTAGTTGTTGGAATGTATCATGATCAAGTATTAACACCGATTAAAACTATAATGGGTTTGAAAGCTATTAATATTACCTTAGGCCTTCCATTTATCAGAGTTTCACCAGATCATGGTGTTGCAGTAGATATTGTTGGAAAAAAAATTGCTGATCCGTCTAGTTTAATTGAATCAATAAAACTTTTTAATAATATAAAGTGAAAACTGTACCAAAAAAAAGTTTAGGACAAAATTTTTTAACAGATATTAACATTATAAATAAAATTATTGATATTGGCGATATAAATGAAAAAGATGATATATTAGAAGTTGGCCCTGGCACAGGCAATCTAACAAGAGAAATAATTAAAAAAAAACCAAAAAAAATATTTTTAATTGAAAAAGATAATTTACTTTATAGAAATTTAAAAAAAGATTTGAAAAATAAGGTAAATATTTTTAATGAAGATATATTAAAAATTAACGAAAAAAATTTATCTAATAAAAAACTAACTGTGTTTGGTAATTTACCCTACAATATATCGACTAAAATACTTACAAAATGGATATTAAGTTGTAATTCAAATTTCTGGTATAAAAAACTAATTTTAATGTTTCAAAAAGATGTAGCAGAAAGAATTATCGCCAAAACCAATACAAAAGATTATGGCAGATTATCTATAATTAGCAATTGGAAATTAAAAATTATAAAACATTTTGACGTTTCTAAAAGTTGTTTTTATCCAAAACCAAAGGTAGAAAGTAGTATTTTGTCATTTGTTCCAGAAACAAAATACGTAAAATTTCAAAATGCAAAAAGTTTAGAATTAGTTACAAGAATTTTTTTTTCGCAAAGAAGAAAAATGATCAATAAACCATTTAAACAATTATTTAATAACAGTAATGAAGTTTTGAATAGGTTAAAGATTAATTTAAATTTAAGACCACAAAATTTAAGTAAAGAAATTTATTTTGAAATTACAAAAGAATATGAAAATTTAACTAATTAATTCAGATATTTTTTCTTTAATTTTATTTTGATCAAACAAAAACTTTTTTCCTTTTTTTTCACAATTAATTATTGACATAACCGCTTGGTAACATTTTTTCAAATCATCATTAATTACAACATGGTCATATTCTTTCCAATGTAATACATCTCTATTAAACTGACTCATTCTTTCTTGTAATATTAATTTATCCTTCATATCACGATTGGATAATCTATCTCTAAGTGTTTTAATGTTTGGTGGTAAAATAAATATCGAAATCAATTTATTTTTTAATTTTAGTCTTTTTATTTGTTTGGAACCTTGCCAGTCTATGTCAAATAATACATCTTTTCCCTGAGATAAATTTTTAATGACAGGAGCTTTTAACGTACCATAAAGATTATTAAAAACTCTTGCATACTCATAGAAAGATTTTGTTTTAATTAGATCATTAAATTTCTCTTCATTGATAAAATAATAATCTTTACCTTCGATTTCATTCTTTCTAGGTATTCGTGTCGTATTTGAAATTGAAATCTCAAAATTTTTATTTCTTTTAGCCAATAATTTCACAAGAGTAGTTTTGCCCACTCCAGAAGGTGAGGAAATAACTATCATTACCCCTGTACGATCAGAAATCATATTAAAAACTTGGAAAGCAAACTTTAGTTTTATTTGTTTTCTATGAATTTTATTGCATCACCAACAGTTAATATTTTTTCGGCTTCGCTGTCAGAAATTTCAGAGCCAAATTCTTCTTCAAAAGCCATAACCAACTCGACCGTATCTAAGCTATCTGCTCCTAAATCATCTATAAAGCTGGCTTCTTCAGTGACTTTTGCATCATCGACACCTAAGTGATCGGCAACTATTTTTTTCACCTTACTTACTACGTCATCCGTCATGTGATTCCATAAATAAATTTTGTAATAATAAACTTAATAGATTAATCGTAAATTTTGTCAAGCCATATACATGCCACCATTAACATGCAATGTTTCACCAGTAATATAGGAAGCTAAGTCTGAGGATAGAAAAGCTGCACAATTTGATACATCTTCCCCTGTCCCAAGCTTCCCCATAGGTATTCTTGATGTTAAAAACATCTTTACTTTCTCTGCAATATTCGTTGTCATATCTGTAGCTATAAAACCCGGAGAGACACAATTAACTGTTATATTTTTTTTTGCATATTCAATTGCAAGGCTTTTAGACATACCAATAATACCAGCCTTTGAAGCGGAATAGTTTGATTGACCTTGATTTCCTGAATGGGCTACAATTGAGGTAATATTTACAATTCTACCAAATTTATTTTTTAACATTATTTTTATTGAATGTTTACACAACAAAAAAGTAGAAGTTAAATTTACATCGATTACTTTTTTCCATTCTTCATCCTTCATTCTTATAGATAGGTTATCTTTATTTATTCCGGCATTATTGATAAGTACATCTATTCCACCTAAATCTAAGGCAACATTGTTTATAAATTCTTCAATTCTTGAATGCTCTGAGAGATCAAATCTTTGTATTTTCACACTTGGATTTTTTTTTTTTATAATATCCAATTTTTCTACTTTCGTTCCTGTAGCTACTATACTGCCTTCCAAATTTAAAAATTTTTTAACAAGTTCATTACCTATTCCACCAGTTGCACCTGTAATTAATATTTTCTTATTTTTAAAACTAATCATTTATTTTTATAATTTGTTATATCATCAATAGAATTAATATTAAAAACATTTACGTCTTTGTTAATTCTCTTTACCAACCCTGATAGAACTTTGCCAGGTCCAATTTCAATAAATTCATTAACACCATGATTAATCATATACTCTATACTTTCTCTCCATTTAACTTTTGAAGTAATCTGTTTAATTAATAACTTCTTAATTCTGTTGACTTTATTTTCAGCTTTTGCGGTAACATTAGATATTATTGATGGTTTTGGATCTTTAAATAATGATTCAGTAATTTTTTGACTCATTTTTTCCTCAGCACTTTCCATTAAGGAGCAATGAAATGGTGCACTCACAGGCAAAATTATTCCACGTATAGATTTTTTTTTAAGACTATCTTGTAAAATTTTAATACTATCCTTATCTCCACTAATAACAATTTGACCTGGACTGTTATCATTAGCTATTTCGCAAGTTCCATTTATCGAAATTGAATTTATTTGTTCCAAAATTTCCTCTTCATTCAAACCTATTATGGCTAACATAGCTCCCTTACCAGATGGCACTGCTTCTTGCATGGATTTGCCCCTTTCATATAGTAAACAAACAGCATCTTCAAATTGCAAAGCATTAGCGCAGGTTAAAGCGGAATACTCTCCAAGTGAATGGCCAGCAAAATAATTTGCCTGATTTAAGTCAATATTGAATTCCTTTTTCATTACAGAAAAGATTGAATAACTAACAACAAATATTGCTGGCTGTGTGTTTTTGGTTAAATTAATTTCTGAAATCGGTCCACTTAAAATAATATTACTTAAATTAAAATTTAAAGCTTCATCTGCTCTAGAAAATATATTTTTTACAAGAGAATGTTTTTTATAAAATTCTTTTGCCATTCCTACAAATTGAGAACCTTGTCCTGGAAAAATTATTGAAAACATATGCTTATTTATATTCTAGGAAGTAATTTATATATTGTAAATTAGAAGTTTAAATAGTATAAAACCATCTTTTTTCAATACAATGAAAAATATATTGCAAATATAATATGAAATTACAAGACGAAAAATGAATTTATATGAACATACAATTATAGCTAAACAGAGTCATTCTGCTAGCCAGTTAAAAAGTTTAAAAACAAAATATTTAAATATTATAGAAAAAAATGAGGGAGAAATTATAAAAATCGATGATTGGGGCCTTCTAAATTTGTCCCATGAAATAAATAATAATAAGAAAGGCAACTATATACACTTTAAACTTAAAGGAAGTGGCTTAACTGTTTCGGAATTAGAAAAAAATGAAAAAATTGATAATAATTTACTAAGATTTTTAACTGTAAGAGTAAAGAAATTTGATTTGGATAAAAATTATTTTAAACAAGAAACCTACTCCAATAAAGAAGTTAAGGAAAAAAAAAATAAAGAATAATGAATGATGAAAAAAAAATACAAAAAAAATATAAAAAAAAATAATCAACGTAACCTTAGTAGATTAAATTTATTTCAAGTTCCAAGATTTCAATTCAAAAGAAAATGTCCTTTGACAGGAAAAAATGCTCCAGAAATTGATTATAAAAATATTAAATTATTAAAAAGATATATATCAGAAAATGGCAAAATTTTACCTTCTAGAATTACAGCTGTTTCCCAAAAAAAACAAAGGAAACTCTCACTATCAATTAAAAGAGCAAGAATTTTAGCGCTGGTTTGAATTTAATTTATGCAAGTTATTTTACTAGAAAATATTAAAAACCTTGGAAAAATTGGAGATATTGTTAAGGTTAAAAGAGGATATGCTAGAAATTATCTAATTAAATTTGAAAAAGCTCTTAATGCATCAAAAGAAAATATTAAAATAGTTAATAATAAGAAAGAACAGCTTAATAAAAAAGATTTAGCACTTAAAAAAGCAGCCACGAAGTATTTTGAAATATTAAATAACAAAAATTATAAAATTCAAAAGTTGGTTACCGAAAATAATGATCTTTATGGATCTGTAAAACCTGCGGAAATAGTAACAATTATAAAAAAAAAAGATAATGTAGACATAAAACCATCGCAGATTGACTTAGAAAAAGAAATCAAATCAACCGGTATCTTTAAAACAACTGTCAATCTACATTCAGAGATACAAGCAAATATTCTTATTGAAGTTGAAAAATCTGAAGAGAAAAAATCTTAAATTTTTATACTTTGTTAAGATTTTTTTCACATAAAAAAATAAATTAGATAATTATTTTTAAAGAAGTAAAAAAAGATATATACTTCTGTTTATGTCTTTAAACAAATTTGACTTAGTCAAAGATCATCCTAAAGAATTACCTAATAATATTGAAGCAGAGCAGTCTGTAATTGGTTCTATACTTGTTTCTAATGATATATTTGATGATGTAGGTCCAATAATTAATTACACAAAATTTTACGATCCTATTCACCAAAAAATTTTTTTAGCTATTGAAAATTTGATTTCTAAAGGAATGTTGGCAAATCCTATAACTTTAAAAAATTATTTTGAAAATGATAAAAACCTAATTGAACTTGAAGGTCATGAATATCTGGTAAAAATTACTAAATTTTCTACAAGTCTAAGACAAGCAATTGAGTATGCAAAAATAATTTATGATATGCATGTAAGAAGAGAATTAATAAAAATTTCTGAAGCAACTATAGATAATGCATCAAATAAAAATATTGATTTACCTGGCGAGAAAATAATAGAAGACTCAGAAAAATTATTATTTGATTTAGCTGAAAAAGGATCTTTTAGTAAATCATTTATTAAGTTTGATATTGCTCTCAATCAAACTATTGAAATGGCATCTAGGGCTTTCAAAAGTACCGAGGGTATTGTTGGAGTTCCTACAGGGTTAACTGAATTAGATGATCGTCTAGGAGGACTACACAATCAGGATTTAGTTATAATAGGAGGAAGGCCTTCGATGGGCAAAACAGCTCTTGCAACAAATATAGCGTTTCACGCAGCAAAGAATATTCAAGATAAAGGTTTAAAATCTTCTGTAGCTTTTTTTTCCTTAGAAATGTCTTGTGAGCAATTATCAACAAGAATTTTATCAGAGCAATCTAGAATAAAATCAAATGATATTAGAAGAGGAAAAATTTCTGAGGAACAATTTGATAAATTTATTGAAACCTCAAAAAATATTTCTGAATTACCGCTTTATATTGACGAAACCCCAGCAATATCAATTGCTGCCATAAGTAACAGGGCCCGAAGAATAAAAAGATTGTTTGGTTGTGATTTAGTGGTAGTTGATTATATACAGCTGATGAGAGCAACAAACATAAGAAACGAAGGTAGGGTTCAAGAAATTTCGGAAATTACCCAGGGTCTTAAAGCCATAGCTAAAGAACTCAATATACCAGTAATAGCTGTCTCTCAACTCTCTCGAGCTGTTGAACAAAGAGATGATAAAAAACCTCAATTATCAGATTTAAGAGAGTCCGGTTCAATAGAGCAAGATGCTGATGTTGTGATGTTTGTTTATAGAGAAGCATATTATTTAGAAAGAAAAGAACCAGGACCTGCAACCGTTGAGCATGCTGAGTGGCAAGCCAAGATGAACGAGGTTTTGAATCTAGCTGATATTATGATTAGTAAACAAAGGCATGGTCCAACAGGTAACATAAGGGTTGAATTTGAAGCTATGTTCACCAAATTTAGAGATATTCAAACTAACTAAATTAAAATATATCTATTTTGATTTAGAAAATGTTATCCAATGCTTATCAAAATATTGTAATTCAAAAACCAAAGCTAATTTTGACATTATTGTTTTTAGTTTTGTTAAGTTTTGGTTATTTTTCGAAAGATTTCAAACTTGATGCCTCCTCTGACACTCTATTATTGGAGAATGATCCCGACCTAAATTATCTGAGAGAAATAACTAAAAGATACGGTTCCAAGGATTTTTTGGTGCTTACTTACACTCCAGAAAAAGAAATTATTAGTGATGATACAATTCAAAATTTAACAAAGCTTAAAGACGATATTCAAAATTTAGACTGGGTACATAACGTTATAACAATACTTGATATCCCACTTTTGAGTAGCTCTGATGAACCATTAATGGAAAGGCTCAAAAATTTTAAAACATTAAAAGATGATAAGGTAGATAAAAAACGAGGATTTGAGGAAATAATCAGTAGTCCGGTCTTTAAAGAATTTGTTATAAGTGATGATGGCAAGACAACGGCAATAATCGTCAATTTCAAAAGCGATAAAAAATTAAGAGAATTTATTGATAAAAAAGATTATTTTTATAATAAATCTATCAATGAAAATCTTAGTATTGAAGAAAAAAAATCCTATTCAAAACTTTTACACGAGTTTGAAATTTATAAAGATTATTCAAAAAAAAAAAACCACGAAAATATTTTAGAAATTAGAAATATTATTAAAAACCATCAAAAATTTACAAAAATACATCTGGGTGGAATTCCAATGATTGCCGATGATATGATGACATTTATAAAAAATGATATAATAGTTTTCGGAGCTGGAGTATTTTTATTCATTGTTGCTACCCTTTGGTTTATTTTTAGAAAAGTCCTATGGATAATTATCCCTTTGAATAGTTGTTTTTTTTCCGTTTTAATTATGATGGGACTTTTAGGATTGTTGGGATGGAAAGTCACAGTAATTTCTTCAAATTTTATTGCCCTCATGCTTATTCTGACAATGGCAATGAATATCCATATGAGTGTAAGATATCTTCAATTAAGAAGAGATCATCCAGAATTAACTAACAGTGATGCGGTATTTCAAGCGACACAAAAAATGTTTTGGCCGATACTTTATACTGTTCTAACCACAATTTGCGCATTTTTATCTTTAATTGTTAGCGACATTAAACCGATTATTGATTTTGGATGGATGATGACTCTTGGATTAATTACCTCTTTCATTATTACATTTACGTTATTGCCAGCAACTTTGATTTTTTTAACTAAGAATACACTAATCATAAAAGATGAAGGTAAATCAAAAATCACTAGCACATTAAGTCAAATTTCACAAAAAAATACTAAATCAATTTTTACCATAACTTTTATTGTGGTTGTTTTAAGTATAGTTGGAATCAGCAAATTAGAAGTTGAAAATAGTTTTATTAATTATTTTGACGAAAAAACTGAAATATATAAAGGAATGAAATTAATTGATGATAAGCTTGGAGGCACTACTCCTTTAGATATCATAATTAAATTTCCAAAAACAAATATAACTACAAGTTCAGATGATGAATTTGAAAGCTGGGATGATGAAGAAGATAAAAATAATCCAAAGTATTGGTTTACAAGGAATAAAATTGACAAAATTAATCTTGTTCATAATTATTTGGATAATTTAGATGAAGTAGGAAAAGTATTATCTTTTTCCTCAATACTTCAAGTCGCTGAACAATTAAATGATGGAAAGAAATTAGATAGTTTAGAACTTGGAGTGTTATACAGTAAATTACCAGACACAATAAAAGCAGAAATTGTTGATCCATACATTTCTATAAAAGACAATGAAGCTAGAATTAATTTAAGAATCAAAGACTCTCAAGAAAGTTTAAGAAGAAATCAATTAATAAATAAAATCAACTATGATTTAGAAAATAAACTTGGACTAAAAAAAAATGAATTTAAACTAGGTGGAGTTTTAATTTTATTTAATAACTTGTTACAAAGCTTATTCAAATCTCAAATTTTAACCCTAGGATTTGTAATGGCAGGAATATTTATAATGTTTTTAATATTATTTAGAAATTTAACTTTATCACTCATTGGTGTGGTACCAAATTTTATTGCTGCATTTTTTATATTAGGAATTATTGGTTTATTAGGAATTCCATTAGATATGATGACAATCACCATTGCCGCAATCACAATAGGAATAGCTGTAGATAATAGTATTCATTATATCTATAGGTTTAGAGAAGAATTTCAAAAAAATACAAACTACTATCAAACAATTGAGAAATGTCATTCTACTGTTGGCGTTGCAATTTTAAATACTTCAATCACAATTGTTTTTGGTTTCTCTATTTTGTATTTATCAAATTTTATACCAACTATTTATTTTGGTATTTTTACTGGCATAGCTATGTTGTTAGCTTTAATATCAGTTTTAACGCTTTTACCAAAATTAATTTTATTAATACAACCTTTTGGTAAAGCAAATTAATTATTTAAAATTTTGACAAAATCAAAATAGATGTCAGAAATGATCGATACTATTTTCAATTATCTTACACTTTTTGATGTAATATACGCGACAATAACTTTATTAACTGTAATACAATGTTTGGATAAAGGCTTTACTCTGAGTTTACTTTCAACTTCAAAGTGGATTTTAGCTATCGTTATAACAATAATTGTCGTTCCAAAATTAAAACCTTGGGCAAACAATTACATTGAATCCGATTATGCGGTTGATATTGGACTAGGAATTATTGTATTTTTGTTAGCTATTTTTATTATATTGTTAGCTAGTAAAGGTATAAGTAAAGTTGTTAAATATTCTGGTCTAGGTGGATTAGATTCTTTCTTTGGTTTTTTATTTGGTTTTTTAAAGGGTTATATTGTGAGCGTTATTTTATTTTCACTAGTTAATTGGTTATATCCATACGAAAAATGGCCAATGAAAGTTGAGGAATCATTTACCTTTTCATATGTGAACAATGGTAGTAATTTTTTAATTGAAGTACTTCCTAATGAAGAAAATTACATTGATGCAAAAGAAAAAATTAAGGATATTTAACCCTAAATTAAAAGAAAAAAATCATACAATTATCTCTTTTAACTGGGGATCAAAAAAAAATAAATAAATGCTATGAAAAAAGTAAAATTTACAGAGATGAGAAAAGGCTCAAAAGAAGACTATCTTCTTTTAAACAAATTAGAAAAAAAATTTGTTGAAGGTACTGCGGACCGAATTCTTAAAACAATGCAGGGGCTAACTTCAGGCCTTGGTGGATACCAAATTAATCGTCTTGAACATTCTCTACAAACTGCAACTAGGGCTTTGAAAGAAAATGCTTCGGATGAAATGATTGTTGCTTCTTTATTACATGATATAGGAGATGAACTTGCACCAAATAATCATGCCGAATTTGCTTCTGCAGTCTTAAGACCTTATGTAACTGAAAAAACAGCATGGATAGTTGAAAAACACGGAATTTTTCAAATGTATTATTATGCCCATCATCTTGGTGGAAACAAGAATGAAAAGGAAAAATATAAAGGTCACAAATATTACCAAGCGACAATTGATTTTTGTGAAAAGTGGGATCAAAAATCATTCGATCCAAATTACGATACCCTACCCTTGAAAGAATTTGAGTCTTATGTAAGAAAAATATTTAGCAGAACACCCTACGCACAGTAAAATTTTTCATTAGTCTCTTATTGAGTTGGAATAATTATTCTATTTACCAATTCAATGAATAAAAAACCTCCCAACATAGATAATACAAAAAAGACTGAATAAGTATTTAATAATGCAAGAGATGATATTGCTGGACCCGGACAAAATCCAACCATCCCCCATCCAATGCCAAATGTTCCAGAACCTATAATTAAATTTTTATCAATAGATTTTATAGTCGGAATAGCAAAATTGTCAGCAAATAAAGGTTTGTTTTTATTTCTAAGTAAAAAAAATACTGGAGCACTTACAATAATAGCACCTATCATCACAAAAATTAATGAAGGATCCCATTGACCAAATAAATCTAGAAATCCTAGAACCTTTTCTGGGTTAATCATGTTAGAAACGGACAAACCAACACCAAAAATTATTCCACTAGTAAGAGATATAATTTTAGATATCATTTTTTTATCCTATCAATTTAACTGTTATTATTGCTGTAATCATAAAAGTGATCGTTGCTATAATAGATCTTAGCGACAAAAGACTAATGCCACAAATCCCATGACCACTTGTACAACCTTTTCCAACTTTTGTTCCTATGCCAACTAAAAAACCAGCAATAATAATGATTGGCAGCGACGACGTTATTAAAAAAGGAATGTTATTTTTTGTAAAAAATGCATAAAAAATGGGCCCCAAAACTAACCCAATAATAAATAAAAAGTTATCAGTTCTGTTTTGTTTTGAGACAAGAACATTATTTACTATGCCGCTAATGCCCGCTAATCGGCCATTGCCAATAAAAAAAAATATTACAGCCAAACCAATTATTATGCCTCCTATAAAAGCAGACAGAGGTGTAAAGTTTATGATGTTCATGAACTAATACCTGGTTGGTGGGCCGCTTGTAAAAGCCCACCATCTGAGGAAATAACTTTATAGTCCAGGCTGCTTAATAACGCGCAAATATGGTTTTACAGTTTTCCATCCGTTAGGAAATAATTTCTTTGCTTCATCGTTCTTAACTGCAGGCACAATAATTACGTCTTCTCCTTGCTTCCATCCTGCTGGAGTGGCTACTTTATACTTGGCCGTCAATTGTATAGAATCTACGGTTCTTAATATTTCTAAAAAATTTCTTCCAGTTGCCATAGGATAGGTAAGAAATAGTTTAATTTTTTTATCTGGACCTATTACAAAAACAGTTCTGACCGTTTGGTTATCTGCTGCTGTTCGACCTTCTGAACTTCCGGATATTGAGCCTGGCAACAATCCATATAATTTAGCAACGTGAAGATTTTCATCTCCAATAATAGGATAGCTGGGTTTATAACCAGTTACTTCTTTAATATCTTCACTCCATTTTTTATGATCAGAAATAGGGTCAACGCTCAGACCTATTATTTTGACATTTCGTTTATCGAACTCAGGTTTAAGACTTTGAAGTGAACCAAGTTCAGTTGTGCAAACGGGTGTAAAATCTTTGGGATGTGAAAATAAAACTACCCAACTATCACCGGCCCATTTATGAAAGTTAATTTTTCCTTGAGTTGTTTCAGCATCAAAATTTGGTGCTAAATCAGTCAATCTTAGTGTCATTCGTTCTCCTTTTTAGTTAGTACTTAGACAATTGTCAGGTGCACAAATTTAATCACCCGGTTTAAATTGAGTTACCCCAATAAAAACCACCGGCTATTGCGGTGGTCTAATAAAGATCATCGCTTTAGCAAGATTTGTTTAGCGCTTGCAATTAGATTTAAATCAGCGCCATTCGTTGAAATTAGTAGGATATAATTCTAATAAAGTAAAGTTTTATAGAAAAATAAGTTAAAAATAATCAAAATATTACTATTTTATAGATAAAAAATCTATATTATTATATAATTTTAGAATAAAACATTATGGATGACGTAGATAAGAAAATTTTATCCCTATTACAAGTCAATGCTGACATACCTGTTGCTGAATTGTCAAAAAAAGTAAATTTGTCATCAACGCCCTGTTGGCTAAGAATAAATAAACTTTACAAGCAAGGATACATTAAAAAAAAAGTGGCTGTTATTGATCGAGCGAAAATAAATCTTTCCACTGTAGCTTTTGTTCAAATCAGAACAAGTCAACATAATATGAATTGGTCAAAAAAATTTATAGAAGGCGTTAAAGAAATGGATGAGGTCGTAGAATTTTATCGGTTGAGCGGAACAACTGATTATCTCTTAAAAGTATTGGTTCCAAGTATAGATAAATTTGATGAGTTTTATAAAAAACTGACCGATAAAATAGATCTATCGGATGTTACAACAAGTTTTTCCATGGAAGAACTTAAACAAACCAGCAATCTTCCGCTACATTACATATGATGAACGAGTATATAAAATCTATTATGGATCGAGATCCTGCGGCTAAATCTAGGCTGAGTATTATCCTAACTTATCCGGGGGTTAAAGCAATTTTTTTTCATCGAATAGCAAATTTTTTTTCTAAAGCCGGACTTATTTTAATTGCAAGAATTGTTTCCCAATCTTCAAGATTTTTAACTGGAATAGAAATACACCCGGCGGCAAAGATTGGAAAAAACTTTTTTATCGATCATGGAATGGGTGTGGTTATAGGAGAGACTTCCGAAATTGAAGATAACGTAACACTTTACCACTCTGTTACTCTTGGAGGGATATCACCCAGTATTAATTCAGACGGACAAAGAGGAACTAAACGTCATCCAACCTTAAAAAATAATGTTGTGGTAGGATCTGGAGCCCAAGTTTTAGGACCAATCATAGTTGGAGAATTTGCTAAAATTGGTGCAAACGCTGTGGTCACACGTGATGTACCAGAACACGCTATCATGGTTGGGGTTCCTGCAAAAAATATTAGGACTAAACCTGAGATTAAAGATACTTCATTCAAACCCTATGGGATTATTGATGAAGATGATATTCCCGCTTGTTAAGGATATAAAATTTATGGTTCATAGCTAAATGAAAAATACATTTAATAATTTCGTTAATGGCATAGGAAATACACCTCTCATTAGATTAAATGGTCCTTCAGAATTAACCGGTTGTAATATTTATGGAAAAGCTGAATTTTTAAATCCTGGCGGTTCAATTAAAGATAGAGCGGCATGGGCCTTAATCAAAGATGCAGAGGAAAAAAAATTAATCTCCAAAGGAGGAACTATTGTCGAAGGAACTGCAGGAAATACTGGAATTGGATTATGTTTAATTGGAAATTCCAGAGGTTACAAAACTATTATTGTAATGCCCGAAACCCAAACTCAAGAAAAAAAAGATATTCTCAAGTCTATTGGTGCCGACTTACGTTTAGTTCCGGCAAAACCTTACAAGGATCCAAATAATTATGTAAAGTATTCAGGTAAACTTGCGGAAGATTTAAAAAAAGAACATTCACAAGGTGTATTTTGGGCAAATCAATTCGATAATATTGCTAATTATAAAGGTCATTACGAAACAACAGGCCCAGAGATTTGGGATCAAACAGAAGGTAAAGTTGATGCTTTTATTTGTGCCTCGGGAACGGGAGGAACTATCGCTGGTGTGGGTAAAGCTCTTAAGGAAAAAAATAAAAATATTAAAATTGTCTTATCGGATCCAAAAGGATCTGCTCTTTTTAATCACATCAAACATGGTGAATTAAAAATAGAAGGAAAATCAATTACTGAAGGTATAGGCTCTAGTCGCGTGACAAAAAATTTTGAACAAGCTCCAATTGATGACGCATATTCCATTAATGATCATGATGCTTTGACTGTTTTGTTTGAATTGTTGGAAAAAGAAGGTTTAAGTTTAGGCACAAGCACAGGCATCAATGTTGCAGGTGCTATAAAATTAGCCAAAGATTTGGGTCCCAATCATACCATTGTTACGATTTTATGTGATAAATCTGATATATATCGTAGCAAGATGTTTAATAAGAAATTTTTAACTGAAAAAGAACTTCCTTACCCAAAGTGGTTATAATCAATAATTAACCATTAATTTTAAATTGTTTTTTTTATATCGCAATTAACGCTTGATCTAAGTCATCTTTGATATCTTCAAAATCTTCTAGACCAACTGAAAGTCTAACCAAATTATCAAAAATATTTTGATCGTTTCTTTCCTCATCAGTTAAAATTCTGTGTGTTGTTGTTGCTGGATGCACGACCAAAGATTTTGTATCGCCTAAATTATTACATATGTCGATCATCTTCAGGTTATTTATAAAATTAAACGCTGTTTTCTTATCTCCTTTGATGTAAAAGCTTAAAACGTTACCTCCCATCTTTTGTTGTTTTTTTGCAAGTTCATATTGTGGATGACTTTTACTAAATGGATAATTAACTGATTTGACTTTATTGTGTTCAGATAAAAATTTTACTGTTTTTTCAGCATTTCTTGATTGTTCTACTACTCTTAAATCAATAGTTTCTAATCCTTTTGATAAAGTCCAAGCATTAAAGGGACTTATGCAAGGTCCTGTATGTCTTAGAAAAGGTTTTAAAACTTCTTCTCTAAACTTTGCTGAACACAAAATTGCACCACCCATAGTTCTTCCTTGACCATCTATATGTTTGGTACCAGAATAAACTATAATATCTGCTCCAAATTTTGATGGACTTTGCAAAACAGGTGACACTAAAATATTATCGACGATAACTTTAATATTACTTTTTTCAGCTAACTTACAAACTGACTCTATATCCACCAACTCAAAACAAGGATTGGATGGTGTTTCAAAAAAGAAAATTTTTGTATTTGATTTTATCTCTTTTTTCCAATTTTCTATATTTTTTCCATCAATAAAGGATATTTCTATTCCATATTTTGTAATTATATTTTTTATAACTTCTCTACAAGAACCAAACAAAGCAGTTGCTGATACAACATGGTCTCCCGCTTGTAACTGACACATTAAAGAAGCAAAAACAGCAGCCATTCCGCTTGCTGTAGCAAAACAACTTTCTGAACCATCTATTATTGCCATCCTTTTTTCAAATGTATCAATTGTTGGATTAGCATATCGAGTGTATTGAAATCCTGCTTCATCACCTTTAAAAATTGCTTCTGCTTGTTCGGCACTCTCATAGAGAAAACCGGATGTTAAAAAGAGACTTTCTGATTGTTCTCTGAAGTTCGTTTTATTTAAAGCTCCACGAATTAATTTAGAATTTTTGCCTTTTAAATCACTTGTTAACATGGCAAATC
Organism: Pelagibacteraceae bacterium AG-464-P07; assembly: GCA_003211695.1. GTDB lineage: Bacteria > Pseudomonadota > Alphaproteobacteria > Pelagibacterales > Pelagibacteraceae > AAA240-E13. Next base: position 1,226 of record QCSA01000002.1, on the reverse strand, counting down.
ACATTTCTTCCAACCAACATTTTCTTGATTGCCTTCAAAACCATCAGAAATATTTGAGCAAGTATAATTTTCTCTAGTTAGTAGCTCGGCTGCTGCTTGAGACCTGCCCCCTGATCTACACATAGTCAAGATTTCATGATCTTGGCTAATGTTTAAATTTTTAAATTCCTGTACAAAATTTTCATTGAAAATTCTCTCATCACCAAATTGTATTGACAAAAAATGGGTTTTTAATCCTATTTTTTCTCCATTCGGTTTACCAATCGTATCCCATTCTTCCTTTGTCCTTACATCTAGTAATACGCACTTAGGATTCTTTTTTAGATAATCAGTTATTTCTTTACTGGGTATTTGTTTAATCATAACTTTTTTTGTATCCTTAAATAAATTAAATAGAATTAAGCTTTATCTGTGTAATCTTTTTGATGTTTAGGAATTCTTTCATGTGTTCCAAACAAAAAATGACTAGACATTTTTTCTTTATATTTACTAGCTGGAATTTTTAATCCAACCGCTTCTGCAACCTCTCTAATTAACATTGGATTTGCTCCACAGCAAACACCCAAATAATTTATACCAAGACCAAAAGCTTCCTTTGCAAATTTACCAATTTCATATCTATTGCATTGCATAGGATCCAGGGCTGTAGGAAATGGTGTTTTATGAGGTGTGTGACAGGTACATCCATTATTATCTGGTAGATTAAAAAAAGTAGGATGTTCTTTTGTTGTACGATAATTAATAGGCAAAGCAGCTACATGACATTTTAATGCTTTTCTAATTTCTTTAAGGTAAGGCATCATAGTAGCAGGGCCTCTAAAACAATTCATTCCCACCACATCTCCTCCTCTTTGTTCTAATTCTTTGCAAGTGTCTAAAATGGAGACACCATCTCTCATAATGTTTTCACCCATAGGAGCAATTGTAATAACACTGGGAAGTCCTGATTGTTTCATTGCTTTCAAAGCTGCGTAGGCTTCCTCTGCATAATAAAAAGTTTCACCAATTAATATATCTGCGCCCTCATCAACAGCCCATCCAACCATTTCTGAAAACATTTTTTCAACTTCTTTGTTTTGACTAGTGTCTTTATCATTCCAAATATTTGAATTAGAAATGTTACCTGCCATCAAGTTAGGCTCAATTCCTTTTGGTGTATCGAGAGCAACTTTTTTCGCAATTTTTAAAGCTGATCTATTTAATGGTTCTAATAGTTCTTCTTTACC
>QCSA01000001.1 GCA_003211695.1 Pelagibacteraceae bacterium AG-464-P07 | reverse complement strand
ATCTATTATTCCAAAAATGATCAAACAAAATAAAGGCAGTATTATTAATATTTCTTCAATTGCCTCAAGCTTAAGAGGGTTGCCAAATAGATTCGTTTATGGAACTACTAAAGCAGCCATTATTGGATTTACTAAATCTATAGCATCAGATTTTATAAAAAATAATATCAGATGTAATGCAATAGCCCCTGGAACAGTTCATACACCTTCGTGGGAAGGAAGAGTTCAGGCAGCAAAGGATCCAGTGCAAGCAAAAAAAGATTTTATAGCAAGACAACCAATGGGAAGACTGGGCACTCCAGAAGAAATTGCTAATTTGGCAATTTATCTTGCAAGCGATGAGTCTGAATTTGTCACTGGCATAACCCATGCTATAGATGGTGGAATGTCAATTTAATTAATATGAGATTATAAAATGAAATTATTAAGAGTTGGAACTAAAGGAAATGAAAGACCCGCAATATTAGATAAAAATGGAAAAATAAGAGAATTAAGTTCTCAAATTAAAGATTTAAATCCAGATAATTTAAATTTTGAAACCATTTTAAAACTAAAAAACATTGATTTAGAAAAATTACCAGAATTTTCAAAAACAGATAGAATTGGACCTTGTGTAAAAAAACCAGGAAAATTTGTAGGCATTGGATTAAATTATTCAGATCATGCAGCAGAAACTGGTGCAAAAGCTCCAACAGAACCTATAGTTTTTATGAAAGCTACAAGCTGCATTAATGGGCCAAACGATGATATTGAGCTAGCATCAAACTCAAAAAAATTAGACTGGGAAGTAGAATTGGGAATTGTTATTGGAAAAGAAACAAAAAACATTTCGGAAAAGGATGCGGCAAACCACATTCTAGGATATTGCCTTGTAAATGATTTAAGTGAAAGAGAGTGGCAAATTGAAAAACTAGGCCAATGGGTAAAAGGGAAGTCACATGATACTTTTGGGCCCATAGGTCCATACCTAGTCACAACCGATGAAATAACAGATATAAACAATCTAAATTTAAGTTTAGATGTTAACGGCAAAAGAATGCAAACAGGAAATACAAATAAAATGATATTTAATGTTTATCATATAGTTTCTTATTTAAGTAAATTTATGTCACTACAGCCAGGAGATATAATTACGACGGGAACACCACCCGGTGTAGGTATGGGGAAAAAACCTCAAGTCTTTTTAGAAGCTGGTGATAAAATAAGATTATCCATTGATAATCTTGGAGAACAAAACTCAAAAGTAGTTTTAGTATAAGTTGAAAATAATAACCTCAAAACCAGAGTGTGTTTGGAAGTTAAAATCTTTATTGGGTGAAGGAACACTTTGGGTAAAATCACTTAATTCAATTTTTTTTGTAGATATAAAAAAAAAGAAAATTTTCATTTTGAATACAAAAAACCATAAAAAAAAAATAATTAAAGTTAATAAAGAAATTGGTTTTTTATCTCAAGTTAAAAAAAGTATTTTCATACTTGGATTAAAAGGAGAACTTAGAATAGTAGATTTAAAAACCAAAAAAAAAATTAAATCTATAATAGTAGAAAAAGACAAACCCCTAAATAGACTAAATGATGGAAAAACTGATCCAAGAGGAAGATTATGGTTTGGTTCAATGGACAATTTGGAGAGAAATATTGAAAGTGGCTCTTTGTATTGTTTAGACAATAATTTTAAATTAACCAAAGTAGATAGTAATTACATGATTACAAATGGACCTGCATTTATTGATACAAAAAATTTTTTCCACACAGATAGTAAAAAAAAAATAATCTATAAAATTAAAATTGATAATAATTTAAATATAAAAAGAAAAAAAATATTTAAAAAATTTTCTAAATTTGATGGCTCTCCTGACGGAATGACAATCGATAAATTAAAAAATTTATGGGTTTGTCATTTTGGTGGTGCTTGTATTTCAGTATTTAATAAAAAAGGAAAAAAAATTCATAAAATTGATTTACCTGCTAAAAATGTTACTAATTGTACTTTCGGAGGAAAAAACAATACAGATTTATTTATTTCTACAGCAAGAAAATCTATGAATAAAACTGATTTACAAAAATTTAAATTTTCAGGATCCTTATTTAAAGTAAAAACAAATATAAAAGGTAAAGCTACCCAATCTTTTAAATTGTCTTAATAAAATGCAACAAGACAATCCAAAATGGATTGTCTTATGTGCATTTGAAATAAATTATTTTCCTGGTGCTTTATATTTTGCTGCGATTTTTACAGCTTGAGATGCTGGACCACTCATTTGGATAGCTTCACAAATATTAATATTCGTAAGCGCTCCGCTAGCTTCAGTGGCGAGTTTAACTCCTGCCGCTTGATCAAAGGTCCCTTCGAAAACAACTATAAAATCGTAAGATCCTCGTAGTGCATCATATGAGATAAATTTAGCTCCAACGGCTTCACCAGCAGCTCGTGCAGCTTTTGATCTATCTGAAGTTGGATCTTTTAAAAAACCTTGAAACGCTTGGGCAGTGTAATTACCCATACAATAAAACTTTGCCATTTAAACACCTCCTTTTCTAATTTAATTGTACAATATTTTTATGCTTTGACGACAAAATTTTATTTAATAAAATTTTCTAAATAATCGTATAAAGTGCAAAACTTACCTTTTGAAGTTGTAGTAGCTCTACATATTCGACCATCATCTTTGTTGATTAAATAAGGTAAAACTTCTGATATTAGGCTATCACCAAATTCTTCACTGGCTTCATTAGGCAACTCTGAAGGTAAATTATCTACAGCCATAACTGCAATGCCCTTGTTACTCAAATCAATTTCTTTCATTGAATTGATATCAATTGAATAATAGGGTTTTGCAATCGTTGTAGATTTTATGGTAGTTGGTACACCTCCATTAATATCGCAGGTAATATCACCAATAATTTTTAGGTTCTTAAATTCATTAATTTGATTTGGATAAAATAGTTTTGGAAATTTTGGTTCCCAATAATGACCAGTTATAAGCATATCTGCATCCAACAGGTATTTTTTTACTTTTGATTTATATTCATGAGGGTTTGAAGTAAAATCTTGAACCGAATAATCTTTGCCATCATTCCGTTCAACATATTCTCTAGTCGAAATATTGCAAAAAACTCCTTCGTTATATTTTTTGTTTAAATAATCATTTATTGAAACCTGTTTAATATTCGCATGTTTTAAAACTTCCATAGAACCTTTGGCAACATTTCCATTTCCGGTTTGTAGTATTTTAAGCTTATTAAAATTTTGCTTACCGAGTAATTCCTTAATTTTTTCATAGTTATTAATTTCAAAAGCTCTTGGAAGTGATTTTTCTTTCTGTAATTTTAGATAAAGATTAAGGGTATTGTAACAACCAACTATACCTGCAAACCTACCAAAACCAAGATATCGATATCCCTTTCCGGATACCTCTCTTATATTTTCATAGTCAATCAAAGTAACATTTTTTTTTAAAATCTCTCTTAAAAGCTCTTTCTTATAAATAATAGCTTTGTCTTGTGTAGCCTGGTTGATGTAATTTCGAACTTTAGTTGTATGTGAAAAAAATAAATAAGTTTTATTTTCAATAAGCGTTGATATATCCACTTCTTTTACTCCGAAAATGATATCTGCGTTACTTATATCATTTGTTATTTCTGCGCCTACATTTAAATAATCTTTATCTCTAAAACATCTTTTTTTGGAGGTTTGTACTAATATGTGTAAATTAGGAAATTTTTTAATTAATTCCTGTACTTGATTAGGAGTAATGGGAGTCCGATTTTCATCGGCTCTTGCTTCCCTTATTATACATAGGGTATATTTTTTATTAACCATTAAATAGTTTATCTCTTTAAAAAAATTTAGAATTTAATAGGTAGCTCTGCCTCCACTAATATCAAAAACCGCTCCTGTAGAAAATGAATTTTCCTCACTAGCCAACCATGCAACTAACGAAGCAAGTTCATCAACTTCTAAAAACCTATTTCTTGGAACTTTTGATAACATAAAATTTACATGTTCTTTGGTCATTTGATCAAGTATTCTTGTCTTAGCTCCTGCGGGTGTTACCGCATTTACAGCTATATTTTTATCAGCAAGTTCCTTACCAAGAGATTTTGTTAATCCAATGACTCCAGCTTTTGATGAACTATACGCACTTGCATTTGCATTACCTTCTTTTCCAGAAATTGATGCTATATTTACAATTCTTCCATAATTATTTTTTATCATATGGGGAACTACTGCTTTACAGCAATAAAAAACTGCGTTGAGATTTACATTTATAACTTTTTGCCATTCATCGACTGGATAATCCCAGACCCCGGCATTTAAACCTGTAATACCAGCATTGTTTATAAAAATATCAATATTTTTTTTATTAGTAATTAATTCAATATTTTTTGTAACTTCATTAAAATTTGTTATATCAACTATTTGAGTTGTAAATTTTTCATTTTTTATACTTTCTTGTGCTCTGTTAAGAGCAGATTTATCGATATCCCAAACAATTACTTCTGCTCCACAATCTAAAAATTTTTTTGTAATTGCAAGGCCAAAACCTTGGGCGCCACCTGTAACAATTGCAATTCGATTTGATAAATTAAACTTAATCATTCTTAATTTTTTTTCTTTTTATTAGTGGAAAAATCAAAGCAATAAAAGATAAAATAAAAAAAGTTAATGCAATTGGGCGTGTAAAAAACATAAGCCAATTTCCTTCAAATATAACTAAAGATTGTCTAAGTGTACCTTCAACTAGTTCTCCCAAAATTAATCCAATTATAACTGGAACTAATGAAAAACCATATCGTCTCATAAAAAAACCAATTACGCCAAACAAAAGCATAATCCAAACATCGATCAATGATTGATTTAATGAGTATGTACCACAAACAGAAACAGCAAATATCATTGGCCACAATAATTTGTTGGAAACCAAAGTTATTCTTGCAAAAATTTTTGCTCCAAAAAATCCAAATACAAAAAACATGATGTTTGCAATTAACATTGAACCAAAAATTCCATAAAGAAATTCTGGTTGCTCTCTAAATAAATCTGGTCCTGGTCTAACACCATGAATTATCAAACCTGTTAATATTACTGCTGTAGTTGCGCTACCTGGAATTCCCAAAGCCAAAGTTGGAACCATTGCACCGCCTGTTGCAGCATTATTTGCGGCTTCAGCACCTGCTATTCCTTCAATTGAACCTTTTCCAAAGTCTTCTGGTTTTTTTGACCATCTTTTTGCTTCAGCATAACCAATTAAAGAAGCAACTGTTCCACCTTCTGCTGGTAAAACGCCAATAAAAGATCCGATACCGGACGATCTTAAAATTGTTTTCCATGTTTTTTTATAATCATCAATTGAAGGTAATTTAACTGCTTTTAAAGTAATTCTTTTAAAAACTTGATTTAATAAAGTTGATTGAGTTAACATTTCACTAATAGCAAATAATCCAACAACTACGGGTATAAAACCAATTCCTTCTGACAATTCATTAATTCCAAAAGTAAATCTATCAATTGAAGTCATAAAATCTTTTCCAATTGTTGAAATTAAAATTCCAAAAGCACCTGCAATTAAATTTTTTATAGGACTTCCATCACCTATAGATGCAAGCATAGTCAAACCAAATATAGCTAATGCAAAATATTCTGGTTGACCAAATTCATAAGCAAGTTGAGCCAATAGTGGAGCAAAAAAAACAAGAACTACTACACTAAAAATACCTCCAATAGTGCTTGATACTGTTGCCATTCCCAATGCTCTACCTGCTTCACCTTTTTGAGCTAAAGGATATCCATCTAAACAAGTAGCTGCTGCTGCTGGTGTTCCGGGTGTATTAATTAGTACAGCTGTAATTGCTCCTCCATAAGTACCTGCACAATAAATTGATGTTAAAAGTACAATTGCGGAAAGAGGATCCAATGTCATTGTAAAAGGTAAAATTAATGCCCCACCAGTAGTAGGTCCTAGCCCTGGTAAAACACCAAGGATTAAACCAAATAAAGTCCCAAAAAATAAAACTATTAATAGTTTCGAACTAAATAAAGGTGCCATCATTAAATATAAATTTTCCATGCTAGTTATAATAAATATTAGTAATTATTCCTGGTGGAAATCTTAAGCCCAAAATTGTTTCAAAAAATATAAATACAATGATAGGAAACAATATGCTTACTAATAGTAAGTATATAATTCTTCGCTCACCCCAAAAATAAGAAACCAAAAATGATAAAACTGAGATAGCTAAAAGAAAATCTAAAGTCTTTGCAATAATAATAAATAAAATAAAATTATATAAAGTTATAAAAAATTGTTTTGGTAACTTTTTTTCTTTTTTCCATGGAATCTTTAGAGATAAAAAATAAACAATTAAGGTTAGGAATATTATTAAAACTAGTAATGCTTTAGGAAATGTAGCTGGTTGTATTCCTCGGTTTAAAATTGGAGGAACTATGTCAAAAGTAAATGTAACAATTAATAAAATAGAAGAAATTATAATTATTAAAGATAAAACTTTAAAAGAGTCTGTAAAAAAAAAGGGCGAACGACTTTTGTTCGCCCTTTTTTTATTTTGTACATTATTCATTTGGAAAAATGTACAACGAATAGTTAATTAGTATAACCCAAAGCTTTAAGTTGAGCAGTCATTTCATCAAGCATTACTTCCATTTGCTTACCCCACTCATCAGCACCTACTACACTTGTTTCATCAAGACCAATTTCCGTTAAGAAATTTTTATAGTAATTGTGACTCATTGCTTTTAGCATTCCAGCTTCTAACTCTTTTACTCTTTCAGCTGGAGCACCCTTTTTAGTTACAAATCCTCTAACTGTAGACAAAACAACAGGTATTCCTAACTCTGTAGCTGTTGGACTATCTCCTATTTTTGCCATTCTATTGTTTGCAAGAACTATTGAAACACAAAGTGTTCCTTCATTAATTTCAGTTAATGCTTCTCCCAAGTTTAAAACACCTACATCAATATCTCCTTTGATAAGGTTAGTTTTAATTGGAGCAACACCTTTATAAGCAACAATTGTAGGATCTTTTAATCCACCTTTTTTTGTAAAAGCAATTGCGCTTACATCGTCAATTCCACCTGTATGAGTAGTTCCGTATTTAAGTGATTTTGATTTTGAAGTGCTGATAAATGTTTTTGCATCCTTAATGTCTGCTTTACAATTAACAACGAATAATTGTGGATCATCGGTTCCTCTTGCTAAAGGTTGCATATCACTTAATTTAACTTTTGTTTTACCTAGAGCCATTGAAACAGCATGTCCAGTAGTCCAAGTTAAAGTATGTTGTCCATCAGCTGGTAGCGACATCATGTAGTCCATGGAAACGGCTCCACCACCGCCTTTTTTGTTTACCAATTGCATATCTTGTTTAAGAACTCTTCTAGCTCTTAAAAGCATCATTCTAGTTGTTACGTCAGTTCCTCCGCCGAAACCAGCATGAGTTATTGCTTGGATAGCTCCATCTGCTTTTGCAGATGTAGCCAATAATGGCAATGATACAACAAAAAATTCAGTTACTAGGAATATAGCTCCTAGTAAAACTTTAAATGTTCTTTTCATTATTTCCCTCTCTTATTTGTTGGTTTATATTTAATAATTTAAACATAATCTGTTAGAAACCGTAAGAAAAAAATGACTAATAAAAAAAGAAATATTGCTGTACTTTTAGGAGATCCTTCCGGAATCGGTCCTGAATTAGTATCAAAATTACTCTCACAAAATGAATTAGACCAAGCAAATATAATTGTAATAGGGGAAAAAAATATTTTAGAAAATGGAAACAAAATTACAGGGAATTCTCATAATCTTAATTTTGTAGAAAAATTTGAAGAAATAAATTTTGAAAAAGGAAATAAATTTTTCCTAGATATTTCTAAAGATAAAAACATAAATTATAAATTATCAGAGTGTTCAGCAGAGTCAGGGGAAACTGTTTTAAATGCGTTGAATTACGCTTTAGATTTAACAAAATTAAATAAAATTCATGCAATAAATTTTGCACCATATAACAAAACAAGTATGAAATTGGCAGGAAGTAAATATGAAGACGAACTACACCTAATGGCGGATAAACTTGAGGTAAAAGATTTTTTTTGTGAATTTAATGTTATTGATAATTTTTGGACTGCAAGAGTAACATCACATATGCCGCTGAAAGATGTTCCAAATCATATTAAAAAAGAAAACATTTTAAAACCAATAAAATTAATTAACAAAACTATGAAATTATACGGAATTAAAAATCCAAGAGTAGCTGTTCAAGCTTTAAATCCCCATGCTGAATTTGGAATAGAAGAGAAAAATGAAATAATACCTGCAATCGAAGAGGCAAAAAAGATGGGAATAAATGCTGATGGTCCATTACCAATCGATACTTCGTTTATAACTGCATTCAAAAATAAAAAGCATGATTGTATTGTGGGCATGTATCATGATGCCCTTCAATCTGGATTAAAAGCTTTTGGATTTGATCGAGGAGTAACAGTGCAAGGAGGTATGCCTATTCCAATTACTACACCTGCTCACGGAACGGCTTTTGATATCGCTGGTAAAAATGTTGCAAATCCAGAACCAACTATTCAATCTTTTAAAATAGCTCTGAATATAAGTAATAATTTATAACAATGACAAAAATAAAAGATATAAAAACTACAATCTATAAATGGACTGGTCCGATTGTTTCTCCAGCTCAAAATTTCTGTACAAATCCCACTGATTTACTTCGTGAGAAAGGAGACAAAATGAAATCCTTTCGTTTCCACGAATGGTTAGTTTGTGAAGTAATAGCGGATGATGGAACTGTAGGTATAGGTAATGCAGCATTAGCGCCACAAGTTACCAAGAAAGCAATAGACTGTTATTTAAAAGATTTAGTAATAGAAGAAGACCCATTTGATTATGAATATCTTTGGGAAAAAATGTATAGAAATACAATGGCATGGGGGAGGAAAGGAATAGGCATGATTGGAATATCGGCAATTGATCTTGGGATTTGGGACTTAATGGGTAAGATTAAAAAAAAACCTGTTTTTAAACTTATTGGAAATAGAACAAAAGAAAAAATTCCTGTTTATGCTTCAAAGCTTTATAGCCAACCTATAAACGAACTTCAAAAAGAGGCTGGTACATACCTTAAAGAAGGTTTTAAAATGTTTAAAATGCGTTTTGGATGGGGACCTAAAGATGGACCAGAAGGTGTAAAAAAAAATATAAATTTAGTAAATGCTGTAAGAGAAGTAATCGGTTACGACAAAGAATTAATGCTTGAAGCTTATATGGGGTGGAACTTAGAATATGCTAAAAGCATTATTCCTCAGTTAATTAAATTTAAACCTAAATGGTTAGAAGAACCCGTTATTCCTGACGATATCGCTGGTTATTCTGAACTAAATGCCCTTGGTTCAATTCCAATAGCTGGTGGAGAACATGAATTTAGTTTTTATGGTTTTAAACATCTATTAGAATTAAAAGCAGTAAGTTTTATTCAATATGATGCAAATCGAGTTGGTGGAATAACTGCTGCACAAAAAATAAATATACTAGCAGAAAAATACAACGTTCCAGTAGTCCCTCATGCTGGCCAAATGCACAATTATCATTTAACAATGGCAAATTCTAATTGTCCATTCTCAGAATATTTTCCTGTTAGCCAGGTAGAAATAGGAAACGAATTATTTTATTATCTTTTTGAAGGAGAACCCAAGCCAAAAAACGGCTTTATTGATTTAAATGATAACCTACCAGGCTTTGGTATTACAATAAGTGATAAGTTTAAATCAAATTTTGATGTTATAAGCTAAAATTGTTTTGTAATATCTGCTTATCAATTATATTTTAATAAGTAGCCCTTCCACCACTTAAATCAAAAACAGCACCAGTAGAAAAAGAATTTTCTTCGCTTACCAACCAAGCTACAAGTGAAGCAAGTTCTTCCACTTTAGCAAATCGATTACGTGGTATTTTAGATAACATATAATCAATATGTTTTTTTGTCATTTGATCAAAAATTCTTGTTTTAGCGGCGGCAGGAGTAACACAATTTACTGCAATATTTTTCAAAGCAAGTTCTTTGCCTAAAGATTTAGTTAATCCAATAACTCCTGCTTTTGATGTACTATAAGCACTTGCGTTTGGATTTCCCTCTTTACCAGCTATTGATGCAATATTTACTATTCTTCCGTAGTTATTTTTTAACATAAAAGGAACTACAGCCTTGCAACAATAAAAAACTGCATTTAAATTTAAATCAATTACTTTATTCCATTCTTCTAATGGGTATTCAACAACCGTTGTATTCATTCCTGCAATACCAGCATTATTTATAAAAATATCTATTTTACCATGTTTGTTTTCAATATCATTTAAGTTCTTTATTATTTCTTCAAAATTTTTTACATCAACAATTTGATAAAAGCATTTTTTCGAATTTATTTTTTTTAGTGCAATTTCTGCTGCTTCTTTATCTATATCCCAAATTATAACTTTTGCGCCAGATTGAATGAATCTTTCAGTTATTGCGAAACCAAATCCTTGGGCGCCGCCAGTTACCACTGAAACTCTGTTGTCTAAATCAAATTTATTCATTATTTAATCCATTAAAAAATCTTACAAATATGACTTTTCAAATTTATTAATTAAGAGTGGCCGTATTTTTTTAGTCTAATATCACCAGTTCTTGCATGTGCTTCCATACCTTCGGCCCTAGCGAGTCTTGCAGCAGTTGCTCCTACTATTTTGTTAGACTCTTTGCTCATTCTTTGGAATGTTAGACATTTAATAAATTTTCCAACATATAAACCTCCTGTATATCGACCAGCTCCTTTGGTTGGTAGAATATGATTTGGTCCAGAACATTTATCTCCGTATGCAACCGTAGTTTCTTCTCCCAAAAATAAAGAACCATAATTTCTAAGTCTCTTTAACCACCAATCTAATTTGTCTGCATGTACTTCTAGATGTTCAGAGGCATATTGGTCACTTATTTTGGCCATCTCTTCGTTTGTGTCACATAAGATAACTTCTCCGTAATCCTTCCATGCTGGTTCAGCACTGCTTCTAGGTCCTTCTGGTAATTCTTGAATTAATTCAGGTACTCTTTTCATAATATATTCTGCTAGCGACTTATCTGTAGTAAAGACCCATCCCGGTGAATTATAACCATGTTCAGCTTGACCAACGATATCGGCCGCAACAATTTCTTTATCAGCTATTTTATCCGCAATAATAGCAATCTCTGTTGGGCCAGCAAATAGATCTATACCAACTTTTCCAAATAATATTCGTTTAGCTTCGGCAACATATTGATTGCCCGCACCTACTAAAAAATCAACAGCAGGATTTCCGAAACATCCGTATGCTAAAGATCCAATAGCTGCTATACCACCTAGATTCATAATTACATCAGCTCCACACAGATTTGCTGCATAAATAATTCCAGCATTAGCTCCATTTTCATCTTTCGGTGGGCTTGCTGTAATTATTGTTCTAACTCCAGCAACTTTTGCAGGAGTAATTGCCATAATTGCAGATGAAATATGAGCATAGCGGCCGCCGGGAATATAACAACCCGCTGTATCTATAGGAATCAATCGTTGCCCTGCAAACAAACCTTCTGACAGTTCAACTTCAAAATCATTATTTAAATGTTTTAATTGGTGTTCAGCAAATTTTTTTATTCTTTCGTGAGCAAACTGAATATCATCTTTAGTTTTTTGATTAACTTTTTTGCTTGCTTCTTCAATTTTTTCTTTGGAAACAACAACTTCACCTTCGTATTTATCAAATTTTTTTGAAATTTCTTTTATCGCCTCTTCCCTTCTTTTCTCCAAATCATTTAAAATTTCTTGAACTGCTTTCCGTGTTTTATGATCATCGGTTGATGGTGTTTTAATTGCTTTTTTCAAATATTTAATAGCCATAACAATAATCTAATTACCATAAATATAATTAGGCAACCAGAGAACAATTTCTGGAAAAATTATTATTATTATCAAACCAATTATTTGGAGAACCATAAATTGCATCATACCGATATAAATATCTTTTAAATCCCATTCGGGAACGACACCTTTTAAAAAGTATGCTGAAAGTGCTACCGGTGGAGATAGCCATGCAGTTTGCAAATTTACCGCTACCAAAATAGCAAACCAAGTTAAATTAAATTCTAGACTTTCAATTAAAGGAAGGATTATCGGAATAATAATAAGTACGATTGGTACCCATTCTAAAGGCCATCCTAATAAAAAAATCATTGCCATAACTATGAAGAGAATAAAATATCTGTTTACTTCCAGATTTAGCAGAAATTCTGTGAGAACCATCGGAGTGCCCAATCTTGAAAAAACAGATCCAAAAAAGTTTGATGCTGCCACTAACACCATGATTAGAGCTGTAATTTCTAAAGTTTTTACTAATACTCCTTGTAATTTTGGCAGAGTTAATTTTTTATAAGCTAATGCCAAAAGCAAAGCACCCATAGCACCACAACCTGCTGCCTCTGTTGGTGTGGCAAAACCAAATAAAATACTTCCTAAAGCTGCAAAAACTAATGCCGCAGGTGGAACTAAACCTAGAAAAAATTCAACCAAAACCTGTTTCATGCTTGTTGCTCTCATTTCTTCTGGTAAAACCGGGCCTAAGCTCGGATTCTTCCAGCAACGAAATGTGGTGTAACCCGCATATAGCAGTGCTAGCATTATTCCTGGAAATATCGCTGCTGCAAACAAATCTGTAACTGGAATTTCCATAATCGGACCCATTACAACCAACATAATACTTGGAGGTATTAAAATTCCTAAAGTTCCTCCTGCTGTAATTGTTCCTGCAGCCAACCTAACATCATAACCAGATTTGTTCATCGATTTGGCAGCCATGATTCCAAGAATAGTAACCGATGCACCTACTATACCTGTAGCAGCTGCAAATATTACAGAAACAAAAAGTACCGCGTAATATAAGGAGCCTCTTACTCTAGACAACATAAGCTGAACGGAAGAGAACAATCTCTCCATTAAACCTGCTTGTTCCATCATAATACCCATAAAAACAAAGAGCGGCACGGCGGCAAGTGCTTGCTCGGTCATGACCATCGAAAATTGCAAAGTCATTAAATAAAAAACTAAAGGGCCAAAACCTAAATAGCCAAAAACAAAACCTAAAAATATTAAAGTAAATGAAATAGGAAAACCTATAAAAATTGCAAACAACATAACTGCAACTAATATGAAGCCTAGAGTTGCTGGGCTAATTATTTCTGCTATCATTTCTGATTAGGCCACCTACCCCTTGTTGCTGCGTAATAACTTTTTAAAACTTCAGATATTCCTTGAATGAGCAAAAATAATATACCAAACCACAAACAAGCTTTAATTGGCCACATGTAAGGCATCCAGGCTGTATCCATTCCCCGTTCACTTCTCATGATTGATTCTTGAACGAAACCAGTCGTCATATAAAAAAAGAATAAGAGACCTGGAAAATAAAATAAAATATACAACGCTGCATCTACGATACCTTGAGTTTTAACTTTAAAATTTCTGTATAAAAAATCTGCTCTTATATGAACTCCTTTTGATAATGCATAACCGGCTCCAAGCATAAATAACGCACCATATAAAAATCTGCTCATGTCGTATGCCCACATTGTTGGAGCTGTAAAAAGCTTTCTTGCAAATACTTCGTAAACCATAGTAAGTATAAGGGGGACTGTGATCCAGCAAACAATATTGCCAGTCCACTTACTAAATAAATCTATTTTTGTAATTGTTGATGCCATCCATTTAGGCATATCGTCTGGCATTTTACCAAATTCTGATCGACGCTCTGCGATCATTTCATCTGAAATATCTAATTTCGTTGGTTCATCATTCATAGTTTGTCCCAAAATAAATAAAGCGGACTATTAAGTCCGCTTTATTTTAAATATTTTTATAACCTTTTAAAACTACTATTTTAATGTTGCTGCGTGAGCCATTCCTAGCTTGGCATTTGACATTTGAGCGCCAGACCAAAAAGGAACCGCTATATCGGCAAATGCTTTTTGAGAATCCCAAACTTCTTTAAAGAATGCATTTTCAGCTGCATTCTTTTCTAAGCTCGCTTTAGCAGCGGCCATGTATGCTGGAAAATAATCTTCAGGAGTATCATGTAAAATTACCCCATGTTTAGTAGTAAGTTCATGAAGAGCTTTACCGTTCTCGTAAATTCTATAACTCATAGATTTTGATAAAGATGCATCAGCTGCAACTTCCATAGCTTTTCTCTCATGGTCAGTTAAGCCTCTCCATACCTTACCATTGATGTATAAGTCAGCATTTACAACAACTTGGTGTAAACCTTGTAAGTAGTAATTTTTAAGTACTTTGTAGAAACCAAAAACTAAGTCCGGTTTAGGACAACACCATTCAGCTGCATCAATTGTTCCTGCTTCAAGAGCTGGAAGAATATCTCCACCACCCATTGCAACAGACGCTACTCCAATATCTTTATAAGTTTGACCTGGAATTCCTGGAGGAGTTCTAAATCTATACTTTCTAAAGTCATCCATACTATTAATTGGCTCTTTGAACCAACCTAAAGCTTCTGGACCAACTGGTTGAAGCATTAAACCTTTGATATCTCTTTTCATCTCTTTCCAAAGTTGGTCGTATAATTGTTTACCACCACCATATTGAAACCAAGATAAAAACGCGATGTTATCAATTCCTACACCCGCACCTGCTACTGGAGAACCAAATAACATAGCTGCTGGATGTTCACCTGACCAGTAGTGTGTCCAAGCAAAGCCACAATCAAGCAGTCCTTTGTCAACCGCATCTAAGGTTTCTTTAACTCCAACTACAGTGCCTTTCGGTAAAATTTCAAATTTTACTGAGCCACCCGTAAGATCAGTTACAGTTTGACCGAAGTCTTTTAACATTACAACTTCGTCAGCTTTTGCAGCAATAACGGTTTGGCATTTTAATGTTTTAGCGTTCGCTGACACCGAAAAACCGATAAACACAACGATACCTAAAAACAAAGATATAATTTTTCTCATTTTCCCTCGTTAATTAATTAATTAAAAAATAATTGGACTACAACGGAATAGATTTTTCAAGTAAAATTGTATTACTTTTTATCTTACTTTGACTTATAAATATATTTCAACCTCAAATGGAAGTTTTTGATTACATTATTGTTGGCGCTGGGTCCGCTGGGTGTGTCTTAGCAAATAGGCTTTCGGCTAATCCTAAAATTACAGTTTTATTATTAGAAGCTGGAAGCAAGGATACTAATCCTTGGATACATATTCCTGGAGGGTATTTTAAAACTATGCACAATCCTAATACAGATTGGTGTTTTAAAATTGAGAAAGATCCAGGACTTAACAATAGAGAAATGAATTTTCCAAGAGGTAAGACTCTAGGAGGAAGTTCTTCAATTAATGGAATGTTATATATTAGAGGACAATCTAATGATTATGATTATTGGAGGCAATTGGGAAACGTGGGTTGGTCCTGGGAAGATGTATTGCCTTATTTTAAAAAATCTGAGGATAATCAACAGGGTGAAGATAATTTTCATGGAGTAGGTGGTCCTCTCAAAGTTGAAAAAATGAGAGCATCTTTTAAAGTTTTAGATCTGTTTATGGAAGCAGCAGAAGAATTTGGCTACCCTAGAACATCTGATTTTAATACAGGAGACAACGAAGGGATGGGCTATTTTCCATTGAATGTAAAAAATGGATATAGATGTAGTACTGCTGTTGGATATTTAAATCCAATTAAGAAAAGAAAAAATTTAAAAATTTTAACTAATGCTCATATTAAAAATATTGAATTTGAAAATAGAAAAGCAGTCAGTGTAAATTTTTGGAAAAATAATCAACTTTTAAACGTCAAAACAAATAAAGAAATAATATTGAGTGCTGGTACTATTGGTTCGCCTCATATTCTACAAGCTTCGGGTGTTGGTCCTGGAGATCTGCTTAAAAAGTATGATATTAATGTTGTAAAAGATCATCCTTCAGTAGGCAAAAATCTTCATGATCATTTAATGTTAAGGCCTGTTTACAAAGTAAAAAATTTGGACACTCTTAATGATATTTATCATAGCTATTATAGAAAAATAATAACTGGAATAAATTTTTTTCTTTTTAAAAAAGGTCCCTTAACTGTTGGTGCTAGCTATTTGTGTGGATTTATTAAAAGTGACAACTATTTAGAAACACCAAATTTACAATTTCATGTATCACCTGCAAGTACAGATTTTTTGGGTAAAACAACTCTTCATAATTTCCCTGCATTTACTCCGACAATTGTAAATCTAAGACCTACAAGCCGAGGTAAAATTGAAATAAAATCACCTGACTCAAGAATTGCCCCAAAAATACAAATGAATTATTTATCAACTGATGAGGATAAGGAGATGGCAAGTAAAGCTATTAAAATTACTAGAAACATTGTCTTGAATTCAAAAGCATTTAAAAAATATGAACCTGAAGAATTAAGACCAGGCATCAATATTACTGATAATGAAGCTCTTGCAAAAGAGGCTGGTAAACATGCCAACACAATATTTCATCCAGTAAGCACATGCAGAATGGGAAACGATGAAAAAGCTGTAGTGAATGATAAATTAGTAGTCCATGGTCTTGAAAATTTAAGAATTGTTGACGCTTCTATAATGCCTCATATTACATCGGGAAACACTAACGCTCCAACTATAATGATTGCTGAAAAAGCTGCGGATATGATAATAGCAAGCAGTAAATCATGATAGATCAAATAATCATTTTTTTTGAAATTGTACTTATTGATTTGGTTTTAGCAGGTGACAATGCAATTATAATCGGGATGGTTGCGTCACAATTCGATGCAAATATAAGAAAAAAAATAATATTTTGGGGAATTGGATTTGCAATTATTTTAAGAATTGCACTTACTTTAGTTACTTCTTATTTACTTCAAATTAACGGTCTTAAAACTATTGGTGGATTGCTTCTAATTTATGTTGCTTACAAGCTTTACAAGGATGTGATCAAAGATAATGAAGACACAAAAGAAAAAAAAATAAAAACTGAAAATGTCAGTCTGTTTAAAGCAATTATGACGATAATAATTGCTGATTTTAGCATGAGCTTAGATAATGTTCTTGGAGTCGCTGGGGCAGCAAAACAGAATTACGTTTTGTTAGTTTTTGGTTTAATATTATCTATTTTTCTTATGGCTACACTTGCTAACGTTATAGCTAAATGGATTAAAAAATATAAATGGATTGGTTGGTTAGGATTATTAGCAATACTGGTTGTTGCTCTAGAATTAATTTATAGTGATATAAACGTTTTTTTATAAATTTACTGAGAACATGATAAAAAAATACCCAAGAGATATGGTTGGCTATGGTCAAAAGTCACCTAAAATTAAATGGCCAAATAATGCAAAATTGGCTCTTCAAATAGTTTTAAATTATGAAGAAGGATCAGAAAATTGTGTGTTGCATGGAGATAGAACATCTGAAGTTTTTTTATCTGAAATCATTGGAGCGCAACCCGTCAAAGGAAGACATATTAACATGGAATCTCTTTATGAATACGGATCTAGAAGAGGCTTTTGGCGTATACATGAATTATTTCAAGAAAAAAAAATTCCAATAACTATTTTTGGTGTTGGAATGGCTTTAGAAAAAAATCTAGAAGTTTGTCAAGCAATTAAAGAATCTGATTATGAAGTCGCGTCTCACGGCTGGAGATGGATTGACTATCAAAAAGTTTCTAGATCAACTGAAAAAAAACATATGCAAATGGCTATTAAGTCTATTGAAAAAATATTTGGGAAAAGACCGCTTGGTTGGTACACAGGAAGATGTAGTCCTAACACGCGAGACTTGGTTATGGAAGAAGGAGGATTTCTTTACGATAGCGATTCATATAGTGACGACCTCCCCTATTGGGAAGTTCGTGGTAAAAAAAGGCAATTAATTATTCCTTATACTCTTGACAATAACGATATGAGATTTGCTACCAATCAAGGTTTTAATACCGGTGAACAATTCTACACATATCTTAAGGACAGTTTTGACGCTTTATACAATGAAGGCAATACAAATCCAAAAATGATGTCCGTAGGTTTGCATTGTAGATTAATCGGAAGACCTGGAAGAATTCAATCTTTAAGAAAATTTTTAGATTATGTTTTGAAACATGAAAACGTTTGGTTTTGCAAGAGAATAGACATCGCCAAACACTGGATTAAAAACCATTCAAATATTTAATTATTAATGAGCAAAACTAAATGCATTTTTTTAAACGGATTAATTGATTTAGCTCAATCGCGCTTAGGTTCAAAAATTGTGTATAAAACGGATGAGTTCTTTGCGCCAGCGAAAAGAATCATTAATTCTTGGCCTCCTGTATTTAAAGAAGGTGTTTTTGACAAGCATGGAAAGTGGATGGACGGATGGGAAACAAGAAGAAAAAGAGGTAAGGGCCATGACTATTTAATTTTAAAATTAGGTAAACCAGGAAAAATAAATAATGTTGATATAGACACGTCTTATTTTTCTGGAAATCAACCTAGTAAAATTTCATTAGAAGCTTGCTTTAGTAAAAAAAAATTGCCCAGCAAAAATTCCAAATGGATCACAATCCTGAAAAAAAAATCCACCAAAGCTAATAGTCATCACTTTTTTTATATAAAAAATAAATCTATTTTTACTCATATTAAATTAAATATTTATCCCGATGGAGGTGTTGCAAGAATAAGAATTTATGGATCTATGCAAACTAAAAAGAAATTTGGAAAAAAAATAATAAATCTTACTTCAATATTAAATGGAGCCACTCCTATTGCTTGCAACAATGAACATTTTGGAAGAGCTGAAAATATTCTTGCACCAGGAACTGGGAAAAATATGGGAGATGGGTGGGAAACAAAAAGAAGCCGAGGAAAAAATTTTGACTGGCTTATTATTAAGTGCGCTACAGCAGGTAAAATTAGCAAAATTCAAATTGATACTCATCACTTTAAGGGAAATTATCCAGACAAATGCTCTCTACAAGCTGCTTGTCTAAACACTAAAATTTCAGATAAGGCTATTGTTATTAGGTCAAGAAAATGGAAATTATTATTAAATAAAGTAAAACTTCATGCTCATAAAAAACATAATTTTCAAAACAAGCTAATGAAAAATAAAAAAGTAAATTATATTAAAATTAATATTTTTCCTGACGGTGGAATTTCAAGAATAAGAACCTTTGGAAGAGCTGAATAATGGAAACAATAATTAAACCAATAGAAATAACTAGAAAAAATTTTTCCGCATACGGAGATTTGATTTCCTCTGATAATATAAAGCCCGTAAATATAAATGCTGGGTATGCAAAACGTTTTGATAATCTAGCAAATATCAATACTTCAAGAGATGAAGGAAAAACAATAGTAAGCATTTTTTCAGCCATAAAAAGAACTTTCCCCATGAAAATCGACATGATGGAAAAACATCCTTTGGGTAGTCAGGCATTTATTCCTATGAAAGAAACTACCTTTATAGCTTTTGTAGCCCCGCTGAATGACAAACCTGAAATTAGCAAAATTGAATCTTTCATTGTCACCCCTGGAATGGGAATAAATTATAAACCTGGCATTTGGCATTTTCCTTTGATTTCAACAGAAAATATGAATTTTCTAGTAGTAGATAGAAAAGGTGCCGGAGATAACTTAATTATTTACAATTTTGAAAAAGAAAAGGTAACTCTTGAGTATTAAAAAAAAACCCGCCGCGATTAACGCGGCGGGTTAAATTTCTTTAATAAATTTTAATTATCGTTTATTTGACATTAAATAGTGCAAAATTGCTCCAAGAGCCGCACCGATAATCCAAGCATATCCTCCCATCCATGATAATGCAGGATGCCAGACAGTTGCTACTGAGAATACACCAGCAATTATCCAAGCGAAGAATGCTTTTCTATTCCAGCCTCCATCGTAATAATATTTGCCAGTTTGTTTAGCAGAGAATAAATCATTGATATCAATTCTTTGTTTTTTGATGACGTAATAATCAGTAATCATTATTCCATAAACTGGTGCAAGTATTGCTCCAAGCGTATTTACAAATGGAAACATTCCAATTTGACTGATAACCGAAACCCAAAATGCACCAATAATAAAACCTAATATCGCTGTGATTAATCCACCTATTCTAAAATCAATCTTACTTGGTATTAGATTTGCTAGGTCATATGCAGGAGGAACAAAGTTCGCAACCATGTTAATTCCAATTGTAGCAGCAAAGAAAGCAAAGGCTGCAATAATTGTTAATCCTAGATGACCAACTCTTTCAACTATATCTGTTGGGTTTGTAAGCGTTTCGCCAAATACCACAACTGTTCCAGCAGTAACCATTAGTGCAATAAAAGAGAAAAGAACAATATTACCAGGCAAACCCCAAAGGTTTCCTTTTTTCATTTCATCTTCATTCTTTACAAATCTTGCAAAATCACCAAAATTTATTACCACTGCCGCAAAGTATGCAACCATCGTTCCAAAAATTGCTAAGAAAGCAGCATATGTTCCACCTTCGTAACTACCAGAGCCTTCAAATATATTGCCAACTTCTGCAAGAAGGCCTCCACCAGCTTTATACCAGATCGTAAGCATAAGAACAATCATGATTGCATAGACTGTTGGACCAGCAAAATTTAAAAATCTTCTAATTAGATCAATGCCATTCCAAAACAAAATAATCTGGAAAACTGCAACAAATATAAATGATATCCATTGGATATTATTCATTCCTAAGTAATCACCGCTTCCGCTTGCTCCTGTTACACCAGTAATTAAGAGTGCAACTGCAGTTGAAGCAAAGTATGTTTGTGCCCCATACCAAAACATTGCAACAATACCTCTAACCATTGCCGGAAAGTTTGCACCATGAACTCCCATACTCACGCGCGCAAATACAGGATAAGGAATTCCATGTTTAACACTAGGCTTACCCGAAAGATTCACCAACCACATTATAAAAAAACCTGCAAGAATTATTGCAGCAAATACATACCAACCATTCAATCCGTAAGTTAAAAACAACGATGCTGCTAAAGTGTATCCAAATAAACTTTGAACATCATTTGCCCAAACGTTAAAGATTTCAAACGAACCCCAGTTTTTATTTTCACTTGGAGTAGGTGCTAAATCCGTATTATATAAACGTTTAGCTCTATTTGTAACTGTAATCATCTTCTCACCTCCCTTATAAAAAACAAATTTATGGAAAATTATATTAGTTTAATATTAAAGATAAACCTATTTTTTGTTACATTTGTGGGGACTTTTGAACTATTTATTGGATAAAATCAATTTATAGCGATATTAACTTGTTATTTTCAAATGCTTAAGAAAATTAACTTAAAAAACAGAACAGCTTTAGTTACGGGAGCAGGAAAAGGTATTGGAAGGGCCTGTGCTATTGCATTGGCCGAGGCAGGTGCAGATCTAATCATTATCAGCAGAACAAAAAAAGATTTAGATAAAGTATCGAGAATAATTAAGAAATTTAAATCAAAATGTACTTCTTTTGTCTGCGATGTAACTAACTACAATCAGGTTAAACAAATGATTAATAAACAAAAAAAAATTGATATTTTGGTAAATAATGCTGGAACCAATATTCCAGAACATTTTACGAAAGTTAAAAAAAAAAATATGGAATATATTGTTAAATTAAATACAGAAGCAACTTTTAATGTAGCTCAATTGTGTTCTTTAAAAATGCTGAAAGCAAAAAATAGAAAAAAAATTGGTGGGTCAATTATTAATATGTCTTCACAAATGGGACATGTAGGTGGGTCAATTAGGAGTGTTTATAACATGACAAAATTTGGTTTAGAAGGGTTAACAAAAGGTATGGCTATTGATTTAGCCAAAAATAATATTAGGGTAAACACCGTATGTCCAACTTTTTTAATAACGCCAATGACGAGAAAATTTTTAAAGAATAAAAATTTTAAAAAAAATATGCTGAAAAATATTCCTTTAGGACGATTTGCTGATGTTAGTGACGTAGCTACGGCAGTTACCTTTTTGGCTTCCGACGCCTCTTCAATGATTACAGGAACTTCAATCTTGATTGATGGTGGATGGACAGCGCAATGAAAAAAACATTAATTCTATTATTTTTTTTTTTATCAAATAGTGTTCTTGCAGTAGAGTTTCAGGGCAAATTTATACAGGGTCATTTTATAATAGGGAAGACGGAACCCGATACAAAAGTCTTAATTGATAAAAGAGAAGTAAGAGTTACAGATGACGGATTTTTTGCATTTGGTATCAATAGAGATAGGAAATTTGATGTTGTAATAACTTTGAACAAAAATGGTATTAAACAAAAAATTGTCAAAAAAGTTCAAAAAAGAAAATACAATATTCAAAGAATTGATGGACTAGAAGAAAAAAAAGTAACTCCGCCTGAAGAAGTTTATGAAAGAATTAAAAAAGAAAATAAATTAATAGCTAAAGCAAGAGCAGTTAATAGTGATTTAGATTTTTTTAGAAATAAATTTATAATTCCTGTTGATGATGCAATAATAACTGGAGTTTATGGAAGTCAAAGAATTTTAAATGGCAAACCTAAATGGCCTCATTATGGATTAGATTTTGCTCAAAAAGAAGGAACAGCAGTAAAAGCTATGCTTAATGGAACAGTTACTTTAGCTGAACCTGATTTATATTACACGGGTGGCACCTTAATTTTTGATCATGGTCATGGTATTTCTACTTTGTATATGCATATGCAAAAAATACTGGTGGATAAGGGACAAAAAGTAAAACAAGGAGATATTATTGGAACAGTTGGTTCTACTGGAAGGGCTACTGGGCCGCATCTTGATATAAGACTAAATTGGTTCGATACCAGACTTGATCCTGCAACTGCGCTTGATTAATTTTTATGGCACTTCATTTTAGCAAAGAGGAATTTGCTTCTCGTAGAAAAAAAGTTTTGACTTTAATGAAAGATCAAAAACTTGATGCTCTTTTAATGTTTAGACAAGAGTCTATGTACTGGTTAACAGGTTATGACACTTTTGGTTATGTTTTTTTTCAAAGTTTAATTTTAGACAAATCTGGAAATTTAATTTTGTTGACAAGAGCACCAGATTTAAGACAAGCACAGAACACGTCAAATATTAAAGATATAAGAATTTGGGTAGATAAAGATGGTTCAAATCCTACTGAAGATCTTAAAATAATACTTAACGAATTAAGTCTTAACGGAAAAACAATAGGGATTGAATATGAAGCCTATGGACTTACCGGCAGAAATGCAATTAAGTTAAACAAATCTTTGGAAGGTTATTGTGAAATTAAGGATAAATCTGAATTAGTCTCAAACTTAAGAGTAATTAAAACTACCGAAGAAATTTTATATGTAAAAAAAGCTGCAGAGCTTGCTGATAGGGCGTTAGATGAAGTTTGGAAAAATGCAAAAGTAGGTGTTAGCGAAGGAAAAATTCTAGCAGAAATGCAAAGGGTTATTTTTGAAGGTGGTGGAGATTATCCAGCCAATGAATTTATAATAGGATCGGGTCACAATGCTTTATTATGTAGATATCAAGCAGAAAAAAGAATTCTATCTAATCCAGATCAATTAACTATTGAATGGGCTGGAACATATAAGCATTACCATTCGGCAATGTTTAGAACCATACCAATTGGCAAGGCTGATCCAAAACATTATGAAATGTACGAAGCGTGTCATGAAGCTTTAATCAATTCTGAAAAAAAACTTTTACCTGACAATACAGTAGGAGAAATTTTTGATGTACATGCAAAAACTCTAGATGATCTTGGTTATAAAGAATCTAGAATGAATGCTTGCGGCTATTCACTAGGAGCAACTTTCTCCCCAAACTGGATGGATACACCTCCGATGATATATACAGGCAATCCTTTAATCTTAAAACCAGGAATGGTTTTGTTTATGCATATGATATTAATGGATTCTACCAATCAATTAGCTATGAATCTGGGTGAAACATACCTTGTGACAGAAAGCGGGAATGAGAGACTTGGAAAACATAAGCTGGATTTAGTGGTCCTATAACCTGGATCAAACCTTTTGGTGCAAGTTCTCCCATAATTTATAGGATAGTTTTTTTCATTTATCTCGTCCTTGGTTTCGATTGCTGAGTTAATTGCAGCAATTTTTTTCGTATCACTTCTTCAAGAAATCTAATTGGCTTATCGTCATTAAATAATTTATGCTTGTTCTTTTTTATTTTATTTACAATAATGTTTCTAAATTCATTATTTTTTGCCAATCTAACTGCAATATCTACATATTCTTCTTCTGAAAAGGCAATGGTTTCTTTAATTCCTAAAATTTTTAAAATACTGTAAGTGTGCCTACCTCTCATAAATTGAGCAGGAAGTGTTACTATTGGTTTATCTAAACTAATTGCTTCATGACTAGTATTATTACCTGACCAATCAAAGCTATCTAAAATTATATCCGCTTTACTTATTAAATCAAAAAATTTATTTTGTTCTACTCTAGGATGAAAAAAAATATACTTTTCGCCTTGTAGATTATTTTTTTTAAAACAATTCATAACTCTGTTTTTAAATTCATTTGTAATAATTTCACTCACTCCGCTAATAAACCAAAATTGACTATTAAGATATTTTTTTACAATATCTACATAAATATGATCGCTACGAGGTAAAAGTTTAAATAAACTTTGAGGAATTAAAAAAATTATTTTATCTTTTTTATAAGTCAAATTTTGAGTTCCTAAATTTGTTAAAACAGGTAATTCATAACACTGGCCCGTGTTAGGTAAATTGATCAATTGTTCTGTGTAATGATCTTGCCCATTTTTTGCTTCCATTAATTCGGAAGACAAAACACAATCAATATTGTTAAATCCAGAAGTTACTGGGTGTCCCATTGCAAGGCATTGTATCGGTGCTAACCTTAAAGAGCCTAATATTTGTGAATTAGGATGCATTCCAATATCTAAATAAATTATGATATCAAGATCATCCTTGGATATTTGATGAATTATTTCTTTTATATTTCTTCCATTAAAAAAATAATTAACATGTTTTTTAATAGAATTCGTAGTTTCATCAAAAATAATATCATCAATGTAATAAACAAAGATTTTGAAGATTTTTTTATCTATTTTCAATATCCAATTTTGATGCGTTTTCGCAATAGAATGATTTTTAAAAAATGCAGAAACAAATCCTATCTTAATAAATTCTATAGACTTATTTATTTTTCTGTCTTGATGAAACTGCGGATAAATTTTTTCTGTTAATCTTTCAATTAAATTAGCGTATTTTTGTTGTAATTTAATATCATTCCTTCCTTGATAAGATAAATAAAAATTTGTTGATGATTTCATGGCATCGATTATCTGTTTTTTTGTATATTGTGATTGTGTATCCAATAATTGATTTATTTTCTTAATACCATCTTCAAATCTCTTCCTATAAAAATCTATTTCTTTTAAATTTTTATAGATAATTGGGAAAGTATTCATGGATAACCAATATGAGGTGAGATTGTACGGTTCTATTTGAATTGCTTTTTCATAACAACTTATTGCTTTTTGATGTTTTCCTAATTCTTGCAGTACATTTCCAAGACTATTATGTGCATCTGCATAATTGGGTTGGATTTCGATTGCTTTTTCATAGCAATTTTTTGCTTTTTGATATTCTCCAAGTTCTTGCAGTACATTTCCAAGATTATAGTGAGCATTTGTAAAATTGGGTTGGATTTCGATTGCTTTTTCATTGCAACTTTTTGCTTTTTGAAGCTTTCCTAATTCTCTAAATACTAATCCAAGGTTATAGTATGCATCTGCATAATTGGGTTGGATTTCGATTGCTTTTTCATAGCAATTTTTTGCTTTTTGATATTCTCCTAGTTCTTGCAGTACATTTCCAAGATTATTATGTGCAGCAGCATAATTGGGTTGGATTTCGATTGCTTTTTCATAACAATTTATTTCTTTTTGAAACTTTCCTAATTCTCTAAATACTAATCCAAGGTTATAGTGTGCATCTACATAATTGGGTTGAATTTCGATTGCTTTATGAAGTAACGATTCTGCTAAATCAAATCTTTTGGTCTGGGCTAATAATGTTCCTAAATAAAAAATTGATTCAAAATAATTGGGATTTTCCTTTAATGTTTCTTTGTAAAGGTTCTCAGCAACTTTAAGATTATTTTTTTGGTGATTTTGAAAAGCTAAAGCAAACTTTTCTTCTGTAGTTAGATTTTTTTTTTTATTCATTTCAATTTTTGGAATCGTAAAACATCAAACTCGAAAATACTGCTACTATAACTTTCTTCATGTCACATAAATCCTACACCAGATTACTTGATGAGTCAGTTGGAGTTTGAATAGATAGAAACACATATAAAGATAGTTTTTTCATAAATAAATTTTATCTTATCTTTTTGGGTCAACTAGCACATTAATACAGTCACAGTGAACAACCACTATTAGACTTTCGGTTGTATTGAAACGCTGTTTGATTCAGGTTAAAAGAAGAAATGTCTGGGCACTGGGCAGCAGAACGTCTCTTTAGCTATGAACAACATCATTATCAAATTAAAAAAAAATATATTTAATGATTGAATTTCATTGTCAAAATTATT
This sequence comes from Pelagibacteraceae bacterium AG-464-P07, assembly GCA_003211695.1. GTDB lineage: Bacteria > Pseudomonadota > Alphaproteobacteria > Pelagibacterales > Pelagibacteraceae > AAA240-E13. The sequence goes on along the minus strand of QCSA01000001.1, from coordinate 162,603 downwards.
TAAACAATTTTACCAATTTAAAAGTAAATTTAACATATGACTCTAATAGAAATAAATCAATTCTTATTGTAGATAATAGGCCATCTCTAGCTTTAATACAGGTAATTAAAAATGCTCTATATTTTTTTAGAGATCATAATTTATTAGTGGGTGGAAATGAAAGAGTCTTTAATTTAATCAAAAAATTTATTGGAAATGACTTTTTTAAAATTAAAATTGAAAATTATAGACTAAATGCCATTCAATATAATAATTTGCTTACTGATTTTAAATTTTGGTCATCAATGAATGAAGAAAAAATTCTTATATTTCAAAGTGACTGCTTAATTTTTAGATCAATAGATTTTGATAATTTTAATCATGGAATGATAGGTCCCGTATGCCAATTCTTTAATGAAAAAGAATTCATTATGAATGGAGGATTCAGTTTAAGAAATAGAAATTTAATGTTAGATTTATGTAAATATAAAAAAGATTTTGATCAAAATATAGTAGAAGATATTTTTTTTACAAAACTTATAAGGCAACATTATCCCAAACTATTACCAAAAATGTCTGCATGTAATGATTTTGCTATTGAATCATTTGGGAATCCAGAAAAGGCTGTTGGTTTACATGGAACAGATAAATATTATTGTAAAGAACAATTAATAATTGATGCAATAAAAAAATCTGAAATTAATTTTAAAAATAAAAAAATTGATACAAAATGATTGGGATTTGTCTTTAGTTAAAATCAACTTGCAATGAATCTGGGTGAAACATATTTGGTAACCAATTCAGGAAATCAAAGAATAGATAAAAAAAAATTGGACTTGGTTATTAAATAAAAATTTAATTACTATTTGTTTTTTGGGGACGCATATCATTAGAACTTATTCCTGCCACTTTAACTGGTTTTTTCATGGCATCACGTCTAAAAGGTTCACCAAGTTCCTGGTTTAAAATAACTTCAATAAAAGTGGTGACTCCATCCTTTTGAGCTTTGCATGATTCTTTTAATGCTTTAGTTAATTCTTCCTGCGTTTTAACTTGAACTCCTTTTAAACCGCAACCTTCCGCTACTTTTGCAAAACTTAATTCAGGATCTAATTCCGTTCCAACAAAATTGTCATTGAACCAAAGAATAGAATTTCTTTTTTCTGCACCCCACTGATAATTTCTAAATACAACCATAGTTATTCCTGGCCATTCTTTTCTATTGATAGATGACATTTCACTCATACTAATGCCAAATGCACCATCGCCTGCAAATCCTACAACAGGAGTATTAGGGCATCCAATTTTTGCTCCTAAAATTGCTGGAAAGCCATAGCCACACGGTCCAAAAAGTCCTGGTGCTAAATATTTTCTTCCCTTTTCAAAAGTTGGATAAGCATTTCCAATTGCACAATTGTTTCCAATATCGCTTGAAATAATGACATCATCAGGAAGACCAGCTTGTATTGCTCTCCATGCCATCCTTGGTGACATTCTATCTTTATCTCTTTCTCTTGCCTCTTTATTCCAAACAGTGCCTGGATCATCTTCTTCGTGATCCAAACTTGATAGCATTTGCAACCATGCCGATTTTGTTTGATGGATTAGTGATTTTCTTTTTTCTCTATCAGTATCACCTGCCTTAGAAGATAATTTAGCTAATATCTGTTGTGTAACTAATTTTGCATCTCCACAAATTCCAACAGTTACTTTTTTTGTTAAACCAATTCTATCAGAGTTTATATCCACTTGAATAATGCTTGCTTTCTTCGGCCAGTAGTCAATTCCATATCCTGGAAGTGTTGAAAATGGATTTAATCTTGTCCCTAACGCTAGAACTACATCCGCTTTAGAAATTAATTCCATTGCTGCTTTTGATCCATTATATCCTAGCGGTCCAACAGCTAATGGATGTCTACCTGGAAAACTATCGTTGTGTTGATAACCGCTACAAACAGGTGCATCTAATTTTTCAGCTATTTTTTTACAATCTTCTATAGCATTTCCTAATACAACACCTGCTCCGGATAAAATAACTGGAAATTTTGCATTGGATAGTAATTTTGCTGCTTCTGTTACAGCAGATACACCACCAGTTGAACGCTCCAATCTTACAATTGGTGGAAGTTCGATATCTATAATTTGCGTCCAATAATCTCTTGGAACATTTATTTGTGCGGGAGCTGAACCTCGAATAGATTTTTCAATTACTCTATTTAAAACTTCAGCTATTCGTGATGGATCCCTGACTTCTTCCTGGTAACAAACCATGTCTTTAAATAAATTCATTTGCTCAACTTCTTGAAAACCACCTTGGCCCATTGTTTTATTTGCGGCTTGTGGAGTAACTAGAAGCATAGGTGTGTGATTCCAGTAAGCTGTTTTAATTGGTGTCACAAGACCAGTAACGCCAGGTCCATTTTGTGCAATACACATTGCGATTTTTCCTGTGGATCTTGTATAACCATCGGCAATCAAACCACCATTGGATTCGTGTGCAACATCCCAAAATGTAATTCCTGCTTTTGGAAACAAATCAGAAATTGGCATAAATGCTGAACCAATAATTCCAAATGCATTTTCTATTCCATGCTTTTGTAAGACCTTTACGAAGGCCTCTTCTGTGGTCATTTTTGTCATGTTAATAATAATTTACTTTAAAATTTAAAGATTAATATATAAATTCTAACATAATTTCTAGCAAGAAATAATAAACAATGAGTAATACAGACATTATTATACACGATGATAAAGACAATGTTGGAGTCGTTGTAATTGATTCAACAAAAAGAAATCACGAATACAGTTGTTGGATTATGGAAAGTAATAAAACCGTAAAAATTCAATCAATCAACAATATACCTCTGGGTCATAAAATTGCTCTTAAAGATTTTAAAGAAGGAGATACTATTTTGAAATATGGTCATGATATTGGAAAAGTTGTTGCCTCGATTAAAAAAGGAGATCACGTACATGTTCATAATGTTAAAACTAAGAAGTGGTAACTAAGATGACTATTCCAAAAACATTTATGGGTTATAAACGCGAGAACGGAAGAGTTGGTGTTAGAAACCATGTAATTATTTTGCCAGTTGATGATATTTCCAATGCCTGCGCTGAAGCCATAGGCAATAATATTAAAGGTACCATGGCAATTCCCCACTCTTATGGAAGATTGCAATTTGGTAAAGACTTAGAATTATTTTTTAAAACTATAATTGGCACAGGAAAAAACCCTAATGTTGCTGCAGTTATTGTAATAGGGATTGAACCTAAATGGACAAAGAAAGTTGTAGATGAAGTTGCAAAAACTGGGAAACCAGTAGAGGGATTTAGTATCGAAGGCTCAGGAGATATTACAACAACCATGAAAGCATCAAAGAAAGCCCGAGAATTTGTTCAATGGGCTAGTGAGAAACAAAGAGAAGAGTGTCCATTAAGCGACTTATGGATTTCTGTTAAATGTGGTGAGTCCGATACAACATCAGGTTTAGCTTCTAATCCAGCTGTTGGAGATTTAATGGATAAATTAGAACCTAATGGTGTTCATCTTTGCTTTGGTGAAACCTCAGAAATCACTGGTGCAGAACTGGTTTGCGCAAAAAGAGCGAAAAATGAAAAAGTAAAAAAAAAATTTTTGGATACTTGGAATAGTTACAACAATTTCATATTAGAAAATAAAACAAATGATTTATCAGAAAGCCAGCCTACCGCTGGAAATATTAAGGGTGGTCTTACCACTATTGAAGAAAAAGCTTTTGGAAATTTACAAAAAATTGGAAAAAAAATTAAATACATCGATGTTTTGGAGCCCGCCGAAGAACCAAAAAATGGTGGAGGTTTATACTTCATGGACACTTCTTCTGCCGCTGCTGAATGTGTTACGTTGCAAGCAGCCGCAGGATTTACAGTTCATTTATTTCCTACAGGACAAGGAAATATTATTGGTAATCCTATTGAACCGGTAATTAAACTAACAGCAAATCCAAAAACTGCTTCTACCATGAGTGAACATATTGATCTTGATGTTTCAAAAATTTTAAAAAGAGAAATGAATTTAAGTCAAGCGGGTGATGCATTAATTGATACCACTGTTAAAACTGCAAACGGAAGAATTACTTGTGCAGAAGCTTTAGGACATAAAGAGTTTGTAATAACCAAACTTTATAGAAGTGCTTAGAAGATTGTTGCACCGAAGACTTTAACCTTATCATCTTCAACACCCAGTACTAAACGACCTAAAAATTCTCCTGGAACTGTATCACTCGTCTGTTTATAAATAACTGTTACAAAGTTGTTTCGTCTCAAGCAGCCAAAAAACTTTCTTTGTTTTGATAAGCTTGTTAATAATTTGTTATTTGCCCACTGTTTACCTATTTCTACCTCATTTGCGCCGTACAGCATTTGCGCTGAAAAATGCTTTGTAAAACCACTGTAATCCTTGTTGTTAGAATATTTAACAAGATCATCCCAAATAGGATTTGCTATCTCTAATATTTCTTCGTCTGTTTTCTCAAGAAGCTTCATTCTTCTTCTCATCAACGATGTGATAAAGAGGAGCTTTTTCCATGGTAAATTTACCAGTTTTAGGATCACGACGAGATAAAGTTAAGCAATGCCAATTTTCATCATCCAATTTCATATGATCACCTCGATAATAGTAGCCCGGCCAACGAGTCTCCTCTCGGAACAGTGTATGTTCTGCCACACACTGTGAGGTAAGTGCACGATGTTTTAACTCCCATGCACGCATAAGCTGGTGATAATCTTCTGCACCAATATGTTCGAGATCTTCTTGAAGCATATCTAATAATTCTATACCTTTTTTAAGTAAATTCTCGTTCGTCATATAGTTTACGCCGATACCGCCACAGTATTCGTCCATAATCTTCTGCAAGCGTTGAAGACCTTGAATAGGTAAAATATAACTTGGTGAAACTGTTCCGGCAGTAATCTCGTTGCGCCCTATTTTGTAGTTCTCCAAAGGTTGGTATATGATCTTCTTAAAATCTTCGCACTGTTTATTATTGACCTCAATTTTTTCATTGCCCAGATCTTGTATATATTTAACTGCAGCTTTTGCAGCAAGACGACCTTCTGTAAAAGAACCCGAAGAGAATTTGTGAGCACTACCACCAACGGTATCTCCTGCTCCAAAAAGCCCCTTAACTGTCAGCATTCGGTTATACCCCCAAAAATATTCAGGTGGTGAAAGATCTTCTGGACCACTTACCCAAGCACCCGAACAAGTGGCATGAGAACCCATAACATATGGTTCAGATGTAGTTAACTCAGGATCCTCATATTTTGGATCAATGTTTTGAGATGCCCAAACAACCGCTTGTCCAATAGTCATACCAAGGAAATTCTCCCATCCAATTACCTCCAAATGAGGATCTTGGAAAGCCTCTGTTGTAACCATATGAATTGGGCCTCCACCAGCTTTAACCTCCTCAATGAAAGCATGATTACGCAAGCATGTTGGTACTGGATGGTGATCGATATACTCTCCTACCAGTTTTTTGGTTTGCTCATACCATTTTTTTTCGTAATTCTCTCCTTTGCCATTTCGAGTATAAGTCTTAAGATGAAGGAAGTAAGCACCAACTGGACCATAACCATCCTTAAATCTTGTTAGAACGATACGGTTTTCCATTTGGGTCATTTTCGCACCAACAGCAATTGGTAATGCATAAGCTGAACCGTTACTCCATGGCGCATACCAAGTTCTGCCCATACCTTCACCCACAGCTCGAGGTTTAAAAATATGCGAGGCGCCTCCTGCAGCTACAATAACAGATTTGGCACGAAAGACATGGTAGTCACCTGTACGCATGTTAAAGCCCACCGCACCACCAACTCGATTTTGATTGCTTTCGTCCATAAGTAGGTGAGTTATCATAATTCGATTATATATTTTGTCAGCAGACTTTTTAGCAGCTTCAGCAACAATTGGTTTGTAACTCTCTCCATGAATCATTATCTGCCATTTACCTTCACGTAGGTAACGTCCAGTTTTTTCATCACGCATCATAGGTAAACCCCACTCGTCGAACATGTGTACTGTAGAATCAACATGACGAGCCATATCATAACCAAGATCTTCACGTACCAAACCCATTAGGTCATTACGTGCGTAACGCACATGGTCCTCTGGTTGGTTCTCATTCCACTGCATACCCATGTAACAATTAATAGCGTATAGCCCTTGAGCCACTGCACCACTACGATCAATATTAGCTTTTTCAACACAAACAATTTTCAAATCTCGACCCCAGTATCTAGCTTCAAATGTAGCACCAGTACCTGCCATACCACCTCCAACAACGAGTATGTCGCAATCTTCGTAAACTGTTTTAATTTTTCCCATTAATAATAGACGCCCTGTTTAAATTTTTCTTTTTTCATTTCAGGCAACCCGGTATCAATATTAAGTCCTTTTGGCTCAGAGTAGAGGAGTTGTGAGTCGAGTGCTTCTTTACTAGGTTTTTCTTTTTCTGCAAGCTTTGGAATATGTTTGCCCCATGGCTTAGTTGTAATTGGTGAGACAAAGTCTTTTGTTGTACCATTTCTGAATTTAATCTTCCAAGAAATTGTTCCTTTTTCTTCTTCACGAAGTACTCGAACACTATGACCCATAGGAGCAAAGTCTGCATACCCACGTACATCAATTGCATTTTGGGGACAAGCCTTTACACAGGAGTAACACTCCCAACAAAAATTAGGTTCAATATTAACAGCACGTCGAATAGTCTCATCAATGTGCATAATGTCAGATGGGCAGATATCAACACAGTGTCCGCAACCATCACAACGAGTCATATATACAAAAGTTGACATATTATTTTCTCTCTTTCTTTAAATTGTTAATCATAATTAATAGTGTCGTGGCGCTTCGCGCTTTATACCAGGACCAAATTGTTTGGGCTTATCACTTGGTTCTGGCAAATTTTCGTTTGAACCATCTGCTTCGGCTAAGTGTTTCTGTATAGCCGCCCCTGGCTTGTAGAACATGTGAGCAAATTTAGACCAATACACTCCTCCAAATAACACAAGGTTAGAAAGAATAAACAAAACTAATAACAAGGTATCCCATCCAGATATGCTTGCAGCTTGTAAATAAGACCAGACTAGACCGAAGGTAGTGGTCACAACAAGCGATAGGACAAATAAATCTGCCTTAATAACCCGATACCAAGGATTACCTTCTGCTGCAACGTCGACTCTGAGAAAGAACCAAAACCAATAACCACCAAGACAAGTCATTATTGCTCCTAAATGCCATAGTAGTGGAAAGATAGGAGGCGTTACGGATTTAGTTGTTGAGTAGCAAAAAATCATAATAGATGAAGTGACCCAGAATATTATAGTACCGTACATGCCGAGAAGATGGGCGATTCTACGTTTGCCAGCTAATTCCGAAGTGGTTAGAACATCACTTGCAACGGTTTTAATTACAATTGATACTTTGTTTCCAGTGCTAACAGTTCTAGTTGCTTGTTTCTTCGCCTTTTTTGCATTTTCAAAGAAGTACTTAACATTTTTCTTATGAATCATATCAACCACCGTTCCTGCTACCACCAAAATGATCATCGCAACAACAAAAGCCTGCATTGCAATGGACGGTATAAATTCCGAAAGTTCGGAAAATGGATTAATAGTAATCATAGTACGTTTCTATCTAGGTTTAATGAATCTCAAATTATTTTAATATATTTTTAGTTAGCTTAATAGGCTTTTGTATCCTCCATCTAGATCCTTCTCTGATAATATATCCAACACAATTATCTGAACCACATTTGCATACATGGTCTTTGTAGTAACTATCGAAACTAAAACCATAATCATAAGTAAGTTCTTCATTTTTTTTAATATTTCGAATCGCAGAAATCCATATTTCCGGTCCATTGTTATCAATAACCTCACAATTTGGGTTACAAGAATGATTTACAAGTCTTGCTGTATTATATTTAAAATCACCATCTAAAAGATATTTTTTGTTAAGCGTAAATAAATAAGTAATATCATATCCATATTTTTTATTTTCTTCTGATTCTTTGTTGGTTATTTTTTTTCCTTTATATTGAATAATTTTTGTGCCCTCTTTTATATCTTTGGCAGCAGAAAGTCCGTATCTATGTATGTTAGATTTTTTTGTTTTGTATAATTTCATACTTACTTGTTTGTACTTTCAAATACATAATAAGCAACTGCGTCAATTTCTTCAGAACTAAGCGTTCCTTCAAAAGAAGGCATAACACCGATTCCATTTGTTACTGTTGATACAACTTGTAGCATCGAGGGTTTTAATTGATCAAGGTTAGTTCCTATTTGTCCCTCTGAGCTTGCAGCTTGCAAAGTATGACACATGCCACATTGTGCTTTGTTATTATAAACTTCTAAACCCAATTCCATTTGTGCTGCAAACGCTACAGATGCTACAGCTTCCTGTGATCCGGACTCAGCAACTTCCTTAGGATCAGTACAAGATGAGACAGAAAAAATTAAAAAGATTAAAACTAAAAATATTTTTTTCACTTTAATAATACCAACTATAGACAATCTTTTTCAAAACCGTCTATAATTTTATATATTAAAACTAGGCTGCGATCTGTGATGGTATGTTATGTTTAATTGACATACCAGTTAAGAAATTCCACAAATATTTAGCTGTAGATAGAGCTGATTTCTCTGCTTTTATTTGCTCTTCCTTAGATAAACCATCAAGTAATTTTTCACATGCAGCTCTGTGATATATATCTGCTTTTTTATGGACTTCAAAAAATTCCAAACCTTCTTTTGAAGTTACCCCGTAATGATTTTTTAAACCTCTGATCTTTGTTTCAGCTATTTCAGGAATTTGTCTTTCATAAGAGTAGAGAGAAGCTAGACCTTCTGCATAACTTGTTTTTCCATTTTTAAAAAAATTGTCAATTAATTCTTTTGTAAATTTTTCTTGTTTTACTGAATCAATTTTTTCTTTTTTAGCTCCCATAGCAGCAGCAAAGTTTCTCCATAATTTTGGATGATCTTTTTCTTTATTTTCTTCGTCCTGAAGATTTTCCAGTAAAATTTTTCTCTTTTCTATATCTTCACACAAAGAATGTGTTGCACTGATATAACGAGGAAATGCTTTTACATGTTGGTAATATTGTTCTGCGTAATCTTTAATAATCTCTCTTGTCAACTTACCTTCATTCCAAGATTTATAAAAAGGATGTTTAAGTAAATGATATTCATCAAGTTTTTCATTTAGTTCTTTTGAAAACATGTTTCCTCCGTTGTTAACTTTGAAGATAATTACCCTTTTCAAATATTTTATCAAGACAGATTAATGTAGCAAAATAAAATAATTATCAACTCTAAGTTGTAGAAAAATTATTTAATCTTTCCCTTCTTTCTCATTTCTTTTCTAATTTTTGTAGCTGATATATTCTGAATTTTTTCAGGAAGAACCACTTCCTCTATCGTATAACCCACACCTCTTCCATAAGAAATATTAGTAATATTGGGAACCAGAACTATTTTAAATCTATTCTTAAAATTTGGTAAAAGTTTTTGTTCGATATTTTTCTTAACTGTTTCAAAATCAAATGGATTATCATCGACCCCTTGAACATCTCTGATTTGAATGCAAACTTGACCAGTTTTTTTTATTATTTCTTCAAATAATGCGTAATGACCCTCATGAAAAGGTTGCCATCTTCCTAACATTTGTGCCGTTGGTTTTTTATTATCCCATGCATATGGAATTAATTGATCTGCTATTTGATATGCCCAAACTTCTGCATTTTGTGTTGTAACTTGAAAATCAAATTTTTCAGGTTTTACAAACATTTTATTTGTATCTTCAAATCTACCTTTCTCAATTGTATCTATCCAAACAACATAATCTGCATTAAATAATTTTCTTGTTTTTGGTGTTGGGCAAATAAAATCCGCAACTACATAATGACCTTCTTGTTTATATTTCTCAGCAAAATCACCCATGCGTTTTGCTTGTCTTGTTCTTGCTTCTTCAGAAAAATCCCAGTCATTAGCTGCTTTCCTTACTTCATCGTTATTAAGCCTTTTTGCATTTAACAAGGGTACCAATTTTGAAGCCAAAGTTGTTTTACCAGAACCCGGCAAACCCATTATTAATATCTTTTTCATAAACTTTTTTAAATTGCGGCTAGTCTAGTAACAGGCTTTTCAATAATTGGTAAATGTATAATGCCAGCAAAAACTGATAATGCAATAGCCAAATACCAGGCATAATCATATGAACCATAAAGATCATAAAATAAACCTCCGAGATATGCTCCAAAAAAAGAGCCTATTTGATGGCTTAAAAAAACAATTCCATACAATAGAGCTAAATATTTAGTTCCAAATATGTGGGCAACAATTCCGCTTGTAGCAGGCACAGTTGAAAGCCATAAGAAACCAAAACTTGCACCAAAAATAAATGCACTAATATTGCTAGGTGGTAAAAAAATAAAAAAGACTATTGAGACTCCTCTAAGAAAATAAATTGAACTTAAGATAATTTTTTTACTCATAATTGAAGATAGGTAACCGCTTGTAAGTGAACCAAATATATTAAACAAACCAATTAAAGATAAAATTGTAGCGGCTGTCCAACTTTCTAAGCCTCTATCAATCACATATTTTGGCACATGTGTTCCTACTAAAGTAATATGAAAACCGCATACAAAGAAACCTGACGTTAAAAGAACATAGCTTTTATTTTTAAAAGCTTCTTTAATAGCAGCAAATGTGGTTTGGTCGTTAGGTTTTTCAATTGATTGAGTTGATAAAGGTGACCTTACAAAAAAGGCAATAAAAAAACCAATTAACAAAAATATTGTAAATACAAATAAAGTGCTTTCCCAACCTTCATTTGACAATGAATATGTAGTGAATAGTGGTGATAGAAAATACCCAAATGAACCAACCGCAGTAACTATGCTCATTGCTATAGTTCTATTAGATAGTGGAAAATGCTTACCCACAATCGACATTGGAATACTAATCGCTGTACCACCTAGACCAATACCTACTAAAAGTCCTAAATTAATTTGAAAAAAAATACCAGTGTTTGGACCCGTATATAAAAGATAAACACCAAGTATAAAAAAAACAAAAGCAATAGTTATAGCTTTAGGCCCTCCATATTTGTCGGCGATAGCCCCAAATATTGGACCAGAAATTCCCCACATTAGCATTTGAATACCGATTGCTAAACCAAACTCTGTATTTGAAATACTGAGACTGCTATTAAAATCCATAAAAAATAATCCAAAAGTTTGTCTTACACCTAAAGAAAGTAAAACTACTAAAGAAGCCGCAATTAGAGTTATTAAAGCTGCTCTATTTTTTATAAATTTTTCTTTTATCACTTAACGAACTTTAAAGATTTTTTTAGATCATTTATTAAATCTTTCGGATCTTCAAGGCCAATATGCAAACGAATAAGATGTTGATCTTTTTCAAGTTTAAAAAATAATCTTTTTCCCATTTCAATGATGTGATCATTATAAACTGCTAAACTTTCAAAGCCTCCCCAGCTATAACCAATGCCAAAAAGTTCTAATGAATTTACAAACTTGTACACAGAAGTTTTGCTTTTGCTTTTAATAACGATCCCTAGCAAGCCTGAGGCTCCAGAATAGTATTTTTTCCATAACTTATAACTAGTAGATGATGTTTTGTAGGGATATAAAATTTTTGTTATTTTTTTTTGTTGGGCTAACCATTTTAATATTATTTTTGTATTCTGTTGATGTTTTTCTAATCTTAAATCTAAAGTTCGCAATCCTCGAACAACTAGATAAGCATCATCGGCGGATAGACGGTGTCCTGAAACATGGTTATACCACCAAACTTTTTTATAAACTTTTTTACTTACCGCTAATGTTCCTGCCATAACATCTGAATGACCCGAATAATATTTGGTAGCAGAAACAATCGACATATCGAAACCTAATTTTATCGGTTTCAAATAATATGCGGTACCCCAAGTATTATCGATAGCAGTATAAATTTGTTTTCTTTTAGCAAGGGCTACTATCTTTCCTAAATCCTGAAATTCAAAAGTATTACTTCCTGGATTTTCTACATAAATAAGTTTTGTTTTTTTTGTAACTTTATTTTTTAGATCCTCAAAACTATTTGGATCGTACCAAATACCTTTAATATTAAATTCTGCAAGTAATTGATTGACAAGTTTTCGTGTAGGACGGTAAACACAATCCGATATTACAATTTCATCCCCTGGTCTACATACGCTCATGATAGCCAATGCTACTGAGGCAAATCCAGTTTGAGTTAAAAATACATGATGAGCTAGTTCCAATTTTTTAAGTAAATTTTGAAGTAAAATTGTTGTTTGACTTCCCTGCCTACCATAATCCCAGAAAGCAACGCTTTTACCTTTTGCTATATCTTTTTGATGTTTTCGCAATTCTTGTATTGTCTTAAAAAGAATTGTAGATGCCCTTATAATTGCAGGATTTACTGACCTAGATTGGATACCTTTGGCAGCATGTTTTAAAAAAGTTTTGGGTGAGTTAGCCATAAAAAAATTTGATTACCAACATACACAATGTTATATCCAAATTTCAACATCAATAAAATAATAAAACTAGAAAGGAGTAAATTTTATGGGATATCCCAAAAAACACAGAGGTAGACGCAAAATGGGCTCAAAAAAAAGAAGAGCTAAGAAAAGAAATAAGAAAAAATAATAATTTTTTAAGTGGAAAATATTAATAAAATTAAGAAGTTGAGCATCTGGATCTTCGTTCTTCCGTTTATTGCACTTAATGCTTGCCTTATACTAATCACTAATTTTCACCAGTTTTTTAACTTAGAACATGTAGTGCTTCCAACAATTCCTTATATAGATGGCGGAGTATCAATAAGCAGAACTGCTAGAGTTTTTCCAACGTACCTAATATTTAAACCGGCAATGTTCATTACTGCTTTTTTTTTAATTCAATACTGGCGTTTTAACTTTGATCTGATGGGAAAAATAAGCACACATTTAAACTATAAAAAAATTTTTCTTTTTTTTGGCATTGGTTCAGCCATATTTCTAGTTTTACATTCTATATTTTTAGGAGTTAAGTTTGATAATGATTTCTACAAATTGTTTAGAAGAGTGGTTGTGCTGGCTTTTATAATTTTTGAAATTATAGCTCAAGCAATTTTGGTAATTAATTATTACAAAATCAAAAAACAAATCAAAAAAATTACAAATAGTAGAATTTTATTTATAAAAATTATTTTAGTTTCAATTTTAGTTATCGTGGCATTTGTAAGTATCCCCTTCTTAGCTGCTGAAGGATATAATTCATTTAAGCACGCTCTCGAATGGAATTATTTTATGGGAGTAATCAGCTTTTACTTGTTAACTTTCTTTTTCTGGAAAAAACAGTGAAACCCTCTGTTCACATACCTTTCGGTATGTGAACGAAAGTTTGGCTCGTCATTTTCGTGCTACTGCCAAGCCTTCCGTCCTACCATTTTAGCACTACTCCGTAGGACTTTCTGCCCGCTAAGCTTGAACCTCTCGGTTTTTCCTCAACTGGCCAGTTAAGAGTTGCCTCTTAATTAATGTCATTAGATCACTACTGTTAATGAGTTACCATCACTTAATGGTTGTTTTTTATTGTATATTTATAGTTGTGTGAATACTGTGAATTAATCTCAAAGACAATTACTATCTATCCAACCACCTCCCAGTACTTTATCCCCAATTTTATTTTTAGAATAAAAAACACATGCTTGTCCAGGAGATATGCCGACCTCTTTATTTTCTAATTTAACTTCAGCATTAATACCATTAACTTTAACTTTAGCCTTTAATAATTTACCAGTTGATCTAACTTTTACAAATAAATTAGAATTACAGTCTTCCATATTGTTACAAAGCTGGTTTAAATTTCTTAATTTGATTTTGTCTACTCCAAGAGCAGATTTTGGTCCAACCACTATTTCATTATCGTTTGAGTTAATTTTTACAACATACAATGGTTTTTTATCAGCTATCCTAATTCCTTTTCTCTGACCTATAGTAAAATTGATTATACCTTCGTGAGTTCCGAGAATATTATCATTTAGATCTTTGATATTTCCTTTTTTAAAAGACTCGGGTTTAAACTTTTTAATTACCGACGCATAGTCTCCATTTGACACAAAACAAATATCTTGGCTATCAGGTTTATCAGCTACATTTAACTTTAGTTTTTTTGCAATCTCTCTTGTTTCTTTTTTTGTAAATTTTCCAAGTGGAAATCTTAAAAAATTCAATTGATCCTTACTAGTGTTGAATAAAAAATAACTTTGATCTCTTTCATGATCTTTTGCTCGATACATCTCTGAAATTCCATCGTTATGTGTGCTATTTACATAATGTCCTGTGATTAATGCATCTGCCCCTAATTCTTTTGAATATTCATAAAGGTCTCTAAATTTAACAGTTTGATTACATTGCACACAGGGAATTGGTGTTTCACCAGCCATGTAGCTTTCAACGAAATTATCGATTACATCTTTTTTAAATTTCTTTTGATAATAAAGGATTTTATGATCAATATTTAATTGATTTGCAACTTTTTTTGCATCCATTATATCTTGACCTGCACAGCACTGTCTTGATTTTACCGAAGTTTTGGCATCATCATATAACTTTAGAGTAACTCCAATTACATTATAGCCTTCTTTTTTCATTAATCCTGCAACCGTTGAAGAATCAACTCCTCCAGACATTGCAACAACAATTTTTGTATCCTTTTCTGACTTAGCAATTCCTAAGGAATTTGTAAATTTTGAATTCATGTAGTTTAGTATTTTCTAAAAATGTTTTAATATAAAAATAAACTATTTTCCACAAATGAATTTAGATCTTGAGCCAGGTGATTTTGTGATTAATCCATTAAATAAAAGTTGGGGGATAGGACAAATACAATCAATAATTAAAAATAAAGCTACAGTTAACTTTGAAAACAAAGGAAAGCTCGTTATAAACATTGAAGAAATCATATTAGAGAAAGTAAAAATTTGAATATCAATGAATTAAAAAATTTAACTGAAAGTCTGTTGGAAACATTTCTTAATGCTGGTCAAAAAGCGATTGAATTGAGAAACAAAGGTCTAAAGACAACATTCAAGTCAGATAATTCTCCTGTAACTAATGGAGATTTGGAAGTAGATAAATTGCTTAGAGAAAGAATAATTCAAACTACACCTAATATTCCTTTAATTTCAGAAGAAACAGTTAATTTAAATAAAAACAATGAATATAAAAATTTTTGGTTAGTTGATCCAATAGATGGAACTAAAGAATACATAAATAACAAAGATGAATTTACATTAAATGCTTCTTTAGTAATTGATTTGGAACCAGCCATTGGTGTAATTTATGCTCCAGCAAAAAAAAGATTATTCTATTCTTATGGAAACGGATATTCATTTGAAAAATTTGAACAAAAAAAAACACAATTAGAATGTAAAAAAAAAACAAAAAAGGGAGAAGTACATGCTGTATCCAATTCATTCAAACCTTCTCCAGAAGTGTTGGAAACTCATAAAAAGTTTAATGTAAAAAATTTTATTAACATGAGAAGCTCTTATAAGTTTTGTGTTATTGCTACAGGTGAATTTGACTTATATGCTGCTAAAGCTCGAGCTTACGAATGGGATATTGCTGCAGGACACGCAATTGTAAAACATGCAGGAGGGATAGTTACTACACTTGATGAAAAAGAATTTAAGTATGGAAAAACAGATTATAAAAATTTAACTTTATTAGTAAAAAGAGCAGAAAATCTGGAGATATAATTTAATTTATAAATATAATAAAAAATAATGATTCAAAAAATTTTGATAATTATTGTTTCAGTTTCAATTTTTGGCTTATTATTATTTGCTTATGTTAGAAATCAAATTAAAAAAAGAATTAATTTTTACTTACAAGAAAAAACAAAAAAAAAGCGTTAGAACAACTTAAGTAATTTTTCATAGTCTTTTTTTGATAAATCTAATACTTTTTTTGACGTTTCGTAGTTAAAACCTGACCTGGCTAAAATTGACATGTCTTTTTTATAAAAAATAATACGATTATCTTCTTCCCTATTTGGTCCAATTCTTCTTTTTTTACAAGTTTTAATTGCTGAAAAAAAATCTTGATCAATTTCATCTAAGTTTATTTTTGTAATACTATCTTTTATATATTCTTCATTAATGCCTTTATTAATTAAATAGTTTCGAATTTTATTTAATGAGTAACCTTTTTTTAGAAATTTTTTTGTTTTTAATTGCGAATAAAATTTATCATTTATAAATTTACGCTTTTCTAAATCAGAAACAACTAAATCTATCAAAGTTAATAATTCACTTTTTGCAACATAAAAATTTGGAGAGTTAAAAAATTTCTTTAACAAATAAGTTCTAAGTTGTTGTCTGGACGGAGCATACTTCTCTAAGTAAGAAAATGAAAATTTTCTTATTTCTTCTATGGTTGCTTCAAGATTTTTTTTGCTTTTTCTGGGAATCATAACTAAATATACTATAATACAAAATATAACAAATTATTCATGCTTATAAATTTACAAAATTATTTTGGCCCTGAAATTATTTATCTTTGGCTTAGTTTTGGAGTATTGCCTTTTTGGTTAACATTAATTTTTTTTCCAAACTCAAGGGTAAGTCTAATTTTTATTAGTTCAATATTTTTACCAATAATATTTTCATTAATATATGTTTATATGATCTATCAACTAATAATTAATGGTGAAAATATTTTTGAAAGTTTTGATTTATATTTGGGAATAGAAAATCTTCATTCATTATTTGCAAATGATATTCTTTTATTAATTTTTTGGATACATTTTTTAGGTATAGGCTTATTTTTAGGTTCTTGGGCATCTAGGGACGCATTGCGGTACAGTGTTCCAAAATTTTTGTCTGGGATTTCTTTAATTTCAATTTATTTTACTGGTCCATTGGGTTTAGTTTTATACTGGTTTATCAGAATCTTTTATTCAAAAAAAATTTCTTTGCATGATTAAGTCGTTTGATTTTTTTTTTGATTTCATAAGTCCTTATTCCTATTTGGCTCATAAACAAATTAGAAATATTGAATACCAATATAAAATTAAGATAAATTATATGCCTATCTTATTGAGTGAATTACTAAATCTTGCAGAAATTAAGGCTCCAGCTTTTATTCCAGTAAAAGCTAAGTTTATAATTAAGGACTGTAAATTATTTGCAGAAAAATTTAATTTCAAATTCAAGTTTAACTCTTACTTTCCCATACAATCTTTAAACTTAATGAGAGGAGTGTTAGTGGCTGAAAAGAAAAATAAAGCAAAATCATATATAGATAAATTTTTTGAAGTTTGTTGGAAAGATGGATTAAACTTAAATGATCAAAAGATAGTTGATAAGATCTTAGAAGATTTAAATTATAATTCGGAAACTTTTAAATTAGAAATATCTAAACAAGGGATTAAAAAAGAATTAAAAATGAGAACTAAGGATGCTTTTTTAAAAGGAGTGTTTGGAGCCCCCTCTTTTATAATAAACAACAAAATCTTTTGGGGACAGGATCGTCTAGAATTTGTTTTAAAAGAGGCTCAAAAAAATTGAACTAGTTTATTTTTATAAATGAAACAAAATAATAAAAGTAAAAAAAAAAAGTTAGTAAAGAGATTATTCATTAAATTAGCAAGATTAGTCGGTTATGAAATTATTGATCAGAGCAGCTTAACCATACCGACTCAAAATAAGACTATTTTTCAAAATTTAAGTCAACCCGGGACATCTTCAGTTTCTATACCTCTCGGAAAGCTTGATGTTGTTAGAAAAATTTCAGGATTAACTATAATTGTAAGATCATATACCAGTACTAAAATCAAAAAAAGCCTGAATTTGCTAGATCAGAATAAAAAAAGAATTTTCGAATTTCCAAAAAGTGAATACACATTAAGAACGATAAATTCTGTGATTCATTCTTGTAATGAAGCTTTAAAAGAATTTAATTATTTGGATATAAATTTGATTATTACAGATCATAATTCTGAAATTGAGACTCTGCAAAAAATTAAAAGTTGTTTAAATAAAGCAAAATTTAAAACATTAATAATTAATTTAGATGAAACTGAAATTATAAATAATATTAATAAAAAAGATGAATATAACAATCCTATTTCAGATAATATGATTTCAAATATGATGAATATTTATAAATCTCTTCTTTTAACTAAAGAAAAAGCAAAAGATTTGGTTTATTTTCTTGAAGACGATTATATTCATGAGAGGGAAGCTATTAAAGAAATGCTTTTTACTTATGAAAGAATTTCTTCCCAGTTAAATAAAGAGCTTTTTTTATGTCCTGCTGATTATCCTTATTTATATAATAAAGTGGAAAATTCTAAAATATTTATTGGATCGAAAAGACACTGGAGAACTGTAAATGAGTCTCTGATTACCTTTATGACAAGTAGACAAATGATTCTTAAATATTGGGATGAATTAAAATTAATGTGCACTTTAAGACATCATCCTATGGAAAAAGCTTTGCATAAAATTTATGAAAATGAATATTGTTTATCACCTATTCCTTCATTGACAATGCATTGCACCAATATTAACTCAGTTTATGGTCTTCCCCCCAACTTTAGATGGAAAAAGATATGGGAAGAAAATGAAAACTGATTAATAATTTCAATAAACTAAATTTTATATTAAGGATTATTTGTCACTATAAACAACTCTGCTTATGGAAGTTACTTTTAAAAAATAACCCACTTTTTTAGAAATGTAAAACAGCCTTTAAATTATTTATTAAAGGCTGTTTTAATAAACTTATTTATTGAACATTTCTTTTAATGCTTTAGCAGGCAAAAACTTGACTTTTTGTGAAGCTGCAATTTGAATTTGTTCGCCAGTTCTTGGATTTCTACCAATCCTTGCCTTTCTTTTTGCAACTTTGTAAGTACCAAAACCAGCTATTTTAACTTGCTCATCATTTTTTAGACTATCCAGGATCAAGTTGAGTATACTATCAAAAGTCCTTTCAGCATCCGCTTTGCTTTGGTTTAGCGTCGTAGCTATTTTGTTAATTAACTGTTTTTTATTCATATTAGCCTCATTTTTATTGGTATATTTACTCTTGTCATAAAAACTCAGGAAATCAATGGTTTTTTTAGTGTATTTTATAATAATACATACAATATTTGGATTTATCAAAAAAACCCTTATTTTTATTGTTTTTTTTGAAAGTTAAATCTTTTATTTAAAATAACCCAAGATATTTCAAATCATTAAAAGTTGCAAAAAACATTAATGAAAATAGCAAAAATAAACCGATTCGAAAGAATCCTTCTTGTGTTTTTTGCTGTAAAGGACGACCTAATAGTTTCTCAAATAAGTAAAACATTAGATGACCTCCGTCTAACATTGGAATAGGAAATAGATTAATCAAACCTAGGCTTATTGATATATAAGCCATTACACTTAAAAAAGGAATTATACCATATTCAGCAACTTGTCCGGTGATTTTCGCTATTCTAATTGGCCCTCCTAATTGAGAAGAATCTCCTGAACCAGTTATCATGCTTCCTATATATTTTAGAGAAGTTATACTTACAAACCACACCTCTTTTACAGAATAAAATATAGCTTTTGTTGGTCCTAACTTTACATTGTTAAATTCATTATTAAATGGACCAAGTTTTATTCCAATCATTCTTTTTTTAATTTTATTTCCTAATTGGTCTTCACTTTCAACTAAATCCGGTTTAATATTGAAAATTAATTCCTGGTCATTTCTTAAAATGAAAAACTCTATAATTTCCGAAGTAGATGTAGAAATAAAAGTTGATACCTCTAAAATACTATTAACTTTATTATTATCAATCGAAATAATTCGATCATTTTTTTTAATTCCAGAGATATACGCTGGACTATCTTTTTGAACTTCATTTACAATCGCAGGAGTCATGTCTTTGCCTACAAACATGTAAATAAAAATGAAAATCAATAGTGCTAAAATAAAGTTGGCAATAGGTCCTGCCGCAACAATTAAAGATCTTTGGTATAATGGTTTTAAAATAAAAAGTTTTTTTTGATCTGCTGTATTATATTCTTTTAAAATCTCGTTTTGTTCTGATTGACTAAATACATTTCGATCACCAAAAAATTTTACATATCCACCAAGCGGTATCCAGCAAATTTTCCACCTAGTACCAGATTTATCATTCCAGCCAAAAATTTCTTTTCCAAAACCAATTGAAAAGTCAGTTACTCCAACATTATATTTTTTTGCAAAATAATAGTGACCGTATTCATGAATAAATACGACAACAGTAATTAAAATGATAAATGGTATTAAATAGTTCATTAACTCCAAGGTCCTTTCATAATTTTCGTTTTTCTTTTTGCTGTTTTATTAAAAAATAATATCAAAATTATTCCAGAAGCAAAACCTCCAATATGAGCAGCATAGGCTACACCACCTCCTTGCGAGGACATCATGCTTGAATTAATAAATTGTAAAACAAACCAAAAACCCAAAACATACAGGGCTTTTATCTTAATTAACTGACTAAAAAAACCAAAAGGAATTAAAACAAGCACCTTGGCGTTTGGATGATTAATCAAGTATGCACCCAATACTCCTCCTATTGCACCGCTAGCACCAACCATTGGAACTTGGGAACTTGTATCCATTAATACTTGAGCCATGGCTGCCCCAACTCCTGATAATAAATAAAAAATTATAAATTTTTTTTGACCAAGCGCATCTTCAATATTGTCTGCGAAGATCCACATATACAGCATATTCCCTATTAAATGCATAAAACCGCCATGCATAAACATAGATGAAAAAATTGTTAAATAAGCTGGTAACACATAAAGATCTTGGGGCAATTGATTGTGTCCCATTAAAACTGATGGGATTAGTCCGTAAGAATAAAATAGCTCACCCGTTCTGTAGGATTGTGACCCAAGCTCCATTAGAAAAACTAGAACACATAAACCTATTAAAAAATAAGTAACGATAGGTTTACCTTCGGTAGGGTTATCGTCTTTTAAAGGAATCATAACTAATTATAGCAATTACTGGAGAAAGAGTTGCTAGCAAAAATGACCAGAATAATAAGTAATTGGTTATAATTTGAGGAAATAGATCCTTTGGCAATAAAATTCCTACCAAAATACTTTGAGAGAAATCAGTATTAGGAAATACGACTAAACCTAATGATAGTCCTACTAAAATTGATATAAGTGCATTTGTTTCTTTAATTTTCTTTTTATAAAAACCAAAAAAAACGGTAAAAACTGCTGCACAGCAAAAAAGATCTGCTAATAAAAATAAGTATAAAATACCAAAACCCTTTGAAGCTATAATGAACGAAATAAAAGATAATATAATTATAAAAGTTTTTGATAATTTTAAAAAATTCTTATTTTTGTAATCAACAAAAAAATATTTTCCCTCTACTATAATTAAGCTTGATATAGCATTGACTAATGTATCTACTGTACTGATGGTCAATGATAAGGCCATAATAATAATTAATACAGATAACAAAGGAATGTTTTGTTTTAAAAGAATTGAAAAAAAAGCAAGATCTGGATTCACCTTGCTATCTAGTGATATAGCAATTAATCCACAGACACCCATAAAAAAAACGATTGGTATAATAATAAAAAAAGATAGCCAAAGACTTTGTTTTAATATTTTTTCATTTTTAGCTGCAAAAACTCTTTGCCAGTTACCTTGATGAAAAAGATTAGTGGCAGCAACTGCAACAAAAAAAGTTAAACCTGCAGTGTAGTTTGGTAAATATTTACTACTAATTAAATGACTGGAGTTATTTTTAATAAGTTCTAAAGAAATTTCATTGTCATTTAAAGAAAAAATGTAAATTAAACAGATGAATAAAAAAATGAGAACAATAAAAAACTGAAAACTATCTGTTAAAATTGAGGCTCTTAACCCTCCATAAAGTGTATAGGTTAATGTCGCGACTATTACTAATAATGAAGTAATCCACAATGATGTTCCCGAAATATAATTTATCAATGTAGAAATTGCTGTTACTTCAGCGCATAAAAATATAAACATATAAAAAATCATTAAAACTAAAATTAATTTAAATAATTTCTTTCCAAATTTGTGCTGAACAAATTCTGTAAGAGTTTTTCCTTTAGGAAAAAATTTTCTTAGTTTTGGTCCAAAAAAAATAAGTGCAATCATTGGAAAAGCAGTACCCAATGAATAACCTATTACCGATCCTATTCCTCCCCAAGTTGCTGCGGAAGATGGACCAAAAAGAATCCAAGCACCTAAGGCAGAAGCAACCAAACTTGTAGTTAAGGATAGTAGGCCAATGTTTCTATTTGCTGTAAGATAGTTTTGTAAACCTTGATGTTTTGCAGAATATAAAATTCCTATTGTTACAAAAATAACACTTATTAAAATTGTTACTACAAGTGCTACATTCTGATCTAAGAAATAAACTTGATTTATCATTTTTTCCTTACTGAATTACCGGTCAGGTTCAAAGGGTTTAATCTCAGTCTATAAAGACACCCCCAATTTTTTATATTAAAAAATATAATGACATTATTCTAAAAGCAAACTAAATGATCAATATAGATCGGTTTTTTAATTCCAAATTTATCTTTTATTTTATGTTGATGTTCGTGATGAGAGTGAACAAATACTGGAATAAGCTGGTTGTTCATTGTTTTAAGTGTATATATAAAATTTGTTCCTCTAAATTTTCTATCCACTACTTCTAACTTTAAATTACTTTTATCATCATGCTCTAAATCTTCTGGTTGAATTAAAAGTTGAACTGAAGAACCAAGAGATTGCTTTTTAATAAAATTACCTTTTATTGTTCCCAATTCTGTATTTTCTAAACTATCTTCTCCTGTTATCTTAGCTTCTATTAAAATTCCTCTGTTTAAAAAATTGACTACTTCTACTGAATTTGGATAGTGATAGATGTTATAAGGGATATCAAATTGTTTTAAAGATTGGTCAAGAATAATGCCACATTTATTTCCCATATAAAAAGCTTCGTAAGAATCATGAGTAACTATTATCGTTGTAATATTAACTTCATTCAAAATTTTCTTAATTTTCAATTGCAATTCTTCCTTTAAACTTTGATCTATATTAGAAAATGGTTCATCTAAGAGAAGCAAATCTGGTTTGGACATTAGAGAACGTGCTAAAGAAACCCTTTGGGCCTCCCCTGCACTAATTTCGTGTGGATATTTTTGTTGAATTTCTTCTAAACGTAATAAATTAATAAAATCATATACTGAAAAGTTAAATTTTTTGTTTTTGTTTCTATCTGCACCAAATTTAATATTATCTATGACATTGTAATGTGGAAACAAACAATTTTCTTGAAAAGAAAGTGCTATATTTCTTTTTTCTGGTTCCATATGAAAAGTAGATGATGAAACAATTTTATCCTTTAAAATAATTTTTCCAGATTGAATTTTTTCTAAACCCGCAATAGATCTAAGTATTGTAGTTTTACCTATTCCTGAAGGCCCCAATAAACAAATAATTTCACCTTCTTTTTCTACACCAAAGGTAACATTATTAACTTTATTTTTCTTGCTTGCAGCAAAAGTTACATCTTGAATTTCTAAAAAGTTATTATTCATATAATTTATTAATTTTCAGATAATATATATTTCGAAACAAATAAAATAAATACACTAGCAATTAAAATGAGAAACAGAGAAGGTGCAGCTGCAGCTTCTAACAGATCTTGTGAAGCGTAAATGTACGCAGTCGTGGCAAAAGTTTCAAAATTAAATGGTCGAAGAATTAAGGTTATTGGTAATTCTTTAATTATTTCAATTGCAATTAAAATACTTATCAAAAATACGCTATTTTTGAGATATGGAATGTGAACTTTGGTAAAAGTTTTAAACTTTGAATATCCTAAAAGATAAGCGCTTTCGTCCATGGATTGATTAATTTTCACATAACCAGATTTAATACCATTAGAGGATAAAGCAAAAAATCTGACAAAGTAAACAATAACTAAACCAAATATTGAACCTATAAACATTGTTTTAAAATTAATAAATATCAAACTATCTAAATAAGAAACTAAAGTAATGAAAGCTACCGCTAATATAACACCTGGAATAGCATAACCGGATATCGAAATAGTCGTTAAAATTTCAAGAAATTTGCTTTTTGTTACTCTATTTCCATAGTTTGAAACAAAAGAAAAAACAATCATCATAATACAAGATAAAAAAACTAGTAGGAGCGTATTAATTCCTAAGCTAAAAAAATTTAAGTCTTGTAAATATTTTGGAAATTTAAAAGTCCAATACAACATCTGTAAAACAGGAAATAAGAAACTGCAAAAAAATAATATGCTACAAAAACATGTTGCATAAAATGATTTTTTACCAATAAGTTTAATTTTTGATCTATTTACAAATCCACCCTTCGATGGAGAATGGTATTTTGCTTTTTTTCTTGAAAAATTTTCAACAAAAAATAAAAATAAAATAAATAGTAATAGTATGAACGAAAGTTGGTTTGCTGAAGCTAAATCATCAAAAGAAATCCATGCATTATAAATTGCTGTGGTAAATGTAGATATACTAAAAAACGAAACTGTTCCAAAATCTGACAATGTTTCCATTGCAACTAAAGATAAACCAACAACAATAGCTGGTCTTGCAGAGGGCAGGATAATTTTAAAAAATGTTTTTTTAGAGGATAATCCAAGATTTTTTCCTACATCTATTAAATTCTGTGACTGATAATAAAATGAAGCTCTTGATAAAACGTATACGTACCCAAATAATGAAAAAGAGATAGATATTATTGAGCCAAATAAACCATCAACTTTGGGTATGAAAACATTATATTCATAAGGACCAAATAAATAAGTAAGAATTGAAAATGCGGTACCATAATTTTCAAAAAAAGCAGTAAGTGAATATGCATAAATATAAGCTGGTACAGCAAATGATAATATTAGGGCCCACTTAAAAAAACTCACTCCAGGAAATTCATAAAACGAAACACAATATGCAGCTCCTACTCCAAACAAAAATGATAAAAATAATACTCCGACCAAAAGTAGAATAGAATTAGAAATATATTTTAATAAAAATGTATTTATTAATAGTGAAAAATAATCTGATGTTGTTTCAAAAAAACCAAAAAAAACTGTCGCTATTGGTAGCATCACTAATAACGACACAAAAAGGGAACTTATGTACCATAAATTTATTTTTTTTACATTCACTTTAATATTTATTCCCAATCAGCTTCGGTCATTATCTTCAATGCTTCTGCTTGATTTTTTCCATACTTTGATACTTTAGTTTTTAGATCTTGTTTAAAATCAAGACCAAACTGAGCTATCAATTTGTTTGGTTGAACACCCTCGATTATCGGATATTCAAATGTATTGTTAACGATATGTTCTTGAGCTTCTTTAGTTAATAAAAACTCGAGCAACTTAATTGCATTAGCCTTGTTCGGTGCGTGTTTTAATACGCCTCCTCCACTAATGTTCATATGAGTTCCTCTATTATCTTGATTAGGAAAAAATGGTTTAACTTTTTTAGCTGCGGCTTGTTGCTCAGGTCCTTTTTTTCCTGACAACATTAAAGCAATATAATATGTATTTGCTACTGCAAGTTCTGCTTCACCAGCTGCTACTGCTAATATTTGAGCCCTATCATTACCTTTTGGTTTTCTTGCCATGTTACTAACAAGTCCCTTTGCCCATTCTGTTGTTTTCTTTTTTCCATTATTAGCAATTAAAGATGCAACAAGAGACTGATTATAAACATTATTTGACTTTCTAATTAATACTTTGCCTTCCCACTTAGAATCTGCAAGATCTTCATAAGACAAACCTTTTAAGTCTGATTTACTTAATCTATCCGTAGCGTAGTAAATAACTCTTGCTCTTTTGGCTATGCCAAACCAATAGGGAGATCTGAAATTAGATGGAATTAGATTTTTCAAAACTTTAGAATTTACTTTTTGAAACATGCCTTTCTCTTGAAAAGCACCCAATCTTCCAGCATCAGCTGTGATGTACAGGTCTCCTGTACAATCTTTACCTTCTTCGATTATTCTTTTTTGAAGAGCTTTATCTTTTCCTGATACTACATTTACCTTAATGCCTGTTTTCGCAGTAAATTTCTCATATAATTGAATATCAGTATCGTAGTGTCTGGCACTAAAAATATTCACCTCGTTGGCGGAAACGATGCCTGATATTGTAAGTAAAAAAAATACAAAAATAACTATTCTTCCCATAAAACTCCTATGTGTGTTTAAAATTGAATTTATCTATAATGCAAATGATAATCATTATCAATGAGAATGATTATCATTAACAAAATGTAGCAATTTCAACTATATCTTGTATATTATTTGTTAGAATTCAACTTTATAGTTGTGCCAATTAATAACGGTTAATTATGGTTAATAAAACTAAATCAGTGCTCGTTTCAGATACAAAAATAAAGGGCAATGTTACTGAAAAAGAAAGCATTACCATTGACGGAGAAATTGACGGAAATATTAATGCAGAATTTGTTGAAACCTTTGAAAGTTCAAATATTAAAGGGAACATCACATCAAAAAACGTATTTATTGGTGGTAAATTAAAAGGTGACATCAATTCGGATAGAGTTCACATAAGAAAGACAGCCGATGTGGAAGGATCAATTAAGCAGAAAACATTATCAATAGAGGAAGGTTCAATTTTAAAAATTAAAACCGAAATAAAAAAATAATTAAAACTTCCATTCACTAATTTTACTATACAAAAAATTTCTAAATGCTTGCACTCTAACAACATTTTTGAGTGACTGCGGATAAACAAAATGAGCTTCTGTTCTTGGCCCTTCAATTTGAGGTAAAACTTTAACAATATTTGGAACAGATACAGTTATATAATCGGGAAGGGCAGCCAATCCAACACCGCTCTGAACAGCTAGTAGTAACCCATAAACACTATTCACTTTCATAATTGGTTTTCTTTTTTTTTGATCTTTCAATCCCAATCTTAATACCCAATCGGGGTTAAATACTGGCGAAGGTGTGCCCTTCCCATAAGAAATAAATTTATGTTTATTTAGATCGTTGATTGATTTTGGATATCCATTTTTTTCTAGATATTTTGTAGATCCATAAATGTGATAATTAATATCTATTAATTTTTTTTGAATATAATTTAATTGTTTAGGTCTCCGCATCCAAATTCCTACATCGGCCTGCCTAATACTTAAATCCAATTCTTTATCATCAAAAATAAGTTCAATTTCCATTTCAGGATTTAATTGCATGAACTCTTGTATTCTTGGTGTTAGCCAAGTTGTACCAAAACTTACAACAGTCGTTACTGTTAATTTTCCTCTAGGTTTATCTTTTTGGTCTCCCAAAGTAGTTTCTACCTCCTTAAGTTTAGAAATTACTTCGTGCGCAGTTTTGAATAAATATCCTCCATTTTCAGTTAATGCTAATCCTCTTGCATGTCTTTCAAAAAGTTGTACTTTTAAATTGCGTTCCAAAGATTGAATCTGTCTACTAATTGCAGACTGACTTAAATTTAAATTTATTGTTGCTTTGGTAAAACTGCCTGCCTCAGCCACTGCATGAAAAATTTTAAGCTTGTCCCAGTCCATATTATTTATTTACGTCTACTAAAACTCTCCCAGCAATTTTCCCTTGAAGAATACCAGGAAAAATATTTATCAGTTCTGCCAAACCGACAACTTTTATATATTTTTCAAGAATTTTAAAATTAATCAAGTTTGCTGCTTCATTCCATATAAATTCTCTCCTCTTTTTACTACACATAACACAATCAATACCCCAAAGTTTAACTCCCCTAATTATAAAGGGCATAACAGTTGTTTCTAACTTGTGGCTAGCCGCTAAACCGCATGCAGCAATAATTCCAGCAGGTTTAGTTTGTGAAATGGCATTTGCTAATATTTTTCCACCAACTGTATCGACTACCCCATCCCATAAACCTTTATCTAAATTCCGATGTTCTCCTTCTAGCTCTTTTCTCTCTAATATATTTGATGCTCCTAATTCTTTTAAAAATTCTTTTTTATCTTTTTTTCCGGTAAGTGCGGTAACCTTATATCCAAACTTTGATAAGATCATTACAGCAATAGAACCTACTCCTCCTGTTGCACCTGTCACCAGTACATCGTTTACTTTTTCTCCTAACAACAACTCTTCTCTTGCCTTTATTGCAAAAGAACAGAGCATTGCTGTAAATCCAGCTGTTCCTAATACCATAGCATTTTTATTGGAAAGTATTTTTGGCTTTTTTACTAAAAATTCTCCCTTTACTCTTGCAAGTTGAGCGTAACCCCCATGATATAACTCCCCTACCCGCGATCCTGTTATAATGACATCCTCTCCAACTATATATTTTGGGTTGCTGCTTTCTATTATTTTTCCAGAAAAATCGATCCCTGGTATGTGAGGATATTCTTTAACAAGTTTTCCTCCATTTTTTAAAATTAGTGCATCTTTGTAATTTAAACTTGAATATTCAATATTAACTAATACATCTCCGCCTTTAAGAAAACTTTTATCTAAAATTTTTAATTCTCGAGTAAAATTATTTTCAGTCTGATTAATTACTATAGCTTTGAATTGATCATCCATTGTAATTCAAAATAACTATTTTGAAGTATTAGATCAAATTATTTGTTGCTTATGAATCTCAAGTAACGATTTTGATAACTTAAGTCTTCTTTTAACAGACCTAAATAATGGTTGGTAACCGTCGAAGCTTTAGCTTTTTTAACTCCTCTCATAGTCATACATTGATGAGCAGCATCGATCGTAACAGCAACTCCTCTGGCTTCCAGTGTATCCATTAGGGTTTTAGCAATTTGTATTGTTAATTTTTCCTGCGTTTGTAGGCGTTTAGAAAAAGCTTCAACTACTCTTGCTAACTTACTAAGTCCTACAATATTTTTTGTTGGAATATAAGCTATATGAGCAACTCCTATTATAGGCGCCATGTGGTGTTCACAATGACTCTCAACTGTAATATTTTTTTCTACTACCATATCGTCATATCCTTCTACTTGACTAAATGTTTTACTTAAAAAACTTTTAGCGTCTTGAGAGTAACCTTGAAAATATTCTTTGAAAGCTTTAATAAGCCTCTTAGGCGTTCCTTTTAAACCTTCCCTATTCGGATCTTCACCTATCCATTCAATTATAGTCCTAAAGGCTTGTTCAGCTTCCTTATCAGAAACCTTGTTTAATTTGTTTTTGCTTTCTTCAATATTTCTTACTAATTTCATAATTTGTATTGAGATTTA
Organism: Pelagibacteraceae bacterium AG-464-P07; assembly: GCA_003211695.1. Taxonomy (GTDB): domain Bacteria; phylum Pseudomonadota; class Alphaproteobacteria; order Pelagibacterales; family Pelagibacteraceae; genus AAA240-E13. Next base: position 133,245 of record QCSA01000001.1, on the reverse strand, counting down.
TATATTTTATTTAGGTATTGTAAAATGATAATTCCATACATTATTATATAAATATCTAAAAAAATTATGTTTAAAAAAAGAGAAAATGTAACAGAGGTGGAGGAAGGTAAATATTTGTCTCCCAAATTCAATGAAAAAGGCCTAATTCCTGTTATCACCATGGATGTAAAAACTAAAGAAATTTTGATGCATGGATATATGAATGATGAAGCTTTAAAAAAAACAATCGAAACAAAAGAAGTACATTATTGGAGTAGATCAAAAAATAAAATTTGGCATAAAGGAGAAATTAGTGGATTTAGGCAGAAAGTAATCGAAATGAGAATTGATGATGATCAAGATGCTGTTTGGGTCACCGTTGATATTGGAGATGGTAGTAGTTGCCACGTAGGATATCTCTCTTGTTTTTACCGTAACATCCCATTAGGTAAAATAAATGATTCACAAAAAATAGAAATGAATTTTAAAGAAAAAAAGAAAATTTTTGATCCAAAAAAAATATATAAAGACGAACCAAATCCTACAAAAATTTAATGCCGGAGGAAGAATTTCAAAAAAATGTATTGGGTGAAAAACTTGAGGAATGTTCAAACAATCCTTTAACAGGTTATTTCAGAGATGGTTGTTGTAACACCGACAATACTGATAGTGGATTACATACTGTTTGCGTGAAAGTAACGACAAAATTTTTAGAATGGGGTAAAGTGGTTGGTAATGATTTAATTACACCGCACCCTGAATTTGGTTTTCCGGGTCTAAAAGAAGGTGATAGTTGGTGTGTATGTGCCTCTTGGTATGCAAGGTCAATTGAAGAGGATACCGCGTGTCCCATTTTTTTAAAAAAAACTAACGAAAAAACTTTACGGTTAATTCCAATTGAAAAATTGAAAAAACACGCAATCGATTTATCTTAAATTACATATTACCGTAGCGAGGGCCTCCGCTTCCTTCGGGAGTAACCCAGGTAATATTTTGTGAAGGTTCTTTAATATCACATGTTTTGCAGTGAATGCAATTTTGAGAATTAATTACAAACTTTGGATTTGAATTTTGTTGATCTCTTTGAACCTCATAGACTCCAACCGGACAATATCTTTGGGCAGGTTCATCAAATTTATCAAGTGTATACTTAATTGGCAATTCTTGGTCTTTTAGTTTTAGGTGAACAGGCTGATTTTCAGTATGGGTGGTACCTGTCAAATAAACTGAGCTGGTTTTATCAAAAGTAATTTTTCTATCAGGATTTGGATAATTAATTTTTGGCATTTGGTTTGCAGGTTTTAGGGTTTCGTGATCTGAATGTTTATGTCTTAAGGTAAAGGGAAGCTTACCTCTAAACAAAATTTGATCCAGTCCTGTAAACAGAATAGCTAAAAATAATCCCCAACCAAAACTTGGTTTTACATTTCTTGCAGCATGAAGTTCTTTAAAAGCCCAACTTTTTTTAAATTTTGTTTCGTAAATGGATAAATCAGAATTATTTTTTATATGCTCCGCTGTGCTTTCGGCAGCTATTATTCCACTTTTCATAGCGGTATGGGAACCTTTTATCTTTGGCATGTTTAAAGTACCCGCGTTACAACCAATTAATAATGCGCCGGGCATGGACATTTTGGGTAAACTTTGAATACCTCCTTCAATTAAAGCTCTGGCACCATAGGAAATTCTTTTTCCTCCTTCCAACATTTTTCTGATTGCTGGATGTGTTTTAAATCTTTGAAATTCGTCAAAAGGTGATAGATGAGGATTTTGATAATCAAGACCAATTACATAGCCAATATAAATCTGTTTTTTTTCAGCATGATAAACAAAACTTCCTCCATAAGTTTTATTATCAAGCGGCCATCCAGCTGTATGCATTACTAAGCCTTCTTGGTGTTGGTTTTCGCTCACCTCCCAAATTTCTTTAAAACCAATTCCATATTGCTGAGGATCCTTTCCTTGGTCAAGCTGGTATTTGTTAATTAAAAGTTTTCCTAGATGACCTCTACAACCTTCTGCAAAAACCGTAACTTTTGCATGCAATTCCATTCCTTGCTCGTAAGTGTCTTTTTTATTTCCATCTTTATCTAAACCCATATCTAAAGTTACAACCCCTTTAACAGAACCATCTTCTTTGTATAAAATTTCACTTGCGGGAAAACCCGGAAATATGTCTACACCTAATTTTTCTGCTTGTTCAGCCAGCCATCTACATAGGTTTGCGAGGCTAATAATATAATTGTTATGATTTTTTTGAACTGAAGGTAATAGCCAGGTTGGCCAGCTTAATGATTTATTTTTGCTAAGAAACAAAAATTTTTCTTTAGAAACTTTTGTTTTTACTGGTGCCCCTTCTTCTCTCCATTTAGGTAATAGTTCATCGAGCGCTTTTGTTTCAAAAACGTTTCCACTTAAAATATGTGCTCCAACCTCTGCTCCCTTTTCTAAAATGCAAACATTTAAATTTGAGTCTAATTGTTTTAATTTAATTGCTGTTGCCAAACCTGAAGGTCCAGCTCCAACGATAACAACATCGTATTCCATTGCTTCTCTGGCCATGAAAGAACTATATCAGACCTCTTATTTTTGAATAGTATTGAGTTTGTTCAACTCTTCTAAAAATTGTGGCAGCGCTTCAAATAAATCAGCTTCGAGACCATAGTCTGCAATACTAAAAATAGGAGCCTCACCATCTTTATTAATTGCTACAATCACTTTACTTTCTTTCATTCCGGCCAAATGTTGAATTGCTCCTGATATACCCACTGCAATATATAATTCTGGAACAACCACTTTTCCTGTCTGTCCAACTTGATGATCATTACTGATGTATCCAGCATCTACTGCAGCACGTGATGCTCCTACTGCAGCATTTAATTTATCAGCAATGGCATTTATTAATTTAAAGTTTTCTCCACTTTGTAGACCTCTTCCCCCTGAAATTACTACACGAGCTGTACCAAGTTCAGGCCTTTCTGTTTTAGCCTCTTCCCTTTTAATAAATTTTGAAACATTGGGTATGTCTATCGGTTCAATTTTTTCGATTGAAGATGATCCTCCAGAGTTCGGTGCTGGATCAAAAGATGTAGGTCTTATTGTCACGCATTTTTTTTTATCATTACTTTTTACAGTCGCAAAAGCATTTCCAGCATAAATTGGACGAATAAAAGTATCCGCGCTATTAATTTTAATAATATCACTTATCTGAGAAGTATCTAACAAAGCTGCAACTCGTGGCATAAAATTTTTTCCAAATGTATTGGCTGAGCTAATTATATGAGTATAACTTTCTGCCAATTTAACAATCAGTGGAGTTAAATTTTCAGCCAAATAATTTTCATAGTTTAAAGAATCTGAATGCAAAACTTTTTTTACAATAGGAACTGCTGCTACTTCTTTTGCTGCATTTTCACATTTATTTCCAGCAACCAAAACATGAATATCCGCATCTATTTGTGATGCGGCACTAATTGCATTTAACGTAAACACTTTTAAGTTTGAATTATCGTGCTCTGCAATTACTAAAACGGACACTATATTACTTTAGCCTCATTTTTAAGCTTGCTTACCAACTCTGCTACGCTAGAAACTTTAATACCACCTTTTCTCTTTGGTGGTTCTTCAACTTTTAACTGCTCAATTCTATTTGATATATCCACTCCAAGATCTTTGGCTATTAATTGTTCTAGTGGTTTTTTCTTTGCTTTCATAATATTTGGCAATGATGCATAGCGTGGTTCATTTAGTCTTAAATCACAGGTAACAACGGCTGGCAAATTCATCTCTACGGTTTCTAAACCTTCATCTACTTCTCGGATTACCTCTATAACTTTATCTTTTAATTCAATTTTTGAAATAAATGTGCCTTGTGCCCAACCCAACATGGCTGCCAACATTTGACCAGTTTGGTTACAATCATCATCTATGGCTTGTTTGCCCATAAAAACTAGATCTGGTTTTTCTTTTTCAACAATTTTTTTTAAAATTTTAGCTACACCTAGGGGTTCTAAATAACTGTCTGATTTGATATGAATGCCTCTGTCAGCACCCACGGCTAAAGCTTTTCTTACTGTTTCTTGAGTTTTTTCCTCTCCAATTGTAACAGCAATGACTTCCTTTGCTTTTCCAGATTCTTTAATTTTTACTGCTTCTTCAACCGCATTATCGTCAGGAGGATTTGTTGCCATTTTGACATTTTCAGTATGTACGCCTGTTCCATCCTCTTTCACTCTAACTTGAACGTTATAATCAATAACCCTTTTAACAGCGACCAATATTTTCATTCAGGCTCTTAACAATTTATTTTCTGGATCGTAGGGACTGTCTTCAATAATTGAAACTTTGTGCATTTTTCCTAAAATATCAATTTTTAAATTTTGCCCAACATTTGCAAGATCAGGTTTAACCATTCCTAAAGCTATAGATTTGTTTAAACGAAAACCAAAATCTCCTCCCGTTGCTCTACCCACAACAGAATCATTACTATATATTGGATTGTTGCCTAAAACGTCTGCATTAGTTACGCCATGAACTTCCATGGTAACTAATTTATTGGAAAAACCTTTTTCTCTCCAACGGTTTAATGACGCAAGACCAATAAAATCTCCCTTATTTGGATGAACAAACCTATCAAGTCCAGACTCATAAGGTGAATATTCTATAGAGAGTTCAGTGCCAACCAGTTTATAAGATTTTTCAACTCTTAAACTGTTCATTGCCCTAATGCCATATGGTTTCAAATTTAAACTTTTTCCAAACTCTATTAACTTATCAAAAATATGATTTTGATATTCAATTGGATGATGTAATTCCCAACCTAGTTCTCCAACAAAATTTACTCTCATTGCATTGCATGGAGCTAGGCCAATATTGATGTTTTGAGCACTTAGCCACTTAAATTTTTCACTAGAAAAGTCAGTCTTTGAAACCTTTTGCATTAACTGTCTAGCTTTCGGTCCAGAAACAACCAACACGCCGATACTATTTGTTAAATTTTCAAACTGAACTGATCCGTCTTTTGGCATCCATTTGTAAATCCAATCATGATCCAGTCTTTGAAATGCTCCAGCAGATACTAAATAAAAACTATTTTCTGATTCTTTCATAATTGTAAATTCAGAATGGACTCCTCCTTTTGTATTTAAGGCGTGACAAAGATTAATTCTTCCTATTTTTTTTGGAAGCTTATTAGCTACTAATTTATCCAAAAATTCTTCTGCCTTAGGTCCTTTAATTCTGCATTTCGCAAAAGCTGTCATATCTAATAGACCAACATTTTCTTTTACATTTTTGCATTCTTTTTCAACAGACTTAAACCAATTTGATCTTCTAAAAGACCAGTCATCTTCTTGTTTAGCTCCATCGGTTGCAAAAAAGTTTGCTCGTTCCCAGCCAAATTTTTGACCAAAAACTGCACCTAATTTTTTCAAGCGATCATAACAGGGTGCTTGTCTTAAAGGTCTGCCTGCTTCTCGTTCTTCATCTGGATAATGAATAATAAAAACATTTCTATAAGCTTCTTCATTTTTCTCAATTAAATAGGATTTTGTTGCATAGGAACCGTATCTCCTAGGTTCGACACCTAACATATCAACAGTAGGTTCCCCTTCAATAATCCATTCTGCAAGTTGCCAGCCGGCACCACCAGCTGCTGTTATTCCAAAACTATGTCCTTCATTGATCCAAAAATTTTTTAGTCCCCATGCAGGTCCAACTATTGGATTTCCATCCGGAGTATAACAAATAGCTCCATTGTAAACTTTCTTAACACCCACTTCTCCAAAAGCAGGTACTCTTTTAATTGCTGATTCAATATGAGGAGCTATTCGGTCTAGGTCTTCTTGAAATAATTCGTATTCACTTTCTTTTGATGGACCATCAACATAACAACAAGGTGCTCCAGGTTCGTAAGGTCCCAAAATTAATCCTCCAGCCTCTTCTCTCATATACCAAGAATAGTCGCTATCTCGAAGTACACCCATTTCTGGTTTACCTTCTTTTTTTCTTTTTTGAATTTCTGGGTGAGGTTCGGTAACAATATATTGATGTTGAACAGGAATAACTGGAATTTCTAATCCTACCATATGGCCAGTTTGGCGGGCAAAATTTCCGCTACATGAAACTACATGCTCACAAGAAATTTCACCTTGATCTGTAATAACAACCCAGCCATCTTTTGTCTGTTTGATTTCTGTAACGGTAGTGTTACGATAAATTTCTGCACCACGATTTCTCGCGCCTGTTGCCAGCGCTTGTGTAACATCGGCAGGTTGAATATATCCGTCTTCCGGATGCTGAATAGCTCCGACTAAACCTTCAATATTACATAACGGCCAAATCTTTTTTACTTCCTCAGGTTTTAAAAATTTTACATTTACTCCAATTGTTTTTGCAACACCGGCGTACTGATGATATTCATCCATGCGTTCCTGGGTCTGCGCTAAACGAATATTTGAAACGACACTAAAACCAACGTTTTTTCCGGTCTCTTTTTCTAAAGTTTTATATAAATCAACTGCATATTTGTGTAGTTGACCCACAGAATAACTCATATTGAAAAGTGGCAATAATCCCGCTGCGTGCCAAGTTGACCCTGATGTTAATTCTTTCCTTTCAACTAAAACAACCTCTGACCATCCTTTTTTCGCTAAGTGATAGAGCATGCTAACTCCAACAGCTCCTCCTCCGATGACAACAACTTTGGCTTTTGATTTCATAAAATAAATATGATTTAATTTTACCAATTTCTAAATGGAAGAATATAATAGGTCAAGTTAGTTCTAAAAAAGATGAATAATAATCTAAATAAAATTGTAACTTTAATACCTAGCGCAACCGAGATCGTTGCTTTTTTGGGACAAAAAAATTCAATTGTTGGATGTTCCCATGAATGTGACTACCCAAATGATTTAAATAATATAATAAAATTAACATCACCAAAAATAAATGTTGAAGGAACAAGCGGTGAAATCAATAAACAAATTAATACTATATTAGAAAATTCATTATCCGTTTACAAAGTTAATATAGAAAAACTTAAAGAATTAGATCCAGATTTTATAATAACTCAAGCACATTGTGATGTATGTGCCGTAAGTTTTTCAGAGGTAAAAAATATAGTAAGTAAATATTTTAAACGAGAAACTAAAATTATATCCCTAGAACCTAATACTTTAAATGATGTTTTTAATGATATTAAAAGAGTTGCAAAGGATCTTAATATAGAAAATGAAACTAACAATAAACTTATTAATAATTTAAAAATAAGAATAGAAAAAATAAAAAATTTAGCTGCTACAAAAAAACAAAGACCATTAGTAGCTTGCATAGAATGGATTGATCCTCTCATGATTGCAGGTAACTGGATACCAGAAATGGCAGAGATCGCTGGAGGAACTAACATATTAGGAAAATCTGGTGATAATTCCCACTGGATAAAATTTGAAGAAATTGTAGATCAAAATCCTGAAATAATTATTTTTCTACCATGTGGTTTCAATATAAAAAAAACAAAAGAAGAGCTAAATAACTATATTAAAAAAAACAATAATATCCGCTCATTAAAAGCCTATAAAAATCATAAATTTTTTGTAGTCGATGGAAATCAATTTTTTAATAGACCGGGACCACGATTAGTTGAATCTCTAGAAATATTTGCGGAAATAATACACCCCGATATTTTTAATTTTAAACACGAAGGAAGTGGTTGGATTAATTATAATGATTAAAAAAATTATACTTCTACTTGCAATCATTTCTCCTTTTGTAGGATATTACTTCACCATTTATCTTTTAAAATTTGAGAAGAAAAAGATTCCTGTTTTAAAACTGTCTATTTTGAGTTTAGTTTTACTTGTATCGACGCTAATATTTTTTAGATATTTTAGCCATATTTCACCTGATACGAAATACTATCCTCCCAAGGTAGAAGATGGGAAAGTTGTTCCTGCTGAAAATAAATAGTTAAACTGAACTTCCAAAAGAGAAAAAAAAATTAATACAAAAAAATATCCTGCTATCTTTTTCACTTAATTTATAGGCATTGTATTTATCTTATCCATCACAAAGGAGAGTGAAACTATGGAAATAATTAAAAAAGCAATTATAATTACACCTGCTGACTTATAATTGCTCTTAAAATTCAAGGTTTCTCTAACTCCTATGATTAAAGATGCGAAAATCCAAAACTGAGTAAGAAATACAATTGGTACCAATAAACTAGGCATAAATACAAAAAATCTGAACAAGCCTGGGGCGTGGGCAAAACCCACTGTTATTAAGATTTTTTTAAAATTTGCATTTGTGCTTGGATCAGGAAATAATTTTATTCCGATTACATAAATCAATACTCCCCATACCATCCAGCTTAAAAGTGCAGTAACTCCAGAAAAGATAATGTTAGTTTTATAGAATGTACTTAAGGCTATGGCTCCTGCCATTCCATCCAATACCATGATCAATCCAGCATAATACAGAGATGATTCTCCAAAAGAATTTGGATCTTTGTAAAGATTTTTGTCTAGCTTAATTGACCTAAAAATAATTTTTGTAAAATTTTCAAACATAAACTCCTATAACTAATTATTTATTTAAAGCAGCTAAAACTTCCGATTCCCGTGTATTTGCATTAAAGGACTGTGTAAATGGTATAGGAACAACTACGGCTTTCACAGGACTTTTAGAATATTTTTTTGGTAAATAGACTTTATATTTCTTGCCAAAATTTCCAGTTGGAAACCCTTTAGCGTTTTTGTGTCCTTCATAAGGAACGTAACCCATAGCAATATTTTTTTTCTTTTCTGGGTGGTACCAAGGTGAAGTAATGTAGCCAATTGGTTTACCACCTTTGGCATCTGATATTAACCAGAAGTCGGGAGCATATTCCTCGATAGGTTTTCCACCTAATTCTAAGCCTACAAGTTGAAGTTTGTAAGGTTTGCTACCATTGCTAATTTGATCCTTCATTTTCTCTAAAGCTTCTTTACCGACATAATCAGTTGTTTTATTCCATTCACCTTTTCCAGATAAAGAAACTTGATAGCCTAAATTACACTGAAAAGGATTGTGCTCATTATCCATATCCTGGCCCCAAGATAAAATTCCAGCTTGAATTCTTCTGTGGTGTGCGGGTGCTATAACCATTAACTTATGTTTTTTTCCTGCTTTAAGCACAGTATTCCACATGTCTTCTGCATATAAAGTAGCATTACGAAGATAAATTTCGTAGCCTGCTTCCCCAGAAAATCCTGATTGAGAAATCACACAGCTTCTGCCTCCTATTTTAGCTTCCGCTAAACCATAAAAAGGCATGTTATCTAGATCAACTTGATCTCCTATTAAATCATTCATTAATGCTTTTGATTTAGGACCTTGTATCTGAACCGGACTTGCATCTATTTCGTCTATTTCTACATTGAATCTTTTATCGGCATTAACACCTTGTAAGTACATTCCAATATCAGAATCTGATAAACTAAACCAAAATTCATCATCAGCTACTCTTAATAAAACTGGGTCGTTTAATACGCCACCTTTATTATTGCAAAGAATAACGTAACGACCTCTCATTGTTGAAATTTTAGTTGCATCGCGCGTAATTACATAATCTGTAAATTTTTCTGCATCAGATCCTTTAACACGTATTTGTCTTTCAACAGCTACATTCCACATCGTTACGTGATTTTTAATCGCTGCGTACTCAACCATTGCCCCACCTTTTTCAGGTTTTACATAACCTCTTGGATGATAAACACGATTATAAACTGTAGCTCTCCAGCATCCAGCTTTCATTGATAGATGCCAATAAGGAGATTTTCTAACCCGTGTTGAAATTAACATTTCAACTTTTGTAGATCCGCTTTGTCTAAGATTATAAGGAACATGTCTGTCTGATTGATCTACTGAAGTTGTATGTTTTAACTTGTCGTAATTTACTTTTTCAGGTTTGAATGAAACTGATTTAATTTTTTTAGCTTTTTTCTTTTTAGGCATAATTATTCTCCGTCAACCATGTGTTTGTTTCCTTAAGTCCACCGAATGTATAAATATGAAAGTTACTCGTTACACTTTTAACTTTCTCGATTAAATCATTGGGATCCTTAGGTCTTAATAAATCAAATGTTTTACCTAGATTTGATTTTATAAAATTTATTGAATTTTTTGCTCCAACAGTATTGGCAAATTTTAGCAAACCGCTAACTTTCATTGGCCCTGTGATTCCAACATGCACTGGTATTGTTTGTTTAGAAACGAATTTTATTATTGGATCATATTCCATTAGCCACTGGGTTACAATATAATCTGCATAAGGCTTTTTTTCCCTCATAGCTTTTTCTAAATCCGAGATGGATATATCAGGAGAGCCGTCGGGATGTCCAGCAATTCCTATTCTAAAACCCTCGAATAATCCTGTCTCTAATAGTTGTAAAGAACAATGAAAATCTCCGACTGGTTGGGCGCTCCCTCCTATAACTAATGCTTGTTTAACTCCACCATCTTTACATCTCATTACATAGTCCTTTAAAATATCCAGGTTTTTAATTGATCTGGCTGGAAAATGAGGTACTGGATTAAAACTCAAATTTGCTAGTTCCTTTGCTTTCTCAGCAACTTGTCTAAAATCTTCACCAGGAAGCAAAGTTATATAAACATCTTTAACTTTTGGAAGGTTTTTCAGATTGGTCTTTAAACCAATTTCTAGGGAGAAATTCATAATTTTCGGGATATATCAGTCGACTTACAATGTGTCTAGAGAATTTCATCAACTTAGCAGGAAGGTTTTACTAACTCTATTAATACAAATTATATTGCCAATTTGTATTAAAATGCTAGGATTTTTAAGATGGATTACAAACTTAATGGACAAAAAAACATCTACGATATTGTAAATAAAGAAAAATTGGATGTAGTCAACAATCCTATTGCTGAGGCTCATGGCTTGCCAAATGAGTGCTACAACAGTAAAGAATACACAAAAATAGAAAGAAAAAAATTATTCGAAGATAAATGGGTAGTCATTGGTGTTGCAAGTTCGGTTCCTAATCCTGGAGATGCAAAACCTTTTGACTTACTAGGAATTCCCCTAATTATTTTACGAAATAAAAAAAAGCAAATTAAAGTTTATCATAATGTTTGCAGTCACAGAGGGTATAAAATTTTACAAAAGAAATGCAGTATAAAAAATGTTTTGCGTTGCCCCTACCATTCTTGGTCATATGATTTAGATGGTACACTTGTTGCAACACCTAATCTTGGAGGAATGGATAAACATGAGGCAGAAGGTTTTGATAAGTCTTCTAGCGGTCTTAAAGAAGTTCGTTCTTATGTTTGGCTTGATTTGATCATCGTAAATATTTCTAATAATGAAACATCTTTCCAAGAATACATTAAGCCACTGAATGATCGCTGGTCTAAATTTTGGTCGGAAAAAGATCAAAAACTAATCAAACACTCAAAAGATTTGGGTTATTTTAAATTAAAAGCAAAGTGTAATTGGAAATTTGCAATAGAAAATTATTGTGAAAGTTATCACTTACCTTGGGTTCATCCAGGATTAAACACTTACTCTAAAATCAGTGATCATTACCATATACAAGGCTTACCGAATAGATTTGCTGGTCAGGGAACTGTTGTTTACAATCCGAGGCTAAAAGGCAAAAATAAATTTCCATGTTTTCCTAATTGGCCAAAAAATAAAATAAGTATTGCTGAATATGTTGCTCTCTTTCCTAATGTTATGTTGGGGATACATAAGGATCACTATTACGCTTATTGGTTAGAACCTGTAAATCATGAACTTACTATAGAACATATGGAAATTTATTATGTAGGAAATGAAGCTGCAAATTCAAAAAAATTTAAAAATCTTAGAAAACAAAATTTGAAATTATGGTATGGAGTGCAATCCGAAGATGTTGGTATTATAGAAGGCATGCAAGAAGGAAGAAATTCGCCTGCTTATAACGGCGGTAATTTTTCTCCAATTATGGATAATCCAACTCACCATTTTCATAAATGGGTGGCAACAAATTTAGTATGAAGTTCAGTCGGAAAATCTTACCTGACACTAATTATACTCCAAACTTTATTACAAAAAAAAGATTGCACGAAGATGAAATTGATTTTGATCGATTAAGGTCATATCGGCTAGACAGAGTAAAAAAAGAATTAGCCAAAAGAGATATCGGTGCATGCATTTTATTTGATCCTGTAAATATTCGATATGCTTTAGATTCGGTAAACATGAGCATATTTAATATGCATAATTTAGATCGATATTGTTTCATTCCAGTAGATGGCCCTGTAATTCTCTTTGAATATTTCAATTGTGAACATTTATCAAAACATCTGAAATTAATTAATGAAATAAGACCTGGTATATCCTGGGATTATTTCTCTCATGGAGATCAGGCCGAAAAGCAAATTAATAAATGGACTAATGAAATCCAGCATTTAATGAATCAAAGTTGCGGAAAAAATAAAAGACTAGCTATTGATGTATGTAATGGACCTGGTGTTTTGGCTCTTAATAAAATTGGATTAAAAATTATTGATGCAAAGGAAATAGTTGAGCAAGCAAGAGTTATTAAATCTAAAGAAGAAATTCAATGCATGCAAGCTTCTCTTGAAGTTTGTGAAAAAGGAGTTCAGTTGATGAGAAACGAGTTGAAAGCTGGCATTACAGAAGATGAACTCTGGGCTCTATTTCATAAAACAAACATAGAGCATGGAGGTGAATGGATTGAGTGTAGAATGTTAACTTCTGGACAAAGAACTAATCCATGGATGCAAGAAAGCAGCAATAAAGTTATTCAACAAGGAGATATAGTTTCTTTCGATACTGACATGGTTGGTCTTTACGGATATTGCGCTGATATCTCAAGAGCTTTTGTTGAAGGCCATAAATTCAGCTCTGAACAAAAAAAATTATATCAAATGGCTACCGATCAAATAAATCATAATGCAGAATTAATTAAACCTGGTTTATCATTTAAAGAATTTGTAAAAAAATCCTGGAAACTTCCAGAACCTTATTATGGTAATCGTTATAGCTGTATGGTGCATGGAATTGGTTTGTGTGATGAATGGCCAATGATTAAATATCCTACAGACGGCGGCCAACAAAGTGGACAATTTGAAAAAGATATGACTGTAACAGTTGAATCATACATAGGTGAAGTTGGTGGTAAGGAAGGGATAAAATTAGAGCAACAATACTTAATCGACGAAAATGGACTTGAGTTAATGTCCCACCATCCATTAGAGGATTTATAATTAAAAATGAATAATAGATTAGAAACTATTGTCGATCTTAAAAAATATCCAATCCAAGATTTAAATTCTCCATTAATAAAAGAATTAATAAAAAAATGTAAAAGTGATTTAGATCAGTTTAGTTGCGCTACTATTCCCAATTTTATTTTACCCAAATCTTTAAAAATAATGAATACAGAGTTAGAAAAACAACTCGATGAAGTTTATATGTCAAAACAAAGTATCAATGCATATTTGTATTCTGAGGATGATCCTTCTTTACCTAAAGATCATCCAAAACGAATATTTATGGATCGTTACAATGGATATTTAAACTCAGATGTTTTTGCAAAAGATTCGGAAATGAAATTTCTTTATGAACAAGATGAAATTTTAAAGTTTGTGTCTGCTTGTCTTGGTATATCCCCAATTTATCGATGGGCCGATCCTTTAGCTTGTCATGCTTACAATGTTATGAAGCCAGACGGTATTCTTCCTTGGCATTTCGATAGCTGCGAATTTACTTTAAGTTTCATGATACAAAAACCTGAGAAAGGTGGAATATTTGAGTATTGCCCAAACATACGCGAACCAGGAAATGAAAAATTAGAAGAAGTTAAAAAAGTACTTGATGGAGACCGTAAAAGAGTTCGCCAATTAGATTTAGAACCAGGTGACCTTCAAATATTTAAAGGACGTTTTGCTCTTCATCGTGTTACAAAAATAGAGGGAAATCGTTCCAGATATCTGTGTATACCAGCTTACGTTCTTGACCCTTGGAGAGTAAATACTCCAGAACATTCAAAAGCTATATATGGAAAAGTGTTGCCAATTCATATTGAAAGAAACAAACCTAGGTCGGATGGTTTGGCAGATTAATTATGCTTAATATAAACGAGATAATAAATTTAGAAAAATATCCAATAAACGATATTGGATCTTTAGAGTATAGGGAATTAACCAATTATACTAGAAAACAACTTAATGAGGATGGTTGTTGTGTTCTTCCTAATTTTGTTAAACCAGATTCTATTAAAAGAATGAAAGATGAAGTGGATAAAAAATTAAATAAAATTTATTTTACAAGTGATAAACATAATCCCTACTTTACAAAAGACGATAAAACTCTTCCTGAAGATCATCCAAAAAGAATATTTACTGTTAGACAAAGTGGTTACTTAAATTCAGATGTCTTAGAAAAAGATTCAGATCTAAATAAGTTTTATGATTTAGAAGAAATGCTAAAATTTGTATCAGATAGTCTTGAAGTATTTCCTCTTTACACATGGGCAGATCCTTTGGGAAAAAATCCATACAGCGTTATGCATACTAATCACTATTTTCCTTGGCATTTTGATGGAAATGAATTCACATTAAGTATTTTAGTGCAAAAAACAGAAAAAGGAGGATTTTTTGAGTACGCTCCAGATATAAGAAGTAAAGATAATGAAAGCTTTGAAGAAGTTAGTAAAGTTTTAAAAGGTGACAGAAAAAAAGTTAAATCTTTAGATTTAAAATCTGGTGATCTACAAATTTTTAAAGGGAGATTTTCAATGCACCGAGTAACAAAAATTGAAGGGAAAATATCCAGATATATTGCATTACCGTGTTATGTAAAAGACCCTTTAAAGATTAATAAACCTGAACATTCTAAACAAGTTTATGGAAAAGCCTTGCCTATTCATTTTGAAAGAGAGAATATTCAAGGAGATGGATTAATAGACTGATGAGAAAAAATATTAATGAAGCTGAGTGGAAGGTAAGAGTAGATCTTGCAGCTATGTTTAGACTAACTCATATGATGGGTTGGGATGATACTATTTGGAATCATATAACCGCAAGAACACCTGGAACAGATCATACTTTTTTTATGCATCCATTTGGGCTTGTTTACGAAGAAGTAAAAGCCTCTAATTTAATTAAAGTAGATGAAAATGGTAAAGTTCTAGAAGGACCTCCCGATGTTAATACAGCAGGTTTTGTAATTCATAGTGCAATCCATTTAAATCATCCAAAAAATAAATTTGTTTTTCATGCTCATCCTCCAAAAGCCTTGGCTGCTACATCATTAAAAAATGGGATCCCTCATTTAGTCCAAGACTCCTCAATGCTTTATGGAAAGGTTGGTTATCATGAATGGGAAGGATTATCTGTTGATAAAGATGAGAGATTTAGAATAGCTGAAAATCTTGGAGAAAATAAAGTTTTAATAATGAGAAATCACGGATTATTAACTGTTGGGGAGACCGCAGGAGAGTCGTTTATGAATATGTATTACGCAGTAAGAATGTGCGAAGTTGCAGTTCAAGCTCAAAGTTTTGGTTTGGAATTAAAGTCTGCTAGTAAAGAATTATGGGAAAAATCTCAAAAACAATATGATGCTTTTTTTCCAGGCGTAAGTGAATGGCCTGCCTTACTCAGAAGATGTGATGCAATAGACCCTTCCTATAAAGAATAAATAAATGAGCTCCATAGAAAAACTGTCGGATATTGTCGACAACGGTTTATGTATTGGTTGTGGACTTTGTCAAAGTATAGCTGGAAAAGATAAGATTAAAATTTCAATGTCTCCAAAAGGAAGGCTTGAACCAAAAGAAATCAGCAAAATTAGTCCAGAAGTTTTTAATAAAATATTAAATATTTGCCCCGGAACGATTGTAGAAGGGCTTCCTAAAGAAGAAGTTACATCTGATGCTAAGCATAATCTCATATGGGGTTATTATTTATCTCTTTGTTATACCTGGTCTACTGACAAAAAAATAAGGTTTGAAAGTTCAACAGGTGGTTTGTTAAATGGACTATCTATTTATTTGCTCGAGTCAAAAAAAGTAAATTTTATTATGCATACTGCCGCTGATCCAAAAAGACCAATGAGGAGTTTACCAAAGTTTAGTTATAACAAAAAAGAACTTTTAAGTGGTGAAAGTAGATCGAGATATGGTCCAGCAGCAACATTAGAAAGATTTCATGAAGCTCTTGATTTAAATAAACCTTTCGCTTTTGTTGGTAAACCCTGTGATATCAGTGCAATTAGACAATTATCAAAAAGCGACTCGAGAGTTAACAAGCAGTGCAAATATTTATTAACTTTAGTATGCGGAGGATTTGCTGAATTTACAAAAGCGCAAGATTTTATTGAAAGTTTTAAGGTTAACGAAGATGAATTATCTATCTTCAGATATAGGGGATATGGAAATCCTGGAAGAATGTATATTAAAACAAAAGATGGCCGTGAATATGACAGAGAGTACAATTCTTTTTGGGGAGAAGAATCAACTTGGAGAGTTCCTTTCAGATGTAAAATATGTCCCGATGCCATTGGCGAAAGTTCAGACGTGGCTGCTTTAGATACTTGGAGAGGTGGTTCACCTAAAGGAGAAGATGAAGGTTTTAATGCTGCTATTGTTAGAACAAAAAAAGGATTGGAATTGATGAATAACGCAGCTAAAGCTGGTTTTATTCATATTGGAGACAAATTAAAAATTGAAGATATAAGTGATTTTCAACCCCATCAGGTAAACAAAAAAAAGGCAGTTTATGCTAGGCATCAAGGTATGAAAAAAAACAATTCACCAACCATTAATACTAATGGGCTTAGAATTGAAGAATTGTTTAAATTAAACAGCAATGAATTTAATCAAAAAGAGGAAAGCGGAGTTACAAGCAGAATTAAAAAAATAAAATGAAAAGTGTATCAAGTGGGAAAACTAGGGGGAGTCATCCTCATCATCGAAGAAAAATGAAAAATAAAAAGAAAAAATACGTGAAATTTCCAAAGCATTTGGAAAAGCAAAGAAAAACGGTATTGGAACAATCACAAGACGAATTAGAACCTATTATATCATCACCGATTAATAGTCCTATGTCTGATGAGTAATGAAAAAATTATTCCTATACGTGATTTTAGTTTTATTTTTTTTCAATATAAAATTTGTTAATGCTGAAAATATAAGGCATGCATATTTTGCTGGAGGATGTTTTTGGTGTATGGAAGAATCTTTTGAAAAGGCAAGCGGTATACAAGAAGTCATTTCAGGCTATTCCGGAGGAAAACTACCTAACCCAACCTATAAAGAAGTTACTTATAAAAATACTGGTCATTTTGAAACAGTGAAAATAATCTATGACCAAAGTGAAATTAATTTTGAACACTTGCTAAATTTATATTGGTCAAACATAGATCCCTTTGATGCCGCAGGTCAATTTTGCGATAAAGGTCCTAGTTATAGGACAGTTATATTCTATCAAAATAATTTACAGAAACAATTAATAGAAAAATCTATCAATAAAATTGAAAAAAAATTTGATGAAAAGAAAGTTGTGACATTTGTAAGAAAATTTGAAAAGTTTTATCCAGCAGAAAACTATCACCAAGATTATTATCAGAAAAATTTTATTAATTATTTAATGTATAAAAAGGCTTGCGGTAGAGAAGAACAATTAAAAAGAATAAAAAAAAATTAATTATCTTTCCAGCCACCAACAGTTTTGACTTCTAAAAATTCTTCCAAACCTTGGGCTCCAGCTTCTCTACCAATACCAGAGTGTTTGTATCCTCCAAATGGAGCATCTACGGCTATGCCTGCTCCATTAACATCCACCATGCCCGATCTTAATTTTCTTGCAACTCTATTTGCTTTTGTTTGATCTTGGGTTTGAATATAATTTGTAAGACCATAAGGGGTATCATTTGCAATCGAGATTGCCTCTTCTTCTGTTTCAAAAGGCATTATAGATAATACTGGTCCAAATATTTCTGTTCTAGCAATTTCCATTTGGTTATTTACATCAGCAAATACTGTAGGTTTAACAAAATAACCTTTTTCTAACCCATCTGGTTTTCCAACTCCTCCGGCGACTAATTTTGCACCTTCGTCTATTCCTTTTTTAATTAATGTTTGAATTTTATTAAATTGTGTTTCTGATACTACTGGACCAATATGATCACCTTCTTTTGCAGGAACATTAACTTTCGTTTTGTTAGCAAAATTTTTTGCTCTTTCTACCGCTTCATCATAAATTGATTTTTCAACCAACATTCGGGTTGGTGCGTTACAAGATTGCCCAGAATTTCTAAAACATCTTAAAGCTCCTCTTTCAATTGCCTCTGGATCTGCATCTTTGAAAATAATATTTGCTCCTTTTCCCCCTAGTTCTAGACTTATTCTTTTAAAGTCTTTTGCTGCATTTTGAGAAATTAAAGCTCCCGCTCTAGTAGAGCCTGTAAATGAAATCATATTTACGTCTGGATGACTAGTTAGTGCATCACCTGTTGTTGCTCCATCTCCATTAACTAAATTAAATACACCTGCTGGAAATTTCACTTCATCAATCATTTCAGCAAGTATCATGGATGACAAAGGTGCTAATTCCGATGGTTTTAATACCATTGTGCAACCTGCTGCAAGCGCTGGTATTACTTTAAGGCAAACCTGGTTCATTGGCCAATTCCAAGGAGTAATAAGCGCACATACTCCTTTTGGTTCATATAAAATATTTTGGTTTTTTGCATGTTCACCAAGGATTTTCTCAAATTTAAATTCCTTTAAATATCCAGTAAAAGATTTTATATGACTTGCTCCAGTTCCTGTCTGGAGTTGTGATGAAAAGTCTTTTGGAGCTCCCATTTCTAAAGTAATGGCTTCCGCTATTTCAGCCCATCTTTTTTTGTAAACCACATAAAGTTTTTCCAACAATTCAACTCTTTCTTCTTTTGACGAAAATCCCCAACTTTCAAAAGCTTTTTTTGCAGCAATAACTGCTGCATTAACATCATCAGCACTTCCTAATGATATAACTGCGCAATTTTTCTCAGTAGCAGGATCTATTACTTGGATTTCTCCCGAGTTTTTTGGAGCGACCCATTGTCCATTAATATAAAATTTTTTTTTATCTAACACAGTATGAAAATATCCTTTCTTTTAACTTTTGCAAACAAAAATTAATCCGCAACATAAACTGATATGCCTCTCTTATTAAGATCAATATCAAATTTTTTGTGAAGAGGAGGAAATGCCCTTTGCTGGCAATCCATGCGATCGCAGGTTCTACAATTGACACCAATAGGAGTTACGGTGTTTTCGTCATTTAAGTTTAAAGAGTCAGTATAAACAAAATCTTTTGCGTATTTCATCTGACAACCTAATCCTATTGATAATAAGCTTTTAAACATTCCATGTTTTGCAACTCCTTTTTCAACCGTTCTCGCAATACAAACATATTTTTCTCCATCGGGCATTTTTGATACTGCCGCATGAATCTTTCCTGGTGCAGTAAAAGCTGAATAAATATTCCATCTAGGGCAAGCACCTCCGTAACGTGGAATTTCAATTCCTGATAAAGAAAAACGTTTTGATATGTTTCCGGCTATATCTGCCCTTAACATATGAAAAGGAATTCCCTTCATGTTAGGATCTTGTAAACATGTTGCTCGATGAGCCACTTGCTCAAAAGAAGTAGCAAAAGTATTTTGTAAAAGTTCAAAATCATATCGTTGTTCCTTACATTCTTTGTAAAAAAGTTTATAAGGCATTAATATTGCAGCCGCAGTATAATTGAGTAACGCAACCTTTGACAATTTTCTAGATTCTTCAGAAGGAAATTTGAAAGTATCTAAATATTTGTCAAGAATATCATCTGCCTCCAAATGAGCAATTTGTGCAGCTGCATGAAGTTTTTTTGTTGCAAATGTCAAATAATCTGACAGAAGAAAAGTTTTTTTAATTGGATCAAATTTTTTTGTAAAAGGTTTTTTTTCATCTGGGATTACATCCTTAACTTCAATCTTATGCCTTCTTAATAGGTATTCGCATATGGATAAATAACTAGTTCGATTATTGTTTTGAATTTCAGAGAATATTTTATTTGCAAATTCTTCTAATTTTGGAAAGTAATTTTCATTTTCCTGTATAAAATCTGAAACAACTTCTCCAGGAAATGAATTTTTTTGATTGTCGATGAATTTGCCTGATATGTTTTCTACTTTACTAACTATGTCTTGATTTTTTTTCTTATAATTATCGCCAAGTTTTACTAACGCCTTAGCAATTAAAGGGCTCGTATTAACAATTTCCTTAATATCAAAATTTGTAATGTCTAAATCTTCAAACAAATTATCTCCTAATAAGTCCATTAAATTTTGATAAAGATTGGTATCTGTTTTTTTTGAAATATCTGATATTTCAATATTCAATTCGTTGGCTAGTTTTAATAGGAGATCTACGTTAATTTTACGCTTTCCACTTTCAATTAAATTCAGATAACTTGGAGAAATAGATAATTTTTTTGCTAAATCGGCTTGTGACACACCAAGTTTTCTTCTCCTGGTCTTAATTTTGTAGCCAATTTGTAAGTCTATTTGAGACATATTTACAGTATTTACAAATAGTAAATAATTTATTTACAAATATTTACTAATTTATTGCCAAAATCAAGAAAAATATTGAATACATATTTTTTTGTAAATATAGTAAATTTATGAGCAATAAATCAAGTCCATACAACAGTAAGGAAAAAACGCAGCAAAATAGTCAGTTTTCAGAACATGGCGTATATGTCCGCGAAGATGACCAGGATTGGGGAAGCGCAGGCATGAATAACATCGAAGAAGAGTCAAATCAAAGCTAATAAGTTAATCGATAATATTTTACGAGTTTCATAATATAATATAGTTTCATAATTATGGGAACCAAAACTAGCACTGGTAATGTTTCGTATGACCTAAAAAGATTTGCTGGAATTAAAAGAGATTATACAGAACAAGAGGTAGAAAAGTTAAGAGGTACTTTTAATATTGAATATACTCTTTGTAAGAATCAATCGCAAAAACTCTGGAAGTTATTAAATACCGAACCTTACGTAAATACGCTAGGATCACTGTCGGGAAATCAAGCTGTTCAACATGCTAAAGCAGGATTGAAAGCAATTTATTTAAGTGGATGGCAGGTTGCCGCAGATGCAAATAGCGCAGGTGAAATGTATCCTGATCAAAGTTTATATCCTTATGATAGTGCTCCTAAATTAGTTGAAGCAATGAACAATGCTTTGATAAGAGCGGATCAAATTCAACATATGGAAATTGTCGAAGGAAAAATTGATAATAAAGATAAAATGGATTTTCATATGCCAATTATCGCTGATGGAGAGGCCGGATTTGGTGGACCACTAAATGTATTTGAATTAACAAAAAAATTTATAAAAGCCGGAACTGCTGGGGTTCACTTCGAAGATCAACTTGCTTCGGAAAAAAAATGTGGTCATATGGGTGGAAAAGTTTTAGTGCCAACACAAACAATGATCAGAAATTTAAAATCTGCAAGACTTGCAGCAGATGTGATGGGTGTTCCTCTAATAATTTTAGCCAGAACTGATGCGAATGCTGCAAAATTAATTACCAATGATTTTGATAAGAATGATAAACCTTTTTTAACTGGAAAACGATCACCTGAAGGATTTCATTATGTGAAGGAAGGTTTAGACCAAGCTATTTCTAGAGGTCTAGCTTATGCTCCTTACAGTGATTTGATTTGGTGCGAAACAGCTAAACCTGACTTGAAAGAAGCTTTTACTTTTGCGGAAGCAATTCATGGTAAGTTTCCAGGTAAACTACTAGCTTATAACTGTTCGCCATCATTTAATTGGAAAAAAAATTTATCAGACAATGAAATAAAAAACTTCCAAGTAGAAATGGGTAAGATGGGTTATAAGTTTCAATTTATAACCTTGGCGGGATTTCATGCTCAAAATTATGCGGTTTTTGATTTAGCAAGAAAATATAAGAAAAGTGGAATGACTGCTTACTCAGCTTTACAGCAACAAGAGTTTGCAAGTGAAAGTGATGGTTATACCGCTACTAAACATCAAAAAGAAGTCGGCACCACATACTTTGACGCTGTATCAAATACAATTAGCTCCGGTGAAAGTTCCACAACAGCAATGAAAGATTCAACCGAAACCGAACAGTTCTAAAATTTAGCTATCAAAAAATAGAAGAACATTATGCATATAATTTTTATTTGTGTATCAGGTCTTTAATTTTAAGCCTTTGTATTTTTCCTGAAGAACCTTTGGGCAATTTATTAAAAAAATGTATTTTGCTTGGCGATTTAAAATCGCCTAAAAATTTTTTACAATGTGAAATAAGTTCATTCTCTTTTAATGATTTTTCTTTATTTAAAACTACTCCAGCTTCTACTCTTTCACCATAATGATTGCACGGCATAGCAAATGCTGCTGCCTCAACTACGTTTGGATGTTGATACAAAACATCGTCAATTTCGCGAGGTGAAATATTTTCACCTCCTTTAATAATTAATTCTTTTATTCTTCCTCGAACAAAAACATAATTTTCTTCATCCATAAAACCTAGATCACCGGTTAAAAACCAATCATCAATAAAACTTTTTTTGGTTTCTTCTGAATTTTTATAATATTCCTTCATAACATTTGGTCCTTTTACGCAAATTTGACCAATAGTGTTTCTAGGTACATCTCTTAATTTTTCATCAACGATTTTAACTTCATTTCCATATGGAATTCCGGGTGAACCATATTTTATTTTATCTGGTGGTAAGGGATTTGATAGTATAGGTGCGCAAGTTTCGGTTAAACCCATGGTTTCAATCATTGTTGTTTTAAATTTTTCTTCAAATTTTTTATGAGTTTCAGGTGCTAGAGCTGCAGATGCAGTCCTTCCAAATCTTAGACTAGATAAATCTAAACTATTTATTTCATCCTCTGAAAATTTGTTCAATAAAGCGCTAATAATAGTAGGTACTACACTAAACCAGGTACATTTAAATTTACTAATAAATTTCCAAAAGTTCGTTACCGAAAAACGTTCGCACAAAACCAATGAACTCTGACTAACCAAAGGTCCCATAATTGTAACTATCGCCCCATTTATATGAAAAAGAGGCAATACACATAAAGCTCTATCATTGGTGTTGATCTTATGAGAAAGCATCACATTCTTGCCGCCTGCAAGTATATTGCTATGAGAGAGCATTACCCCTTTAGGTTTACCTGTAGTACCTGATGTATAAATAAGAAAAGCTGGATCGTGTTGATCAATATCAATTTTAATTTCCTCATAAGATATTTCAAGTTGATCTACAAAAGAATCTTTATTGATTTCAATAATTTCAATATCATGTGGAATATTTGCTGTAATTTTCTGAGCTAAATTTAGATATTTCGATGACACAAAAATAATTTTAGCAGCAGAGTGATTAACTACATAAGAAAGCTGCTCTTCCCCTGCAACAATGTTTAATGGAACTTGAATCATACCGGAATACATGATTCCTAACATGAGTTGTACACTGCTTAAGGAATTTTCAATTAAAGTACAAAGAATAGAACTTTTTTTTTGTTTTTTTTTGACAGTTAAGTAGTAATTAATTTTGTCTAAATTTTTCCTAAAATTTTCATTTGAAATATTTATGTTGGTATAAGGACAAATGACAAAATGATCTTTGGGTTTTTGTGACTCATTAAATTTAATGTAATCCTTTACCGTCTTTAATGATTTAACTATCATTGATCGATAATTTTTAATTCCTTGGGATGATATTTATTACAATATTCTTCAAAGAAATCTTTGAGTTTTGGTTCTATACCTGGAATGACTGTTGAAATTTTAGTTATATTAATAAAATGTTTATAATTTAAATTGTCATCAATACTATTTTTTCCCCACGTACCACATCCCATAGATAAGGAAAATGGCAAACCATTTGTAAAACTTCCTCCTGTTGCAAAAGCGTGAGCTTGATTAACAATGACTCTGCAAACCGGTAGTTCCATACCAAGTTCGTTACTTCTTGCTAAATTTTTAGTATGAATTCCTATGGAATGCCCTTTGCCCTGATAATTCAAAATTTTATTTGAAATATCCTTTGCGTGATTAAAATCTTCGGCTCTATAGATTGATAATACTGGAGAAAGTTTTTCTCCAGAAAATGGGTATTTGCTTCCAACTCCACTCTCTTCGACTATTAAAAATTGAGATTTTTCAGAATATTCTCTATTTAAATTAAATTCCTTACAAATTTTATAAGCAGACTTAGCTAAAATGTTTCTATTTAATTTTCCATTGCTCCATAAGATTTTTTGAAGGGAATTTTTTTGATCTTCGTTAAGCAATATTCCACCCTCTAATTCCAATAACTTGGTGAATTCATCATAAATGCTTTTGATTACAACTAGATTATTTTCCGATGAACAGCTTGTGGCATGATCAAAAGTTTTTGATAATTTAATTTTTTTTGCAGCATCTTTTAAATCACAGGTTTCATCAACAATTACAGTTACATTGCCTTGACCAACACCAATTGCCGGAGTACCACTTGAATATGCTTCTCTAACATTACTTTGAGAACCTGTAACAATTACAAGATCAACCTGTTTCATTAATTCTTTAGTAAGGTCTTTACTCACTGGTGAAGGTAAGGTTTGTATTAAATTTTTAGGTGCTTTAATTTTGTTTAGTTCTTGATTTATATAATGTAATAGTTCCTGAAATACTTTTAAGCCTGATGGTGATGGTGAAACGATAATTGAGTTTCTTCCCTTGATGGCATTTAAAATATTATTGATTGGCGTTGCTGCAGGATTTGTCGATGGCGTAACAGCAGCAACCACTCCCACTGGTTTTGCAATCTCAACGATTCCTTTTTCTTTATCTTCTTTAATAACACCAACAGTTTTTGCATTTTTTAAATCCCTGAGTAGTCCTAATGTTTTTCTTTTATTTTTAACTATTTTATCATCTGCTTTCCCTAGGTTAGTTGTACTCACCGCTAGATCAGAAATTAATTTGTTGTGAGTAGGATTGCAGATGGACCATGCTACTGCCGTTACCACTTCATCTACTTGTTCTTGATTATATTTTTCAAATTCTAATTGTGCTATTTTTGCTTTTTGAACAATATTATCGATTATTTCTGTTGTAGAAGTATTATTGTTCATTTATTTTTAATGTTAATAATTAGCTTTCACCCCTTTTTTATATAACAAAAAAGGGGTGAAATTATTACTTTAATTATCTAATTATTATTCTGCTTTTAGTCCAGCAAGAAGTTTGGTTAAGCTTTTCTTTCTTTCTTTCCACATAGCTTGAACTTCGGCTCTGTTCATTATTCTCATAGGTGAGCCACCTTTTTTCATCTGCCCTAATGTTTTCTTGTCATTAAACATCAAAGGTACTTTAGCTGCCAAGAGTTCAATAATTTTAGGATCCGTACCTTTAGGAGCCATTATGCCTCTAAAGTTAACACTAGAATTATCAACATCAACACCTTCTTCTTTAAGTGTTGGAACATCAGGTAAAAAAGTTTCTTCTCTTTGAAGATCAGCTATAGCTAAAATCTTAATGTCTTTTTGACTTCTATAAGCATCTGAAAGATTATTAAATCCTGCCATAACTTGTCCACCTTTTACAGCTGCTAAAGCGGGTACACCACCTGTGTGCGGTACATAAGTTATTTTTACACCGCTAGCTTTTTGAAATTGTAAAAAAGCAATGTGGTGACCGACAAATTTTCCTGCACCAGAAAATGTAACTTTTCCAGGATTTGCTTTTGCAAATTTTAAAAGGTCAGCAACAGAATTAAATTGACTATCTGGACCAACTATTAATACAGCTGGATCAGCACCCCAGTTAGCAATTGGTTCTAAGTTATCAATGTTATATTTGGTATCATCAAATACTATAGATTGAGAAATAAAATGCGGAACGTTATAAGCTGCTAAATCGTATCCATCATTTCTAGCTTTTGAAGCAAACCAGTTCCAACCTACTTTGCCTCCAGCTCCAGGCTTATTAATAATAACAATAGGCTGGCCCAAATAATCTTTTTTTGGATGAGCAGCCATCATTGTAACTAGTCTTGCTTGAAAGTCAGTCGCACCACCTGGATTATATGCAACAACTACACTTATCGGTCTATCAGGATAATCTCCGGCTTGCACAGCCATATTTCCTAGAAAGAATGATAAAATAAACGTTAAGCTTAATAATAATTTTTTTATTAAACTAGATTTCATATTCATTAATCCCCCCTTATTAGATTAAAAGGTAAGTATAGCTTTTAATTTATGTAGCAATCAAGTTTAATCAATGCTTTGAATAGTAATAAAAGTCATACTGGGCTTAAAAATTAAGAATAAGTAATTTAATCTAAAATAAAAAGAATCTTGGAACCTGAACTTTTAATAAAAATGAAAATAGAAAATAAATTGTTGTCATAAAACATGTTCCAATTAGCAGAAAGAAAAGAAGTTTTTTAACATCTTTTTTTTGAGGAAAATAGAAGTAACATGCAGTTAAAAAAATTATCGATGTAGAGAAATAAAACCCTAAATATTCACCAGTAAAAATGAAGAAAATAATTAATATTAATATTGGCGAAAGTTTTGAAATATTTATTGTCTCTGTTTGATAATTTTTTTCATAGAAGTGAAACACTAATAATAAAAGTGATAGCAGCAACATTGTTGAGGTTATTATTCTTGGAAAAAGATAAGCTTCTGGACTTCCTGCACCAAAGGATGCAATAGCTAACAATATTGATAATATCATTACAAAAATAACAATTGCTAAATTTTTTATTTCAATCATTTCTTTTCCTTTTTTGCTTTATCCCCATAAGCTCCATACAATATAGAAATTAAACAGAGTGCTATTATGGTTAAATTTAATGGGCCCGCTGTTAAATAATCAAAAATTCCATTTTGTGTGTCAGCAATAATTTTGGCTTGATTAAAGTTTGTCTCAGCAATAGGTCCAAGTATAATTCCCAAAACTACAGGTGCCGCAGTAAAACCAAATTTAGATAAAAAAAACATAGTAGTTCCCAAAAAAAGCATTACTATTACGTCTGCAAAATTGTGTTGGACACTATATGTGCCAAAAATTGCAAGTATGGTAATTGCAGCAGCCATATAGTGAGTTGGAGTTTTCATTACATATTTTGCTAAACCACTTATATATAATCCAAAAATTAACATCATAAACTGGGCAACTAAAAGAGAGTTTATAAATGTCCAGGTAGTTTCAGCATAAACAGTAAATAAGTTTGATCCTGGAAATAAACCGTGAATTAAAAGCCCTCCTAATAATACCGCAGCAGTCGGGCTTCCTGGTATACCCAGAGTAAGTAAAGGCACTAAAGACGGACCAACCATCGCATTATTTGCAGATTCAGCTGCGATTATTCCATCGGGTTCACCTTTGCCAAAATTTTCCTTGTTAGTACTTGTTTTTTTTATTTGAGCATAAGAGACTAGACCAGCAATTTGACCTCCGGCTCCTGGTATAAGTCCAATAATTGTTCCAGTCACACTTCCTACTATCAAGGCTTTGATTCTGGAAATATTATATTTAAAAGACTCAAGTAGACTTTTCTTTTCCATCTGAAATTGATCAGCTTGGCTTTGTTTGCCCTCTAACATTGAAAGAACTTGAGGTATTGCAAACAATCCTACCAAAGCTGCAATTATATTTATGCCACCAGAAAAAATTGGATTAAAAACAAATCTTTCTACACCAAGAACCGCGTCATAGCCAATTGTGGCTAACCACAAACCTATTGCTCCAGAGAAAAGTCCTTTGATTATCGATTTTGAGTCCAGTGAGGAAATAACTGTAACTCCAAGAATTGCAATCCAGAACATATGAGAAGGACCAAACTTCAAAGCAAAATCAGCTAAAACTGGTGTAAAAAAAATTAAAACTAAGATACCAATAACGCCTCCTATAAAGGAGCTTATAAAACAATAATGGAGAGCTTCTGTTGATCTTCCATTTTTTGCCATAGGATACCCGTCCATAACAGTTGCAATATTTGCTGGAGCTCCGGGAATTCTCAATAATATTGCACTTATTGCTCCTCCGGCTACAGTTGATGTATATACAGCACCTAACATTATTAAACCTTGCTCTGGAGTCATTTGAAAAGTAAAAGGAATTAATAATGCAACTGCCATAGTTGGGCTCAGACCAGGGGCTGCTCCCATCAATAAACCTCCAACAGTACCTAATATAAGAATTAAAATATTTGCAAAAGTGAATACATTTGAAAAATAATTTAGAAACTCCATCTACTATCCTTTTTCATAGTTTAAAATTTAAATTAATAAGATTCAATCGTTATCCGTTAAACCTGCTCCTGCCCCAACCTTTTTAGAGCTTTCTGTTTCTTCAACAAATGTTTTTTCTGAAAGCTTGTAAAGCTCTTTCCATTCTTGAATTGAAAATGAATTACTGTTTTCTAAAAACTCGATTGAAACTTCTTTGGCTAAAGAAACTACTTCATTATTTTTAATATTTTTAAAAAAAATAGTTTTATCAAAATTTAGTAAAAAATTGTTTTCCCCATATTGAACTGATATTTTTTTTCCAACTATCTCAGAAGCTCTACTAATAAATGGTAAAAACAACAAAGGATAGCTTACATTTTTAAATTTAATCGTTTTTAAACTCTCCAATACTTTGCAATTATCTAAAAAAATAGTACCACAGTGAATTGGGCAAAATTCTTTCTCTTGAGGTTTGTTTTCTTTTTCTATTTTTTTGGGTTTTTCTGTAGGATTTTCTTTAATTTTTTGAAAATACAAATTTAAATTCTTCACACCTGGTAATCCGAACATCTCTAAATTTCTCATGTTTTTTCCAACTTCTTCGGCTATACCCCAAGCAAATCCTGCTGCTTTAGAAGCCCGTTTAGATGTTGTGTCAATTTCGCTGAACGACTGCATAATTAATGAAGTGAATTATAAACCCAGGTATCACTTGAAAATTTCATTTCATGAGGCAGTGGTGCCCCTTGATACATGTTTATCCTAAGCCACTTATCGGATCTAGGATCAAATTTGACAGCTCCAAAAAAAGAAAGTTTCAGACGAAGCATATCTATTGGTACTAATGAAGTACCAATCGTATTGTCTTGAATTTCGGAATATGGAAATTTTTCAACAATAAAAGCTCTCCTAACAACGTGCCTTACATCCTCATTACTAAATAAAAATTCAGCAACAGTATCTGTTGGTTTTGCTTTTACTAATCTTTCATAAAGTAATTTAGTATCTCTTGCTATTGCTAATGGTTGTTCCAATTCTGAACCATGCTCCTCATATCTGTTGGCCACTCTAGGTTCTTCTTTGTTTTTGGATATAAACCAAAAATTTGCAGTATTACTTTTTTCTTTGAAATCAATTTTGATAATTGATTTATAATTATTTTCTAGAATTACTTTAAGATCTGAAACTTTTCTATCTGTAGGAATATTGAAGTACTTCTCTTCTTCCGAACTCATTTCATTAATTAATGGATCAATAATTTTGTCATAAGGTTCCATCATCATGGATACAATATATTCAATACATTCTTCTCCAAGATTATCGGCATTCCAAACATAAATTTTATTCCACAAATAATTAATTTTAATCGAACATTCATTTTCTAGATATTGAGTAAATTTACTTAAATCAGATTTTAAGGCTTTAATTTTATTAATCTGGTACTGGCTGTCTGTTATCCATGTATCTATGCTCAGTTTTGATTTATTAAAACACTCTTTAAAAAGATTAAAATCATCAATTTTAACGTCTTTAATAGATCTAATATCTTTCAATGCTTTTTCTCTACAATAAATCCAATTATGTAATAGTGTCGGATGATTAACTAAAAAAGGTGCCATCCCTAAGCCTGTTGAATTTCCAATTCCTAGGTTTCTTGCAATATCTTCATCAAGCGTAATCGCTTTGTCTGGATTCTTGGATTTTGCAATATGATTTACTTGATCAAAAGTAAACTGGCGAACCAAATAAACCAACATCATTTCCAATCTAAAAGGTCCGTAAATTTCTTTTCTATCTTTAATTCTAAAGCGGTCAGCAAGTCCAAATTTTCCTGATCCATAAACTGCTGTTGTTCGATATAAGTATCCAACCTTACTTAATAAATCTTTATTAGGCTGATTGCCTTGGCTTAATGAATCAACTACGTGTTCAAATGCTCTTATTGATTTATTTGCCCTAGATAAAGTAAGTTCCTTACAAGATACTCTCCCTATTTCTTGTTTAGGAACGTTGT
Source organism: Pelagibacteraceae bacterium AG-464-P07 (assembly GCA_003211695.1). GTDB lineage: Bacteria > Pseudomonadota > Alphaproteobacteria > Pelagibacterales > Pelagibacteraceae > AAA240-E13. The sequence goes on along the minus strand of QCSA01000001.1, from coordinate 102,917 downwards.
CTCGAAGACGATCAATATCTTCCTCTGTAGGAAGTCCATCATGTAAAACAAATGCCGCATCCCATTTTGTGGCAATCACCCTGTCTGACCTTTCATAAGGCTCGATATGTTGTGCAAAACAAATTAATGAATAATTTCTTCCATTTTTTTCAAATGAGTATACCGCAGTACCATAACCATTTTTATCAAGATCAAATAAATTTCTTTTATAATTCCACTTTTTAAATTCTCTTATAAAACTTCTAAGAAATGATAATTTAGATTGATGGAATGAACCAAGTCTAGATAACTTCATCACGATTGAAGGATCACGAAGTTTTATATTAGGTTTATTCAATTGTTTATACCTCGGTAAAAATTATACCAATTATTCCCCAGTATGTCATTTACCTCGGTTTCTTGAAACCCAGCCTTCTTTAAACCTTTTTCTAAATTATTAAAACCACGAGCATCTTCAAACCAGTTTGGCTGTTTTGGAAAATGCGGATTGCTTGAGCTACCTTCTCCATAATCTTTTGTTTTTGTCCAAGTACCATTTCTCATCCACTCGACAACATTGTTGGGTTGTTTTAAACAAAGATCGGATCCAATCCCTATATGTTTAATCCCCATGAGTTCTGCAGTTTGTGCGGCCATTTCACAAAAACTTTCTAAAGTACAATTTGAAGTATCTTTTAAATGATGAGGATACAAAGAAAGTCCAAGCATTCCCTCAGATTTTGCCAACTCTTTTAAGACTTCATTTGATTTATTTCTTTTAGCCGCAAACCAAAATGACGGATTTGCATGAGTAATTGCAATAGGTTTAGATGATAATTCAATTGCATCTAGTGTAGATTTTTCTGCGGAATGGGACATGTCAATAACCACTCCTAGTCTATTCATCTCTTTGATAACTTCTTTACCCATTCTTGTGACTCCGCTATCAGTTTTTTCGTAACAACCTGTCGCCAATAATGATTGATTATTATAAGTAAGTTGCATAAATCTTGCTCCCATTTTATGAACGGATTCAACCAAGCCAATATCATCTTCTATTGGGGAACAGTTTTGGAAACCAAAAAAGATTGCCGTTTTCTTTTCTTGATGAGCTTTTTCAATATCTTGAAATGTTTTTCCATGAATAATTAAATTTTTATACTCTTGAAAGTGTTTATTCCATGTTTCTACATTCTTCTTAACTTCATTAAAGTCTTCATGGTAAGCTATGGTTACATGAACGGCATCTAATTTTGCTTCACTATTAATCTGAAATATTTCTCTAGACCAATTACAATATTGCAGATTATCAATTCGATAATTAGTCGTTTGCTTCATTTTAAATGAATATAAACTATTTTTTTAGAATTTCGGAAAGTCTTTTTGAAGAAATACAGCCAACATTTTTATTTTGTTTATCTTGAACAACAATCATTTCTGGTTTTTCTTCAACTACTCTATCTATGAACTTTTCAATAAAATCATTTTCGTTAACTTTAATTGCTTTAGATATATCTTTTCCATTTAATTTTTGCATAATATGCTTTGCTTTTAAAACACGTGATCGGTTAACGTCTTCCACAAATTTTTTTACGTAATCAGTTTTTGGATTTAACAAAATGTCAGCTGGTAGATCATCTTGATCCATTTTGCCGTCTTTAAGAATAGCTATTCTATCGCCAATTTTAAGAGCTTCGTCTAAATCGTGCGTTATGAACACTACAGTTTTGTGCAATTCTGATTGTAGTCCTAACAGAATATCCTGCATATCTTTTCTTATTAATGGATCCAAAGCACTGAACGCCTCATCCATTAACAAAATATCAGCATCATTAGTAAGAGCTCTAGCAAGTCCCACTCGTTGCTGCATTCCTCCTGATAAATGCTGAGGATACTTTTCTTCGTAACCATTTAAACCTACTTTTTCAATCCATTTAGATGCTTTTTCTTTTGCTTCTTCTGGTTTAAAACCCTGCATGTCTAATCCCAGAGAAACATTTTTAATAACGGTCATATGTGGCATTAAAGCAAATCTTTGAAAAACCATTGCAGTTTTTTGTCTTCTAAAATTTCTTAAAGCATTTTTATCGTAAGCCATTACATCTTGATCTTCGACTGTGATTTTTCCAGCAGTAGGTTCTATAAGTCTATTGATGTGCCTAATCAAAGTTGATTTTCCAGATCCAGATAAACCCATAATTACTTGAATACTTTTTTCCTGAACATTCAAATTTATATCTTGTAGTCCAAGAACATGGGAATATTTCGATAGTAATTCATCTTTACCAACGCCATTCTTGACGTGTTCCAATCCCATTTTAGGATTTGTTCCAAAAATTTTATATAAGGACTCAATTTTAATTTTGACAACACTCATAAATTTTTTCCTTCACGGTGTTTTTGAATTCTTTTGCCGTAATGTTGGGAAATTCTGTCAAAAATAATAGCTAATGCTACTATGGCTAAACCATTCATTAAACCGAGTGCAAGATATTGATTTGAAATAGCTCGCAAAATAGGAACACCAAGTCCTCTGACGCCTATCATAGAAGCAATTACAACCATCGCTAGCGCCATCATAATAGTTTGGTTTACTCCAGCAAAAATAGTTGGAAGTGCCAGTGGAATTTGTACTTTGGTTAATCTTTGCCAAGTTGTAGCTCCAAAAGAATCTATGGCTTCTAAAGCTTCTTTGTCTACTTCACGGATTCCTAGATTAGTTAAACGTATAATTGGTGGAATAGCATAAATGCAAACAGCGATTAAACCAGGCACTTTACCTATGCCAAGCAACATTAAAATAGGTATTAAATATACAAAGCTTGGAATAGTTTGCATCATATCTAAAATTGGTAAAAGTGCTGCCTGTATTCTATTTGAACGGGCCATCAATATTCCCATCGGTATCCCAGCAGCTAAACATACTAGAGTTGCTACGGTAATAATGGCAACCGTGGACATTGTGTCTTTCCACATTCCAAAGTAGCCAATCAACAAAAAAGAAATAATTGTACCAATAACAAGCAATATACTTCTTGAAGCTATCCAAGCTAAACCAGCTAGTACTAGAATTATCATCGGCCAAGGTGAGTTAGTTAATAATTTTTCCAACCATACTAAAAAGAATAATAGGGGTTCAAAAAAATTTTCGATTGCTTCTCCGTATGTTCGAGCAAAAGTTCTAAATGCTAGATCTATTCCTTTTTTAAAATCTCGCAACTCTTGTTGCTCCATTACGGGAAACTGATCAAAAAAATCCATTTTATAACTGGTAAAATCCTAAACTAAAACGAGCCTACTCAAAAGTAGGCTCGTTTAATTAATTTAGATTATAGAGCTGCTTTGACTTTTTTTGCAACACTAGAAGGGACCCATTTAGTCCAAACAGACTCTTGTGTTTTCAAAAATTCAATAGCTGTATCTGCGCCGTCAGCTTGGTTATCAGCCATGTAAACAAGCATAGCATTCATCACATCTCCAGGATATGTACGCTTCTTCAAATATTTCATAGCTTTTTTTCCAGCAGTTTTTTTGAAATTATCTGTAACCACTGTATTTACCTCTGATTTTGTCCAAGCAGATGGTTTTGGATCTGCACACTCTTGTTCAGGTTTAACTATGCAACCATCCCAATTTTCACTTCCTGCAAATTCCACACCAAAATCTACTGGTTGCATATTATATTTACCAATAATTGAAGTTGGGCTCCAATAGTAACCAAACCAGTTTTTGTCTCCTTCTGCTGCTTTAGCGATTGAACCATCAAGTCCTGCTGCAGAACCTGGGTCAACTAATACCCAACCCTTTTTTTCCATTTCAAAAGCTCTGTAAAGATTAGCATTCGCTAACTGACAACCCCAACCTGCGGGGCAACCAACAAACGCACCTTTTGAAGGATCTTCTGCGTAAGGAAACAATTCTGGATGATCTAAAATATCCAAGGCAGTTTTTAGTTCTGGATGTCTTTTAAGTGTACCAGGTGTTACCCACCAGCCTTCTCCAAGACCTGTGATCGGTGCTTTGTTTGCTATATGCAAACGACCTTCTTCTACAGCTTTTGCTAAAGGATTTGCTACCGCATTTGCCCATTGCTCAGCAGCAACATCGGGAGCACCTTTTTCATTCATAGATGTAAATGTCGGCATAGTTGCGCCTGCGATTAATTCGATTTCACAGCCGTAACCTGCTTCAAGTATCACCTTGTCAACATTTGCCATTAAATTAGCAGACGCCCAATTCATGTCTGCCATAACAATTTTTCCACATGCCGCATTCGCTGTTACACTGAATGATGTAATGCCCAACGCAAACAATGCAGAAAATATTAGCTTCTTAATATATTTCATCATTACTTCCTTTATTAATTTATTAAGTTGAATTTAATAAATCATAATAAACCTAAAATTGTAACCTAAAAAAATAAAACAACTCTGAATTGAATCAACTCTTCATCTTTCCACCATTAGCATCATATAAAGGTCTATCAGTGACATGTGCTTTATAAAATATTCCATTTATTTCTATATCTAAAATCGTTTCATGTTTTGAAAAATTTATCGGTACATAACCAAGTGCCATACTTTTTTTCACGTGGTGTGCGTATCCACCTGAAGTAACATAACCAACACATTTATTATCTTTTAAAATTGCCTCATCATTAGTAACGTCTATATCTTTTGTATCCACTGTCATTGTAACAAGTTTTTTATTAGGACCTTGTTTTTTTTCATTTAAAGCTGCTTCTTTGCCAACAAAATTTTTATCCCAATTTATAAATGCATCCAAACCAGACTCCAATGCTGTAAAATCGGGTCTAAAATCTAATGTCCACGCACCCCAGTTTTTTTCCAATCTTAGAGACATTAAGGCTCTACTACCATAGAGTTTCAATCCTAAATCTTTTCCATTAGTTTCAATTTCTTCAAATAATTTTAATTGAAATTGAGGTGCTACATAAATTTCATATCCCAATTCTCCTGAAAAAGATATTCGGTTTAAAATAGCTGGAACTCCTCCAACAAATGTTTCTCTTGTATCCCTAAATTTTAATGCCTCAGCAGATACATCGTCTCTGCAAATTTTAGATAATAATTTACGCGAGTTTGGTCCTGAAATTGCAATACCATGAAAATCATCAGATCGATTTTTATATTTTACTCCTTCTTTGGGTAAAAACTTTTCAAACCATCTCCGGTGCATTTCTTGTGCTGCTCCAGATCCATAAATTATAAATTTTTCCTCGTGGTAGCAGGCAACGGTCAAATCTCCATATAATTTTCCTTTTGCAGTCAACATTGGAGTTAATACAATCCTTCCTGGCTTTGGTATTCTTCCAGCTAAAATGTAATCAAGAAATTTTCTTGATCCTGGTCCTCTTATTTCATGTTTTGCAAAATTTGCTATTTCAGTTGCTCCAACCGCAGTTCTGACGGCTTTAACTTCTGCTGCGACATAGTCATGAGAACGTGAACGTTTAAAAGTTGGTTCTTCATGAGCATCTTTGGGATCTTTTGCAAACCACAAAACATTTTCTAAACCAAAGGCATCGCCCATGACGGCTCCTCTAGCAACTAGACGATCGTACAAAGCGGTGGTTTTTTGTTTTCTTCCTTTTGGTAATGTTTCGTTTGGAAAAGTCATAATAAATCTTCTCTCATAATTTTCTGAAGATTTGATGGTTCCATATTGTGGCGAGGCATAATTTCCAAAGCGCGCTATATCCATTGCCCATACATCTATTGAAGGTTCTCCTTCTATAATCCATTCAGCAATAGTTCTTCCAACACCGCCGGCTTGGCAAAAGCCTGCCATAACTCCAACTGCAACCCAGTAATTTTTCATTCCTGGAACAGGACCAATCAACGGATTGCCATCAGGTCCAAATGTAAAGGGACCATTAACGATGTTTTTGATTCCAGCTTTTTCTAAGGCTGGAAATCTTTTAAAACCAATTGCAAGACGGTCTTGAATATTTTCTAATTTTGGATCAAGCAATTCATGACCAAAATTCATTGGAGTTCCATTTACTTGCCAGGGTGTAGATTTAGGCTCGTAAGTTCCTAACAACATTCCATGTCCTTCTTGTCTAAAGTAAATATTTCCCTCAAAATCAGTGCCAACGGGAATACGTTTTTCTTCTCCTCTTTCTTTAAGTTTGGGTATCGACTCTGTAATTAAGTAATGATGCTCCATGGGTTGAACTGGTAAATTTACTCCGGCTAATTTTCCCACTTCCCTAGCCCATAACCCTCCAGCATTAATTATAATCTCTGCATTAATATTTCCTTTTTTAGTAATCACATCCCACGTTCCATCTTGTTTTTGCTTGGTTTCTACGACAGGGGTATTTGTATAATATTTGGCTCCATGTACTTTTGCTGATTTAGCATAAGCATACGTCACCCCCGATGGATCTACTTCTCCATCAATTGGATCCCAAAGAGCTGCTATATAATGTTTGGGATCGATTAATGGATTTTTTTTAACAACTTCCTTTAAAGAAATAAATTCTTGATCAAGGCCCATATATCTTGCCTTGGATCTTTCTCTCTTTAGATAATCATGCCAAATTTCATTTGAGGCCAAATAAAATCCTCCGCTTGGCTTAAATCCAACTGAATGACCGGAGGTTTTTTCAATTTCCTTATAAAGATTAATAGTATAGGCCATTAATCTAGAAATATTTGGATCAGACGAAATGACATGAACATTTCCCGCTGCATGCCATGAAGATCCAGAAGTAAGTTCTGATCTTTCTAAAAGAATACAATCTTTTAATCCAAACTTAGCTAGGTGAAAAAGTATTGAGCAACCAACCACACCGCCACCAATCACAACTACTTTAGCGTGCGTTTCCATTTAGTTATCTTTTAATATTCTTTTGCGTGGTCAGTATAAATTCTTTTTAATGTTTTATGTGTACCGTGAACATAGTGTTTGCTCATGTCAGGATAATACTTGTAAGAAATTGGTTTTCTTCCAAGTGCAACCGCCATTTCTCTGACGTGATGAGGTGAAGCTCCACAGCAAATTCCAATAAAATTTATTTTCTTAGTTGCACATTCTTTAGCAAATTCGGCCATTTCGAATCTATTACAATAAAGATTATCCAGGGCAACAGGAAATGCATTGCCTCCAGGAATACAATCACAACCTGGATCGGTTTGATTTAAAAATCCCGGTTCTTTTTCTGTTGTTCTATAAGGAACTGGTAGTCCTGCAACATGACAAGAAACCTTTTCTCTTATTTTGTTCAGTAGTTTCATTGTCATTTTTGGTCCCCTAAAACAATTTAAACCAACAACATCTGCTCCATTATCTTCTAAAATTTTACATGCATCTTCTGAGGTATAACCGTCTCTAGTTTTGTCACCTTTTTTGATGGAAAGATTAGATACTGCAATTAAGCCAACATCTTTAATAGCTTTAAGAGCAATTTTTGCCTCTTCAAGCCATGTAATTGTTTCGGCAACAATAAAATCTACACCTGCTTCTTTGGCCCATGCCACCTGTTCCTCAAACATTTTTTGACATTCAATATTAGTTTTTTTATCACCTGGATCATAAATATTTGTATTTGCTACATCTCCACAAACTAATAAATCTAAATCTTTAAATTCATTCCTGGCATCTTTTGCAATTTTTAAAGCATTTTTCTGAAGGGATTCAAGAAGATGTTCTTTTCCAATTATTTTTAATTTTTCTCTATGACCGTAGTAGGTAAATGCTTGCACTACGTCAGAGCCAGCTCTAATAAATTCTCTATGCAATTGCGAAACTACCTCTGGATGTTCCAGAACTACTTCTGGAACAAAAGCTCCTGCCTGTAAATATCCCCTTCTTTCCATTGCAAAAAGATAACCTTCCGCACAAAGAACGGGACCTTCATTAAGCCTACTTATTAAATTCTTACTCATGGTTTATTATAGAAACAAAATAAAACTAATCATATTTTGTTTGAATTGAAAACAAAATTGTTTAACATTAATTGGTTAATTTTAAACCATGAAAAAGGAAGTAATAAGCAAACTTGATATTTACAAAATCAAGAAACCAGAAGAATTATTGCAATATTATCAAGATTGGACAGATAATAATAAATACAACAAAGACATGGTGGATTGGAATTATACTGCTCCACAAGAAACAGTGTCTGTTCTAAGGAAATATGCTTTAAACAAAAATTCCAAGATATTGGATGCGGGTTGTGGTACTGGCCTCGTGGGCATTGAATTAAAAAAATATGGCTATTCAAATATTGAGGGGGTTGATTTTTCCCAAAGTATGTTGGATCTCGTGCCTCAAAATATTTATAAAAAAATTGAAAAAATTGATTTGAATAAACCTCTCAAATTAAAAAACAATATATATGATGTAGTGATGTGTGTTGGTACTTTCACTTATGGACATGTCAAACCTCATGCCTTGGATGAAATCATCAGGTTAACCAAGAATAAAGGTTTGATTTGTTTTACGATAAATGAAGGAATATATGAAGAATATGGTTTTGATAAAAAAATAAAAGAATTAACAAACAATAAATTATGGAACGTAAAAGAATTTTTCAAATCGAATTATATAACTACTAAAGATGTAGAAGCCTGGTTATGTCTAGCAGAAATAATAAAATAATAAGTTGCCTCTGTGGTGGTATAAAGCTTAAGGTAAATGGACCCCTGCGCCATGTTTCAAATTGCCATTGTATTCAATGCATGAAAACACATGGTAATTATTCTGCATATACGAATGCCAAAGAAAAAGATGTAATTTTTCTAAAAAGAGGAACGTTAAAATGGTTTAGGTCTTCAAAAAAAGCTAAAAGAGGGTTTTGTAAAAAATGTGGTGCTAGTATTTTTTTTAAATTCTACGGAAATAATACAATTTCTATCTCGGCTGGAATGTTCAGCAATCCAACAAAATTAAAAACTAAGATGAACATTTTTATAAAGGGAAAGCTAGACTACTACAAACTTGATAAAAAATTACCAAAGTTTAATCGTTATTCCTAACAATTTAAATTCCTTTATATCCATCCTCCAAACAAGCATCCGTAATACTATGGTATAAAGATTCGCCAAAGCTTCTAAGTGCAAAAATTCTAAAAGTTTCAGGATTATTATTAATCATATCAATAGTGATTGTTATGCCATGAAAAATCGAATTAGCGCAATTATTTAATTTAAATTCGCTAAAATTAATTGGACAACCTTTTTTTAAAATTTCTTTTACATTGTTTCCTTTAAGTTCAATAACAGTTCTTGAATGCGAAAGATCGGTTACAGCAAAATTTTTATCATCACATTTTTTCTTAATATTGCTTAAAATTTCTTTATTGTTTGACACTACAATCCAATTGTTGGGGCCATTCCAAAAAATTCTTGTTTTGTTGTTTGAACTTACATGCATGGCTTCTTCAGGAAATTTTAAATTATCTAAATTTATCGAGGAAATTTTTACAGTTGATTTACTGTAATGAACTATTTGTATAATTTGTATATCTTTTACTTCTGATACAGTTGTTAATTCACTTTTTTCCTTGTTTTGGCAATTTCCAAACAATCCTGTTTTATGTATTGTATTTAATGCTGATAAAGCTGTCATGATCTTACTCTTTCTCCTTTTGGATCCACATAATGGGAAGAAATTATCTCTACAGGAATATTTTTATTTTTTAATGGAGAAACTGCATAAAGCTTTTCACCTATTTTATTTTTTCCGTCTTTAAGTATGGCAAGTGAAAAAGGATTGTTATATTCAACACTCCAACAAGATGCAGAGACATGACCAAGCTTCGGATTTGGTAAGGTAGCGTTTCCATCATTAACCAAATGTGAACCTTCTGGAATCATTGTTTTTTTATCAATTGGGATCACACCAACAATTTTTTCTCTATTTGGATTTACAAAGGCTTCTCTAAATAAAGATCTTTTACCTATAAAATCTTTCTTTTTACTTAACATGCCCTCTAGTGAAAGGTCAGAGGAAATGACTCTGCCGTCAATTTCTGATCCAGCTACATGACCCATTTCTATTCTTAAAGTAGAAAGCGCTTCGGTACCATAAGGCTCAATGTTCATTTCTTTACCTAATTCAATAATTTTTTTCCACATAAATATTCCGTAATCAGACTCAACATTAATTTCGTAGGCTAATTCTCCTGAAAATGAAATTCGAAAAATTCTAGCTGGAACACCAAATAAATCAGATTCCTTGTAGCCCATAAACTGGATACCTTCGTTGGAAACATCAATATTTTTGAAAAGTTTACCCAATAATTTTCTTGAATTAGGCCCGGCTAAAGCTGCACCAGCCCACTGTTCTGTTGCAGAAACAACATTTACATCTAGTTCTGGCCAAACAACTTGTAAATAATATTCTAAATGCGATAAAACATTCGCGGCCTGGGCTGTTGTAGTTGTCATGTGAAAATGATTTTCTGAAATTCTGGTGGTAGTTCCATCATCAAACACAATTCCATCTTCGCGCAACATTACTCCATATCTCCCCTTGCCTATTGGCAATTTCATCCAAGCATTTGTGTAAACTCTATTTAAAAATTCTGCAGAATCTGCACCTTTGATGTCTATTTTTCCAAGAGACGTAACATCACAAACACCAACATTTTTTCTTACATTCCTAGCTTCACGAGTTGATGCTTCTAATAAATTTTCATTTCCTTTTTTATAATAGCGTGGTCTTAACCATAACCCGGCATCAACAAAAACAGCATTATTTTTTTCATGCCATTCATGTATTGGAGATTTTCTAGTTGGTCGGTAATGTTTTCCAACTTCTCTTCCAACTATGGCTCCAATAGTTATGGGAGTATATGGAGGTCTAAAGGTGGTGTGACCAACTTCTGGTATTATTTTTTTTTCAATATCAGATACTAATTGTAATCCACTTAAATTACTTGTTTTTCCCTGATCTGTTGCCATCCCTAGTGTAGTATATCTTTTAACATGTTCGATAGATTTAAATCCTTCTCTTACGGCCAACTCAATATCTGAAACAGCTACGTCATTTTGAAAATCTACAAATCTCTTGTAATGTTTTTTTTTTGGTAGAGGCATGCACCAAAATTTATCATGTTGACCGTAATTCTTTTCATTAGAAGTAGGCGTTATGCTTTTCTCGTTTTTACCAGTTATTTTATTTGATAATTCAAATCCTTTTTTAAAACCATCTTCCAAAGATTCTTTTAAAGTAAATGATCCTTTTGCAGATCCTATGGTATTTTCGTTTTGCTTTGATTGATTGGGAATAAATGCATCTATTGTCTCATTGAATTTTAATTTATTACCTGATTGTGATGATAAATGAACCGTAGGCGTCCAGTTACCTGATACACAAATACAATCACATGATATATTTTCTAACTTTTCATAATCACTTTTATCACTATTAAATTTACCAATTGTTGCAGAATTTAATCTTAAATAACCTTTTGTATTAACAACTGCGCAGAAAAATTTAATACTAATGTTTAAACTTTTTGCTTCATTGGCAACAGAGCTTTGAGAATCATTTCTAGTATCAACAATTATTGGATCGATACCATTTTTTTTAAAATCAATTGCTGTATCGTAAGCGCTGTCGTTATTGGTAAAAATAATTGGTTTTTTCCCAACAAGAACTCCATAGACTTTCATATATTCTCTGGCTGCAGAGGCTAATATTATGCCGGGTCTATCATTATTGCCGAAGGTCAAAGGTCTTTCTATAGATCCTGTTGAAATAATTACTTCCTTTGCTCGTATATGCCAAAGCTTTTGTCTTGGAGTAAATTCGCTTGGATTTTCTATATGGTCCTTTGTCCTTTCACACATTACCATCATATTGTGATCGTAATAACCAAAGACTTGTGATCTATTTTTAACAATTACATTAGGCATTGATTTAAGTTGAGAAATAATTTCATCAGCCCATTCTTTTCCTTTTTTATTTCCAATCGTAACTTCGTCTGTCAATAGACTGCCTCCAAATCTAACTTTATCTTCGGCCAAAATTACACGAGCCCCGTTTTTGGCTGCTGCTAAAGCACTGGATAATCCTGAAGGTCCTGAACCAGCAACTAAAACATCACAATATTCATACTTATGTTCGTATTTATCTGGGTCAGGTTTTAGCGGAGCTATGCCTAATCCTGCAGCTTTTCTTATAATCGGTTCATAAATTTTATACCAAAAGCTTTTAGGCCACATGAATGTTTTGTAATAAAAACCAGCTGGAAAAAATTTGTTTAATAAATTGTTAATTGCACCAAAATCAAAAGAAACTGATGGCCAACAATTTTGGCTTCTTGCTATAAGTCCTTCTACTAATTCAACTTCTGTTGCGTTAGCGTTAGGTTCGGTATCTGCTCCTTTGAAATATAGCTGAACTTTAGCATTGGGTTCATCAACTCCAGCTCCAACAAAACCCCTGGGTCTATGATATTTAAAACTCCTTCCAACAAGATGTACCCCATTAGCAAGTAAAGCTGAGGCTAAAGTATCACCTTTATAACCAAAATATTTTTTTCCATTAAATTTAAACGAAATTTTTTTATCTCTATTTATATAACCAACATTGTTTAATCGGTAAGTTTGCGACATAATTAATTATAAATCCTCATCTAATTTTGCTGTCTTAAAAATTTCGTGTGAAGCAGTATCTCTTGAAACTTTAAACCACTGTCTACAGCCTGAAATGTGATGCCATAGTTCTGAATGTTTGCCCTTTGGATTGTCTCTATAATATACAAAATTATCCCATTCTTTATCTGAAATTTCTTTACCGAGTTCTGGCCTTTTAATTTTTGCATCTCCTCCATAAGAAAATTCATTTTGAGATCTTTTACCACAGTAAGGACATTTGATTTCCAGCATTTATTAGCCTATCCAGGTTTTTGTGCCAACGCCTTTTTCATCAATAAGATGACCAGTGTGAAATCTATTTAGACGAAATTTTGAATTTAATTCGTGAGGATGATCTTGAGCAATAGTATATGCAAAAGTCCATCCTGATACAGGTGTTGCTTTAAATCCACCGTAACACCAGCCACAATTTAAATAAACTCCTTCGATGTGAGTTTTGTCAATAATAGGCGATCCATCCATAGACATATCCATAATACCGCCCCAGGTTCTTAACATTTTCAATCTACTTAAATTTGGAAACATGGCTACTCCCTCAGATAATACATGTTGCAAGGTTGGAAGGTTTCCTCTTTGTGCATAACTATTGTATCCATCTAGATCTCCGCCCATAACCATTTCACCTTTATCAGATTGACTACAATAAAAGTGACCTGCTCCAAATGTAACTACATGATCAAGAAAAGGTTTTACTGGCTCTGAAACACAGGCTTGAAGTACATGGGACTCGATAGGAAGTTTCATATTTAATTTTGAGGCTAGTAACGATGTATTACCAGCCACACATAAACCTATTTTTTTTGTCTTAATATTTCCACGTGAAGTTTGCACCCCTATAATTTTTCCATTTTGAACATCAAATCCTGTAACTTCACAGTGTTGAATTATATCAACTCCTAGATTATCTGCTCCTCTTGCATAACCCCAGGCAACAGCATCGTGTCTAGCTGTTCCTCCTTTGGGCTGCATTAAAGCTCCAAATATTGGAAATCTTGCAGAATTAGAAAAATCTGCAAAGGGAATTTTTGTTATTAATTCTTCTTTACTCAACATTATTGCATCAATCCCATTTAATCTCATAGAATTGCCTCTGCGTGCAAATACATTAAGTTGTGCATCTGAGTGGGCTAGATTGATAACCCCCCTAGGTGAATACATGACGTTATAATTTAATTCCTGTGATAAATTTTCCCAAAGTTTCATTCCATATTCATAAAAAAGTCCATTGGCATCCCACATATAATTGGATCTAAGAATTGTTGTATTTCTTCCAACATTTCCTCCGCCGATCCAACCTTTTTCTAAAATTGCAACGTTTGTAATTTTATGTTCTTTAGCTAAATAATAAGCGGTTGCTAGTCCATGGCCACCACCACCTACAATTACAACATCATATTCTTTTTTTAGTTCGGGATCCCTCCAGGCAGGTTCCCAGTTTTGATGATTGCTAAAGGAATTTTTTATTAGACTGAATATGGAATATTTTTGCATGGCAACGAGACTATATTAGCATTTGAAATTTTTCTAATTGTAAAAGATCCTGCAAATAATGTATACATAGTTCACTTTTTTATATATAGGAGTGCCGATGAGCAATGTAAAATCGGATATTGAAATCGCAAGAGCAGCAAAAATGAAGCCTATTAAGGACGTTCTTGCAACACTCAATGTACCGGATGAGCCAAGTTCTTATAGTCCTATGGGTCGTCATATTGCAAAATTGAATTTAGAGTATATCGACAAATTAAAAGAAAAAAATAGCAATTTAATTTTGGTCACAGCGATTACTCCTACTCCTGCTGGTGAGGGAAAAACTACTACTTCAGTAGGTTTAAGTGATGGATTAAATAAGATTGGAAAAAAATCAGTTGTTTGCTTAAGAGAACCAAGTCTTGGCCCCTCTTTTGGAATGAAAGGTGGTGCTGCTGGAGGAGGTTACGCTCAAGTTGTTCCGATGGAACAAATTAATTTACATTTTACAGGTGACTTTCATGCTATAACTTGTGCTCACAATCTTCTATCTGCATTAATAGACAATCATATTTACTGGGGAAATAAATTAAATATTGATATCAGAAGAATTGAATGGAAAAGAGTAATTGATTTAAATGATCGCGCTCTGCGGTCCATAAATATTAATTTAGGTGGCGTAGCGAATGGTTTTCCAAGAGAAGATGGGTTTGACATTACTGTTGCGTCTGAAATCATGGCAATTTTCTGCTTATCCAATAACTTGAAAGATCTAGAAGAAAAAATTGGAAATATTACTATCGCTTATACTAGAGAAAAAAAACCAATCTACGCAAAAGATTTAAATGCTCAAGGTCCAATGACAGTACTATTAAGAGAAGCCATCAGACCTAATGTTACTCAAACTCTTGAAAACAATCCTGCGATTATTCATGGTGGTCCTTTTGGTAATATAGCTCATGGATGCAATTCAATCATTGCAACAAAGGCGGCTTTGAAATTATCTGAATATGTTGTTACAGAAGCGGGTTTTGGAGCTGACCTTGGTGCTGAAAAGTTCTTGAATATTAAATGTCGTAAAGCAGGCATTCAACCAAATTGTGCTGTACTTGTTGCTACAGTTAGAGCATTAAAAATGCATGGTGGTGTAAAAAAGGACGAATTAAAAAAAGAAAATATTGAGGCACTTAAAAAAGGTCTACCCAATCTTGAACGCCATATTACAAATGTTAAAAAATTTGGTTTACAAGTTACTGTTGCTATTAATCATTTTACTACTGATACCGACAAAGAAGTTAAAATCATTGAAGAACATTGCTCTAAACTTGGTGTTAAAGCAAATCTTTGTATGCATTGGTCAAAAGGTGGAGAAGGAACCAGGGAGCTTGCAAATCATGTCATAGAGCTTTGTAAAAAGGCAAAAAAAGAGGATTTTAAATTATTATATTCAAACGATATTAATCTTTGGCAGAAAATAGAAATTATTGCGAAAGAAATATATGGAGCAAGTGAAGTAGTGGCAGATACTAAAATAAGAGAACAACTAAAAACAATTCATGAGAAAGGGTTTGGTAAATTACCTATTTGTATAGCTAAAACACAATATAGTTTTTCAACCGATCCAAATTTAAAAGGAGCTCCTTCAGGACATGTTCTGCCAATTAGAGAAATAAAATTATCTAGTGGTGCTGAATTCATAGTTGTTATATGTGGAGCAATCATGACTATGCCGGGACTTCCTAGAGTTCCTGCTGCAAACTCTATTAAACTAAATAATAAAGGTGAAATAGAAGGTTTATTTTAATTACGCTCCTTGAGATAGTTTAACCAATTTTTCAATTCTAAAGTACGCATCTCATCAGTAAGTTTGTTTTTCTCTTGCTCTATTAAGGCAATGTGTTGTTGAATTTCTTTTTCATTTTTGAAACTTTTTATATTTAATAATCTTTGTTTTCTATGTTTGATCAATTTAATCATATAATCGTAAGGTATTTCTGGATGGTATTGCAATCCCCAAATCTCAGAATTACCAACTTTAAAGTGAAGAGCTTGAAATTTATTAATCTTATCAGTTGCAAGTAGAACAGCGTTATTTGGTGGAATTTCTACTTCATCAAAATTAAATCCAGGAGATGTGAATTTGTTAGGTTTAGAAGAATAAAGTCTATGTTTTTTTCCTTCCTCTGTAAGCTCGATATCATAAGCAATACCAATATGTGGTCCTTTTGGAGCAACTCTACATTTACCACCTGCGGCGGTTACTGTTACCTGTAATCCCCAACAAGCTGCAAAAAAAAAATTGTTATATTTAAAACATGTTTTAGCAAATTCTATATGTTTTTTAATTTCACTACTGTTATCATTAACTCGTAAAGTGCTGCCTGTTAAAATAATTCCATTGTATTTGTTTAATGAAGAAATAATTTTTGAAATAGAACTATCATTGCCTGGCTCAACAATATCTATTTCGCTATTGGGCTCAAACACTTTAACATGTTGACTAAAATTTTCTGATTGTGCAACACAACCTGCTTTTTGAAAATTAATATTTTCTTCAGCAACATTCCCTTCAACAACTAATATTTTTAATTTTGTCATATAATTAAAACAACTGTCCATTTAGGCTATGTTCGTACATAATTTTCATATCTTTTAGTTGAAGTTTTTTTGGATTTCCCGTTGTAGATGGGTCTTCTAATGCCATTAATGACAATTTATCAAGATCTTTCGTTGTAATCTTAGCAACATCAGATAATTTGTGGGGTATTTTAAGTTCTATTCTAAGTTCTAAAATCCAGTTTAAAAAACAATCAAATGTTTTTTCTTTTAGTTCCAAGTATTTGCTCAATTTAATTATTTTATGTTCAATTTTCTTTTTATTATACGTTAATACATAAGGCATAAATATTGCATTAGATAATCCATGATGAACATTGAATAAAGAATTAACCGGGTGACTTAGTGAATGGATTGCCCCCAAACCTTTTTGAAATGCAGTTGATCCCATGCTTGCTGCTACCAACATGTTAGATCTTGCTTGTAAATTTTTTCCATCTTTGACTGCAGTTGTTAACCATTTTTTTATTAAATACATTCCTTCAAGAGCTATTCCATCTGCCATTGGATGAAAACCTGAAACACAAAATGCTTCTAGATTATGTGCTAAAGCATCCATTCCTGTAGCTGCAGTAAGTTTTGGAGATAAACCAACGGTTAAAACTGGATCTAAAATTACTATTGATGGTAAAATTTTTGGATGAAAAATTATTTTTTTTACACCTGTTTGTTCATTTACTATTGCTGAGGCCCTGCCAGTTTCAGATCCTGTTCCAGCTGTTGTAGGAACAGCAATTATTGGTGCAATACCATCTGAATTAGCTCTGGTCCAATAATCTCCTATATCTTCAAAATCCCATATAGGTCTTGATTGAACAGACATAAAAGCAACTGCTTTTCCAACATCCAATCCACTACCGCCCCCAAAAGCAATTACTCCATCATGGTTACCTTTTTTATAAGCTTCAACACCTTCAGAAACATTTGATCCTACAGGATTACCTTTCACGTTAGAAAAAATATTAATAGATAAAGATTTTTGATTTAAATCTTTAATTATTTCTTTTACCATTTGAGACTGAGCGAGATCATTGTCTGTGACAAATAAAGGCTTTTTAAATTTAAGTTGATTACAAGCTAAATAAAGATCTTTTATTCTTCCTTCTCCAACCCAAATAGTTGTGGGATAATTCCAGTTTGAATCCATTTACCAATTAATTTCTAGTTTTTTATTTTCGCAAATTGATTTTACTAAACTAAACATTATTGGGAAATCATTGTTATTAAAATCCTTTAAAATTTTTGGACCTATTTCAAGAGCTAAATCAGCTCCTTCAACCGTAACATTTTTCATAAATTTTTCTTTTATATCTAAATAAAGATGTCCTTTTCCTAAATACTTACCCATCATACTGTTTCTTCCTCCTGCAACACTTACATAGAGATCTCCCAACCCCGCTAAACCATAGGCGGTATCTTCTTTGCCACCCATCAATTTAATAAATTTTTTCATTTCAGCTAATGCATTTTTGAATAAGGTTGAAGCAGTATTATGATAATATTTTTCTTGTATATCTTTTTTTATTTTTTCACCACTTAGGCCGATGGATGCCCCAATCAACATTGAATAAATATTTTTAATAGCACCAGCTATTTCCACTCCTATAATATCTTCTGAAATTTCAGTCCTGTAATAGTCGGTTGATACAATTTCACTTATTTCTTTAGCTATGGAAATATTTTTATTCGCAATTACTGTGCTAGTTCTTATTTTATTTGCCAACCCAGTTGCTAAACAAGGCCCTTTAACTGATGATAAGTTTTGCTCAGATAAATCTTTTTTTTTAAAAATTGAATTAATTTTTGATGAAATCGTGCTGATTTTATTATCCATTAAAGTCAAGCCTTTAGTAAGTAAAACAAAACGATGATCTTTGGAGTAATTTTTTATTAATTGTTCACATGCCCAATCAATTCCCTTTGAACTAATTGCTAAAACAACAATATCTGGATTTGATTTCAACTCTTCATCAAATTTTTCAAATTTTGATATTTTAATTTTTTTTGGAAGATGTGTATTTAAAGCTGGATGCAAAAAATTATTCTTATTTAAATTATCAACTAACTCATCTTCTAAATGAGTGCCGATTAAAGAAATTTCGTTTCTATTTTCAGCACATGGAACTGTAAATGCCGAACCCATTGCTCCTGCACCTAAAACTAATATTTTTTTCATTTTTAATATTTATTATATTAAAGTTTTTCTAATTGCTTGCTGCCAACCTTTCAACAGCTTAGTACGGTTTGATTTACTTATTTTTGGTACAAATTTCCGATCTATTTTCCAATTTTTAGAAATATCTGACAACGATTTATAAACACCAATTTTTAACCCGGCCATAAAAGCGGCGCCTAAAGCGGTTGTTTCTTGAACTTTCGGTCTAACAACTTTTATATCAATTACATTTGATAAGAATTGAGAAAACCAGTTATTTTTTACCATCCCTCCGTCAACTTTAATTAAATTTGGCTTAAGGCCGTCATTTTTCATTGCATTGAATAAATCATAAGATTGATAAGCCACTGACTCGAGAGTTGCCCTTACAATTTCTTTTTGACTGGTGTCTCTTGTCAAACCACAGATAATACCTCTTGAATTTGGATTCCAATAAGGTGCTCCTAATCCTGTAAAAGCTGGTACTAAATAAATTCCATTATTAGTTTTTAAAGATTTAACAATTTTTTCCGTTTCAGCAGCACTACTAATAAGTTTTATTTTATCTCTTAACCATTGAATCCCTGCTCCCGCAATAAATATTGAACCTTCAAGCGCATAAGTTATTTTTCCATTAAGTCGATAACAGATCGTAGTTAGTAATTTATTTTTTGAATATATTTTTTTATTTCCAGTATTCATTAATACAAATGCTCCTGTTCCATAAGTACTTTTCACAGATCCTTTTGTAAAACAAGATTGTCCAATTGTTGCTGCCTGTTGATCTCCAACAACTCCATTTATTGGATAAGATTTTCCAATTATAGATTTATCGGTTAAGCCAAAATCATCTGAAGAATCTTTAACTTGAGGAAGAATATTTTTTGGAATTTTCAAACTTTTTAGAATATCCTTATCCCATTTATTAGTAGAAATATTAAATAGCATTGTTCTACATGCGTTAGTAGCATCCGTAGCATGTAACTTACCTTTTGTTAGTTTCCATAACAAAAAAGTATCAACCGTACCAAAAAGAAGATTGTTATTTTTTGCTAATTTTTTTGCTTTTGGAACATTATCTAGTATCCATTTTATTTTTGTTCCTGAAAAATATGGATCAATTAGTAAGCCAGTTTTTCTATTAATAATTTTTTCTTTATTGTTTGTTTTAAATTTTTTACAAAATTCAGCAGTTCTTCTATCTTGCCACACAATAGCATTATAAATTGGTTTTCCTGTTTTTTTTTCCCAAAGAATGGTTGTTTCTCTTTGGTTGGTAATACCAATGGTTAAAATTTTTCCTTTTAACCTTTTGCTTTTATTAATTACATCTATCAATACTTTTTTCGTTGTATTCCAAATTTCATTGGGATTATGTTCAACCCATCCATCTTTAGGAAAATATTGTCTAAATTCTTTTTGAGAAGAATAAACAGGTTTGCCAGATAAACTAAATAATATTGCTCTGCTTGAAGTTGTGCCCTGATCTATTGCAACAATAAATCTTTTCACTAATTTAATATTCTTCTAATCCTAACAATTTTTTTCGTTTGTTTGCCCAAGTACGAATTAAATTATCAACAGCTAAACCAATAAATGCAACACAGAGACCAAGGATTAGTCCTTTACCGCCACCTTTATTATCAGATAAAGCTTTCAAAATATATTGACCTAAATCTTCTGTTCCAATAAAAGCTCCAATAATTACCATAAATAATGCGAAGACCACTGTTTGATTAATTCCAAGCATGATATGAGGAAATGCTAAAGGAAATTCAATCTGAAGTAATCTTTGTAAGCGTGTTACACCCGACATCGAAGCTGCATCGTGTAAAGCTGACGGAACACTACGAAGCCCCTCAATAGTGTAACGGGTTGCAGGAATAGTTGCGTAAATGATCACAGCAATTAACACCGATGTGTCAGTCACGCCAAAAAGCATCATAACAGGAATTAAATAAACAAAGGATGGAAATGTTTGGAGAGTATCACAAATCCCTAAAGTAATTTTTGTACTAGTTGTGTTTTGTGCGGCCAAAGAACCAGTGATTATTCCGATGACACCTGATGCAATTACACCACAAGTCGCCATGTAAGCTGTGACTAAAGCTCTATCCCACCATGGGGTTAGAGCAATAAATAATGTAAAGCTACCGACTACAAGCGCTGATCGGATACCACCGATTATATAACCGGTACCCATAACCAAAACAAACGTTGCAACAACTGGCATCCTTAGGTAAGCAGCTCTCATTGGTTGTAGTACGTCTACAATCAGCCATGTATTAAAAATTTTTAATTGGTAAAAGAAAGTATCCCAAATCCAATCAACCCCTGCATTCCAGAAAGGTTCGCCTGATATTCCTTTGTTATGTGGAACCTCATACAGGTAGTTAAAACCTTCTTTAAAATAAAAAGATCCAAAGGAGGCAAGTATTAATCCAACTATTACTGCCCCAACAAAAAATAATCCATATTTATGACGCTGGAAAAAAGTAAGGTTGGCAAAATAATCTGTTTGTTTATGTGCCCAAGCTAAAGACATTTTATCTAAAAGTACTGCAATTAGACTAATACAAATACCCGCTTCTAAAGCTAAACCAATTCTAAGTTGATTTAAGGCCAGCAATAGATTCCAACCTAATCCCTTAGCGCCTATAAAAGATGCAATAACCGCCATGGCCAAACACTGCATGATGACTTGGTTCACACCAATTAAAATGTCACGTCTCGCAGTTGGAATTAATACTTTAAATAAAAGTTGAAATTCGTTACAGCCACTCATCTTTCCGGCTTGAACAACTTCTGGAGATACCTTTCTAAGTCCCAACAAAGTCAGACGTACCATTGGTGGTGTTGCAAAAATTATTGTTGCAATTGCTCCGGCATGATCTCCAACTCCAAACAGTACCATTATCGGAACCAGATAAGCATAGTGAGGCATGGTCTGCATTACATTGAGTATAGGATTTAATATTGCTTCAATCCTTTTGCTTTTATACGACCAAATCCCTAAGGCCAAACCAAGGAGAAAAGAAATTGGTGCAGCAACCAACACAAATGAAAGCGTCTCCATTGAAGGTTTCCACTGACCAAATACAGAAATATAAATCATGGTAATACCTGCAAGTATTGCAAGACCTTTTCCATTAAGTTTATAACCCAATATAATTGCTCCAGCGGTAACTATAGTCCAAGGAAGTCCAGGTAATTCCGCCCATGGGTTTGCATCAATCCAATCCCAACTTGTAAATGCGACAACGGTCTTAATTCCTCCAATTAAAATTTCACGAATAAATTCAATTAAAAAAAGCATGGAAGCTGAAATCATTCTGGTAATTTGCAGAACTAATGGTCGCGTTTGATACTCTTGAATATCAGCATTCCAAAACTCAATTGGCATCCAATCGTTTAATAAAAAAAACAATGAATTATGTACCCAAACTGGAAGCCATCCAAGAAATGGTGGCAACCTCCAAAGAGTTTCATATCCATAATATCTAACTTCTATGCCAAAAAAATTATAAGAACTTAGATTTGGATCTTTTGTAAATTCAGCTACAGACCTTATAAATTTATAACCCTCTGGAACATCTATCGCAAAACATAAAGCAAAAAAAACAATTAATAAAAATAACCACTGAAATGACTTTGGATATTTTTTTAAAATTTCCATAAACTATGAATTTTCTTTTCGTCCACCAAATACAGTATGAATTACTTTGGAAGGTTTAACAATTCCAACAACTTTATTATTAGAATCTATAACTGCCACAGATTTTTCTTGGCTTAATATTTTTTCAGCAACAGTTTCTATAATTACATCTTTAGAAACTTTTAAATCACTTAAATTTTGATCATCACTGACTGGATCCATTACTGCCTCTATTTTCAATACTTTTTCTCTTGGAACCTCTTCTGTAAATTTTCTAACGTATTCTGTGGCTGGATTTAAAACAATTTTTGCTGGAGTATCTAATTGCTCTATTATGCCGTCCTTCATTATTGCAATTCGATCTGCTAGCCTAAGAGCTTCGTCAAAATCATGCGTGATAAACATAATTGTTTTTTTTAAAACACCTTGTAATCTTAAAAATTCATCTTGCATTTCTTTTCTGATTAATGGGTCGAGAGCAGAAAAAGGTTCATCTAAAAACCAAATATCAGGCTCAACAGCTAAAGATCTGGCAATTCCAACTCTTTGCTGTTGTCCGCCAGATAATTCTCTTGGAAAATAATTTTCTCTTCCCTCAAGACCAACAAGCTTAACCATTTCCATAGCCTTTGAAATGCTGTCTTCAGTTTTCATTCCTTTTATCTGCAAAGGAAAAGCAATGTTTTCCAAAACTGTTTTATGTGGAAGAAGAGCAAAGCTTTGAAAAACCATTCCCATTTTATTTCGTCTCAACTCAATCAATTCTTTATTTTTTAAAGATAATAAATCTTGACCTTCAATAAAAATTTTACCTGCTGTCGCATCCGTCAATCTTGATATACATCGAAGTAAAGTTGATTTTCCAGAGCCGGATAATCCCATTACTACCAACATCTCTCCTTTTGAAACCTCAAAAGAAGC
Organism: Pelagibacteraceae bacterium AG-464-P07; assembly: GCA_003211695.1. Classification (GTDB taxonomy): domain Bacteria; phylum Pseudomonadota; class Alphaproteobacteria; order Pelagibacterales; family Pelagibacteraceae; genus AAA240-E13. Next base: position 79,483 of record QCSA01000001.1, on the reverse strand, counting down.
ATTATTAACACCTACAATACAGCCGGCCTCTTGGAAGGTTTTGGCATCAACTTTTCCACTGACAGCTTGGAGCATTTTTTTTGCATTTGCTCCAAAAATTTTATAAACCGCATCGCATTTAATTACTGGTTCAGAAGACATAAATTTTATTCAATAAATTACACTAAAACTAAAAAAAAATCCTCCCTATTTATTTCATAAACGCTCTAAAAATTTTTTATAAAATATACTCTAGTGTCTATACTAGTTTTAAAAAAACCTTTGGCTTCACCTGAAACTGTAATTGTATCACTCACCCCTTCTATAGCCCTTATCGTATATTCAGCAAAACATTTATTTGAAGAACTGTCCCATTTTACAGAACGTTCATCAATTTTATTTCCGTTATCAAAATATAATTTCGTTGCACTGAAGTTTAAAATGTTTGCCCCCATCATTGCACGTTGGGTTACAATTTTAGTATTTTTGCACACCGCTTCATATTCGCTCAGTGATAATTGATGACCCTCACTACTTTCATAAAAAATTAATCTACCTCTTGGAAGTGAAGTAATGACTTTATCAATCTCTGCAGTCTTAACGCTCTCAGCTGTCTTATCGCTCTCAGCTGTCTTATCGCTCTCTTTAATCTCTCCAAAAAAAATGTTCAAAATGATAAATGTAAAAATTATTAGTGTTGTTAAACCAACAAGACCTACTATTTGCTTAATGCCTTCCGGAGCTTCTTTGTATTTTTTTAAATTATTTTCTAACAACATTGTTCTATCTAATTCGGTTCAACTAATTCGCCGTCTTTCCAGATGCCTTTCTTAACTGTTCCGTCTGCCAAGGTAAAAGTTCCTTGTCCATTCATGAAACCATCACGCCACTCACCTGCGTATGCGGCTCCATCTGGAAAAGTCAAAGTCCCTTGTCCATGCCATTTACTTTCTTGAAATTCTCCCTTGTATATGTATCCATTTGGCCAAGTCACAGTCCCTTGTCCATGCTTTTTACCTAGACTCCACTCACCTACATATGTGGTTTTGTCTGTATAAGTCCAAGTCCCAACTCCGTCTTCACAGTCACCGTCAGTACATCCGGTTGTACGCGCAAACCCTGTATTGCAAAGGATCAAACCTAAAAATATATATAGAAACAGTTTTTTCATATCCGCCACTCTACACAAATTACACCAAAACTAAAAAAAAATCCCCCCTAGTTATTAAAACTAGGGGAGATTATTAAAAGCTTAAACTTTACAAAAAATTATTTTAGAAATTTTTTCCAAACTTTTTTGTTTTTCTTCAACCATTCTTTTGCGGCATCTTGGTGAGTCATTTTATCAGTGTCTACATAAGCAGCCATTGCACCAATCTGACCTGTCGTAAATGACAGTTTTTTAAACATAGCCGCTGCATCTGGATGACTTTTTGTCCAGTTTTCATTAACAGCTTTTTTCAGATAACCATCTGGTGAACCACATTTTCCATCACCACCATCAGCAGGTCTGCAACCATCCGTGTATGGCGGAAAGTCAATAAATGTAAAACCAGCACCATCTGTAAAGTTTGGTGTCCAGTTAAAGATTATTGTTCCTCTTCCTTCTTTTTCAGCTGCTGCTAATTCTGCCCATAGTGCATCAGCACTTCCAGCAAATTTAACTGTCCAAAGATCTCCTAACCCTAAAGCATCAATTCTTTGAGGTATTAAATCTCCGTGCCAAGTTTGTGGACCTTCTAACATTCTTCCTTTTCCATCTGAGTCAGGTGTTACAAAGTTCTTAGCGCAGTCTGCAGATTTTAAAGCTTCCCAACTTGGTAAACCAGGACATAATCCTTTATCTACTACCCAGTTTGGATAACCCATATCTTCTAAAGTTCTAGCTTCGTGATCACCCCAATCTAATAAACCTCCAGCATCACGTGCTGTATCAAATGATTTACCGAATGCAGATTGCCAAACTTCGTGCGATATATCTACATCGCCAATACGAATTGACTCGTAAACTGCTTGAGTGTCTGCTGGAACGTATTCCACGTTCTGACCCATGTGGTCCGTAAGAATTCCACCAATTACATAAGCCATAACAATTTGGCTTGACCAATTGTGCACTGGAATTCTAGTTGGTTTTCTGCTGTCAGCTGCATACGTGGCAAAACTGAATGCCGATATGATCGCTGCAACAATCAACCCTTTTATTGTTTTAATCATGTATTTTTCTCCCATAATTAATTAATGTTAACATTACTTAACCAAAGTCTATGTGCTCATTTTTTGCGAGTCAATGCCAATTGCACATAATTAATCTCTGATATACTATTTGTTTCACATGGAAAACATATCAACTAGTTTAGATATAAGAAATCCTGGCTTAAGGACTTTACCACCAGGAGTTGAAAGGTATTTTGTTAGAGGTGGAGGTTTATCAGTTATAGAAGTTTTGCCAGAAGATAAATTAGAAATAATTAACGATGAAGGCAAACAAACATGTGAAGTTGTTGTTTTTAATTCTAAAGGTAAATGTGATCTATCATTATTAAATTTAAAAGAAAACTCGGATGCTAGTTTTTCAAAAAAAACAATCTTAAATGATGAAAAAATTACAAAATTATTTAAAAGAAAAAAATTTGATCTTACTAAGGCAAAATCCTCAACAATATTTGATAAAGATTGTCAAATAGATGAAAAAATAATTTTAAAATCTAAAGATAAATGCACAGTTATGCTTGCTGCTCCTGGCGAAGCTATGAACATTCATAATCAAAATCCTCCAACTGATTTAACTGTTCTTTTAAATAAATCTAAATTTGATGATAATAATAATGGAGAGCAATTTGTTTTGCCAGAGCCTTTAAGTGACCCTTTAAACGAAAAACTTATTAAAAGACGTACTGCTTATACTTATGAAGTAAAAGCAGGAGAATACATTCAAATCATAGATCCTGCGGGAAGACAGTGTTCAGATTTTTTAGCTTTTGACAAAGCAAAACTTGATAAAAGAATTGAAAGTATAATTGATGCTACGGCCACTCGTACATTTATGGGAGCTGCTTATCCAGTGCCTGGTTTATTTTCAAAATTTTTTGATATGGACCATGACCCAATGATTGAAGTTGTCAGAGACACTGTTGGTAGACATGATACTTTTAATTATGCATGTACTGCGAAATACTATGAAGATATGGGTTACTTTGGTCATATAAATTGCTCAGAAAATTTTAATAAAGCTTTAAAAAAATATGAAGTGAAATCAAGAAAAGGTTGGACTGCTATTAATCTTTTTTTTAATACAAGTATTAATCAACTAAATATTGCATCTTTTGATGAGCCGTGGTCTAGACCAGGAGATTATGTTTTATTTAGAGCAACAAAAGATTTAGTGTGCGCTTCTTCTGCTTGCCCATGCGATGTTGATCCAGCAAATGGATGGAATCCAACCGATATATTTGTTAGAACTTATCCTAAAGAACAAAAATACTCGAAAGCTATAGCGTTTAGAATGAAAGAAGATTCAGAACCAAAATTAACAAAAGAAACTGGATTCCACAAAAAAACATCCAAGCTTACCAGAAATTTTATTGATTATAATGGTTATTGGTTAGCCAATAACTATACAAATTATGGAACCATCAACGAATATACAGCGTGCAGAGAAAAGGCTATCGCAATTGATTTATCTCCCCTAAGAAAATTTGAAATTATGGGTCCAGACTCTGAAAATCTAATGCAGTATGCTCTTACAAGAAATGTAAAAAAACTTTCAATAGGACAAGTTAGTTATTCAGCCATGTGCTATGACAACGGCTGCATGATCGACGATGGAACAATTTTTCGTCTAGGTAAAGATAATTTCCGTTGGATTGGTGGCCAAGAATATGGCGGTACATGGCTTAGAGAATTAGCTAAGAAAAAAAAATATAAAGTTTGGGTAAAATCTTCAACTGATCAAATTCATAATATTTCAGTTCAGGGACCAAATAGTAGAAAAATTTTAGAAAAATTTGTTTGGACTCCACCTGCACAAGCAAAGATAAATGAACTTCAATGGTTTAGGTTTTCTATTGCTAGAATTGATGATCATATAGGTACACCGATTATTGTATCAAGAACAGGTTATACAGGTGAACTTGGTTTTGAAATTTGGTGTCATCCCAATGATGCTTCTAAAATTTGGGATAAAGTTTGGGATTCAGGAAAAGATTTAGGCATTACTCCAATGGGTTTAGAAGGTTTGGACATGGTAAGAATTGAAGCTGGACTTATATTTTATGGATACGAATTTAACGATCAAACAGATCCCTTTGAAGCTGGCATTGGATTTTCTGTCGCGCTGAAAACTAAAGAAGATGATTTTGTAGGTAAAGATACTTTGATAAAAAGAAAAGAATCTCCACAAAAAAAACTTGTTGGTTTAGAATTAATTGGTAAAGAACAAGCTAGTAATGGAGATGGTGTACACGTGGGAAGAGCTACTGTTGGTGTAATAACTAGTGGAATGATATCCCCTACTCTAAACAAAAATATTGCACTTTGTAGAATGGATATTAAATATTCTGACATAGGTACAAATGTAGAGGTTGGTAAAATTGACGGTCATCAAAAAAGAATTGGAGCAAAAGTAGTTAAATTTCCTTTTTACGATCCTGAAAAACTAAGAGTAAAATCTTAATATGGCGTTTCCAAAGAAGGCAAGATTTGTTGTTATTGGAGCTGGAATACATGGTTTAAGTACCGCTTGGCATCTTGCAGAAAAACTTAAGAAAAAGAATGGAAATGGTATTAACAACGATATTGTAGTTATCGATAAAGGAGGAATTGCATCTGGTGCAAGTGGTATCGCCTGTGGTGTAGTAAGAAACAATTACTTTCAACCCGCCATGAGAGAACTCATGATGCACAGTGTAAAAATTTGGGAAAGTGATCCAAAAAATTTTAACTATCATCCTGTTGGTTACATGCAAATAAGTCCCGAAAGCATGCATAAAGATATTTCAAGCATCTACGAACAACAAAAAGCTATTGGTTATGAATCTGAATTTATTGAAGGGAGAGAAGATTCTACGAAATACATGAAAAATATATTTCATGATTGGCAGGCTAAAGGAATAACTTCTATCTTACATGAAAAAAAAGGTGGATATGCTAACAACACCGCTTCAATCTATGGATTGGCTAATAAGGCTGAAAGTTTTGGAGTAAGAATTTTAACAGGCACTAAAGTCACAGGTTTTAGGAAAGGAAGTAACAGTAAGTCTGTGACTGGCGTAGTAACTTCAAAGGGTACTATTGATTGTGAGCATGTAATCGTTGGGGCCGGTCCATGGATCAAAGGTTTATGGGATAAGCTTGAACTTCCAAAAAAAATTTCAATCAAAGATGAAAAAGGTAAAATACACAAAGATTACCCAATGTGGATATATTGGTTTCTGACAGAAGGCGTTCTTGGGGTTGATCCAAATTTTCAAAAAACGGATGCTGGTAAAATGCCACCGGTAATTCATGTCGATAGCGATGCACATTTATTTTCAGATGTAGATGGATCCTTAATAACCGATAAAATGTGGGGAATATACTATAAGCCAGATTTTAATTTTAATGGAGTTCAAGGAGGAGCTGCACCATATAAAATCAACAAACCAACTGGTGATGTAAAAGTAGACCCTTATGGAGTAGATTCGGAAGATCATCAAACAGGTGACGAATTTGCACATATGTGGTGTTCTGCATTAGCCCATTGCCAAAAAAGATTTAAAGGAAAAATAAATGTATATAAAAAAGGTCCTTCTGGAGGATTAGGATGTTTCACTCCAGATTCTTTTCCTATTTTTGATCGATTTTGCGAAAACGTTTATATTATCGCTGACTCAAACCATGGTTATAAAATGATAGGAGTTGGAGAACTTGTAGCAGAAGAAATTTTAGAAAATAAGGAAACTGAATTATTAAAACCTTTTAGATTTAATCGATACGAAAAGGGTCAATTGCATCCCACTTCTCATAGCCCCTTTCCTTGGAGCTAAATCTTCTAAACATCGCTAAAATTACATAAAAAATCTCTATTAATATTGTTTCCGGGTTTAGACGTTTATTATACACTTCACTTAATGATAAAAAATACCAAATCTCTTCTAATGTTTTGGGAGCAGCAAATGAGAAAAGCTCATACTTCCAGTAACTATTTTTTTAGAAAATCACCTTCGCATTATCACATGATGTTGTTGGTCATGACAGCTCACTATAATAAAAAAAACTTATCAGTGGAAGAATTGAAGACAAAATTATTTAAAACATCAAGGCCTAAATCTGCTTTGATAATTAATGAAGCGTGTGAAAAGGGTTTTTTTTATTTAGAAAAAACATCAAGTGATATGAGAAAAAAATTTATTAAACCAAGTATTAAATTTGTTAGTGAATTTAATGATTACCTTGTTACTCTTAAAAATCTAAGCGGTTAATATTGTTTCATATCAACATTAATAATGCTTATTTTTTTTATATATATTTATTAGTTCTAAAAAAAAATATTTTATCTATTACAATTTTTTTTCATCATCAAAATTATGAGTCATCAATATTATAATCCTGCAAGAACGCGTTTGCAAAGGAGTGAATTAGCTGTTCCTGGTTCATCTCCAAAAATGTTTGAAAAGGCTCTAAATTCAAATGCAGATTATATCTTTCTAGATCTTGAAGACGCTGTCTCGCCAAATGATAAGCTATCAGCTCGTGAAAATATAATTAAAGCGCTTAATGAAATTAATTGGAGAGAAAGAGGCAAAACTATTTCAGTTCGAATTAACAGCTTGGATACACACTATATGTATCGTGATGTGGTTGACATAATGGAACAGGTTGGTGATAAAATTGATACTATTTTAGTTCCAAAAGTTGGAACAGACAGCGATATCTACACAGTTGATTGTCTATTAACTCAAATTGAAAATCAAAAAAAATTTAAAAATAAAGTTGGAATAGAATGTTTAATTGAAACTGCTTTAGGTATGTCAAACATTAAAGAGATAGCAAAATCTAGTAATCGATTAGAAGCACTTCATTTTGGAGTGGCAGACTATGCAGCAAGCTTAAGAGCAAGAACTGTTGTAATTGGTGGGCTGAACCCAGATTACCCAGGTGATCAATGGCATCACGGTTTGTCACAGTTAGTAATGACGTGTAGAGCTTATGGGCTAAGAGCAATTGATGGTCCCTTCGGTGATTTTAAGGATCCTGACGCATATGTAGCATCAGCAAAAAGAGCAGCTGCAATCGGTATAGAGGGTAAATGGGCAATACATCCTTCTCAAATTGATCTTGCAAATAAAGTATTTTCGCCACCGGCTGCAGAAGTTAATAGAGCAAAAAAAATTCTTGAAGAACTAGACAAAGCCGCAAAAGAAGGAAAAGGTGCAGCACAATTAGATGGAAGAATGATTGACGCAGCTTCAGCTCGCATGGCAGAAAATATTGTTAATATTAATAAACTTATTGGGAGCAAGTGAAATGGACATTCATGAATATCAAGCAAAAAAAATACTTTCCGGTTTTGGTATAAATATTCCTCGTGGCGCCATTGCATATAGTCCAGAAAATGCAGAATATAAAGCTCGTGAAATTGGTGGATCGAAATGGGTTGTTAAAGCCCAAATTCATTCTGGAGCAAGAGGAAAAGCGGGCGGAATTATAATTTGTAATAGTAAAATAGAGGTTGCCCAAGCGGCTGACAAATTACTTGGAAAAAAATTAGTTACAAAACAAACAGGTCCACAAGGTAAAATCGTTCATAGAGTTTATATTGAAGAAGTGACGGATATTAAAAAAGAATTATATCTAGGATTAGTTTTCGATCGTGCTTCTGAGTGTATAATGGTGGTTGCTTCAACAGAAGGCGGTATGAGTGTAGAAGAAATTTCTAAAAAGAAGCCCGAAAGTATAATTAGATCAAAAATAGAAGTTGCCGTTGGAATGCAAAGATTTCAAGCAAGAGAGATTGCTTTTGGTTTGGGTATCGATCCTAAACTTATTTCTAGAACGGCTGACGCAATTATGGGATGTTGCCGTGCCTTCAGTGAATTGGATGCTACCATGGTAGAAATTAATCCACTAGTAATATCAAAAGATGAACACATTTTAGCTCTCGATTGTAAAATGAGTTTTGACAACAATGCGTTATTTCGTAGAAGTCAGATATCTGAACTAAGAGATAAGGCCCAAGAAAATCTAAACGAAGTTTATGCATCAGATAGAGGACTTAATTACATAAGTCTTGAAGGTAATATCGGCAACATAATTAATGGAGCGGGTTTAGCAATGGCTTCTATGGATATGATTAAATTAGCTGGAGGAGAACCTGCAAACTTTCTTGATGTTGGTGGAGGTGCTAGTCCTGAAAAAATGGTTAAAGCGTTTAAATTAATTTCTCAAGATGAAAAAGTGAAAGTTATTTTAGTAAATATTTTTGCTGGTATAAATAGATGCGACTGGGTTGCTGAAGGAATAGTTCAAGCTTTACAAAAAATAGAAATTAATATGCCTCTTGTAATACGTTTAGCAGGTACAAACGTAGAAAAGGGCAATAAAATTTTAAAAGAAAGAAAAATAAATTACATTGAAGCCTCAACTTTAGAAGATGCAGCAAATAAAGCGGTTAAGGCTCTTAAAGAATTGGGGAAAAATTAATGTCTATATTAATTGATAAGAAAACAAAAATAATAGTTCAAGGTTTTACTGGTAAGTTTGGCTCTTTCCATGCAAAAGAGATGATTAAATATGGTACTAATATTGTTGGTGGAGTAACTCCTGGTAAAGGAGGACAAACACACCTAGATTTACCAGTTTTTAATACTGTAAAAGAAGCAGTAAAAAAAACAGATGCTTTTTGTACTATTCTGTTTGTTCCACCAGAGTTTGCGGCAGATTCTGCAATGGAAGCAGCGGATGCCGGAATTAAAACATGCGTAGCAATTACCGACGGAATTCCTTCTCATGATATGATTAAAATTAAACGTTATATGAGGAGATATTCTAAAAAAGATAAAATGACATTAATAGGTCCGAATTGTGCTGGCGTTATCAGTCCTGGAAAATCTCTGTTAGGAATTATGCCGGGACATATTTATACGCAAGGCAAAGTTGGTGTTATTGGACGATCGGGTACACTTGGATATGAAGCGGCACAACAAATGAAAAATTTAAATATAGGTATCTCAACTAGCGTTGGCATTGGAGGAGATCCAATTAATGGATGTTCATTTAGAGATATTTTGGAAAAATTTGAACAAGACGATCAAACCAAAGCCATATTGATGATTGGTGAGATAGGAGGACCTCAGGAAGTCGCAGCAGGTAAATTTGCAAAAGAAAATATGTCAAAACCAGTGATAGCTTATATAGCTGGATTGACAGCCCCTATCGGAAGAGTAATGGGTCACGCCGGAGCGATTGTTTCAGCCTATGGAGAAAGTGCTGTTGAAAAAGTCGAACTTTTAAAGGAATGTGGTGTGACAATCTCTAAAAATCCATCTGTAATGGGTGAGACGGTAAAATCAGTTTTAAATGGTAAAAAAAACTAAATACAAAAACCTAGCAATTTTTAAACTTTCTAAAATTGTTCATTTACTGGGAAAAATATTAGGACTAGTCATTAAAGAACAAGAGGGTATTTCTTTTTTTAATAAAATTGAAAAAATTAGACTTTTATCAAAGACAAGCAGAGGCAAAAAGAGCAAGAAAAAAATAAGATTGAATGAGACAAAAAAGTTTCGTCAATTAAAATCAAATATTCGTAAGTTAAGTTATCGAGAGTCATTAGTAATATCTCGGTCTTTTAGTCAATTTTTAAATTTTTCTAATTTAGCAGAATCGCTTTATAGTGTTCACAAAATACATAATCTTGACGTTCGCAAAGCCCAAGGAACAAATGAACTTGTTATTTTAGATGAAGCTATAGATCGTCTAATAAAAAATAAATCTATTTCCAAAAAGAAATTTTTTCAAACCGTTAAAAAATTAAAAATCGAATTAGTTTTAACTGCACATCCAACGGAAGTTAAAAGAAGAACGCTTATACATAAATTTAAACATATAAATAACATTTTAGAAAGATTTGTTAATTTAAGAATTTTTACAAAAAAAAATGTTGATCGTGAAGCAAAATTATTGGAAGAAAGTCTCCATGAAGAAATTACATCCATATGGAAAACTGATGAGTTAAAACGATCTAAACCAACGCCCATAGATGAGGCAAAGTGGGGATTGGCAATTATTGAGGATAGTTTATGGAATGCGTTACCAAAAATTTGTTCTTATTTTGATCAAGCTATACTAAATTATGTAGGTAAACGTTTACCAATTAATTTTTCTCCAATTACATTCGGGTCTTGGATGGGCGGAGATCGTGACGGTAATTCTAGCGTAACATCAAAAATTACCGAAGAAGTTGTTTTGTTGTCTAGATGGATGGCAGCTAATTTATATGAAAAAGAACTTACGAAATTAATACGAAATTTGTCACTTCACGAATGTTCCAAAACCCTTCTAGATAAAGTTGGTAATAGCTCAGAGCCATATAGAGTTTTTTTAAGACCCATTCGGGATAAAATGAAAAATACCCAAAGATTGATTGAGCTACATTTAAATAATAGAAAAGTTTTAAACGAACCATATTTAGTTCGATCAATTAACGAAGTCATTCAACCGTTAAATATAGTTTACAATTCTCTTTGCGATGTTAAGTGCGAATCTATTGCTAATGGTTCTGTGTTAGATTTGTTGAGACGAGCACATTGTTTTGGTTTAAATTTAGCAAAATTAGACATTCGTCAAGAGGCTAGTCGACATGGAAAGCTACTAAAAAATATTTGTCTACGTTTGGGCTTAGGCAATTATCAGGAATGGTCAGAAGAAGAAAAAATCTCTTTTTTATCTAAACATTTCAAATCCAAACGCTCTTTAATTCCTAAAAATATAGTATTGGATAAAGAAGATAAAGAAGTGTGGGCTACTTTTCAAATGATAGCAAAATTACCACAAGAATGTTTAGGAGCTTACATTATTTCTATGGCTTCCAATGTTTCTGATATTTTGGCTGTGGTGTTTCTTCAAAAAGAATCAGGAATAAAAACCTATTTGCGTGTTGTTCCATTATTTGAAACTTTATCTGATCTTCAAAACTCTCATCAAATAATAAAATCTTTGTACAATATTTCCTGGTATTTAAAAAAATTTAAATGTTATCAAGAAGTAATGATCGGCTACTCTGATTCAAGCAAAGATGCTGGAAAGCTTGCAGCGAGTTGGGCTCAATATAAAGCTCAGGAAAATTTACAATCGGTTTCGGATAAACATAAAGTAAAATTAACTTTGTTTCACGGTCGCGGTGGATCAGTTGGTCGAGGGGGCGGACCTATTTATTCAGCATTATTATCCCAACCGCCAGGTACTGTTAATGGAAGAACGCGCGTAACTGAACAAGGAGAAATCATTCAACAAAAATATAGTACAGAATCATTAGCTGAACACACGCTTGGTACCTATATATCCTCGGTATTAGAAGCGACCTTGATACCTCCTACTCGACCTAAAAAAAGCTGGCGTGGATTGATGAATGATATGAGTGAAGCTGCCAGCACAGCGTATCGTAGTCGCATACATGATCCTAATTTTTTGAGATATTACAGAACAATCACTCCTCAGAAAATTTTGGACCAATTATCAATTGGTTCAAGGCCAACTAAGAGAAAAAAAGGTGATGAAATAAAAAACTTGCGAGCGATACCTTGGGTGTTTTCTTGGACTCAAATTCGTTTTATTTTACCCGCTTGGTTAGGAACTTTTGAGGGTTTAGAATTAGCTAAAATAGGAAAAAATAAAGTTATACTAAAAGATATGTTAAATAAGTGGCATTTTTTTTATGCAATGATGGATATGTTAGATATGGTGTTAACAAAAACCGATCTACGGGTAATTCAATTTTATGAAGAATGCCTTGGTGACAAAGAATTGCAAAATATCGGTAATAAACTTAGAAAACAATTGTTATCATTAATTCATATAAATAAAACTTTGATACCAAAATATATTTTAGAACAACGCAAATCATATAGAGAATCAATAAGAATTAGAAATATATATGCCGAAACATTAAATTTATTGCAAGCCGATGTAATGAAAAAACTAAAAGCAACTAATTTAAGAAATGCAGATAAAAAATTATTAATGGACGCTATGATGGTAACTATAGCAGGAATAGCTGCTGCAATGAAAAATACAGGATAGCTGCTGCAATAATTATTTTGAAAGAAAATCTAGAGCAGCCATTATACCTCCTGGCTTGAAAGGTATACCTGATTGTTTTAAACCCATTTCTACCCCAGCAAGAGTACCTGCAAGCATCAAATCATTAAAGTCTCCAACATGACCAATCCTAAAAACTTTCCCCTTCACTTTGGCAAGTCCAGTTCCTAGAGACATGTCATAATTATCGTAAATTATTTTTCGTAAATTATCTGAATCATGTCCGTCTGGAATCAAAATTGCTGTTATTGAATTTGAACGTTCTTCAGGATTTTTAGCAAGTATTTCTAATCCCCAAGCCTGAACTGCTATTCTAGTTGCTTCTGCATGCCTGGCATGCCTGGCAAAGACATTGTCAAGGCCTTCTTCCATCAACATATTTATTGATTCATTTAATCCATACAAAATATTCACAGCAGGCGTATAAGGATAAAAACCGTTTTTATTATTTTCTAGCATTTGACCCCAATGCCAATATGATTTTGGAAGTTTTGAATTTTTATATGCCTCCAGTGCTTTATGACTAACTGCATTAAAAGACAGTCCTGGGGGTAACATTAGACCTTTCTGTGATCCTCCCACAGAAACATCTACTTTCCATTTCTTGTGATCATAATTAAACGAACCTAAAGAAGAAATCGTATCCACCATAAATAATGCTGGGTGTTTTGCGTTATCGATTGCATTTCTTATTTCCTCTACTCTACTCGCTATCCCTGTAGAAGTTTCATTATGAGTAACTAATACAGCTTTAATTTCATGTTTTTTATCGGCAAGTAATTTTTGTTCGACTATTTTTGGATCTGCCCCATGCCTCCAATCTCCTGGAACAAAATCAACATTTACATTATATCTTCGTGCAGCTTGACACCATTCAGTAGCAAAGTGTCCAGTTTCAAACATTAAAACTTTATCTCCCTCATTTAAAGTGTTAACTATTGAAGCTTCCATAGCACCCGTACCTGAGCTAGGCCAAATTATGACTGGGTCTGTTGATTTAAATATTAATTTAATTCTCTCTAAGATTCTTTTTGATAATTCAGCAAATTGAGGACCACGATGGTCTATTGCGGGACGATTCATTGCACGTAGAATTCGATCGGGAAGATTTGTTGGTCCAGGAACCTGCAAAAAATGCCGCCCAGCTTTATATGTATTTGATTTTGGCATAAATCAATCGCATCAAGCTATACATAAATAAGTCTATTTCACTTATTTTTTTTATATATATTTTTTAGTAATAAAAAAAATTATTTTATTCTCTCAAATTCTTTTTCATCATCGGACCGTGAAATCAAAATACTTAATTATTGGTGCCGGAGTGCATGGTTTGAGCACCGCTTGGCATCTTGCAGAAAAACTTAAAAATAAAAATGGCAGTCTTAAAGAAGACGATGTCCTTGTCATAGACAAAACAGATATCGCAGCTGGTGCTAGCGGTACCGCTTGTGGAGTTGTTAGAAACAACTATTTTCAACCTGCTATGAGAGAACTAATGGCACATAGTGTTAAAGTTTGGGAAAGTGACCCAAAAACTTTTGCGTATGATTCAGTAGGTTTTATGGCAATTAGTCCTGAAAGTATGAAAAAAGATATGCAGTCTGTATATCAACAACAAAAAGCTATTGGATATGAATCAGATTTCATAGAAGGTGAAAAACAATGTACAGTCTACATGAAAAAAATTTTTAGCGACTGGCAAGCAAAGGGAATTACAAATATTTTACATGAAAAAAGAGGAGGATATTCAAAAAGTAAAATTGCAATACAAGGAGTAGCAAAAAAAGCACAAGCGGCTGGTGCAAAAATTATTACAGGAGTTGAAATCATTGGATTTAAAAAAGAAAGTAATAGTAACGCAATAACAGGTGCGGAAACATCAAAAGGTATCATAGAATGTGAACAGGTAATTATTGCTGTTGGACCTTGGATAAATAATTTATGGAAAATGTTAGAACTGCCAAAAAAAGTAAATATAAAAAATGGTACTGGCGAAATTAATAAAGACATACCAATGTGGAAATATTGGTTTTTACAAGAGGGGGTAATGAAAGTTGGTATGGATTTTTTGAAAACTGATAATGGTGATATGCCTCCACTTATTCATGTTGATAGCAATGAACCATTATATTCTGATGTAGATGGATCCCTAATTACAGACAAAATGTGGGGAATTTATTATAAGCCCGATATTGTTGAGTCACTTGGTGTCCAAGGTGGTACTGCTCCGTATAAAGTTGAAAAACCATTAGATCAAGTAAATGTTGATCCTTATGGAATAGCATCAAAGGAATATCAAACAGATGAAAAATTTGCCAATATGTGGGCTTCCGCGCTAGCTCATTGCCAAAAAAGATTTGAAGGAAAATCAAATTTATATAATAGAGTACCATCGGGTGGTTTAGGTTGTTTTACTCCAGATAATTTTCCAATCTTCGATCGATTTTGTGAAAATGTTTACATTATCGCTGACTCAAACCATGGTTATAAAATGTTAGGAGTTGGAAAACTTGTTGCTGAAGAAATACTTGAAAAAGAAAGTGAACTATTAAAACCATTTAGATTCACTCGTTACGCGAATGGTCAATTACATCCTACTTCTCATAGTCCGTTTCCTTGGGCTTAGATAAAATTAAAGTTTCTATATGGACGAGTATTTATTTTTCAGTTAACATATTTCTAAATTTAAGAGAGTTAAGTTCAAAATATTAATCTTTGAGGGAGATAGGTTATATGACAGATCTTGAGAAACACGTTAGCAGACCTGGACGTGATAAAATAGTAAAAGATGTAAGAAAAAAAATTGACGAATTAGGAATTACATATGTTTATTTTCAATTTATATCAGTAACAGGAAGAGTTGTCGGTAAAGGGATCCCTGCTGACCACTGGGAAAGGATTGCTGAAAAAGGTTTTCAATTAGTTTACGGATCGACGGCAAACTTATTTGTAGATCGTCATAAAAATTATATTGGCTATGGACCAGAAGCTAAAGAATTAGTTGGAATTCCTGATCCAGAAACTTTTGTTCAAGTGCCTTGGGATAAAAGAGTTGGAAGAGTTTATTGTACTTGTTTTAGAAATAGAGAAGAAAGAGATAATCCAGGTGGACATTTAACATCTGATTGTAGAGGTAATTTAAGAATACATCACGAAGAATTTACAAAGAAACACAAAGGTTTGAAATTAAGAATTGGAACTGAACCAGAAATGATGTGGTTAACTAGAAATCAAGATGGTACGCCAACTGGTAAAGGTTTTTCGAAACCATATTGTTATCACATTGACCAATTTGAATCCTTAAGACCAGTATTTATGAAAGTGATTGAATACTCAAACGCAATGGGATTAGACATGATTCAAGGAGATCATGAAGATGCGCCTGGTCAGTTAGAATTGAATTGGATGTTTGATGATGTATTAAGAAACGCAGATAGACTTTCAACATATAGACAAATATGCGCACAAGTTGCTAGAGAACATGGAATAATTGCATGCTTCATGACAAAACCTTTTATGGGAGTTTCGGCCAGCGGATGTCATACAAACATGTCACTATGGACAGGTGGAAGTGATAAAGTAAATAAATTACATCATAAAACATTGCCAGGTGTAGAAGAAGTTTTCACATATGTTCAAGGTGGAGAAAACACATTTATGCCAGATACAAAAGATGTTCAGCTGCCAGGAAAAATTGGTTTAAAATGTATTGGCGGTGTTATGAAACACTTGGGTGCTTTAACTGCTATTGGCTCATCAACTGTAAACTCTTATAGACGTTTATGGGATCAAGGTTTCTGGGCACCAGTTTATGCAGACTGGGGTTATCAAAATAGAACTTGCGGACTAAGAGTTTCTGCTCCAGGAAGATTTGAATACCGTTCAGTTGACTCGATGCATAACCCTTATTTAATGGGCTCAGCATTATTAAAATCTTTTGACGATGGCCTGACTAATAATATTGATCCTGGAAAACCTGAATCAAGAAACATCTACGAAGCTCAAAAAGCAGGTAAAGATGTTAAAAAATTACCATTAAGCCTTGGTGAAGCCTTGGATCGTTTAAAAGAAGATAAAGTTATTCAATCAGCTATGCCGGATGAAATGTATAAAGTATTTCATTGGTATAAAAACGATGAATGGGAAAAATTTTTAGGAGCAACAACTCAATGGGATCTTGATACCTATTTGGATTGTTTGCCGTAGTCAAAAAAGGAAATATTATTATGTGTGGAATTGCAGGGCTAATTCATAAAGATAAATCAGTAAATATAGGTTCTGAGCTTCAGAGTATGCTCCAAGCATTAAAACATAGAGGTCCTGACTCAACAGGATACGCTCTTTATGCTGATAATGATGGCCAAAATTTTATCATGAGATTTAAAGTTGGTGAAAACGTTGGAGAAGGTAGTAATGCTGTAAATGAAGAAGCCTCTGTTTATGATGAAAGAAAAAAAATAGTTGATAAAAATTTATCAGATTTAGGCGCTATAATTGTTAAAGAGGAAAGACTTACACCTTATTCTTTTAGATATGAAATTAAATACGATAAAGATTTAATGAAATTTTCTAAAAAAATTGAAAGTGCAGAAATGACTGAAATTCTTTCTATTGGAAAATCTTTAGAGTTAATAAAAGATATTGGTGACGCAAAGGAAGTTTGCGATAGATACAATTTAGACAAAATTACCGGCACTCATGGAATTGGTCATGCTAGAATGGCAACTGAGTCTGGTGTTGATATTAAATCAGCTCATCCTTTTTGGGGTTATCCTTTTAGCGACGTATCTGTAGTTCATAACGGTCAATTAACAAATTATTGGAACAATAGAAGAGCACTGGAAAACAAAGGTATGAGATTCATGTCTGAATGCGACTCTGAACTTATCGCCGTATACTTAGCAGAAAAAATGAGAAATGACGCAACTCTAGAAGAAGGAATGAAAGACTCTTTAAAAGGACTTGATGGTGTATTTACTTATTTTGTTGCAACAAAAGATTCTTTAGGGATGGCAAAAGATACTATGGCTGCAAAACCATTAGTACTTTATGAATCGGATAATTTAGTTGCAATGGGATCAGAAGAGATAGCTATTAGATCAATTCTACCACAAGAGATTGATACTTATGATCCATTTGATGGCGAAGTAAAAGTATGGCAAATCTAAAAACTACAGAAAAAAAATCAAAAGCCCAATCAATGGGTATGCACACGGAAGTTTTAACAGGAAGAACGCAGCAAAAATTTTTCAATCCCGATGAGGCAGAAAATTTTTATTACTTTGGAACTTACGAAGTTGATTTCAATAAAAGAACAGAACTCGATGTAAAGAACATGGAAGCTCCTGAGGCTAACAAAAAAATCGATAGCTTAATGAGTGAAGGA
This sequence comes from Pelagibacteraceae bacterium AG-464-P07, assembly GCA_003211695.1. Classification (GTDB taxonomy): domain Bacteria; phylum Pseudomonadota; class Alphaproteobacteria; order Pelagibacterales; family Pelagibacteraceae; genus AAA240-E13. The sequence continues at coordinate 61,824 of QCSA01000001.1, read as the reverse complement.
TATGGAACAATTGTAATTAAAAACCCTCAAGGAAAACATAGTTTAGGTGTTGGAATTTTAAATAAACTAAATCTAATTTTCGAAGGAAGTTTAGGATATTTTGGTGTCGGATCATGTGATGGACCAAGCGTAAGAATTAACGGAAGAGTTGGATGGTCTTGTGCTCAAAACTTAATGGCTGGAAAAGTTGTTGTTGAAAAAAATGCAGGATCAAGTTTTGGGGCCGCTATAAGAGGTGGTGATTTAATTTGTAAAGGTAGTGTTGGTGCTCGAACTGGTATTGACATGAAAGGAGGCACAATCATAGTTGGTGGGGACGCTGGAGCTTTTACTGGTTTTATGATGCAAAGAGGAAGAATAATTGTTCTAGGAAATGTTGGAATAAACTTAGGTGACTCTATGTATGATGGAAATATATTTATTGGTGGCAAAATTGGATCATTTGGAAGTGATGCTGTTACTTCTGATTTAACTTCTAGTGACAAAGATTGGCTAAAGAGAAAATTAAAAGTGGCAGAAATTGATGAAAATTTTGATGTCAGTAAAATGACAAAAATAGTAGCTGGTAAAAAACTTTGGAATTATGACAATTTAGAGCCTACAGAGAAAAAAGGAGCAATTTAATGGTTAAAAAGAAACCTAAAGAAAAAGCCAATGGTAAAGTTGGCGGAAAAGCTGACGTACATATAAATGAAGATGATAGCAAAAACAAAAGTTTGCTTGGGCAAAATGTAATTTTTACTCCTGAAGTTATAGACGATATTCATATAAAAGCTCAGTTAGGAAGATACAGAATGCGGGGAATGGCATTAATGAAAAAAATTCCTACATTTGATGATTTAGTTTTCTTGCCAGGAACTCTTACAAGATTTGTAATCGAGGGTTATAGAGAGAAATGTGAAACAAAAACTGTAATTGGTCCTAGATGCGAAAACCCAATTGAATTAGATATTCCTGTTTATATTACTGGTATGAGTTTTGGTGCACTTTCATATGAAGCAAAAACTGCTTTAGCAAGAGGTGCTACAATGGCTGGTAGTGCTACCTGTTCAGGAGAGGGTGGAATGATACCTGATGAAAGAAGATATTCTGAAAAATGGTATTACCAATGTATTCAATCAAGATATGGTTTTAATCCACACCACGCACAACTTGCCGATGCAATAGAAGTATTCATCGGCCAAGGTCAAAAAGTTGGAATGGGTGGACATTTAATGGGTCAAAAAGTTACTGATCAAGTTGCTGAAATGAGATCTTTACCTTCTGGTATTGATCAAAGGTCACCCGCAAGACATCCCGACTGGCTAGGTCCGGATGATTTATTTTTAAAAGTTCAAGAATTAAGAGAGCTAACAAAAAATAAAGTTCCTATTCAATTAAAATTAGGTGCTGCAAAAGTTTATGATGATGTTCGAATGGCTGCAAAATGTAATCCAGACTCTATTTTTTTAGATGGAATGGAAGGATCTACTGGAGCAGGACCACACATCGCCGCTGCAAACACGGGTATTCCTGGTATTGCTGCAATTAGAGAAGCAAGGAGAGCTTTGGACGATGTAGGACAAACTGGAAGAGTAACATTAATCTATGCTGGTGGTGTTAGAGATGGCGCAGATATGGCTAAAGCTTTAGCTTTAGGTGCAGATGCAATAGCAATTGGAACTGGCGCATTGATTGCACTAAACTGCAACAAAGATATCCCTGAAGCCAACTTTGAAAAAGAAATGGGAGTTAAAGCTGGACATTGCTATCATTGTCACACAGGTCGTTGTCCTGTTGGAGTTGCTACTCAAGATCCAAAATTAAGGAAAAGATTAAATCCAGATGATGCTGCATTAAGAGTTTATAATTATTTACATGCAATGACTTTGGAAGCTCAGCTTCTAGCTAGAGCCTGTGGAAAAACTAACATTCACTCGTTAGAGCCAGAAGATTTAGCTGCATTAACAATGGAAGCTTCTGCTTTAGCAAAAGTACCTTTGACTGGAACTAATCACACTGTTGGTGTTGATGACTTCCATAAAATATAAGAATTAATTATGGCTAAGAAAAATAAGAAAAAAATTAAAAATAAAAAAGAAAAAAAAATAAAATTAGGAACCTCAAAAGAGACTGCTAGAGAAAAAATGATCGGTCAACATATCGGGTACAGATATGATGTTAACATGTTGCCTGATTATAAAAAAATTACTCCCTTTCTAAAAAAATATGTAGAAGCTATGGGGTGGGATGATTTGAATTGGCTAGAAGATGTTCACATGGGATACGAAGAAGGTCGACCCGCTGTTTTTTGTAGAAATGCTAATGGCTGGGTTACTATTCCAAAAAAAATCAAACTACCAAACGATCAACAATCAAGAGATATGATTGCTCGAGAATTATTAATTAAGTTTCAAATGTCTCCACGACATCCTTTAGTCGATTTAAAGAAGGCTTATAAAAAAGGTTAAAGTCTACAATCATTAGTTGTATTAATGTTTAAAAGTACTGGGAAATAACAATTTTATATTGTTGTACTGCTTGATGTAGACAATAGAATATTCTCATTAAATAAGTAAATAAGTAAATAAGGGAGGAAATATGGATAATGAGTTAACAGCTCTAAGGACCTTGTTTACAGAATTTTACTACTGGATGACAGTGGTACTCATGTTTTTAATTCACGTGGGATTCTGTATGTATGAAGTCGGAGCTTCCCGTTATAAACACCATCAACACACGTTGATGAAAAATACGTTGCTGATACCTCTGGTAACAATTACGTGGTTTTTTTTCGGTTGGTGGATATACTGGGCATTTCCAAATGGACCATACATTCATGGCGGTGGTTTAATTTTGGAAAGCGAAGCTTTTATTGGTGTTGCAGGATTTGGGGCAAATGAGCTTGCTAATCCTACAAATGCTTTAATGGCAGTTAATCTAAACGACCATATCATGGGAGTGTTCTGGGCTGCGTTCTTACTATTTTCATGGACAGCAGCTTCTATTGTCTCAGGAGCAGTTATCGAAAGAATTACAACTTTTGCATTTGGTATATTGGCCATCGCAATTGGTTCTGTATTCTGGTCGATTGATGCTGCTTGGGGATGGCATTTCAATGGTTGGATGGTTAAACTTCTAGGTTATCACGACGCGTATGCTTCTGGCGTAATTCACGCAGTTTGCGGTGGATTTGCCTTAGGTGTACTTGCTGTCTTAGGTCCACGGATTGGAAAATTTTCATCCAGTGGAGAACCGAGAAATATTGGACCGAGAAACCCTTGGCTAGTTTGTGTAGGATTATTTTTAATTTTTACAGGCTTCTGGGGATTTTATGCGGCGTGCAATATTCCAATATTTGATCTAGGACCCGAATATGGAATGGAAGGAGTAACTTACTGGACCGCAACTAACATTTATATAACACCAACAACACTTGGTGGTATTACGATGAACTTTTTGATGTCTTTATCTGGTGGATTTTTAGCTGGATATTGGGTTTCTAAAGGCGATCCGTTCTGGACTTATTCAGGAGGACTAGCTGGTATCATCGCTGCTTCAGCGGGTAATGATTTGTATCACCCAATGCAGTCACTGATAATAGCTGGTATTGGTACATATTGTGCATATAAACTACATTACATCGTTGAACGTCGTTTCAAAATTGACGATGCCGTTGGTGCAGTTGCGGTGCATGGTTATGCAGGAGTTGTCGGACTTGTAATATGCGGTTTTGTTCTATGGGGCTATCCATCATCAGGATACGATGGTTATGCAGCAATTAATCCTATTGGAATGATTATCGGAGCAGTTATTATGTTCGGAGTTCTTGGTTTCTTACCAGGTTGGATACTTGCTAAAATACTTCATGGTGCAGGTAAATTACGTATACCTCGCGATGTTGAATTGGCTGGTTTAGACTACAACATAATGGAGCAAGCTCGAAAAGATGAAAGAGCTGTTGCTTCAAGCAATAGATAAAGGAGGGATATATATGGCTACAGTAACAAATTGGGTTGATCATCTAACCGCAAGTGAGGTGGCAGGACAAATTTATCCTTACGTTGGAACCGAACTGTGGTGGGTAATTGCTGGTATTATTTACTGGCTTTGGTGGACTTTTGCTACAGCTACCGGAGAAGATGAAGAACATCAAAAGTTAGCTAGAAAGAAACATGGAGCTAACGAATATAAAAATAATATTCCCGAGTGGTAATATTATAAAATATTAAGAATTTAGGGCGCTGGTTTTACCAGCGCCCTTTTTTTTTAAGTTAATTTTGAAACAATTGTTATGTTTGATAAAGATCAAAAAAAACCTGAAATACCACATCGAATGAGCAGAATTGCTTTTCCAAAAGCAAAATATGGAGTTTACCTAGCAATAATATTTATTGTTGTAGTTTTATTATTATTTTACAAAGATTCAATTTTATAAATAATTTATTTTATGGCAAAAAATCTAGCATCAATTGCGAAACAAAAAAAAATTAAGTATTTTTTAATAAGTTTTGTTGATCTTTTTGGTGTTTTAAGATCAAAATTAGTTCCAGCAGGTGCAATCAAAGACATGCAAAAAAATGGAGCCGGATTTGCTGGGTTCGCTACATGGCTGGATATGACGCCGGCGGATGCCGACATGTTTGCAATACCTGATCCCGATAGTTTAATTCTGTTACCATGGAATAAAGAAGTTGGTTGGCTTGCTTCAGACTTAATAATGAATAATAAGCCAGTAGATGCATCTCCGCGTATAATGTTAAAAAAACAAATAGAAAAATTAAGCAAAAAAAACTTAATTATGAAGTCTGGTGTCGAGTGTGAGTATTTTCTAATCAACAGTGAAGGTACAGAAATTGCTGACAAAAAAGATATTCAGTCCAAACCTTGCTATGACCAGTCAGCACTTATGCGTCAATATGAGTTAATTAAAGAGATATGTGACTCGATGATTCAATTAGGATGGAATCCCTACCAAAACGATCATGAAGATGCAAATGGTCAATTTGAAATGAATTGGGATTATTCTGACTGTCTTCAAACAGCTGATCGACACGTTTTTTTTAAATTCATGGTTAAAACAATTGCTGAAAAACATGGATTAAGAGCCACTTTCATGCCAAAACCCTTTGAAAATTTAACTGGAAACGGATGCCATGCACATATTTCTCTTTGGCAAGGAGATAAAAATATATTTTTAGATAAAGGAGACCGATTTGGTTTATCAAAAATAGCTTATAACTTCCTTGGGGGTATTTTGCATTCCGCTGAATCATTAAGTGCCTTTTTCAACCCTACAATAAATAGCTATAGAAGAATTGACGCTCCGGCTACTTCATCTGGTGCAACTTGGTCACCAAGTAGTATCACGTATAGCGGAAATAATAGAACACACATGATAAGAATACCCGATGAAGGCAGATTTGAATTGAGGTTAATGGATGGTTCTGCAAACCCATATTTGTTACAAGCTGGAATACTTGCTGCAGGAAAAGATGGGATGGATAAAAAAAAAGACCCTGGTAAACCATTATTGATCAACATGTATACAGATTACAAAGATTATCCTCATCTAAAAAAACTGCCCTTTGATTTAGAAAGCGCCCTGGAAAAGCTCAAGGAAAGTCAAGAACTAAATGAGGCGTTTGATGAAAAAGTAATTAATAGTTACATAAAATTAAAAAATAATGAAATAAATAACTTTAACTCCAAAGAAATTTTCTCAAAGGAAAAACCAATTACAGATTGGGAAAAATTAAATACCCTGGATTGTTAATTATTTAATCACCCATTAAATGATGGGAGATCGTTCTGTTCTGATTTTCTAATCGATGTTCGAACAAATAAAGTCCTTGCCAGGTTCCTAGGATTGGTTTTTTGTTTTTAACACTTAATGTAAGTTGGGTATTGGTCAACATTGTTTTTAAGTGAGCAGGCATATCATCAATGCCTTCGGTAGTATGTTTATACAAATCATTATTCATTGGAACTAATTTATCGAAAAAATTTTTAATATCGTAAAGAACATCTGGATCAGCGTTTTCTTGAATAGTTAGTGACGCGCTAGTATGTAAAATATTTAGGTTTAATATTCCACTATGTATTTTTTGTTTATTTACCCAATCTATAGTTTCCTTTGTAAAATCATAAAGACCTTGGCCTTTAGTTTTAACAATCAATTCATAAAAAATCTGCATATTACTGGTTTTTCTCGGTCTTGAAATCCTGATTATATACTGCTCGAGGCTTCTTTCTTAATCCAAAGGGTCCTGGAATAAAAATCGTAAGTGGTTTCGTTTCTGTTTTTAAATCCACTCTATGAAGATTGTCAGCAGAGCGAAAACCAATATAACCTGGTGACCTCCAGTGTCTTCCATCACTTAGGGTTTCCCAGTAACCATCTCTTAACACAATTGTAATATAAGGACACATATGGTTATGAACTCCGTCCCCGTGATCGTTATCCAGCATTTCATGAATTATAATATTAAAAGGAAACCACTTAGGTCTTTTTTTAAATAATACATAATATCGATTCATCCATGGTTTTGCTTTATAAAATTCAGGATGAGCGGGCCCGCGGTCCAGTAATAACTTTTTCCTTCCAAGCTTTTCTAATAATATTAAAAACATTAAATTAATTTACATTTAAGGATATATATTTAAAGAAATATATTTTTTAATTGGAGATAAGTAATGATTTATTGGTTAAAACATATAGATGATTGTTACTTATTATAGGCTCAGATAATTGGGAGTTGCTAAGTTTGGTCACCGTTTCAACTTTGCCTGTGCTAACAGAGCAGATTATTAAATAACCAAGATTAGTTGTTATATATACTTTATCTGAGGCAATTAAAAAACCTTGCATAAATAATTTCTTTCTTTGTTTTGTTTTAAATTTATCAAAAATGTAATTTGATCTGATAATTTTTCCTTTAATACTATCAATCACTATCAAGTAACCTTCTTGCGATATAGTAAATAAGAAATTATCTATTAGAATGGGCCTTAAGTTTGAATTAATATTTAGTATCCAATTTAATATTCCAGAATCTACGTTCAGAGAAAATAATTTTGAAAAATTATTTGAAAAAAATATATTTTTTTTAAACAAAACAATATCTGATGTTTCTAAAAAATCTGTTTCGTGTTGGATTAAGGTGTTTTGAGTTGGTATAAACCAATTTAATTCACCATTATTTATATTTGCTTTTGCAATATCACCCGCTGTATTTGAAAATAAAACTGAACTAGGGGTTATAATAATTGAAACTTTTTTATTTGTTTTTATAAATGTGGAAGGTGTTTCAAATTTCCATATTCGCTTTCCGTCAGTTGTAGAAAAAACAATTAATCATATTGTTGCTATCAACTGCATATATTTTGCCCTTGTAGACTTTTATTTGAGAATTAAACAACGCATCATGTCGTTTAACCCAAATTATTTCACCAGTATCCACATTTATTGCATAGTATTTTCCCAAATTATCTATGGCATACAGATTACCTTTAGAGAGAGCTAGGGAAATACTTTCAATTTTCTTTTTCTCTTTTTTGCTATAAACATTTCTACTCCACTGCAGTTTTCCTCTGTTAACAAATTTTAAAATTGAACCTTTCTCTGCAATAACAATAAAATAATTTTTTTCTACAATTAATGGATTCTCTTTAATTGTGCTATGTTGAATTGTTTTAAATTTATATTTAGAAAATTTGTCAATCTGACCATCAAACCTTAAATGATAAGTAAGATTTGAATAATTTAATCCTGACATTATCCATTTTTTATTTGTTTTTGCTTGAGAATTAAAATTAATTGTTAATTCAGGATTAAGCTCCTTTTGAAATTTATTTTGCTCATCAGATAATTTTATGAGTAAAGTATTAGCAGCTTTCAGTTTTGGTTTATCTATCCATATACCAGTTTTGTCATCAAAAGAACATTCGAAGAGAATAATCGATAAAAAAAATATTAAAATAGATCTAAAAACTTTATTCACCATTGCTTCTCAGAATTCTTTGTTGAGCTTGGTTAAAAATATTTTCATTGGTTTTTTGGGATGTTAAAATTTGAAAATAAAAATCTCTGGCTTTTTGTTTTTCTCCTTTAAATAAAAAATAATCTCCTAGTAATAACAGAGAGTGAGGTTTCCAAAAGCTTTCAGAATTAATTACTGGTTTTAAAATCTCTATCATTATATTTTCCGATTGAAAATCAGCATTAATAAGCGCTTTTTTATAAATCACTAGATTTTTGATTTCTTTTTCTAGATTGGCTTTATTAAGTACTTGATCAAATAAATAATTTATTTCTTCATTTGATTTTAAAATTTTATTATCTATTAAAAAAAAGAGTGCCAGAGGAGCATATATTGAATCATGGGTATTAATTATTTCATTAAATTCTTTTAGATAATATGCTTCTTGTTTTAAATTATAATTTAACGATGTTTTTATAAATTTATTAGCAATTTCAGCTTTTTGTTTTTTAACATTATCTAAATAAAAAAAAATTGAGAAAATAGTTAATAATATTAAGCTCACCAAAAAATATAATTTTTTTTTATGTTTAATAAAAAAATTTTTTATTTCTTCCCTTCTAGCATTTTTTGCAATTATAGCTAAATCTTCATTCATAAAGTTTTAAAAGATTAATATATATTCCTTCTACTTGGAAAGTTTTTGTTTATAACATCGTGTCTAAATCTTAAAACACTTTTATTTATTATTTTTTTTAAATTAGAATATTTTCTTATAAATTTTGGTGCAAAATTGCTCAACCCCAACAAATCATCGGTGACTAAAATTTGCCCGTCACAATATTTAGATGCGCCAATGCCAATAGTAGGAACAGGAATAGATTTTGATATAATTTTAGCTAAACTCTCTTCAACACATTCTATCACGATTGCAAACACTCCAGCATTAGATAATAATCTTGCATCTTCAATAATTCTTTTCCTTTCAACTGAACTTCTTCCTTTAAATTTGAATTTGCCCTTTTCAGATTGTGGCAACAAACCTACATGACCCATAACAGAAATATCCTTTTTAATTAAATATTTAATGACATTTATAATTTTTTTTCCTCCTTCTAATTTTAAAGCATCACACTTAGTTGATTTGATTATTTTTTTTGCATTTTTGTATGCTTCTTTCTTATTTCTATACGTATGGTATGGCATATCGATAACTAAAATACTTTTGTAAATACCCTTTTTTACACTCTTTGCATGGTTAATTATCATATCAAGAGTAACTTCTCTTGTAGATTTCATTCCATACAAAACCATACCGAGAGAATCTCCGACCAGAACTATATCGCAATGCTTATCTAAAATTTCTGCAATCGTTTTTGAATATGCTGTAAGACAAACAATTGGATTTTTATTTTTTCTTTTAAGAATTTTTCTGATTTTTTTATTTTTCATTATAAATAATGAATTTTTTTTAGTGCTGTGTGACTTTTTTTGGTTCAAGATTTTTAATTTTTTCAACAATAATACTTTTATTATTACATAACTTTGAACAAATTAATGAAAACTTTTCATTTAATTTTTTTGCCATTAAAAAATTTGATCTTTCTAATTGTAGTTCAATTAACATAAAAAGAGCTTCTTCATTTTTTGGATTCAATAGCAAAGTAGTATTTAAATTTTTTTCTGTTTCTTTTTTATTATCTTCTTCTTTATATATTTTTGCCAAATACAAATATGATAAATAATCTTTTGGATTAAATACTAAAAATTTTTGAAACAAAAATTTTGACTGACTATAATCTTTTTTCTCAAAATATATTTTTGCATCCTCAAAAATATTTTGATTAGAAGCGATAGAATTATTTGATAAAAATAAAAAAATAATCAACATTTGTAAAACAAACAGCCTAATCATTTGAAATCCTTAAATTTCTACAGAAAATATAAATTTCCTTAGATTCTTTTCGACTTGATTTTGGTTTAAAAATCAGTACCTCTTTAAATATTTCCTTTGCGCGAATTTGAATCTCATTAAAAATAGCACCCATAAAAATTTTAGATACAAAATATGCATTGGTCTTTAAAATTTTTCTTGAAAATTCTATTGTATTTAAACATAAATTTCCAGTTTTTAAAGAATCAAGCTCTTTATTACCCGTGGTATTAGATGCCATGTCAGAAACCACTGTATCTATTCTTGTATTAAAAAATTTCTTAATTTTGTTTTGAGTTTCTAATTTAGTAAAATCTCCCTTTAAAAATATGGTATTACTTATTGGTAACATTTCTTTTATATCCACAGATAAAATTTTTCCACCTTTAATTTTTTTGGAAGCAACTTGCGACCAACTTCCTGGTACAGATCCTAAGTCAAGAAGAGTCCTAGATTTAGATAAAAAATGAAACCTTTGATCAATTTCAATTAATTTAAATGCTGATCTAGACCTATAACCTTGATCCCTAGAATCTCTTACATAAATATCTCTATTTTGTTTATTTATCCAATTTTTAGAAATTTTATTCTTTTTCAACTAAATAATACCGTATCTAAGACTTTTAAGAATTTTGTTTCCCCGCGTAGTTTCAATTGGAATCTTTATATCTTTATTTACTCTCATGTCTCTGTTGTCATTCCAAATACCAGCGGCAAGATGCATTATGCCAATTTTTGTATTTGGAAGATAGGGTTCTACAAAACTTTTTGATTCTTGATCATATTTTGGCAATACATTACTTGCTATCCAGTTGCATGATAATGGCAAAAATTCTGCTTTAACATCATCTACATAGACACTTATGTTCATCGCTAATCCCTCTGATCCAAAAATATTTCCAGTTTTTAAAGTTTTTTTTAAATTTTCCTGCCAAATTTTCCAGCATTTAGAATCTTGCTCTAAAGAAAAAACTCCAATATTTAAATGTGGAGCAAAAGCAATTTTTCTTGCAATAGTTTCTGAAAAACCTGATTTTTTAGCATGTTTATAGTTTTGAGATTTTATCGCAGCTAGACTTCCCAAAATCCACTTTACTCTCGTTAAAACTTTATATCCTGCTCCAATTGTTTGAGTAATGCCAATTTTTCCTTTTTCACAAGCCTTAAAATATAGATCAACACACTCCCAGGTACTCACCCAAGCATCACAATCTATCCATAAATATTTTTCAAAGTCAGGAAAATAGTTTGGTAAAAAAGCTCTTGAGACTTGACTTTTTAGCCATTCTTTGCCCAAAATTTTAAATTTTGGAACCTCAATATCCCAATTTGCTTTTTTTATTATTTCAACTTTATTATTTAATTCTTGAATTTGATCATCCTTTAGACCTGCATCAAGAACACAAATAGAAATATTTTTACTTTGTTCAAATTGTCTTATTGAAGAAATTAGTTCAAGTAATAGATCAAAATAATTTGAATCCGCAAGAGTTACAATTGCTTGCGACTTCATTCTTAAAGAACGTCCTCTGTTTCATCAATATCTTGAGTTTGTTTTAAAATCTTCTCTTTGCTATTAAGTTTTCGAAAATGAAGATAGCTAATAGGAATCGTGCAAAGATAAACAACTCCTGTAATAAAAAGAACTTCGAAAGTATAAACAAATACTAGTCCAAAATATAAACCAATACCAAACAACAAAAAAATTGTGGTACTTCTTGGAATCGCTATACGTTTAAAAGAATAAGTCGGAATTTTGCTAATCAATAAAATTGAAGTAATAATAAAAATTGTTGAAACAATTAATAGTTTATATTGATCAAAGTTATATATTTCTGATTTAAATAAAACTAATGGCAACATCACCAAGCCCGCACCTCCAGGAGAAGGAACTCCTTCAAAAAAATTTTGCTTCCACAAAAAATCATCTCTATAAGTCGTAATATTAAATCGTGCTAATCTTAATGCACAACAAACAACATAAATTAAGACAATTAACCATCCCAATTTTCCAAGTTCATTTAACGTCCAAAAATACATTATAAAAGCTGGAGCTACACCAAAACTAACAATATCGGTTAGCGAATCTAGTTCTTTGCCAACTTTTGATGTACCTTTGATTAATCTTGCAATTCTTCCATCCAACGTGTCCAGTATACCAGAAATTAGTAAGGCAATTATCGACAGGCCATAATTTTGATCCAAAGCAAATTTAATTGAACTTAAACCTATACAAACACCGATGATAGTTAATGTGTTTGGCAATAGTATCCTAGGATTTTTATTAGAAACAATCTCAAAACTTTTTTTATTTTCGATCATATAATTTATTTCTTAGCAATTAATGTTTCTCCAGCAACTGTTGTTTGATTTTGTTTTACTAAATTTTTATAATTATTAAAATAAATATCAACTCTGCTACCAAATCTTATCATGCCAATTTTTTCACCCTGTTGTAGCGTTTGGGATTTGCTGCATTCACAAATTATTCTTCTAGCAATTAAACCAGCTATTTGAACAACTATAATTTCATTTCCACTGTTGGTTTTAAATTTAATTAAATTTCTTTCATTATCTTCGCTTGCTTTATCAAGTGTGGCATTTAAAAATTTTCCAGGGATATAAAACATATCTTCTATTGTTGCAAGTACGGGTGATCTGTTAACATGGCATTTGAAAACACTCATAAAAATACTAACGCGAGTAAATTTTTTGTTTTCCAAAGAAAATTCTTTTGGTCCATTGGTTTCTACTATTTGAGTAATTAGTCCATCAGCTGGACTTACTAAATAGTCTTGGTCATCAATTGAAACTCTATCTGGATCTCTAAAAAAATAATAAACCCAAATGGTAATTAATATTCCTATAAAACCTAGGAATTTTGAAATTAATAATAAAATGAAGGTAACTAAAATAGAAATGGCAATGAATTTATAACCTTCATTGTGAATTTTTTGAAATACTGCGTCAATTATTTGTGTTCCAACTTTCATATTACTCTAATTGATAATTTTAGGTTAATATGTATAAAAACCAATTAATTTCAATTGTTAAAATTGATTAAATTAAATGAGTAAAATTCAAGTAAATAATCCGATTGTAGACCTAAGTGGTGATGAAATGACTAGGGTTATTTGGGATTTTATTAAGAAAAAACTTATTTTACCTTACTTAGATTTAAAAATTGAAAGCTACGATTTAAGTATTCAAAATAGAGACAAAACTGCTGATAAAGTAACTATAGATAGTGCCAATGCAATAAAAAAAATTGGTGTGGGAATTAAGTGTGCAACAATTACTCCTGATGATGCGCGAGTAAAAGAATTTAATTTAAAAAAAATGTGGCGCTCACCAAATGGAACTATCAGAAACATTATTGGGGGAACTGTGTTTAGAGAACCAATAATATGTAAAAATATTCCAAAACTTGTTCCATCTTGGACTGATCCACTAATTATTGGAAGGCATGCTTTTGGAGATCAATATAGAGCAACAGATTTTTTAGTTCCAGGAAAGGGAAAATTAGAAATTAAATGGACCTCTGAAGATAAAAAAGATGAAAAAAAATATGAAGTCTTTAACTTTCCTGGTCCAGGAATAGCTTTATCGATGTATAACTTAGATAAATCTATTGAGGACTTTGCAAGATCTTGTTTTAATTATGGTTTAATAAAAAAATGGCCAGTTTATTTCTCTACTAAAAATACAATTTTAAAAACTTATGATGGAAGGTTTAAAGATATATTTCAAAAAGTATTTGATGATGAATTCAAAACTAAGTTTAAAAAAAACAATATTACTTACGAACACAAACTTGTCGATGACATGGTCGCATGTGCAATGAAATGGAGTGGAAAATATATTTGGGCATGTAAAAATTATGATGGTGATGTTCAATCGGATATAGTTGCACAAGGATATGGATCTTTGGGATTAATGACCAGTGTATTATTAACTCCTGACGGTAAGACGATGGAATCTGAAGCTGCCCATGGCACTGTGACTAGGCATTATAGGATGCATCAGCAGGGAAAAGAAACTTCAACCAATCCTATTGCTTCAATATTTGCCTGGTCAAGAGGATTAGCGCACCGTGGAAAATTAGATTCAAACCAAAAATTAATTGATTTTAGCACATCTTTAGAAAAGGTTTGTATAGCAACCGTTGCAAAAGGATCAATGACAAAAGATTTAGCAATACTAATAAGCCCTACTAATAAATACCTGACTACCAATCAATTTTTAGAAGAAATTAATGGTACGCTAAAGAAAGCGTTTAATTAATTTTTTTTAAAATTTCTTTATAGGATTCTTCAATCTTTTCTATGTTCTCTCCTCCTGCTTGAGCAAAATCATTTCTTCCACCACCTCCTTTTCCACCTAATACAGAAGATCCAATTTTAACTAGGTCTACAGCACTATATTTTTTGGAAAGTTCTTTTGTAACTCCAATTGCAATTCCTAATTTCTTTTCTTGTATTGCATAAGCTATTATAATTCCTTCTTTAAGATCCTTTTTTCCTTGATCAATTATTGATCTAAGTTCTTTTGTGGGAAATTCTTGTATTTTCTGGAATCTAATTTTGATTTTTTTAACAATTTCATCTTTAACTTGATTTTTGTTTTTATCTTTTAAAATGCTATCTATTAATAATTTTTCATACTGATTTTTTAATTTATTTAAATCTTGCTCATCTTGAATGATTTCTCCCCCAAGAGATTTAATTTGATTTTTAATTTGATTAATATTTTCTTGTAATTTTTTGTCTTTGTTTTCTTGATCAAATTTTTTTGAGTTTAAATAATCAGTTAATTGTGAAGATCTCAAAGCCTCTACTCTTCTTACTCCAGCAGCAATTGCTGATTGACTTACTATTTTAAAATTACCTATTTCAGATGTATTTCTAACGTGAGTTCCACCACATAATTCTGTTGAAAAATATGTGTCTTTATCATTACCCATTGATAATACCCTTACTTCGTCACCATATTTTTCTCCAAATATAGCTAGGGCTCCATTTGCAACTGCTTCTTTGTGTGTCATTAATCTGGTACGAACATCTCCTTTCGACTCAACCATTGAATTAACATAGTTTTCAATTTTATTTACTTCATCTTTTGAAATTGGTTTCATATGGCTAAAATC
This sequence comes from Pelagibacteraceae bacterium AG-464-P07, assembly GCA_003211695.1. Classification (GTDB taxonomy): domain Bacteria; phylum Pseudomonadota; class Alphaproteobacteria; order Pelagibacterales; family Pelagibacteraceae; genus AAA240-E13. The sequence continues at coordinate 46,784 of QCSA01000001.1, read as the reverse complement.
AAATCGAAGTCTATCTGGTCCTACAAATGAACCTTTTTGGGTTACATGTTTTCCTAATACTCTTCTTAATGCCTCATTTAATAAGTGTGTTGCTGAATGATATGCTCTAATATTTGATCTTCTTTCTGAGTCTATTTTTAAATCTAAAGTATCTCCTTTTAATATTGATCCTTTAATTAGTTTACCAATATGAATATGGAGATTTCCTAATTTTTTTTGAGTATCTGTTACTTCAAACCGAGTTTTTGAGCCAAAAAGAAAACCTGTATCTCCTATTTGACCCCCTGACTCCCCATAAAAAGGAGTTTGGTTTGTAATTATTATGCCTTCTTTGCCTTCATTTAAAATGTCAATTTCTTTTCCTTCATGAATGATAGAAAGAACCACACCTTGTGAATTATCAGTTTCATATCCCAAAAAATCTGTAGGTTCCAATTTTTCTCTAATATTAAACCAGATATGTTCAACAGCACGGTCGCCAGAGCCTTTCCAATTTTTTTTAGCATCCTCCCTTCTCTTGACCATTAATTGATCAAATGACTTGGTGTCAACTTTTATAGATTTGTTTCTTAGAACATCTTGGGTAAGGTCTAATGGAAATCCATAGGTATCATATAATTTAAAAGCAACATCACCTGGTAATACATCTTTAACTTTTTTTGTTTCCTCCTCGAGAATATCCATGCCTCTTTCAAGAAGTACTAAAAATTTTTCTTCTTCCGTTTTTAAAGTTTCAGAAATAAGTGCCTCGGCTCTTAATAATTCAGGATAACTTGAAGACATCTCATTAATTAAAGTTTTTAAAATTTTATAAAAAATTGGTTCTTGAGAACCTAATAAATGAGAATGCCTCATACCTCTTCTCATAATTCTTCTTAAAACATAACCCCTTCCCTCATTAGAAGGTAAAACTCCTTCTGCAATTAAAAAAGAACTTGCTCTTAAATGATCAGAAATAACTCTAAAACTTGCTATATTTTCTTTATCTACTTTTATTTTTAAAATTTCAGAAGTTGAGCTTATTAATTTTTTAAAATGGTCTGTTTGATAATTATCATGAGTGCCTTGTAATAAAGCTGAAATTCTTTCTAAGCCCATACCTGTATCTACCGATGGTTTTGGCAAATTAATTCTTTTTTCCTTAGATATTTGTTCAAATTGCATGAAAACCAAATTCCATATTTCAATAAATCTATCTCCATCTTGATTAGTGCTTCCAGGAGGCCCTCCTTTTAAGTGGTCTCCATGATCATAAAAAATTTCTGAACAAGGTCCACAAGGACCAGTTTCTCCCATAGACCAAAAATTATCAGATGTAAAAATTTTAATAATTCTGTCCTGACTTAAACCAGAAATTTTTTTCCATAAATTAAAGGCATCATTATCTTCATTAAATACAGTTACATATAATTTATCTTTTTTAAGGCCAAATTCTTTTGTAATTAAATCCCACGCTAAACTTATTGCTTTATCTTTAAAATAATCACCAAATGAGAAGTTTCCTAACATTTCAAAAAACGTATGGTGTCTTGGTGTATATCCAACATTTTCTAGATCATTATGTTTTCCACCAGCTCTTACACATTTTTGTGAAGTAGTTGCTCTTAAATATTTTCTTTTTTCTAAACCTGTAAATACATTTTTAAACTGAACCATTCCTGAATTAGCAAACATTAAGGTTGGATCATTATTGGGAACCAAATTACTAGACTCTACTATTTTATGATCATTTTTTTTAAAATAATTTAAAAAAGCACTTCTTATGTCATTTAGTGATTTACTAGCCATATTTATAAAATACAGCTTTCTTATTTGATGTCTAGATAACTGTGAACAAAAGAAAGGTGTTTTATTAAACACCTTTCTTTGTTTTAGATGACTATTTTGTTAATCTTTTTTATTATTTCCCTTTTCAGTTTCAGCGTTCTTTTCTATAGGATTGCCTTCTATTTTTTTTGCAATAAGGCCAGCTTTAGTTCTAATTGCCATTTCAATTTCTGCCGCCACTTTAGGATTTTTTTCTAAATAAAGCTTTGCGTTTTCTCTTCCTTGACCAATTTTTTCGCCTTTATAAGCATACCAAGCACCTGCCTTCTCTACGATATCTGCTTTAGCTCCTAGATCTATTAGTTCTCCTGTTTTGCTGATTCCTTTTCCATACATTAAATCAAATTCTACTACTTTGAATGGAGGAGATACTTTGTTTTTTACTACTTTTACCCTCGTTGAATTACCAATTATTTGATCTTTTTCTTTTATTGCACCGATCCTTCTAATATCCATTCTAACCGATGAATAAAATTTCAATGCATTTCCACCAGATGTGGTTTCTGGGTTACCAAACATAATACCAATTTTCATTCTTATTTGATTTATAAAAATTACCATCGTATTGGTTTTCGAAATTGAACTTGTAAGTTTTCTCAATGCTTGACTCATTAACCTTGATTGTAAACCAACGTGATGGTCGCCCATCTCACCCTCGAGTTCAGCTCGTGGTGTTAATGCAGCAACGGAGTCAATAACTAGAACAGAAATAGATCCCGATTTGATTAAGGTATCTGCTATTTCTAAGGCTTGTTCACCAGTATCTGGCTGTGAAATTAAAAGCTCATCAGTTTTAACTCCTAGTTTCTTTGCATATATTGGATCAAGTGCGTGTTCTGCATCAATAAATCCACAAATTCCTTCTGATTTTTGTGCTTCAGCAACTACTTGTAATGCTAAGGTAGTTTTTCCTGATGCCTCAGGTCCATAAATTTCTATTACTCTTCCTTTTGGTAGACCCCCTATTCCTAAGGCCAGATCTAAACTGAGTGATCCTGTAGATATTGATTCAATATCCAAAACAGTTTGTTGACCTAGCTTCATTACCGAACCTTTACCAAAAGTATCATCAATTTGGTTTATGGCTGCTTCCAAAGCCTTATTTTTCTCTTTGTTCTCTAATTCTTGATTTTTATTTGATTTAACTATTTTTAAGTTGTTTTTTGTCATTTTTATCCTTTTTCTTCAGCATTCTTTATACGAATCGCTAAATTGAATGTACATATTTTGTTCTTTTAATCAATAGTTATAAATTGTTATATTTTAAGCGAAAATCAACTAATTTTTGAACCTAATTTTGTATATTTGATGTTTGTTATTTAATGTCAAAACGACTGATGCTATTTTTGGCATATCTTTAAACATCTGTAAAGTTACTCTTTGGTAAAACATAACAAAACGTTTTATTTGACCATATAACATTATTTTTTTTGTTGTACGCAACCTTTTTTTTAACTTCCTTTCTTGAAGAAGCCTCCATTTAAAAACCATATTAAAATTTGGAATTTTCATAAAAATGAAATTATCGATCATTGCAAAAAAATTTTTGTATTCCTTTTTAAGTTTTTCATTTGCATGTTTCCTCCATATCAAATCTTTATCTTCGTATTTTTCAAGAATATTTATTGGTTTTTTTAACAAAGAATTTAGCTGAGGTTTAGCTCCAACGCACCATCCTTCAAATATTACTATTTCTGGCCTTTCTTTTATATTAAACCAGTATTTTTCGTTTAAACGATCATCTATTGATTTATCAAACTTTGGTAATTTAAATTTTTTAAATTTTTTTTTTTTAATAAAACCAAAAAATTTTTTAATTAAATTTGTATCATGAGTGCCAGGAACTCCTCTTGTTTTAAACAAAGGGTGTATTATACTTGATATTTTATTACGTTCTTCCAATGTCTTGTAAAAATCATCAATAGAGCTAACATGAGTTTTTCTTTTAAAATATTTTTTTAAAATAATTTTTAAAATTCCTACAACTGTTGTTTTTCCAGAACCCTGTCCACCTGACAGACCTAAAAATAAAGTTTTCCCCTTTTTCTTATATTTATTTTCTATCCAAAATGACATGGGTATATAAATTCTTCTCAGGCTTGCTATTTTAGTTGCAACAGATTGATCAAAAATTTTTTCTTTGTTTAAAAATTTTAGATAATCCTTTTTTACCTTTAAGAAACAATCTACAGCTTTTTCATTTCTTTTTATCAAGGGGATGATTGATGCCATCATTAACTCCAACATTTTTTAGTTCAAAAGGTTTAACACCTTCTAGGCATGCTACGTTAATTCCATACATGTTTGGATTGCTACGCATTTTGTGATGAGTATAAATTCCGCAATTTGAGCAAAAATAATGTTTGGCTACTTTTGTATGATATTGATAAAGCTTTAAAAGATCTTGACCTTTAATAACTTTTAAATCATCAAGTCCAACCATTGTCATAATAGTTCCTTTTCTTTTACAAAGTGAGCAGTTACACCTTACTAATTTTTTGAATTGATCAGGTACATTTACCTCAATCTCTACTCCGCCACAGTGACAAGTTAATTTTTTCATCAGTTTATTTATAAGCTTTTTAGCATGATTTTCTTCTCTAAAATCTTCAGCTATTTCAATAATTTCATATTTCATATTTCATATTGTAAAAAATACTGACATATAATAATTATCCACAGCACATTTAAATCTATTTTAGATGTTCTTGTTTTGATTCTTTTACGATTCTTATTTGGACTCAAAATACAACCTGCTAGTTGACTATACATTTTAATATGTTAATAATAAGAACAAAATAAGAACATCTATGAATTCATTATTACCATTTTACTTACATAAAGCAGGGGCAGGTTTTCCTTCACCGGCAACCGACTATATAGAAGAAGACATAGATCTTAACATTCATTTAATAAAAAATGCACCCGCAACATTTGTAATTAGAGTCCAGGGTAAATCCATGTCCAGCGTTGGAATATATGATGGCGATCTTTTAATAGTAGATAAAAGTCTAGAACCTAAAAATCTTTCAACAGTAATTGCAAATGTAAATGATGAACTTGTAGTAAAAAGTTTTATAAAAGAAAAAAATTTACAATTTCTTTCTTCTGGTTCAAAAAACCTTGACGATAAAATTATCATAAACCCAAACTCAGATATTTTTATTTGGGGTGTTGTTACTTATGTCATACATTCCACATACTAAAAAAATAGCTTTGGTTGATTGCAATTCTTTTTATGTATCTTGTGAAAGATTGTTTAAGCCATGCATTCTTAAAAAACCAGTAGTTGTTCTTTCAAATAATGACGGATGTATAATTTCAAGATCTTCCGAAGCAAAAGCATTGGGTATTAAAATGGGTGATCCGTATTTTAAAGCAAAAGAAATAATTATTAAAAATGGTGTATATGTGTTTTCTTCAAATTATTCACTATATGGAGATATATCTAGAAGAGTGATGCGAATTTTAAAATATCTTGTCCCAAATATAGAAATTTATTCTATAGACGAAGCTTTTTTAGATTTATCAAGTATGCCTAATAATATGATTCCATCTTTTGGTAAAAAAATCAGAGACACAATATTACAATGGGTAGGCATACCAACAAGCATTGGTATAGCAAAAACTAAAACTCTCAGCAAAATAGCAAATCACATAGCTAAGAAACAAAAATCTGGGATTGTAAATTTAATAGGTATAGAAAATATTGATTTGATATTAGAAAAAATAAAAATTAATGATATATGGGGCGTTGGAAGACAAACGTCTAAGTTTTATGTTAAACATGGTATTAATAATGCAAAACAACTAAAAAATATGTCTAGCAATTGGATAAAAAATAATTCAAATGTCTTAGCTGCTAGAACAGCAATGGAATTAAGAGGTATTTCTTGTATTGATTTAGAAGCTTATCAAGCAAAAAGGGGAAGCTGTTGTGTATCAAGGTCATTTGGTAAAAAAGTAGAAAGTTTTCACACACTCGCAGAGTCTATTGCTTCTCATTCTTTGAATGCTGCAGAAAAAATAAGATCAGAATCTTTGTTAGCAAAAACCATAACTATTTTTATAAGAACAAGTCTTTTTCAAGACAAGAAAATATTTTATTCAAATTCAAGAACAATTGATTTTCCAATTGCTACCGACAACAGTATTGAGATAGTAAAAAATGCTTTAGGAGGATTAAAATCTATTTTTAAAAAGGATTATAAATACCAAAAAACAGGAATAATTTTATCAGGATTATTGGATTCAGAAAAAACTCATAATCTATTTTCCTCACCAAAAGAAAATAGAATAAAAAGTCTGATGAAATCTATTGATTATACAAATTATAGATATGGACGTTCAACTTTAAGCTTGGCTGATGCGGGTCTAAATAAGAAATGGAATATAAGAAGAAAATATTCATCAAAAATTGATACTGCTGATTTTGATTGTTTACCAATTATAAAGGTTAATTAAAATTATCAATACTTGAAATATTATCCAAAGATTTTTTCAACTGATCCAAATTTTCACGATTTGAAAACCAAACTACTGCAAAAAGTAAAATTATGATTAGAAATACAGGTAACAGGGTAATGAAAGATAAAGATTGAAAAATTAACAATAAATATACAGATAAAAAAATAAAAGATCGAAAAAAAGTGGTTCTTTTAAAAACCGCAATTATAGAAAAAGAATGAATTAAGAGTTCAAAAAAACTCATTTTAGATGGGCCGTAATATCTCAAACCTTTAATAGAGGATATGGAAATTCGATCTGGAATTAATTTAGTTAATGATCCTGAAAAACTACTCCAAACTGAAGGATCTTTGATCAATTTGACCACAGAATCTCTAGATAAACAACAGTAATTTCCAAACTTAATTAGGTGTCCTGTGAATATATAAGTTAAATATTTATGCATTTTATAACAAAATTTGAATAACAGTCCTTCCGATCTCTTGACTCTGTCTGCGGTAATAACTTTATCAGGATACTCTTTGGACTTATTAAAAAGCAAATTTAATTCCTCGGGTCTATCTTCTCCATCTGCATCCATAGGTATTACATAATCAAAATTTTCTTTTTCGATGATGAACTTTAATCCAGTAGCAAAACATCTTGCGTGACCTTGGTTTTTTTTCATATTCAAAACTTTCACTGATTTTACTTTTTTAAAATTTGAATCCATAGCTGACCTCATTTCAGTTGAGGCATCATCAATAATTAAAATAGACACTTCTGATTCCCAATTAACAATTTGTAAATCAATTTCTTTTAGGAGTTTTGAAGCTGACTTCCAGTCATTGTACACGGGCATTAAAATTATAAATTTTTTCATTTTTTACCAATCATACAGACATTATGATTAAAAGATTTAAGTTGAAATGTAACTATGTGAAATGATGTATTTGAAGAAGTGCAAATTTTATGCACTCTTACATCGCTATTATAATCTCCGATTACAATTATTCCTCCGTTTATATTTTTGGGTACTTTTTTTATTCCATACCATATGCCCCCTGTCCATTTTGGTCTCGATTTTAGATGATATGATAAGTTTCCCGCGTGCCATATATTCCCGAACACTATTTCAATTTCATTTGAAAAGGCGTTATCCCATTTAGCTTGAATAACTCGAGCAATTGCTTTTCCAGGATAATCGGTTCTTTTATCTTTTTTGGAAATAGAATGATAAAAATAAATTGATGGAAACAAAATAAACAGAAATAAAAACACATATAAAAAATACTTAAATCTTTCTATATGAATTTTGGTTTGAAATATATAAATACATAATACTCCCATAAATAAGTAAAAAGATGTCATCCACATAGTTTTGATTTTTGCACCTAAAAAAAATGAAGTTAGAAAAATTAAAAGTAAAGGTCCAACATTTATTAAAATTAGAAATATTAGTTTTTTATCTTTAAAGTTTATTTTGTATTTAAATTTTGAAATAATAAATAACAACATTATAGAAAAAGGCACGAGTATTCCAATTTGCTTTGTTAAAAAAATTAAAGGATAATAGAAGTGGTTTAAAAAAATTGATTCCTCTAATCCTGTTCTATGTAGTGCGTAGTTGATAGTAATAAAATTATTTTCTGTCAGCCAAATTAAATGAGGCAGAAGAACTATTAAAAAGGTGATTAGAGAAATTAAACATTTATAATTAAACTCTTTTTTAAATATCATGTAGATAAAAAATAAATCTAAAGCCATTAATAGGTAAAAAAATAGATAATGTGACAAAACTCCTAATCCGGAAAAAAATCCGAATAATAACCAACTGACATAATCATTTTGTTTGATTCCTTTCCAACAATACAAAACCGTCAAAGCCCAGAAAGGTAGTGTACAAACATAAACATTAAATTCTGGTGTAGTAAAATTGTAAAAATAAATACCCTCTAGTAATAATACTGATACCAAGCTATAAATTTTATTTTGAAAAAAATCCTCAGAAAATTTCCACACTATTGTAAAACTTAAAACAACAAATAGCTGACTAAGGAGGTAATATGCCCAATCTTGGTTTGAAAAGATTTTAAATACTATTCCAGGAAACCATGCACTTAATGGCGGATGTTTACTATAACCCCATTGAATATCGCTAGCCCAAGCTAAAGCTTCTATTGTATCCATTGGAAGATTTGAATTTGCTAAAGTAGGAATTAATGTCCAGATTGAAGTATGAACAAATAAAAAAATTACAAAAAACTTAATAATTTGACCTTGTTTAACAAGCATAGATATAATTTATATAAACTAACTTAGCTTGACAGTAAATTATTGCTGAATATACTCCCTCGTTTATTTTGCTATGCCTATAAGAAATTCGAAGAAATATATACCTAATAAAAAAGAAAAGTATATGTGTGAAAAACACAAGACTTATTTCAAGCTCAAGTTAACCGAGTGGAAAAATGAAATAATCAAATCTAATTCTCAAGCTTTATACTCTAGCAATTTAGTTGACAATGTCTCTTCCCCAGATATTGTTGATCAGGCAAGTTCTTACACGGAGAAAAATGTGGAAATGAGAACAGTAAATAGACAGATAAAACTTATTTCTAAAATTGATGCCGCATTAAAGAGATTAAGGGAAGGGACTTATGGATTTTGTGAAGAGACAGGCGAACCAATTGGTTTGAAAAGATTAATCGCAAGACCTATTGCAACTTTAGGTATTGCAGCACAAGAAAAACACGAAAGAGAAGAAAAAATTCACGCAGAATTATAATTTTATTTCGGGTATCTTTTCACCAGTATTTAAACAATCATATCCTTTTTCTACAGCCGGTCTATTAGAAATAAATTTATACCACCTGCTTAAATGTTTGTAATTTTTCAATCCTATATCATGCCAATCATGTCTTGCAATCCAAGGGAAAGTTGCAATGTCAGCAATTGAGTAATTTTCTCCAGCAAGATATTTTGATTGCCCTAATCTTTCGTCTAAATCGCCATATATAGTTTTGGTTATTTTAAAGTATCTTTCTTCGCCCCATTTATCCTTACCAGAATTATAACGATGAAATTGATGGTGTTGTCCTAGCATTGGACCAACATAGCCCATTTGAGCCATTAACCATTGGTTAATTTTTGTTCTATCTTTTTGTTCATAAAATTTATTACTTTTTTCTCCGAGATACATAAGGATAGCTCCGGATTCAAAAATAACTTCTTTATTATTATCATGATCAATAATTACTGGAATTTTACTAAAAGGACTAATTTTTCTAAATTCTGGTTTAAATTGTTCACCCTTTGAAAAACCTCCTTCAGGATTAAGTTTTATTTGGGTAATTTTGTATTCAAAGCCAATTTCTTCAAGCATAATTGAAATTTTTTTCCCATTTGGAGTCGGCGCATAAAATAATTCTATCATATAACTTTATGTTTGCTTTTTACCTAATCTTTCGTGAATATTTTTAGAAGTTGTTGTAAATTCAAATCTATATTTTTCGTTAGGTCTAGCTAATTTGAAACACCCTCTAGCTGCTAATGCACCTTCATGAAAACCTGATAAGATTAATTTAAGTTTTCCTGGATAGGTACAAATATCCCCAATAGCAAATATTCCTTCCTTATTAGTTTGAAAATTTTCTGTATTAACAGGTATATGCTTTTTATCTAAATTTAATCCCCATTCAGCTATAGGTCCCAATTTCATAATCAGACCAAAGAAACCAAGGATATAGTCTGTATCAATCTTTTTTATTTTTCCATTGTCATCTTTTATTGTAATGACTTTAATTTGATTATCTCCTTCAATAGAATTTATTTGATAAGGTGTTTCAATTTCAATTTTTCCATCTTTTTCAAGTTTTTTAACAATCTCGACGTTTTTGGGTGTTCCTCTAAATTCTGGTCTTCTATGCACTAAAACAACTTTAGAATTTTTAGATAATTCTATCGACCAATCAAGCGCAGAGTCTCCGCCACCAAAAATACAAATTTTTTTTTTATCAAAATATTTTTTATCTCTAATTGAATAAAAAACACTATTTTTCTCAAATTTTTCAGCTTCTTTTAAAGGAAATTTTCTAGGCTCAAAAGAACCAACACCACCAGCTATAATTATATTAGGTGCAACAAATATTTTTTTTTTATTTGTTGTAATTTTCCATTTGGTTCCTTCCTTAACTAATTGCTCTACTCTCTCACTTAAATGAAAATTAGTATTAAAAGGTTCAATTTGTTTCATTAAATTTTTGGTTAGAGTTTCTCCCGTACATACTGGAATTGCAGGAATATCATATATTGGTTTATCAGGATAAAGTTCTCTACATTGACCTCCCACTTTATCTAAATTATCGACAACTTCTGCTTTTAAACCTATTATGCCTAATTGTTGTACAGCAAATAAAGCTGTAGGTCCTGCACCAATAACTAAAACATCGGTTGTAATCATTTAATTAACTTTGTTTTGATGGCATTCTTACAATTAAACCATCGAGTTCATTCGAAACTAACAACTGGCAACTTAATCGACTAAATTTGTTTGGTTGATAAGCCATATCCAGCATATCTTCTTCACCTTCATCTTTTTTTTCAAGCTTATTAAACCATTTTTTATCGACATAAACATGACATGTAGCACAAGCCATTGATCCGCCGCAATCTGCATCGATTCCCGGGATATTATTTTGTACTGCTCCCTCCATAACAGTTATATTATTAGGCACCTCAACAATGTGTTCTTTGTTTGTGTGTTCTATATACGTTATTTTTGCCATGAAAATTTACTTATAGATTGCAAAAAAAATAGGGCAAGCAAAGAATATTTGCCTTTTTTTAATAATTAAAATTTTTTCTTTTATCGTCTTAATCCACTAGTATTGGCTGTAGCAGCAACCCAAATAACCAGACCAAAAGCGATTTTGTTAATCAAGTCCGCAAAATTATAAATGGCATTTAATGTGTTGGAATCTACACCACCAGTTAAATATCCAAAAACATATCCTAAAGGATATATCGCCCAACCAATTGTTACAATCATTCTCATTGTTTCAAATGCTGTAACCAAAGCCTTGTTAGTGGATCTAGTAATAATTTTTCCGACTTCTCCTGCAAATATTTCGTACAGAATGTATATCCAAGCTGACATCCATACAATGAAACCTAAGAATGGTAGAATATAGCCGGCCTCACCAGCATAGCCTCCGCATACCATTACTAATGTACCAATCAAAAGTTTCCAAAATATTGTTGATGAAACTTTTCTTACTGCAGATAATATTAGATAAAATTGTAAAGCCAACAATGGCATGGTAATTAACCAATCAATATATTTATATACTATAGGGGCGTCTCCTGTTGTAACCCATACACTTCTCACATACATTAAATGTATGAAAGCTATACCGGTAACTAGACCAGCAACCGTAATTGACATCTTCCATCCTGGAGCAACTGAGCCACGTTCTAGAAAAAAGAACACTGTAGTTGCTAAACAAGCCATTGACACAAGCCAAAAGGTAAATCCGACAAAATCATCGGGCTGTAGCAAAGCTACTTGTGCATGAGCACTGGTTGATATTACGATCGATGCTGCCAAAGTTAATACTATTATTTTAATTTTATTCATCAAAGCCTCTCGTTAGTTAATTATCTTAAGTTATTAAGTTTAAATTTAAAGCAAATTAATTAAGTAAATCTTAAAGATAATTCAACAATAAATTTAAAATTTTAGCGGTTTTCCTCCTGGTTTACCTATTATCTTACCATTTTTCATTTTAATTTCCCCATTAACTATTGTAATTACAGGAAATCCTTTAACTTTAACACCATGAAAAGGTGACCATTTACATTTGCTCTCCATTTTAGCGTTATCAATTTTTACAACCTTATCCATATCAATAATAGTTAAATCTGCTTCATAACCTTTTTTTATCAATCCTTTACTTTTAATATTAAATATTTTAGCTGGATTTTCACTTAAGTAACGTACAAATTGTTCAATTGTTAATTTTTTTCTATTTACATGATCTAACATAATTGGAACTAAGGTTTGTACGCCTGGCATTCCTGATGGAGACTCTGGATATAGTTTTTCTTTATTTTTTTTCAAGTGTGGAGCATGATCTGATCCAATAATATCAGCTATGTTATGTTTTATCGCATACCACAGTTTATCTTGGTGGTCCTTTGTTCGAATTGGAGGATTCATCTGTGCTAAGGTTCCTAATTTTTCATAACAACTTGGAGAAGTTAAACTTAAATGCTGCGGAGTGATTTCGAATGTAATGTTTCCTTTATGTTTTGATAATAAATCAATTTCTTTTTTCGTGGTTACGTGCAATATATGTGCTTTTTTATTTAGCCGTTCTGCTATTCTTATAATTCTCCTTGTAGAAGAAATAGCACTTTCTTCATTTCTCCAAATTAGATGGGATAATACTTTTCCCTTTTCGATTAATCGTTTTCTTAAATTTAATATCTCTTCATCTTCCGAATGAACCGATACTATTTTTGAACTACTAGAAAAAACTTTTGCAATATCTGATTCATTTTTTACTAACAAATTTCCAGTTGATGAACCAACAAACAATTTGACTCCACAACAGCCTTCTAAACTATCTAACTCTCTTAATTCCTTAGAATTGTTTGATGTTGCGCCAAAATAAAAAGCATAGTTACAAAACATTCTATTACTTGCCAAATTAATTTTTTTAAAAAATTCTTTTTTACTAGAAGTTGGCGGATTTGTATTTGGCATCTCAAATACAGAAGTTATGCCACCCATAATAGCGCCTCGACTTCCAGAATATAAATCTTCCGAATCAGTTGCACCCGGTTCTCTAAAATGAACCTGAGTATCTATAGCGCCAGGTAATACTAATAAATTTTTTGCATCAATAATTTGACTAGCCTTAAATATTGATAACTCTTTAATTTCTTTAATTAATGAGCCTTTTACTCCAATATCAACTTTTTTTAAATTTCCTTCAATAAAGCATAAACCATTTTTAATAATTAAATCAAAAGATTCTGACATTTTAGAATTATTAATTATATTATAAGGTAATAACTTTCAAATATGAACATAGATGAAATATATATTTTAGAAGATAGGGGATTTATTTTCATAAATGGCGAAGATGCTAAAAATTTTTTGCAAAATATTATTACTAAAGATATCAATGCCGTTACAGATAATAATTCCTCTTTTGCTTCAATTTTGACACCGCAAGGTAAATATCTCGTAGAATTTTTTATTATTAAACACAACAATGGTTATCTACTTGATTGTGAAAAATCAAATGTTGAACAATTAACTAAAATATTTTCCAATTATAAATTGAGATCAAAAGTAAATTTTAATAATGAAAGCAATAATTATGTTGTAGCTATAATTGCAAAAGACAAGTTTGTTTCTTTAGATAATGGCAAAAATTCTTTGGGTTTTACAATACAATATAGAGGAGATCCAATTTTTATTGATCCAAGAAATGAACTTATAGGTGCTAGATTCATTTCTTCATTGGAAAAATTAAATCTATCAATTAAAAATTTGAATCTAAGAATTTCAAATAATGACAGTTACTACAATAAATGTTATGAGCTTGGTATACCTGAAAAAAATTTAAATAAGTTAAAAGGAAAAATTTTTGGCATTGAAAATAATCTCGAAGAATTAAATGCCTTAGATTTTATAAAAGGTTGTTACGTTGGCCAAGAGAATACTTCTCGAATTAAGTTAAGAAGCAAGTTAAGAAGAAGACTGCTACCAATAAAATTGATCAAGGGTAAGGTCAATGAAAATGAAGTAATTAAATTTAAAAATTTCGAAGTAGGTAGAATTCTAATTGATCAACCTTACTCTTTTGCAATTGTAAAACTAGCAGATCCAAACATAGATGAGTTTTTAAATAAAAATATACAATGTGGATCAGGAATTGTAAAAATATTTGCACCTAAATGGTTAAAATTATAAATGGTGTAGAAATAGACTGTAGATAAAATTATGAAAAAATTTTCATAGGAAAAAGGGTGAGAGATATTGCATATTCAAAGGAATTTAATGTATTTTTGATTGCGCTAGAAGGTAGCTATGGTTCTGATCTTGATATATCTCCTAGCATAGGTATTTTAAGTAGCAGTTTTGAATATTAGGATTAACTCCAAGTCCAATGTTCAATAGAGGTAATTATTAATTGGAAAGCATTGATATTAACATTTATAATTTAGATGAAAAAACAGTTTTAAGTATGGAATTTTTAAAAGAATTTTGGGAATTTTTAAAAGTTAGAAAAAAATATTGGCTTCTTCCAATTATAATAGTTTTGGTATTGTTTGGAGGATTAATGATTCTTAGCCAAGGAACTGTTGTAGCTCCATTTATCTATACAATACTTTAAAGTGACCTCAATTCTTGGAATTTCTGCTTTTTATCACGATAGTGCTGCAGCGCTTGTTATTGATGGTAAAATAATTGCAGCCGCTCAAGAGGAGAGGTTCACAAGAAAAAAACATGATCCGAGTTATCCTTTTAATGCAATAGAATTTGTTTTGAGTTTTTCTAAATTAAAGTTACATCAGATTGATTATATTGTTTTTTATGAAAAACCATTTCTAAAGTTTGAAAGATTGCTTGAAACCTATGTGGCTTTTGCTCCTAAAGGATTTAAATCTTTTTGTATGTTCATACCTATATGGCTTAAAGAAAAATTATTTCAAAAAAAACTAATTTTCAATAAATTAAAAAGACATGATGAAAATTTTAATGATATAAACAAAATATATTTTTCTGAACATCATTTGAGTCATGCTGCAAGTGCATTTTATCCTTCTCCCTTTAGAGAAGCCATAATACTAACTGCCGATGGGGTTGGTGAATGGGGAACAACTACCGTTGCAATTGGAAAAGAAAATGAAATAGAAATTGTTAAGGAAATTCATTTTCCTCATTCGTTAGGACTTTTGTATTCAGCTTTTACTTATTATGCAGGTTTTAAAGTAAATTCTGGAGAATACAAACTAATGGGATTAGCGCCATATGGTGAACCAAAATATAAGAAATTAATTACAGATAATTTAATTGATATTAAAGACGATGGATCATTTAAACTGGATCAATCATATTTTGAATATTCGACTGGTTTGAAAATGACCAGTAAAAGATTTTCAAAACTTTTTGGAAATAAACCAAGAAACCCTGAAAAGGAAAAATTAACTCAATTTCACATGGATATTGCGGCTTCTATTCAAGAAGTAACTGAAGATGTTATGTTAAAAATAACAAATTCGCTGGCAAGCGAATATAATATAGAAAATTTGTGTCTAGCCGGAGGTGTAGCATTAAATTGTGTTGCTAATGGAAAGATTTTGCGAAATGGTAAATTTAAAAATATTTGGATACAACCAGCGGCAGGGGATTCTGGAGGTTCTCTTGGAGCTGCACTGGGGCTTTGGCATATTGAACTTAAACAGAATAGAGCTATTAGTGCTAAAGACGGTATGAATAGTTCATATTTAGGACCAGAATACTCTCAGGATGAAGTTGAAAAAAAATTAAAAGAACTAGGCACAAATTTCGAAATATTGGATGATGAACAACTGTTTGAAAAAACTGCTTTAGAATTAAGTAATGGTAAAACAGTAGGTTGGTTTCAGGGAAGGATGGAATTTGGACCCCGCGCATTAGGTAATAGATCAATTTTGGGTGACGCAAGATCAGAAACGATGCAAAAGACTTTGAACCTAAAAGTTAAATTTAGGGAAAGTTTTAGGCCTTTTGCCCCATCTATAATTCGCGAGGACCTGCCAACATGGTTTAATCTTAATTGTGATAGTCCATATATGCTTCTTGTTTCAGACGTGGTAAAAGAAAAACGTCGAATGATGAGTGAAAAGGAAAAAGCACTTTTTGGCATAGATAAATTAAATATTAAAAGATCTGACATACCTGCAGTTACTCATGTCGATTATTCTGCCAGAGTACAAACAGTTCATAGAGAAACTAATCCTAAATATTATAAATTAATTTCTGAATTTAAAAAGAGAACAGGATGCCCGGTTATTGTAAATACTTCGTTTAATGTAAGAGGTGAGCCTATTGTTAATACACCAGAGGAAGCGTTTGGATGTTTTTTGGCAACTGAAATTGATATTCTTGTGATTGGAAATTGCTATCTAAATAAGGAAAGCCTAGATAAATCTTTAAAGAAAGATCATAAAATTAAATACAAACTCGACTTGAAGCAAATAGAAAATTAATTGATTTAGATTTTGAAGTTTGGAATTATAACTTATTCCTTTTGCCTGGTACTGAAATGGACGATGAAGAATCTAGAAAAAAATATTTGATAAATAAATATAATAATTAATACAATAATTCCCCAAAGTGCAATATTTTTAAATAATATTTTCAAGTTTGTATTGCGTGACAGAAAAGCTGGCGTTACCAAAATTAATACGCCAATTAAGTAAATAATATAAGGAACTTTAGACATCATTATAATTTTAGTGGTAAATAGGGATAAATTTCAAAGGATTCTTGTCTGGTAATATCCTCAGCCTGTTGTGATTTTTTTTCTAACGCCCAAGTTTGGTAAAGTTTACAGAATCTAGAAATTGTTTTATATCGTTCGACTAAAGTGTTTGTGGACAATTCTTTTATGATTGAGTCCTTTTCCTTTTCGATTTGTTTAATATCTTTATGAGTTATTTGTTCTCTAGAATCTGAAAGATAATACCCAGTTTTATCTTCACTGGGATTTTCCTTGATTTCTTTAATTAATTTTCGAAACAGCTGACCGCTCATAAGTTCTTCCTCATATTCTCTGCGCTCAATAAATTTATAAATTACAGTTTTTAAGGAAGGTTTCCCCATTTTAGACCAAAGCATTGTAAGTCCCACATATATTAATTCATAGAGTCTAATGGGAATTGGCTTTCCTCTGACTTTCTTTCTCCATGCCAGATAACGTCTTATTTCTATATCGTGTTTGGCCAGTGGTTTGCTTACCTCCTATAAAAACCTTCTCTTTGCACTAAAGAATTTCCTTCTATTTTCTTTTACATCTATACACATACAAGATAATTTTCCAAGTTCAGGATAAATCGCTCCTGTATCTAGATTGATACGATTTGATTTTTCTTCAACGGTTTTGTTTGGAGTATGTCCATGAACTACGATTTTTTCAAAAGGTTGCTCGCTTGCAAGAAATTTTGGGGCACGAGTCCAGATCATGTCGTTTTCTCTTTGATTATTTAAGGGTCGGTTTGGATCAATGCCCGCATGGACGAAAAAATAGTTCTTCCAAATATAGCAAAATTGAAGATCATAAAAAAATTTTAAATGCTTAGGGGGTAGTTTTTTTACTAGTGTTTTTCTTATTAATTGTTCCTGAGTTGAGCTATTGTTTAATTTCTCAGTAAACGCACTTCCACAATAACTTTTTAAAGTTTCGCCACCACTATTGTAAAGCCATATCTCCAAACTATCCCGCTTGTTATTGACAAAATCCATAAGCATTTGATCGTGGTTACCCCTGAGAAAAACACATTTAAAATCCTTAGGCCTGAAGTTGATGATGGTATCAATGGTCTCTTTAACTTCTGAACCTCTATCAATATAGTCGCCGAGATAAATTAATATTTTCTTACCATTGACTTTTTCGGATTTATTAAGGATTTTTTTGTGGATTTTCTTTAATAAACTATCACAGCCATGAATGTCTCCAATGGCAAATACTTGGGAAATATTATTTATTTTAATTTTCATTTTTACTTTATTTATGGAACGATAACTAAGTATTTTGGTGCGGCCAGAGAGACTCGAACTCTCATAGGAAAATCCCACTTGGCCCTCAACCAAGCCTGTCTACCAGTTTCAGCATGGCCGCATTATGCGTCAGAATAAAGGAATGACAATTTACCTGCAAGTTGATAGATTTTAGTTATGGAATTAAATACTGAGATAAAAAAAGCAACGGATCCAATTTATCAAAAAGTTTCTAATGTTATTCCTGAAATTGAGTGGGCATTTCATGCTCCACTAATTCATAAAATTAATATGCTAAAAAAGGAAAAAAATGCAGTTGTGTTAGCACACAATTACCAAACACCTGAAATTTTCCACGGTATTGCAGATATTGCCGCTGATTCACTGGCGCTAGCTGTAGAAGCAAAAAAAACAGATGCTGACATTATAGTGTTATGCGGAGTTCATTTTATGGCTGAAACTGCAAAATTGATGAATCCAAGTAAAAAAATTTTATTACCGGATATGGGTGCTGGATGTTCCTTAGCTGAATCAATCACGGGGAAAGATGTAAGAATGCTTAAGGAAAAGTATCCAAGTGTACCAGTAGTAACTTATATAAATACGTCTGCTGAAGTTAAAGCTGAATCGGATATTTGCTGCACATCTGCTAATGCTGTTAAAGTGGTTGAGTCATTAGGAGTAGACAAAGTTATATTTTTACCGGATCAATACATGGCAAAATACGTGCAAACAAAAACAAAGGTTCAAATTATATCGTGGATTGGAACTTGTATAGTGCATGAAAGATTTAGCGCACACGAAATTAAAGATATCAAAAAACAAAATCCCGAAATTGTAGTACTCACCCACCCAGAATGCCCGCCGGAAGTTATTGCGTCATCAGATTTTACTGGCTCTACTTCAGGTATGAGTCAATATGTTAAAAAAAACCAACCAAGCAAAGTTATGTTAGTTACTGAATGCTCTATGAGTGATAATGTTCAAGTTGAAAATCCAAATGTTCAGTTCATTAAACCATGTAATTTATGTCCACACATGAAAACAATTACGTTACCTAAAATTTTAGATTGCCTTGAAAAAGAAACTAATGAAATTCTTATACCCGAAATAATATCAAGAAAAGCACGAAAAGCTGTTGAACGTATGGTTGCTGTAGGTCGTAGTCATTAAATTGTGATAAGAAACGAAAAGCTATCCTTAAATCAAAAATACATTAAAAGTATAGTAAAAAAAGCCATGCTGGAAGATTTGCTTCCACAAGGTGATATTACCACTCGGCTCATAAAAAATAACAGAAAACTCAGAGCAAAAATTATTTCAAATCAAAAAGGCATGATTGGAGGTTTAAATTTTGCAAAAGAAGCTTTTAAATATTCAGATAAAAAAATTAATTTTAAGTCAAAAATAAAAGAAGGTAGAAAAATAAATAAAGGAAAAGTTGTAGCTATTGTAACTGGAAATGCTAAAGGAATTTTAAAAAGTGAAAGAGTAGCTCTAAATTTTTTAAGTCTAATATCGGGAGTGGCAACAATAACAAATAAATTCGTAAGTAAAGTAAAAGGAAGATCTTGCAAAATTTGTTGTACTAGAAAAACTTCACCAAATTTAAGATTAATACAAAAATATGGAGTTAAATTAGGAGGAGGACTTAACCACAGATTTAATCTTAGCGATGAAATATTAATAAAGGATAGTCATATAGCTGTTGAGGGAGATATTCGCAAATTAGTTAAAAAAGCTATAAAAAATAAACGTGGAAAAAAAATTACTGTAGAAGTTGATAATTTAGATCAACTCAGAAAAATCATAGGCTTAAAATTTCATAGAGTGTTGTTTGATAATATGAGTTCTAAAAATCTAAGAAAAGGAATTAAAATATCAAATAAGCTTTATGAAACCGAAGCTTCCGGTGGTATTACGCAAAAAAATGTAAGAAAAATTGCCTCAACTGGAGTTAAAAGAATATCAGTGGGGCAAATAACTCACAGTGCTCCTGCTGTTAATTTTAAATTAGAAGTTTAAAAAGATTATTTTTTTAATAAATTTGCTTGTGCAGCCGCAAGTCTAGCAACTGGCACTCTATAAGGTGAGCAGGAAATATAATTTAATCCGGCTCTAGCACAAAATTCTATGCTTGATGGATCTCCTCCATGCTCTCCACAAATTCCTAATTTAAGAGATTTTTTTTGCATCTTTCCTCGTTCAACTGCAATTTTAATTAATTCTCCAACTCCTTTTTCATCGATACTAATGAATGGATCTTTATTAAAAATTTTGTTTTCCACATAATCATTTAAAAATTTACCAGAGTCATCTCTGCTTATACCGAATGTTGTTTGTGTTAAATCGTTAGTTCCAAAACTAAAAAAGTCAGCAAATTTTGCAATATCCTGAGCTCTTAATGCTGCTCTAGGAAGTTCAATCATTGTGCCAACATAATATTTTATTTTAATCGAATGAGTTTTTTTAATTTTTTCAGCAATTTTTTTAACCAATTTTCTAAGTATGCGAATCTCGGCTGCTGTTGAAACTAAGGGAATCATTATTTCAGGTATAACTAATTTTACTTTTTGTTTTTTACATTCGGCTAACGCTTCAAAAATAGCTTCACATTGCATTTGATAAATTTCTGGAAACGAAATACCGAGTCTACATCCCCTGTGTCCAAGCATAGGATTTTGTTCGTGAAGTTCAACAATTCTATATTTTATATCTTTCTCTGTTAAATTTAATTCCTTAGCAATATCACCAATATCTTTATCAGTTTTTGGTAAAAACTCATGCAAGGGAGGATCTAAAAGTCTGACCGTTACGGGCAAACCATTCATAATTTTAAAAATTTCAACAAAATCACTTTTTTGATAAGGAAGAAGTTTTTTTAAAGCCTTTTCACGATCCTCTGTTGTTTTAGAAAGTATCATTTGTCTAACTGAGACAATTCTTTCCTCATTAAAAAACATATGTTCTGTTCTGCACAAACCAATACCTTCTGCTCCAAGCTCTCTTGCAATTTTAGTGTCCGCTGGTGTTTCTGAATTTGCTCTAACTTTGAGTTTTCTAAATGAATCTGCCCAACTCATTAATTTAAAAAAATCACCTAATATTTCTGTCTCAACAGTTGGAACTTTACCTAAAATTATTTCACCACTAGAGCCATCGATTGTAATTATATCTCCCTCTTTAATCGTAATGTCTCCAGCTTTAAATATTTTATTAACATAATCGATATTAATTTCAGTAGAACCTGATATACAGGGCCTGCCCATACCTCTTGCAACAACTGCTGCATGACTTGTCATTCCACCTCGAGAAGTTAAAATACCTTTTGCTGCATGCATGCCGTGAATATCTTCTGGTGAAGTTTCTACTCTAACCAAAATAGTATCCTGCATCATTCCATTTAGTCTTTCTGCTTCATCAGCGGAAAAAACTACTTTTCCACTTGCAGCTCCTGGAGATGCAGGTAAACCTGAGGCAATAATTTTTTTATCTACTTTTGCGTCAAGTGTTGGATGTAATAATGTATCCAAAGTATTGGGATCAATTCTTAGTACTGCTTCTTTTTTTGAAATTAATTTTTCTTTGACCATATCTACAGCAATTTTAATTGCAGATTTAGCCGTTCGCTTTCCTGATCTAGTTTGAAGCATCCAAAGCTTATTATTTTCAACCGTAAATTCCACATCTTGCATATCCTTATAATGTTTTTCTAAACGAAGAAGTATTTTTTTAAGTTGAACGTAAACCTTGGGCATAGTTTCTTCCAAGGAAGATTCTTTAACTCCACTACTTATTCTTAATTTTTTTGCTATATATTGAGGAGTTCTAGTACCTCCAACAACATCTTCTCCTTGAGCATTAATTAAATATTCTCCAAATAAAAATTTTTCTCCAGTAGAAGGATTTCGTGTAAAAGCAACACCTGTTGCAGAGTCATTACCCATGTTTCCAAATACCATTGATTGAATATTAACTGCTGTTCCCCAATTGTTAGGAATTTGATGTAATTTTCTATAAACTTTAGCCCTATTACTTTCCCAAGAAAGAAAAACGGCATTTATTGCGCCATATAATTGCTCATTAACATTTTGAGGAAAATTTTTTTTTGTTTTTTGTTTTATTAAATCTTTAAAATTTTTAATTAATCCATCCCAATCACTTTCATCTAACTCAGTGTCCATAATGACACCTTTGGTTAATTTATAATTTTCTATCAATTCCTCAAAATTATAATTTTCTATTCCAAGAACTACCGCACTGTACATTTGTATGAATCTTCTATAACTATCTTTTGCAAATCTAGCATTTAATGTTTTTTTTTCTAAAGCTAAAACAGTTTTGTCATTAAGTCCCAAATTAAGAATTGTATCCATCATTCCAGGCATTGATACTCTTGCACCAGATCTAACGGAAATTAATAATGGATTTTTCTGATCACCAAATCTTTTTTTTGTAACCTTTTCAATTAACCCCAATTCTTTTTTTACAGATTTAATAATAAATGGAGGCAATTTTTTTTTATTTTTATAAAATAAATCACATACTTTTGTAGAAATAGTAAATCCAGGTGGTACGGAAAGTCCAAGTCTGCCCATTTCTGCTAGATTGGCACCCTTGCCGCCTAAAATATGTTTAGCATTAAAATCTTTTCTTAGTTGCTTACCACTAAAATTAAAAATAAATTGTTTCAACTATGCTCCTTCTACTTTTGAAAAATCAATGAAATTATCAAAAGTGTTACAAAACATTTCTAATAATTCAAGTCTATTTTTCTTTACATTTTCATTTTCATCATTAACTACAACATTTTCAAAAAAATTATCTGTAGTTTTTTTTGCACTGGACAAAATCTCTAATGTCTTTTTATAATTCTCATCTTTAATAACATTAGAATAATATTTCCTAACTTCATTTATTTGATCAAAAAGAAGTTTTTCTTCATCTTTATTAAATAAACTCGAATTGGGTTCTCCTGTAATTTTCAAATTAATTGTTTTCTTTTCTTGATCCAAAATATTTGATGCTCTTTTGTAAGTCGTCAATATATTTTTTCCTAAATCTTCTTTCAAATATTTATTAAGAGTTAGACATTTTTTATATAACGAAACATAATCGTCGGAAACATGTGAGGCTAATGCGGCTTCAATAATATCATATCTTATTTTTTTTTCCTTCAGATAATTTTTAAACCTGTCTTTTAAAAAATTAGTTATTGCGTTTGAGTCTGACTGTTTTAAAAATTTAAAACCTTGTTCTAGATAAAGAGTATTTGAATAATTTATTAAGTTTTTCAATTGAATAGACAAATTATTTTCGATGATAATTCTCAAAAGTCCAAACGTGGTTCGCCTTAATGAAAAAGGGTCTTTGGAACTTGTAGGTTTCTCTCCAATTCCAAAAAAACCAACAAGAGTATCTATTTTATCTACAATAGAAACGGCAACACTAATAGGTTTCTTAGGTATCTTGCTATCCAATCCCAAAGGAAGATAGTGTTCCTTAATTGCTAAAGATATGTCATCATCAAATCCTTGAGCTTTGGCAAAATAGCTACCAAGAATGCCTTGGAGTTCAGGATATTCACCAACCAAATCTGAAAGAAGATCCACTTTACAAATCGAAGCTGAAATTTCTACTTTTTCTTTATTTAAATTAAGTTGATCAGCAATCATGGCTCCAAGTTTTTTAATTCTTTGAACTTTGTGAAACAGGGTTCCTAATTCTGAAAAAAAATTAATTGATTTAAGATTACCAACTTGTTTAACCAAACTTTGAGCTTTATTTTTCTCCCAAAAAAATTTTGCATCTGATAATCTGGCTGAAATTACTCTTTCATTTCCAATTTTAACAAGCCCTTTTTTATCTTCCAAATTTGTTACAATAATAAAAAAATTAGTTAAATTGTCTTCTTGATTAAATAGAGGAAAATATTTTTGATGCTGTTGCATGGAAGTAATTAATATTTCTTTTGGTATATTTAAAAAAGGCTTGGCAAATTTACCTAACAAAACATTTGGTTTTTCAACTAGATCAACTACTTCATCTAATAACTTTTCATTTAATTTTTTTTTTAATTTTCTTACTTTACAAACTTTGTCTATTTGTTTTACGATTAGTTGTTTTCTAAGATTCTGATCTAAAATGATTTTCTTGCTGTCTAATAATTTTAAATAAGATCTAAAATCTTTTATTTTTTTTTGGCCTTCCTCCATAATTTCATCTGAAAATGTTAAGTTATTACTTACTAAATGATGAAAACTAAATTGAATTACCTGATTATCAAATAAGGCTAAAATTGATTTTAATGGTCTTCCCCAGATTAAACTATGATCTGCCCATCTCATGGATTTTTTCCAAGAATACTTGTTTAAAATATCCGGAATTATTTTAGCCAGTTCTTTTTTAACCAGGATAATTTTTGGATTAATTTTAGCAAAAAAAAATCTACCCTTATCTAGGCTTTGTTCAAAAACTTCTGTATGATCTAAATTATTTGATTTTATAAAACCTTCTAAAGCACTCTTAGGAGAATCTACTTTTGGACCCTTAATGGTTATTCCTTTTTTTTCTATTTTTTCTGTTATTTCTTCAAAGAAAAAAACCAATCTTTTTGGTGTGGAATAAGATTTATTTGATTTAAAATTGATATTTAGTTTATCGAAACTTTCAGTAAAAAGTTTTTGTATGCCTTCTCTAGCATGTTTTTGTAATCCAGGGGGCATTTCTTCACTAAACAACTCCAAAAATAGTTCAGACATCAGTTATGTTTGAGTTGTTAACCAAACAGATCCTGCTCGTTTAACTAAATCTCTAATTCTTGAAATGTAGCCAGTTCTTTGTGCCACACCAATGGCACCTCTAGAATCTAATAGGTTAAAAACATGGCTAGCTTTTAGACATTGGTCGTAAGCCGGTAATGATAATTTTTTATCTAGCAAAGATTTACATTCGACTTCTACCATTTCAAAAATCTTAAATAAAAAATCTGTATTAGCATGTTCAAAATTATATGCTGAAAATTCTTTTTCCGATTGATAAAATATATCTTTATATTTTACTCCAGTGTCATTCCACAGAAGATCAAATACATTATTTTTTTTTTGTGTAAACATACATATTCGTTCCAACCCATAAGTTAATTCAACGGATACTGGTTTACATTCAATGCCAGCCATTTGCTGAAAGTAAGTAAATTGAGTAATTTCCATACCATCGCACCAAACCTCCCATCCAAGTCCTGCAGCACCTAAAGTTGGACTTTCCCAATCATCTTCAACAAATCTAATGTCATGATCTTTATAATTTATTCCAATAGTTGATAAACTTTTTAAATAAAGTTTTTTTATTTCTTTGGGGGAAGGCTTAATTAGAACTTGAAATTGATAATAATGCTGTAATTTATTTGGATTATTACCGTATCTTCCATCTGATGGACGTCTCGAAGGCTGTACATAGGCTGCTCGCCAAGGTTTTGTTCCAAGTGATCTTAAGGTTGTTGCAGGATGAAAGGTTCCTGCTCCAACCTCCATATCATAAGGCTGTAAAATTACGCAACCATAGTTGCCCCAATATTTTTGTAAATTTAATATTGTATCTTGAAAGTTTTGAATTGATATATTTTTTTTTTTTATTTGTTTTTTTTTATTTTTTTTTTTTTTCATTAAAGACCATATTTTTGCCAGATAGATCTTTCTTCAAGCAACTGAATTAATGTTTCAATTTGACTTTCGCTGCCCCCGGATAATTTTTTACTAATCCAACTTTTTTGTTTTTCAAATTTTTTAATGACCACATCTTCACCAAATTTTTCTTTTAGTATTTCATCTGCATTTCCTAAACCATCAATCAGGCCTAGTTCTTTTGACTTAGATCCTGACCAGAATTCGCCCGTAAAAAGATCTGTGTTTTCTTTCTTTTTTAGTTTAGATGATCTACTTTCTTCTACCACCTTGATAAAATCAGCATGAAGATCTAACTGAATTTTCTTTAGTCTTTCTATATCTTCTTTTTTTTCATCAACAAATGGATCAAGAGTACTTTTATTTTTACCTGCAGTGTATATTCTTCTTTGAATTCCTACTTTCTTAATTAACTCCTGTAATCCAAAAGAAGAATAAATAACTCCTATAGAACCAATAATTGAACTTGAATTAGCATAAATTTCATCGCCAGCACACGCAATTAAATACCCTCCCGATGCCGCTACATCTTCAGCAAAAACTAACACTTTGACATTTTTCTTTTTAGCCATTTTTTTCACATAGCTATAAATCAAGTGTGATTGAACAGGAGAGCCTCCTGGTGAATTTATTGAAATAGCTACTGCTTCAACCTTTTCAACTGAAAAGGCTTTTTTGATTATTTCTTGCTGACTGGAGAAATCTATTCCCTGTTTAAATTTTCCAACATTTCCAATGATGCCACTTAATCTAATATGGGAGACAATCCTTTTGTCTTTAAAATATGAGAATATGCCTATTATGATTTTTTTAATAAATGAAAACATGGTAATTATGAACGATTATTTAGTATACCATTTTTTAAAACCTTTTGAGTTTTAAGTAAAGCGTAAAGCTACCTGTGGTTGAATCAAACAAGGTGCGTCAATTACAATGTAAAAAAATATTTTTTAATGTATTACTTTTGCTGAATATATGGGTGCTGTAATTAAACTAAAAAGAAAAGTTAACAATGCTTACAATGATTTGAGATCTTCGCTAGATCAAAAAGTCTCTTTAGTTGAGGATAAAATAAAATCAAGATTAGAAAGCGATGTTAATTTGATTCGTCAAATGGTTGTTCACTATTTAAGTTCGGGGGGCAAAAGAATTAGAGCTCTTTTAACTTTAGGGTGTTCTGAACTTTGCGGATACTCAAAAGGTCTTAGGGATGTAAATTTAGCTGCTTGTGTTGAATTGATTCACAGTGCAACTCTTTTGCATGATGATGTTATCGATAAAAGTGTGATTAGAAGAGGAAAAAAAACAGCAAATAAAATTTGGGGTAACCAATCTTCCATATTGGTAGGAGATTATTTGTTAAGTAGATGTTTTGAAATCATGGTTGAAGATAATGATCCTGAAGTATTAAAACTTTTATCTTCAACTTCATCGAAAATTGCTCAAGGTGAGGTATTACAATTACAACATAAGGGTGAAATTGATATACTGGAAGAAATTTATCTAAAAATAATAAGTTCAAAAACTGCGGCCCTTTTTGCTGCTGCAACAAAAGTTGGCGGAATAATTACAAATAAAAGCAATAAAGAAAAAGAAGCATTACAATTTTATGGAAAAAATTTAGGAATTACATTTCAAATAGCTGATGACACATTGGATTATAATTCAAATTTAAATTTATTTGGGAAAAAAATTGGTAAAGATTTTTTTGAAGGAAAAGTAACATTACCAGCAATACTTGTTTATCTACGAGCCAATATTAATGAAAAAGAATTTTTAAAAAAAATATTTAAACAAAATGAGAGAAGCGAAGAAGATTTTAAGATAATGTTAGAGTTAATTTCAAAGTATAACATCATTTATCAATGTTATAAAAAAGCAGAATATTTTGTAAATTTAGCTTCAAGCTCTTTGAGCATATTCAAATCTTCTAAAGAAAAAAATATATTAGAAAATTTAACTTCTTTCAGTTTGGAAAGATCTTTTTAAGGATATAATATTTCTTTTTCCCATCCATTATGAGTTTTGTTATATCTAAGCCTCTCATGAATTCTATTGTCTCTGTGCAGCCAAAACTCAATAGATGAAGGTCTTAAACACCATCCTGACCAATGAGGTGGCCTAGGTACATTATTTTCATTTTTATATTTTGTTTTATAATCTTCTATTTTTTTTAAAAGCTCAGACCTTTCTCTCATTGTATCTGACTGATCTGAAGCCCAAGCACTAATTCTACTTTCATAAGATCTACTATTAAAATAAAGATCTGCTTCTTCGTCATCTACTTGGGTTACACTCCCCAAAATTCTTATTTGCCTGTTAAAACTTTTCCAATGAAAGCACATTGCTACTTTCGGATTTTCCTTAAGATCATGGCTTTTTTGACTATTTAAATTGGTATAAAAAACAAATCCCTTAGAACTTAATCCTTTTAACAGTACCATTCTTACATTTGGTTGACCTGCGTTATTTACGGTCGCTAAAGATAAAGCGGTTGGATCTCTAATTTCCTTCTTTTCAGCCTCAGCCAACCAAGATTTAAATAATTCAAAAGGATTATCTAAGTCCATGAAACAGGAATTTAAACCTAAAGTGTTTTTTTGATTCATAAAATAGTCAAAATATTCTATATAATATAATTTAATGTCATTTAATACTTTTGGAAAGATGTTTCGTTTTACAACATGGGGTGAATCCCATGGTCCTGCTATTGGATGTGTAGTAGACGGTTGTCCACCGAATATTGCCTTATCCCAAAAAGATATACAAATAGATATGAACCGAAGACGCCCTGGAAAATCAAAGTTCACATCTCAAAGAAAAGAATCCGATAAAGTAGAAATTTTATCTGGTGTTTTTCAAGGCAAAACCACTGGGACACCTATTTCTATGATTATTTACAATACAGATGCAAGATCGAGAGATTATGAATCCATTAAAGATAAATTCAGACCAGGTCATGCCGACTATACTTATTTCAAAAAATATGGAATCAGAGACTACAGAGGTGGAGGACGTCAATCAGCTAGAGAAACAGCATCAAGAGTTGCTGCAGGAGCAATAGCAAAGAAAGTTTTACAAAACAAAATTGGAAAAAAATTTAAAGTTATTGGTGCAGTCATACAGTTAGGTTTGCTAGGATGCAATGTTAAGAATTGGAAAGATAAAGAAATTCAAAAAAATCCCTTTTTCTGTCCTGATAAGTCAGTAATAAAATTGTGGGAAAAGTATCTTTTGGGTGTTCGAAAATCTGGTTCATCGTGTGGGGCAATGATCGAAATTAGAGCATCAGGTATCCCTATAGGTTTGGGTGCACCTATTTATTCAAAATTGGATGCAGATATTGCGGCTGCTTTAATGAGCATAAACGCGGTGAAAGGAGTAAACATTGGATCTGGAATGTATTCCGCTTTATTAAGTGGACTGGAAAATTCTGACGAAATTAGACGGAAGGGGAAAAAAACATTATTTCAATCCAATAATGCAGGAGGAATATTGGGGGGAATTTCATCTGGCCAAGATATAATTGCATCTTTTGCAGTCAAACCAACTTCTTCTATATTATTAAATAGAAAGACGATAAACAAAAAAGGTAAAAATACTGAAATTTCTGTTAAAGGCAGACATGACCCATGTGTTGGAATAAGAGCTGTTCCTATTGGTGAGGCTATGATGAATTGTGTATTGTTAGATCATTATCTAATGAATAAAGCTCAGTGTAAATAAATTTAACTCACAGATTTTGTTTTAGATAATACAATATTAGATTTTAGTGCTTCTAAAATTTTTTCTTCAATAGATATAGAGTCCAATTCAGCTTTTTTATACATATTTTCTGGTGTATCTTGATCAATAAAAATATCTGGTAAAACCATAGATCTTAATTTTATTCCTTTATCTAATATTCCTCTGGTTGATAAAAATTGCATTACATGTGATCCAAATCCACCAATAGAACCTTCTTCAATAGTTATTAATGCCTCATGTTTTGAGCATAACTCTAAAATTAAATCTTGATCAATAGGTTTTGCAAACCTCATATCCGCAACTGTAACTGAAATTCCTTTTTGACTAAGTGATTCAGATGCTTTTAAACATTCTTGTAGTCTTGCTCCTAAACTTAAAATTGCAACATTTTTTCCTTCTCTTACAATTTTTCCTTTACCAATAGAAATTGTTTCAACAATATTTGGTAGAGACACGCCAGTGCCATTTCCTCTAGGGTATCTGAAAGCACAAGGTTTATCGTTTATAGTTGTTGAAGTATTAATCATTCTAACTAATTCTGCTTCTTCGCTGGCTGCCATGACAATAAAATTTGGCAGTGTTGATAGATATGTAATATCGAAAGAACCAGCATGGGTGGGGCCATCTGCTCCAACTAATCCGGCTCTATCAATAGCAAATCTGACAGGTAAACTTTGAATTGCCACATCGTGAACAACTTGATCATAAGCCCTCTGAAGAAATGTTGAATAAATAGCTGCATAAGGTTTATAACCTTCGGTTGCCAAACCAGCTGCAAATGTTATTGCATGCTGTTCCGCAATACCTACATCAAACATTCTTTCTGGAAATTTTTTACCAAACATATCCATTCCGGTACCTGATGGCATTGCTGCAGTTATTCCAACTATTTTTATATCCTTTTCAGCGTGTTGAATTAAAGTATCAGCAAATACCTTTGTGTAAGAAGGAGTTTTTGAAGGTGATTTTTTTTGTTTTCCAGTAATTACATCAAATTTGCTAACACCATGATATTTATCGCCTGCCTTTTCCGCTGGTTCATATCCTTTACCTTTTTGGGTAACTGCATGTATCAATATTGGTCCATTATGTTTAGAATTTTTAACATTTTTCAATACTGGCAATAATACTTCTAAATTATGTCCATCAATTGGGCCAATATAATAAAATCCAAGTTCACTAAATAATGTGCCTCCTGTTACCATACTTTTTAAAAAATCTTCAGCTTTGTGGGCTTTAGCGCTAAATTGTTTTGAAAAAAAAGATGTAACCAACTTGATTACTTTTCTAAAACCAAAATAAATTTTTCCAGATAATAATCTTGCTAAATAAGAACTCATAGCTCCTACAGGTCTTGCTATGGACATATCGTTATCATTCAAAATAACAATTAATTTTGCTTTTGTGGTACCAGCATTATTCATGGCCTCATAAGCCATACCTGCGCTCATTGCTCCATCACCTATAACGGCAACAACATTGTTTTGAGTATTTGATAAACTTTTTGCCACAGCTATACCCAAGCTAGAGGATATTGAAGTTGAACTATGAGCAGCGCCAAATGTATCGTATTCACTTTCAGATCTTTTAGTAAAACCTGAAAGACCATTACCTTGTCTTATGGTTCTAATCTCTTTTTTTCTTCCTGTTAGAATTTTGTGTGGGTAAGATTGATGACCCACGTCCCAAACCAATTTATCTTTTGGTGTATCAAAAATATAATGAAGTGCTATTGTAAGTTCTACAACACCTAGACCAGCTCCTAAATGACCGCCGGTTTCAGAAACGGCATCAATTAGTTCAGTTCTCAATTCTACTGCTAATTCTTTGAGTTCTTCTAAATTTAGTTTTTTTAAATCCGATGGATAATTTATATTATTTAATAATCTATAATTTGGCATTCAAACTTCTCTGTGGATTATATATTCAAGTGATTCTAATAAATCACGAGATTTTGTACCATATTTTTTTATTTTATTAACAAGTTTATTTTTTAATAAATAGGCAAATTCCAATGAATTTCTATAACCCAACAAATTAATTAAAGTTGCCTTACCTCTTTTAATATCTTTTTTGGTTGGCTTTCCAGCCTTGTTACTATTTCCTCTAACATCAATCAAATCATCACTTATTTGATAAAGTAGACCTATTTGTGATCCTATTTGGCATAAATCTCTTTTTACAGACAATTTTTTTTCTGTAATCATTGCGGAACTACTACAGCAGAAACAGAAAAGTTTACCGGTTTTTTTATTTTGCATCTCAATTAGTCTTGGTTTGTTCACTTTTTTATGCTCGAAATTTAGATCTAAACATTGACCTCCAGCCATACCAGAGCGTCCAGAACAAATAGCTAAAGAATAAATCAATTCCGTTTTAATTTTGCTTTTTAATTTAAATTTTTTATCACTTAGAATTTCAAAAGCTAAAGTTAATAAAGAATTGCCTGATAAAATAGCTGTAGATTCTCCAAACTTTTTATGAGTTGAAAGTTTGCCTCTTCGAATGTCATCATCATCCATACACGGCAAATCATCATGAATTAAAGAATAAGAATGAACACATTCTACTGCCGCACTTAAAGCTTTTAATAAATTATAATCAATATTAAATATTTTTCCTGTATCAACAATGATTTTCGATCTAAATCCTTTTCCACCCGAAAATAAACCATACTTCATTGATTTGAGTAAATAGGATTTGGCATCCTGCTTTTTAAAATATTGATGTAGATATTTATCTGTATCTTTTGCTATTTGTCTGATTTTATTTTGAAATCCTGACATAAAAATTAATTTTTTGATAAGGGATTTTGTATGTTTTCAAAATTTTTTTTTGATATGTTTTTTGATTTATCTTTAAATTTTTGCTCAATATAGTTATTTAAAAATATTAAACGATGATACTTTTCTATTGAATTTTCAAGATTTTCTTCCTTTTCCAATATTTCTATTATTTCTGACACTTCTTTTTGAGCTTCTTCAATTGATTTGTTTCTTATATCAGCTGGAATATTTTTAAAATTCATACTATATCCATATTAATTTATATATGAAAAATAACCATTCAAATATAGAAAAAGCTAAAAAGTATCTAACAAATAACGATGTAGTCGCTATACCAACAGAAACTGTTTATGGTTTAGCTGGAAATGCATATTCAAATAAAGCTGTAAAAAAAATATTCTCACTAAAAAAAAGACCTTTAAAAAATCCTTTAATTGTTCATTATTATAGAATCAAAGATTTAAAACAAGATTGCATAGTAAATGAAACTTTCAATAAATTGTATAGCAAATTTTGTCCTGGTCCTTTAACATTTGTGCTCAATAAAAAAAAGAACTCCAAATTATCAAAATATGTAAATGCAAATAAAAAAACTATCGCAGTACGGTTTCCAAAAAATAAGATTACCCAAAATTTATTATCTAAATTAAATTTTCCATTAGCGGCACCAAGTGCAAATATTTCTACAAAATTAAGCCCCGTAAAACCTGAAGACGTTAAAGATGAATTTGGAAATAAAATTAAATTAATTCTTGATGGTGGAAAAACTAAAATAGGACTTGAATCTACGATTGTTGATTTAACTGAGAAGATCTCTATTTTAAGGCCAGGAGGAATTACTATTGAACTGTTGGAAAAAGTATTACACCGTAAAATAAAACTAAAAAACCTTTTAAAAAATATTAAATCTCCTGGACAGTTAGGGTTTCATTATTCTCCCGGAATACCGGTAAGATTAAATGCTAAGTATCCAAAAAAAAAATGAAGCCTTTCTTAAATTTTCAGGAAAAACGAAGAATAAAAACAATTACTTTACCTTAAGTAAAAATGGAAATATGAGGGAAGCTGCTAGGAATTTATTTAGTACTTTAAGGTTGATAAAAAAAGGGGGCTATAGTTCTATAGCTGTTGGTAAAATACCTAACCAAGGATTAGGTTTGGCGATTAACGATAGATTAAAGAAAGCATCCCATAAATGAACGACGTTACAATCGAAATTAATAATTTAACTAAGCAATTTAAAAATGCTTTGGCTGTAAAAAATATAAGTTTTAAAATTAATAAAGGTAAAATAATTGGTCTTCTTGGACCAAATGGAAGTGGAAAAACTACTACCATCGGTATGATGTTAGGTTTAATAAAACCAACCTCGGGAACCGTTGTTATTAATCACAAAAACATTGAAAATAATAGAACAAGTTTGCTAGAAAAAATGAATTTTATTTCTCCATATATTGAATTGCCAAAGAAACTTACGATTGAGGAAAATTTAAAAGTTTACGGTAGATTGTATGGTGTAAAAAATTTAAAAGAAAAAATTTCCAGTTTAATGGAAAAGTTAAATTTAACTGAATTTAGATCAAGAAAAACAGGTGAACTTTCTTCAGGTCAAAAAAATAGAGTTTCTTTGGCTAAAGCTTTGATCAATGATCCTGAAATACTTCTTTTAGATGAGCCAACAGCAAGTCTTGACCCTGATGTTGGTGACTATGTTAGAAGTTTTATTGAAGATTTTGCCTCTAATAAAGGTTCAACTATTTTACTAGCTTCCCACAATATGAATGAAGTGGAAAGACTTTGTCATGAAGTGATGATGATGAAAAATGGTGAAATAATTGATAGAGGAACATGTGGTGATTTAATAAAGAAACACGGAAGAAAAAATTTGGAAGAAGTGTTTTTGAAAATTGCAAGAGAATAGAATGAAATTTCATAGAATGTACGCTTTGTCTTTACGCCATATATATTTAATTAAAGGTTCTTTGCCTAGAATTTTAGATTTAATATATTGGCCCACAATTCAAATAGTTCTATGGGGTTTTATTTCAAAATTTTTTACATTGCATACTGACCTCTATAACCATACCGTAGGTGTTATCTTAAGTTCAGCTATTCTTTATGATTTTCTATTTCGCTCAAGCATTAGCTTCAACATGTTGTTTCTTGAAGAAATTTGGAGCAGAAATTTCACCAATCTATTCGTTGCTCCTTTAAAAGTTAGTGAGATTATAACAGCTCTCACTGCAACAGCCCTATTAAGAACGCTGATTGGAATAGTGCCCGCAATACTTCTTGCTACTCCCTTTTTTGGTGTTTCCATATTTACCTTAGGTCCTTCACTAATTTTACTTTTTTTGAGTTTGTATCTTTTTGGAATTACACTTGGATTATTAGTTACTTCTGGACTTCTGAGATACGGCCCTGCTTTTGAAAACATAGCCTGGTCATCACTTTTTTTATTAGCTCCTTTAGGTTGTGTTTACTATCCTTTGTCAATTTTACCAGATTGGCTCCAAGTAATAGCTAAAATCTTACCCTTGGTTTATATATTTGAAGAAGTAAGGTCTATTTTATTAGATAACACTGTAAATTATTCAAATATTTTAACTGCATTAAAATTAAATTTAATTTACTTTGCTTCAGCTGTTTTTATATTTTATTTATCTTTTTATGGAGCAAGAAAAAAAGGTACGCTAATTAATATTGGCGAATAATAGATTTGTGGGCTGCTAGCTTCAATTGGATAGAGCGCTGCGCTTCGGACGCAGAGGTTGGGGGTTCGAGTCCCTCGTGGCCCACCAATTATTTGATAGATTTTCTCGCCATTTTGTTTTGTCCCATTTTTTTATAAGAATGGTTTGCAAGGAAAGCGGCATAAGAAAATATTACTGTTGAAAAAAGTGTATTTTTAAAAAAAGGTATTGCTAAAAGATAACAACTTATCAAACCATTTAAATTTTTCTCATAAGGTAGGTTAGTGACTGGAGAAAGAACTCCAGAAGCCCATACACCAAAATTAGAAACCAAATAAAATATTAATGAACCTAAAAAACCAAAAACGAACAAATTTTTAAAATTTATTTTGTCAGATATTTTAAAGAAGATAAAAGTTATTAGAAATAATGATAAATAAATAAACAACATGTGTTTATAAAATCCAATGAAAACATCTACCAATAACATAGAAATTAGCAATACAACAAAAGACAATTTTATATTTTTAAAAAAATAACCACTCATTATCGCTACAGCCACTATTGGAGTAAAATTAGGTGGATGAGGTATCAATCTAGAAAAAGCCAATAATAAAATTAAACTAATTGGAAAAATTTCTTTTTGTAGTATTTTTGTTAAATTTTTCATACGTGTTAAAATACCTTTCTTATACCTAAATTAATAGCTCTTTCCATCCCTGAATATTCATAAGCTTGTTCGTATCCTTCATCAAATATATTCCTTAATGAAAAATCGATTTTGTAAGAATCCCACAAATTATAAGAACTGGCAATATCAAATAATATATATTCTTTCAAAATTACATCTGCATAGCCATTGTTTTCATTACCAACATCTCTTCTTTCACCTGAATATTTCACTAAAAGTGAATGTTTTAAATTTTTACTAGAATCATAATTTATTGATGCATTAAAGGCATGTTTTGGAACTCTAACCTTGGCTTGATCAACTTGCGTACCTTCATGAAAGCATTCATAGGATGCTTTACCCGGATTTTCACAAGTTGCTGAATCAAAACTATCTGTGAATGTATAATTGAAACCAATATTTATAACATCTTCGGGTTTCCAATTGGTAGAAAATTCAATACCCTCAGATTCATTTGTTCCACTTGCATTCATTTGCTTCCAACTAGTTCGAGCTTGGCCCACAATTGGATCTGTTTGTTTAAGTTTAAATAAAGATATATTCAAACCAAGATTAAGTTTATCTAAATAAGTTTCATATCCAATGTCAAAACTTTCTCCTTTCTCAGCTTTAAGATCTTCTTTATGTAAAATCACATCTCCATAAAAGTAGTCATATAAAGAGGGAAATCTAACTCCTGTTCCGTAAGAAGCTCTTATCTTAGAATTATTATCTAATTGGTATGCAATTGTTGCTTTGTGGGTTGTTTCACTCCTACTTACTGTAGTATGTGTATCTTGTCTAATTCCAATAGTTGCATATAATTTCTCCAAAGGTCTAAATTGATAATCTAAAAATTGAGAATAAATTGCTTCATCACTATATAATTTATTGTTCGCTCCATCAGGATATTTAGCGGCATCAAATTCATTATCCAAGCCATAAACTATTCTGTTGTCTAAATTAAAATTATATTCTCCTAAAAAATTTATAGCATCTCGGTATCCATAATAAGTTTCATATCCGCTGTTTCCAGTTCCGGTATCTGCAAGATAACCTGTGGTATTACGTTCAATATAAGATTTGTTATAAATAACAGTATTTTTAAATTTATTTTTTTCGTTAATAAATCTCAGACTATAATGAAGTTCTGTGTTGTCAGTGCTGTTGTTAAGATCTGTTCGAGTATTATTTACTTCATCATAATTTAGAAAACTATCAAAATATCTTAATGAATTTTCCACTTTAAGATTATTTGAAATTTTATATCCAAGATTTGCATTTATACCATCATTTCTATAGCTATCTTTTTCATCATTATCATTCATTGCAGAGATTCCGTCTGTCTCAAATTTATTCAATCCTATGTAATAGTCTATTTTGTCATCTGCGCCATCCATAGAATAAAATATACTTTTGGTATTATTATTTCCTGCGGACACTTCGATGTTTGAATGCTTTCCTTCTCTTCCTTTTTTTGTGAAAATATTTATTGTTCCTCCAATAGCATTGGCTCCATAAAGTGAACTTTGAGATCCCTTTAATATTTCAACTCTATCAATAGAATGTTTGATAATATCCTGGGCATAAAAACTATTATCAGTAGTTGAGGGATCGTTCATTTTAATCCCATCGATATAAATTGTTGCATATCTTTTTTCAAAACCTCTTATTTGAATTCCAGTATTTGTTCCCTGGCCACCCATTTGAAAAAGATTCATGCTTGTTGTGTTATTGTTTAAAACATCTGCTAAAAAAGAATCCTGTGAACCTTCAATAGTATCGCCATCTATTACTGAAACAGAGCTGCCAACGGTATTGTAAGATTGAATAGATTTTCCAGGGGCTATTACTATAACGGGAATATCGTCAGCGTATAATTTGTTAAACAAAAATACGGAAATTAATAAAAAAGTAATTATTCTTAGCATTATTAACATTTTATAATCATCGATTTTTTAAAGTTTTAACTTTAAAAAATTTTATACTAACTGAATGCCACTGCTAATTTTCCATTGTAGAACTAGACTTTTCTCGGTCTTCATTCGACAGCGGGCTATACTGGGTGGTACTCGGGCTTAAGACTTATTCTTATTACCGTTGCGAGAACAGCTAATGATTTTCACATTATTCCCCACCATACTAACAGTATTATTTTGATAAATACTGCACATATATAATTACGTCAAGATTATCTTTGCTACCAA
The DNA here is from genome assembly GCA_003211695.1 of Pelagibacteraceae bacterium AG-464-P07. Taxonomy (GTDB): domain Bacteria; phylum Pseudomonadota; class Alphaproteobacteria; order Pelagibacterales; family Pelagibacteraceae; genus AAA240-E13. The sequence goes on along the minus strand of QCSA01000001.1, from coordinate 8,947 downwards.
ATCTTATGTCCTAATTGCTCATTATAGAGCATTGGATAAAATTATATTCCTACTTTTGATCTCGAAGTTAGATTCTATATCCAATTGGGCTACAAGCGCATTATATTTAGGATATTATAAATTAAAAATGAAAAAAATTATTAAATTATTTGTAGATGATCAAGATTCAAATAAACGTTTGGATATTTTTATCAGTTCTAAAATAACTGATATGAGTCGAACTAGGATAAAGAATTTAATTCTAGATGGTTCTGCAAAAGTTAACGATAAAATTAATTTTGAACCATCAAAAAAAATCAGTTTAAAAGATAATATTACAATTGAAATTCCTCCACCAAAAAAAACTCTTATCAAACCATATGATTATGATTTAGAAATTATCTTTGAAGACAATGATATAATTATAATCAATAAACCAGCTGGTCTTGTGGTACACCCTGGAGCTGGCAATACAGACAATACCTTAGTTAATGCACTTATAAATTATTGCAAAGGAAGTTTGTCAACGATCGGTGGAGAGTTGAGACCAGGCATTGTTCATAGATTAGACAAAGGTACAAGTGGACTCTTAGTTGTTGCAAAAAATGATAATGCTCATATTAATCTTTCAAAACAATTTAACAATCATACAATAAACAGAAAATATGAAGCATTAGTATGGGGAACATTAAGACCTCAAAAAGGAACTATTAAAAGCTATATTACTCGAAGCAATAGAAATAGACAATTAATGGAAGCAAGTTTTATAAAAGGGAAATCAGCTGTAACAAATTATAAAACGTTAGAAATTTTTCAAAATAATAAAATCCCAACCTTGAGTTTAATTGAATGTAAATTAGACACCGGAAGAACTCATCAAATTAGAGTTCACATGACTTATAAAGGCAGCCCAATAGTTGGAGATAAACTGTATCAAAAAAAAAAAAAAATTTTTAAAAAGATAGACATAGAATTAAATTCAATGATAAAAAATATTGATAGACAATTTTTACACGCAAAATCTCTTGAATTTGTCCATCCATTAAGCTACAAAAAGGTTCATTTTGAAATTACATTGCCGATAGATTTATTAAAATTAGTGAAAAAACTAAGAAATCTTAGCAAATAATACGCCTTGTTTTTGACAAATAATTTATTAAATAGTACTTAACTTAATTATGACTATTAAAACAACAAACAATAACTTACCAGGCTTATCCGGTGAAGGAGGCTTATCTAATTACCTTGTTCGAATTAAAAAATTTCCAATGCTTGAAGCTAAGGAAGAATATATGTTAGCAAAAAGCTGGAGGGACAGAGGTGATTTAAAATCTGCAGAAAAACTTGTAACCAGTCATTTAAGGCTAGTTGCAAAAATTGCTATGGGATATCGAGGTTATGGTTTACCGGTAGGTGAATTAGTATCAGAAGGCAATATAGGATTAATGCATGCAGTAAAAAAATTTGATCCTGAAAAAGGATTTAGACTTGCAACTTATGCTATGTGGTGGATTAAAGCATCTATGCAAGAATATATTTTAAGAACATGGAGTTTAGTTAAAATAGGTACAACGTCGGCCCAAAAAAAACTTTTTTTTAATTTAAAAAAATTAAAAAATAAAATAGCTCCAAGATCTGAAGGTGATTTAAAAAAAGAACATGTAAATGAAATTGCTGATCGTCTCAATGTTAGTGAAGAGGAAGTGGTATCAATGAACAGAAGACTCTCTGGCCAAGAAAAATCACTAAATGATTTAATAGGAGAAGATGGAAATCAATGGCAAGACTGGTTAGTTGACAAATCCATGGATCAAGAATTGAAAGTTTCTCAAAAACAAGAATTTAAACAAAGAAAAAATTTGTTCGAAGAGTCAATACACATTTTAAATGATAGAGAAAAAGAAATTCTTTATGCAAGAAGACTTAATGATGAACCGATTACTTTGGATGAGCTAAGTAAAAAATACAAAATCAGCAGAGAAAGAATCAGACAAATAGAAAACAAAGCTTTTGACAAACTTCAAAAGTGCATGTTGAATGCTGCTAAATCAAAAAATTTACTACCCGCTAGTTAGTGCTTAAACGGATCTTCAATTAAAATTGAATCTTCTCTACGTGGACTTGTAGAAATACTAGATATTTTAACATCGCAAAAATCTTTAATAAACGAAATATATTTTTGAGTATTTCTGGGAAGATCATCCCACTTCTTTATACCTTTTGTATTTTTTAGCCAACCATTCATTCGTTTGTAAATTGGTTTTACCTCAATCTGATCCTGTAGTGCACTTGGAAAATAATCAATTTCTTTTCCACGAAGTGCGTAAGCAACGCATATATACAACTCTTTAAATTCATCTAACACATCTATCTTTGTTAAAGCTATTCCATTAATTCCGGATATAATGCAAGATTGCTTAACAAGTACGGCGTCTAACCAACCACATCTTCTCTTTCTATTAGTAACCGTCCCAAATTCTTTTCCTCTTTCACCAATTTTTTTTCCTATTTCATCTTTTAATTCTGTTGGAAATGGACCTTCACCTACTCTGGTGGTGTAAGCCTTAACAATCCCAAGAATATAGTTAATAGTATCAGGTCCGCATCCAGAACCAACCAATGATGCACCTGCAACAGTATTGGATGAAGTTACGTAAGGATATGTACCATGATCAACGTCCAATAAAATACCTTGAGCACCTTCAAAAAGAATAGTTTTATTTTTTTTTTTTAATTCTTCTATTTTTTTCCACACCGGTTTGGAAAATTTCAAAATTGTAGGTGAAATTTTAATGAGTTCTTTCATTAGAGAATCTTTGTCTACCGCCTTTTTTCCTAATCCTTTTCTTATTGAATTGTGATGAAACAAAATAGTATCAATTTTTTTTGACAAATTTTTCTCATTAGCTAAATCCATAACTCTAATTCCTCTTCTTCCAACTTTATCTTCATAGGCTGGCCCTATTCCTCTTCTTGTAGTACCTATCTTATCTGTATTTTTTGAGTCTTCTCTTATTCCGTCTAACTCTTTATGAAATGGTAAAATTAACGTAGCATTCTCAGCAATAAATAAGTTTTTATCATTAATTTTTATTCCTAAATTTTTCATTTGCTCAATTTCATCTAACAAGGCCCAAGGATCAATAACTACGCCATTGCCAATAATAGAAATTTTATTTTTTCTAACTATCCCTGAGGGTAAAAGTTTTAGCTTATATGTAATATTATTTACTACGAGTGTATGACCAGCGTTATGACCACCTTGAAATCTTACTACAACGTCCGCTTTTTCCGAAAGCCAGTCAACAATTTTTCCCTTACCTTCGTCTCCCCACTGGGCACCTATAACAGCTACATTAGACATTGGTATTTTTTGAGTTAAATAGTACTAAGTGATTTAAAGGTCCAAAACCTTTACCATAACCTGGGGCATAAGTTATTGCCCTATCCACATATTTTAGAGAAATTTCACATGATTTAAGAATACTTTTTTTTTGAGATAAACACGTTGCTAAAGCCGAGGATAATGTACAACCAGTACCATGAGTATTTTTTGTTCTAATTTTTCTTTTTGGAAAAACCTTTATTTCTTTCTTTGTGGCCAGAATATCAAAAATCATTTTACTTCTTAGATGCCCGCCTTTTAATAACACATTTTTTGGTCCTATGTTTAGAATTTTTTTTGCAGCTTGGATCATATCTTCTTTATTTGAAATTGAACAACCGCTCAATACTTCTGCTTCGGGTATATTAGGTGTAATAAGTTTTGCCAAAGGTAATAACAGCTTTTTTAAATAAGTAATTGAATTATTATTTATTAATCTTGCACCACCTTTTGCAACCATAACTGGATCTACAACAATATTTTTTAAATTATATTTTTTTAAAATATGATGAACACATTTAATTATATTCACGTTATGCAACATTCCAATTTTTACCGCATCAGCTCCAATATCATCTAAAATCATCGTTATTTGTTTTTGAACGTTTTTTTTTGGAATCGGTGTAATTTTTTTTACACCCATAGTATTTTGCGCTGTTACTGCAGTTACTGCTGTCATTGCATAGCTACCGAGTAATGTAACTGTCTTTATATCTGCTTGAATGCCCGCTCCTCCTCCCGAGTCAGAGCCGGCAATAATTAAAACTTTAGATTGTGGATACAAATTAATTCCTATGAATATTTTTTAATAGCTGTTGTTATAATATTTATATTTTTTTTAAGGCTCTGATAATTATGCGATTCACCCATCACTCGTATAATTGGTTCAGTGCCCGATTTGCGTACCAATATTCTTCCAATTTTTGAAATATTTTTTTCAGCTTCCAAAATCGCATTTTTAATTTTGGTATTATTTATAATTTTTTGATTTTTAACTTTGATATTTTTTAAAATTTGTGGAACTGGTTTAAAAACATTTAATATTTTACTCGGTTTTTGTTTATGTTTTTTTAATATATATAATACTTCTAAAGATACCAATATTCCATCCCCCGTTGTTGCCATATCACCAAGGATTATGTGCCCTGATTGTTCACCACCTAGATTATAACCAGTAGATTTCATTTTTTCTTTAACATATTTGTCTCCAACTTTCGTCCTTATAAAATTTATATGATGTTTTTTAAAAAAATTTTCCAATCCAATGTTGGACATATGTGTAGCAACCACACCTCCGTTTAACATTTTTATATCCTTCCACCTTTTTGCAATCAAAGCTAAAATTTGGTCACCATCAACTAAAGTGCCTTTTTCATCACAAATAATCAGCCTGTCAGCGTCACCATCCAAAGCTATACCGATATCTGCCTTGTGTTTTAAAACAGCCTTTTGCATTAATTGAGGAAATGTTGATCCACAATCTTTGTTTACATTAAGTCCATTAGGTGAAATTCCAAAAGAGATTACTTTAGCGCCAAGTTCAGTAAGAATCGCTGGACCAGCCTTATATCCAGCTCCGTTGGCGCAATCTATAACAATTTTAATACCTTCTAGATTAAAATTCCTTGGAAAATTACTTTTTAGAATTTCAACATATCTTGCATTAGCATCTTCTAGCCTTTTTGCTCTACCAAGCTCGGTTGGTTCAACAAGATAATTTTGTATTTTTTTTTCAATCAATTTCTCAATATGTTTTTCCATTTTACCTGACAATTTTAACCCATCTGGTCCAAATAATTTTATACCATTATCAATATGTAGATTGTGAGATGCAGTTATCATGATACCTAAATCTGCACGCATAGATTTTGTAAGCATTGCTAAACCATTCGATGGAAGTGGGCCTAAAAGAAAAACATTTATTCCAGTTGAAACTAAACCTGAAACTAAAGCTGGTTCTAACATATAACCCGACAATCTTGTGTCTTTTGCAATTACTGCTTTTCTGTTTTTTTTTGTTTTAAAATACGCTCCGGCAGCGATACCGAATCTAAAAAATTTATCTCCAGTAATATTTTTCTGATTAACAGTTCCTCTAATACCGTCTGTTCCAAAGTATTTATTTTCCATGAATTAATTGGTTTTTAAAATTTTATCAAAAACTAATATCCCTTGATTAATTTCTTTAACATTGTGAACTCTGAATAACTGAACTCCCTGAGAAAGTCCATGCAACACTGATGCCAATGTGCCTCCTGTTCGATCATGTGTATCAAATTTTGTTACAATATGTTCTATAAATCTTTTTCTGGAAGTCCCTATTAGAATTGGACATCCCAAACTATGAAAAATTGAAATTTTAGAAATTAGTCTTAAATTATGATCCAAATTTTTTCCAAATCCAATTCCGGGATCTAGAACAATCAATTCTTTTTTATAATTATGTTTTAAACAAAAATTAACTTTTTCTTCAAAAAAATCAAAAATATCCAATAAAACATCCACATAAGTTGGGTTGTCCTGCATTGTATTAGGAGATCCTTGCATATGATGTAAAATAAAAGGAATTCTTTTTGAATTAAGAAGATTAAACGATTTATTGTCAAAATTTAAACCCGATACATCATTGATAATATCAACTCCATTTTGAATACCCTTGTTCATAACATAAGATTTTCTTGTATCTAAAGATAAAAGAACTTTTGGATAATTTTTTTTAAATTTAATAATAGTGTTTTCTACTCTTTTCCATTCTTCTTTTGCATCAATGGTTGTCGATCCTGGTCTGGTTGACTCTCCTCCAATATCTATAATTGTAGCTCCGCTATCAACCATTAACTTAGCTTGGTCATATGCCTTTGTTTCTTCAAAAAATAATCCTCCATCAGAAAAACTATCTGGTGTTATGTTGAGTGCTCCCATTATTTGAGGTATATCAAATTTTAAACCCAATATACTTTGCTTTTCCAAGGTTATATTTTTTATATCCTCATTTACTTCAAGTAACATTTGACCATCAAAATTTTTAATTTCTGCAATTGAGTAAAAATTACTTTTAGTAATTTGATTTGTTTTTCTTTGAAAAATTTCTATTTGATCAAAAGCTAAGTCTTTTCTAGAATTTAAAGGTAAGGCTTTTTTGTCTAAAATTAAATCTTTTGCTGTTTCTCCATAGTAAAAATTACACGCTCTTGTGTAATATTTTCTCATCTATGAACACTTAATGCGCAGGCTTAGGTTTTAAACCCAAAGAACCTAATGCAGAAGATTTGTTTTGTTCCTCTACTTTGAGATCTTCTTTATTTTTTGGAGATTTATTATTGAATATTAAATCATTAATTTCATCACCAGTTAACGTCTCGTATAACATTAAAGCTTTAGCTAATTTATGCAAATCATCTATTTTTTCCGTTAATATTTTTTTTGCCTTTTTGTACCCTGCTTCTACTATTTTTTTAATTTCTAAATCAACCTTTTTTGCGGTTTCTTCGGACATATGTTGATGCCTTGTTATAGATCTTCCAAGAAAAACCTCATCTTCATTTTCTCCATAAGTTAGAGGTCCAAGTTCGTCACTCATTCCAAATCTTGTCACCATATCTTTTGCTAGTTTAGTGGCCATTTGAATATCTGAAGATGCACCAGAAGTAACTTTTTCGTGACCAAAAATTAATTCTTCAGCAATCCTTCCCCCCATTGCTTTTGATATATTTGCTTCTAAATATTCCCTTGAGTGAGAGTATTTGTCTCTTTCAGGTAGAGTCCAAACAATTCCCAAAGCTCTTCCCCTAGGTATAATCGTAGCTTTATGTATAGGATCCGATGCTTTTTCATTTAAAGCAACAATAGCATGTCCACCTTCGTGATAGGCTGTTAATTTTTTGTCTTCTTCAGTCATAACCATTGATCTTCTTTCAGTACCCATCATTACTTTATCTTTTGATTCTTCAATTTCTTGTATTGTAACAAATCTTTTATTTTTTCTTGCAGCTAATAATGCAGACTCATTAATTAAATTTGCTAAATCAGCTCCTGAAAATCCTGGAGTTCCTCTAGCTATTGTTCTTAATTTTACATCAGGTCCTAATGAAATTAGTTTAGCATGTACTTTTAGAATTTTTTCTCTTCCGAGTATATCGGGTAATGGAACAACTACTTGTCTATCAAATCGACCAGCTCTTATCAGAGCTGGATCTAAAACATCAGGTCTGTTAGTTGCTGCAATTATAATTACACCTTCATTTGTTTCAAAACCATCCATTTCTACCAGTATCTGATTAAGAGTTTGTTCTCTTTCGTCATTTCCACCACCTAATCCCGCACCTCTGCTTCTTCCAACGGCATCTATTTCATCAATAAAAATTATACATGGTGCATTTTTTTTACCTTGTTCAAACATATCTCTTACTCTTGAGGCACCAACTCCAACGAACATTTCAACAAAATCTGATCCGGATATTGTAAAAAAAGGTACATCCGCTTCCCCAGCAATCGCTCTCGCCAACAATGTTTTTCCTGTTCCCGGAGGTCCTATCACGAGTACTCCCTTAGGTATTTTTCCGCCAAGTCTTCTAAATTTTTTTGGATCTCTTAAAAATTCAACTACTTCTTCTACTTCTTCTTTTGCTTCATCAATGCCTGCAACATCGTTAAAAGTTATTTTCCCTTTTAATTCATTCATTAATTTTGCTTTGGATCTACCAAAACCCATCGCACCACCTCTACCCCCTTGCATTTGACGCATGAAAAATATCCAAACACCAATTAAAAGCAACATGGGAAACCAAGACAAAAGCACTCCAAGTAATGATGGCATTTTATCTTCTATTGGAGTGGCAGTTATACCGACTCCTTTATTAGATAATTTTTCTACTAAGTTAGGATCATTTGGAGCATAAGTATTAAAATTTTTTCCATCTGAAAGTATCCCGCTGATATTATTTCCTTTAATATTAACCTGTGCCACCCTGCCGTTATCAACTTCGTTTAAAAATTCTGAAAAAGATATATTATTTTTTTGCTGAATGTTCGGCGGATGTTTAAACATATTATAGAGACCTATAGTTAGGAAAACTATAATTGCCCACATCGCCAAATTTTTAAAGTTCATAATCAATATCTATATATTCATATTATACTATTAAAATAAGATTTATTCTAAATTAAACAAGGGGTAAATTAACATAATAATATTTAAAATAAGCACATAATTTAAAACTAAGTCCCAAACTCTTTTCTAAATATTAAGATATTATAAGTTTTTTCAATTATACACCCACCAAGCGTTGATTTCTTAAATTTTTTTGATTGCATTCTAGTGATTAAATTTTTAACATCTTTTCCTCTTGGTGGGTAATAACTGTCAGAAATTTTACAGATAATATCACTAATCGTTCTAAAAATGACCTCTTCAGATTCATAATTAAATAAACCATAGCTAACAAAGCATGAATTACGTTGCAAATATCTTACATAATTTTTTACAGATTTTTCTTTATAAAAATTTATAGATTCATTTGCTGACTGTAAGTTACTTAAGGTTAATTTTACCTTATTAACATCTAATCCATCCAATTTAAATTT